>NZ_JBIUVD010000017.1:0-212468 GCF_044742785.1 Streptomyces sp. NPDC087844 | reverse complement strand
GTTTCCGACTCTATCAGACCGTTTCCGGTTCCGATTTCCTCGGTGCTTTCCAGGTTTTCGCTTTCGCGTTTCCCTTTCCGGCGAGTCCGACTCTACCAGACCCTTTCAGGCCCGATTCCCAGTCGAAGTGGGGTTGTCTTCCCGGCTGTTGGGCCGTTCCGACGTCCAAAACTTTAGCGGATCCTGTCGGCAGTTCCTAATCGGAGCCGCCGACCCCAAATCGAAATTTATTCGGGCACGCCGAATTCAATCCCGTTGGGAGATCAGCTGATGGTTTGGTGTGCCGCATCCGCGGCGGAGGTGTTGTCGCAGAACCGTTACGGCTCCGTGGCAACTCGAAGAACCTTACGGATCCGCGAGGGGAGTGTCAAGTCTCCCCCGGGTGGCCGTCCGGCAAACCCCAACTCGGCCTGTCCGGGCCTCAGTCGAGGTCGGTGAGCCGGCCGCCGGCGTCCGGTTGTGCGTCCTCCACGCGTCGCAGCAGCCGGGTCAGCACGTCTTCCAGGGCACCGCGCTCCGTCTGGGAAAGGTCCTGGAGCAGGTCCTCCTCGAAGACGGTCGCGAGGCGCATGGCCTCAAGCCACTTGTCACGGCCCTCGTTCGTGAGTTCCACGATCACGCGGACCCGGTTGGACTCGTCGCGCTCCCGGGTGACGAGCCCTTCCGCCACCATCCGGTCGATCCGGTGGGTCATGGCCGCCGGAGTGAGGCCGAGCCTCTTCGCCAGGTCGCTGGGACCCAGGCAGTAGGGCGCTCCCGACAGGACGAGTGCCTTGAGGACCTCCCACTCGGCGTTGCTGATGCCGAGGGCGGAGGTCTGGCGGCCGTACGCGACGTTCATACGGCGGTTGAGGCGGCCGAGCGCCGAGACGATCTTCTCGACCTGGGGGTCGAGATCCTGGAACTCGCGCTGGTAGGCGGCGATCTGCTCGTCCAGCGTCGGCTCGTTCGCGGCGGGGTCACCCATAGCCGCAGTATGGCACGCGCCCGCTTGGCATTGAAGTCCTTCGGAGTGTATTGTTTAGCCTCTAACTTTAGCTTCGAAGTCTTCACTCCTAACTTATGAGGGAGACGTAGGACTTCTTGATCAGGGCAGGTGAAAGTGACCAGGGCGATGGGCGCGGAGATGCGCCGGATCCATGTGGGCAACGCACTCAGTGCGTTCGGCCTCGGCTTTACCGTCCCGTATCTGTACGTCTATGTGGCGCAGGTACGGGATCTCGGTGTCATGACGGCGGGTCTTGTGCTCGCCGTCTTCGCCGTGGCCGCGCTCGTGGTGCTGCCGTTCGCCGGGCGGGCCATCGTCCGGCGGGGGCCGATGCCCGTGCTGCTCCTCGCCCTGGTCACCGCTGCCGTCGGCTCGCTGAGCCTGGGGCTGGCGAGCAGTTCCACCGCCGTACTGATGTCCGCGGCCGCGCTCGGTGCCGGGCAGGCCGTGATGCAGCCCGCGCTGGCGACGATGATCGTCGACTGCTCGACCGCCGAGACCCGCTCGCGCGCCTTCGCCACCCAGTTCTTCCTGCAGAATCTCGGCCTCGGGGTCGGCGGGCTCATCGGCGGTCACCTCGTCGACGCCTCGCGGGCGAGCTCGTTCACTGTGTTGTTCGCGATCGAGGCGGCGATGTTCCTGCTGCTCGTGGTGGTCATGGCGACCGTACGGATGCCGCGGGTGCCCAAGGTCGCGGGTGCGCCGGGGCAGGCCAGGGGGAGCTGGAAGCAGCTGCTCGGCAACAGGGCCATGGTGCAGCTGTGCGTGGTGGGTTTCGTGCTCTTCTTCGCCTGCTACGGACAGTTCGAGTCGGGGCTGAGCGCGTACGGCGTCGAGGCGGCCGGTATCTCGACCTCCGCGCTCGGGACGGCTCTCGCCGCGAACACGGCGGTGATCGTCGTCGCGCAGTTCGCCGTGCTGAAGTTCATCGAGCGGCGCAAGCGGTCCCGGGTGATCGCCGCGGTGGGGCTGATCTGGGCCCTCGCCTGGGTCGTCGCCGGGTACGCGGGGCTCGGACACGGCAGTCAGGCCATGGCGACGGCCGCGTTCGTGTCGACGTACGCGCTGTTCGGGCTCGGGGAGGCGATGCTGTCCCCGACCGTGGCTCCGCTGGTCGCGGACCTGGCGCCGAGCGGGCTGGCCGGCCAGTACAACTCGGCCTTCGCCCTGGTGAAGCAGCTGGCCCTCGCGGTGGGCCCGGCAGTGGGCGGCCCGATGGGTGCCTCGCTGCACGCTCCGTACATCGTGACGTTCTTGCTGTTCTCGCTGGGGATCACGGTCCTGGCGGTGCGGCTGGGGCGGCAGCTCACTCCTGTGCAGAACCAGCCCTCGCTCGCGAAGAGCCGGGTCGTGGTGCGGGGCGGAGCTTCCGCGGAGTCGGTGCAGACCGCGGCCTGACGGGGCTGACGGGGCACGTGCGGCTGCCGGGTCAGGTGGGGCGTGGGAGTGCGAACTCGCACCACACCGCCTTGCCACCGCCCGGGGCGCGCCGGGAGCCCCAGTTCGAGGCGATCGTGGCGATGATCGCGATGCCGCGGCCGGACTCGTCGGCCGCTTCGGCGCGGCGGCGGCGCGGCAGGTGGTCGTCGCCGTCGGTGACCTCCACGATCAGCCGGCGGTCGGTGCGGCGCAGTCGCAGGCGCATCGGCGGGGTGCCGTGCTGGAGGGAGTTGGCGACGAGTTCGCTGGCGGCGAGTACCCCGAGGTCGTGCAGGTCGGGTGCGAAGCGCCAGCTGGTGAGGACGCCGGAGGCGAACGCACGCGCGCGTGGGGCCGCTTCCGTGCCGCCGAGCAGCTCCAGGGCCGCGTTGCGGAAGAGGTCGCTGTCGGGACCCGTACGCGCCGGGTGCTGGAGGACCAGGACGGCCACGTCGTCGTCGTGTTCGGCTGTCACGCCCATCGAGCGGACCAGCCGGTCGCAGACCACTTGCGGTGTGCCCGTGGCGCCGGCGAGTGCGCCCTCCAGGGAGGCGATTCCCTCGTCGAGATCCGCGTCCCGGCGCTCGACCAGGCCGTCGGTGTAGAGGACCGCGGTGGAGCCGGGGCCCAGTGGCACCGAGCCGGAGGCGTGCATCCAGCCGCCCGTGCCGAGCGGGGGGCCGGTGGGCTCGTCGGCGCGGTGGACGGTGCCGCTCTCGTCGCGGACGAGGATCGGGAGGTGGCCGGCGGAGGCGTACACCAGCCGTCCCTCGTTCGGGTCGTGGACCGCGTACACGCACGTGGCGATCTGGTTGGCGTCGATCTCCATGGCGAGGCCGTCGAGGAGCTGGAGGACCTCGTGCGGGGGCAGGTCCAGGCGTGCGTACGCGCGGACCGCCGTGCGGAGCTGGCCCATGACGGCCGCCGCGCGGATCCCGCGGCCCATCACGTCGCCGATGACGAGGGCCGTGCGGCCGCCGCCGAGGGTGATCACGTCGTACCAGTCGCCGCCGACCGCGGCCTCCGTGCCGCCGGGGTGGTAGGTCGCGGCGACGCGCAGGTCGTCCGGCTCTTCCAGTTCCTGCGGGAGCAGGGAGCGCTGGAGCGTGACGGCGGTCTCGCGCTGCCGGCGCTCGCTGGCCCGCAGCCGCTCGGCGGCCTCGGCGTGGTCGGTGACGTCCGCGGCGAAGATCAGTACGCCACCCCCTTCCGGGGTGGCCGAGACCTCGACGGGCGTGCACGTGAACGTGTACGAACGGCCGCCGGGGACCTTGCGGGACTTGACCGTACGCGGCTTGGAGCTGCGCAGGACCTGGTCCAGGAGCGGCAGGAGGCCGATCTCGGCCAGCTCGGGCAGCGCCTCGCGCGCGGGTTCGCCGGGCGGGCGGACTCCGAAGGCCGTCACATAGGCGTCGTTCACGTACGCGAGGCGGTGCTCCGGTCCGTGGACGAGCGCGACGAGGGCCGGGATGCGGTCCAGGACCTCGCGGACCGGCAGCTCGTCCACGGCGGGGGCGAGCGCGACCGAGGTGCCCTCGGCGGTCGGCCGCTCGGCGCGCGCCGCGGGCACGGAGCTCTCCGAGGGGAGTGCCGTGGGCAGTCCGTCGGCCCGCGCCGCCGCGCGACGCTGCGTTCCGGGGAGCCGAGCGCTCCAGCGCGTGAAGTTCACTGTGGGACAGGCCTCGTGGGGGATCGAAGGGCGAGCGGTCGGCCCGCCCATGGTCGTGATGGACCAGTGTGTCCGACGGGACCGACATTCGTCAGACGCCGGTCCCGCGGGCGGAGTTCCTGACTCCGGTCAGGACGACCCCTTCGGGTGGTCCTGGGGAGGCTTTCCACCGGCCGCGAGTTCGAACTCCGCGCGGGGGTGTTCGAGCGAACCGAGAGAAACGATCTCTCTCTTGAAGAGGCCCGACAGGGTCCATTCGGCGAGCACGCGGGCTTTTCGGTTGAAGGTGGGCACCCGGCTCAGGTGGTAGACGCGGTGCATGAACCAGGCAGGGTATCCCTTCAGCTTGCGCCCGTAGACGTGTGCGACACCCTTGTGCAGCCCCAGGGAGGCGACCGATCCCACGTACGTGTGGGAGTACGTCTCCAGCGACTCGCCGCGCAGGGAGCGGGCGATGTTGTCGGCGAGGACCTTGGCCTGACGGACCGCGTGCTGGGCGTTGGGAGCCGTCTCCGTGCCGGGCTCGGACGCGGTCACGTCGGGCACGGCGGCGGCGTCGCCCGCGGCCCACGCGTGCGTGGTGCCGTCCACGGTCAGCTGGGCGGTGCACCGCAGCCGGCCGCGTTCGTTCAGCGGCAGGTCGGTGGCCGCGAGGATCGGGTGGGGTTTCACGCCCGCGGTCCACACGACCGTACGGGTCGGGAAGCGGGCCCCATCGCTGAGGACGGCGACGCGGTCGGTGCACGAGTCGAGGCGGGTCCGAAGCCGTACGTCGATGTTGCGGCGGCGCAGCTGGGTGACGGTGTACTTGCCCATCTCCGCGCCGACCTCGGGGAGGACGCGGTCCGAGGCCTCGACGAGGATCCACTTCATGTCGTCGGCCTTGACGTTGTGGTAGTACCGGGAGGCGTAGCGGGCCATGTCCTCCAGCTCGCCGAGCGCCTCCACTCCGGCGTAGCCGCCCCCTACGAAGACGAAGGTCAGGGCGGCGTCGCGGATCGCGGGGTCGCGGGTGGAGGAGGCGATGTCCATCTGCTCGATGACGTGGTTGCGCAGACCGATGGCCTCTTCGACGGTCTTGAAGCCGATGGCGAACTCGGCGAGACCGGGGATCGGAAGGGTGCGCGACACGGAGCCGGGGGCCAGCACCAGTTCGTCGTACGAGAGCTGGTCGGGACCCGTGCCCTCCTCCTCGGTGGCGAGGGTCGCGACGGTCGCGGTGCGCTTGGCGTGGTCGATCGACGTGGCCTCTCCGATGACGACGCGGCAGCGGTCGAGGACGCGGCGCAGGGGTACGACGACGTGGCGAGGCGAGATGGAGCCCGCGGCCGCCTCGGGCAGGAAGGGTTGGTAGGTCATGTACGGGTCGGGGGTGATCACGGTGATCTCCGCGTCTCCCCGTTTCAGCTCCTGTTTGAGCTTCTGCTGGAGACGCAGGGCGGTGTACATCCCGACGTAGCCGCCGCCGACAACGAGAATGCGCGCACGTTCCTTCACTCACCCATGACGCACCGGCCACGGGCGTTTGTCCACAGGCCCGTCAATTTGTGTGACCGGCCGCCGAAGACGCGCGGAGCGGCTCGATTCGCCGGAGCGCGCGGAAGTTTCGCAGGTCAGCAGGTGTGAGCCGGGTGGCATTAGGGGGCGCAACCGGGACGTAAGCGGCCCGTACTCCGATCGGGGGGCGCTCCGTGCGGAACCTCCCCCTTCTGAATTGACTCCGCCTCAACTATGTTCGTGTGTCATCGGGGTGTAGGGGGATGCGCTCGACGGGTCCGTACGGCGGGGTCCTACGGCGAAGGTTGTTCCGCTGACTCCGGTCTGTCGATGGCGGGGAGAGTCTCCGGGGGGAGACGTCATTACCGGGGGAACACACATGCATATTCAGGACACTCATTGGACCTCTGCGTCCGCCCTTCCAACGGGCGGCGCGACCGGGGCGGCGGCGGGGAACGGACGCGCGGCGGATGTATCGCGCACCACGCCACTGCGGGTGGACGCACAGCGCAATCTGGAGCACGTACTGCGTGCGGCACGTGAGGTCTTCGGGGAGCTGGGGTACGGCGCTCCCATGGAGGACGTGGCACGGCGTGCGCGGGTCGGTGTCGGCACGGTGTACCGGCGCTTCCCGAGCAAGGACGTCCTGGTCCGGCGCATCGCCGAGGAGGAGACCTCCCGGCTGACCGATCAGGCGCGCTCCGCGCTCGGACAGGAGGACGAGCCGTGGTCGGCGCTCTCGCGCTTCCTGCGGACGTCGGTGGCCTCGGGCGCCGGGCGGCTGCTGCCGCCGCAGGTGCTGCGGGTGGGGGTCGGCGAGGACGGTTCGGTCCTCGACGGGACCTCGGTGCTCGACGGAGCGTCGGTGCGCGACGGGGCGCGGGTGCCGCAGCAGCGGTCCCAGCCCGGCGGGCCCGATCTGCGGCTCGTGGAGCAGCGGTCGGCTTCTCCGGGGGAGCCGGACGAGGACGACGCCGGGGCGGCCCAGCTGCTTGAGGTCGTGGGACGGCTTGTGGACCGGGCGCGCGGTGCGGGTGAGCTGCGGGCGGATGTGACGGTGTCGGACGTACTGCTGGTGATAGCCACGGCGGCGCCGTCGCTGCCGGATGCCGCGCAGCAGGCTGCGGCGTCCGCGCGGCTGTTGGACATTCTGCTGGAGGGGCTTCGGTCTCGTCCCGCGTAGCCGGGTAGCCGCGTAGCGCTTGGCCTTTGGTGCGCGGTTGCCCGTCCCCGCGCCCCTGACGGGGTGCGGGGGGCGTGGGGGTGGAGCGCGTCGTTCCCCGCGCCCCTGGCGGGGGTGCCGAGTGGGTTTTGTGTGTTCGTCAAGCCCCGTTCGGGTGATCCATACGGATGAGTGGTTACTGCGTTCCTGTGGGTAACAGCGGTGGGTGCTTGTGGCACTCTTTCCCGGTGTCCGGGTCCGAGTGTGCAGGCGGGGGCTTTCCGCGATGAGCGTTGACGATCAGGACGAGCCGCTCAGGAGCGCCGTACCGGAAGCCGTTGTTCCGCCGCAGCGCGAGCGGCGTGAGTGGCGTGATCAGGGTGACGGCGGAGTGTTGCCGCCTCCTGCCCAGATGGTCGAACCGCCGCCTGCGGACGCCGAGTTGATCGACTGGATGCGCTCGGGCGACGACACTGCCTACGAGGAGCTGTACCGGCGGCACGCGGACGCCGTCCGCAGGTACGCGCGTACCTGCTGTCGCGACGCCCACACGGCGGACGACCTCACCGCCGAGGTCTTCGCCCGCATGCTCCAGGCCGTCCGCGGCGGCAGCGGGCCCGAGCACTCCGTACGCGCCTATCTGCTGACGACCGTACGGCGCGTCGCGGCGGGCTGGACGAAATCGGCGCGGCGCGAGCACCTGGTCGACGACTTCGCCGTGTTCGCGGCCCAGGCCGCGCGCGGCTCCGAGATGTCGGACGACACCGCGCCCGCCGGTTCCTTCGGAGCGGGGCACGAACTGGGAGCCGACGTACAGGCCATGCACGAGGCCGAGCAGTCCATGGCCATGCAGGCGTTCCGGTCGCTGCCGGAGCGCTGGCAGGCCGTGCTGTGGCACACCGAGGTCGAGGACGAGTCGCCCAGCGAGGTCGCCACGCTCTTCGGGCTGGACGCCAACGGCACACGTGTACTGGCCAGCCGGGCCCGTGAAGGCCTCAAGCAGGCCTATCTGCAGGCCCATGTGAGTGCCACGCTCACCGCGGACGAGGAGTGCGCGCGCTACGCCGACCGGCTCGGCGCGTACGCGCGTGGCGGGCTGCGCACGCGCGCCGAGCGCGGGCTGCGCAAACACCTGGAGGAGTGCGCCAAGTGCCGGCTCGCCGCCGGCCAGATCAAGGATGTCGCGAGCGGCATTCCCGCGGTCGTACCGGTCGCCGTCATCGGCTGGTTCGGCGCCGCCGGGTACGCGAAGGCGGCTGCCCTCGTCGCAGGTGGGACCGGGGTCGGTGCGGCCGGGGCCGCGGGAGCCGCGTCCGCGGCCGGTGGCGGCTCGGGTGGCGCCGGCGGGGCGGCGGCGGAGGGGCTCGGCACGCCCGCGAAGGCCGGGATCGTCGCGGGGGTCGTCGCGGCGGCCGTCGCCGCGGTGGTGTTCGCGCTCGCGGGCGACGACACGGCGGTGAAGAAGGACGAGGCCGGGCCGCGCCCGCCCGACCCGGTCGTCGAACCGAACGTGCCCTCACCGTCACCGTCACCGTCTCAGTCGCCGTCTCCGTCCTCGAAACCGCCGCCGCCGAGCGCCGGGAACGAACCCGTGGTGGCCGCGGCGGCGCCGAAACCGGGGCCGGCCTCGGCACCGACCCGTACGCCCGCGCCCGAGCCCACCCCGAAGCCGAGGCCGACACCCACCGCGGCACCCACACCGAAGCCCACGCCGCCCCCCGCTCCCGCTCCCGCTCCCCCTCCGCCGCCACCGGCTCCCGAGGACTTCCAGTGGAACGAGCTGGAGTACGGCGTCACCGGGGACGGCACCGAGCCCGAGATGCGGCTCGGCGAGAGCAGCTGGGTCTGGCAGCGGTACGGCATGTCCATCGCCGGCAAGCGGTACACGAACGGTGTCTCCGTGCACGGCGCCTCGTCGGTCACCATCGATCTCAACCGCGCGTGTTCCTCGTACGACGCGATGGTGGGCGTGGACGACCTGACGACGGGCCTCGGTCAGGTGCGGTTCTCCGTGTTCGCGGACGGTGTGCGGAGGTGGCAGTCGGAGCTGGTCCGGGGAGGCCGGAGCGCGGTGCCCGTGCACGTCGATCTGACGGGCAGGAAAACGATCCGCCTGGTCGTCGAACCGCGCTCCGGTCTCGGCGCGGCGGCTCTGGCGGACTGGGCCGACTCACGCTTCCGGTGTCGGTGACGCCTCGGTCAGTTCCTTCAGGACGTCGTCCCGGGTGAGCGCGGCACCGGTGGCGCGCTCGGTGTCGTAGGCCCGACGGCCGAGTTCGGCCAGAGCCGTCGCCTCGACGCGTTCGAGCTGCCCCCGCTGGGGCAGCGGGCGCGGGTGACCTTCCCGCCAGTGGGAGGCGGCCGTGAGAACGCGGACCACGCGCGCGTGCTCGCCGATGCCGGACAGCACTCCCGCCGCCTGCTCGGCCAGGGTGGCGAGGACCACCTCCGCGCATCTCCACGCCACGGCCCCCCGCAGGGCGTCGGCCAGCCGGAGCAGCCCCTGGCCGGGACCCGACTCGACCGCGGTGAGAAGCCCGTCGACGCCGTTCAGCGCGGCGAGGAACTGGGGCGGCGGGGTGCCCCGGGTCGCCTCCTGTCGGGCCGCCTCCCAGAGTTCGCGTGCCCGGTCGAACTCCCGGTCGTCGACGGCCATCCGCGCCCGTACGAGGAGGACGAACGCCCGTGAGTCCGGCACCGCGTAACGGTCCGCCGCTGCCGACGCCTCGTCCAGGGCACGGAGAGCCGCCACCCGGTCAAACTCGCGGTAGGCGATCTCGCCGAGCCGTGCGATGAGAAGCGGCTTCTCCGCGTACGCCCGCACCTCATGGGCGAGCCGCAGCGCCTCCTCGAACTCCCCCTTGGCCTCTCCGAACCGACTGCGCGCCATGGCCGCCTCGCCGCCCGCCGCCCCTACCCTCCCCGTCACTGCATGGGGGCTGCGCCCCCTCGCCCCCCTCATCGCGCTGCGCGCTCGTCCTCACACGCCGGACGGGCTAGGAGAGACAGCCCGTCCGGCGTCCGAGGACAACGGGGGTTCGGGGGCAGCGCCCCCGAGGCAGGGGCGGAAGCCCCGTCTACCTCCCCGCACCGGCACCCAACGCCCCCCGCTGCGGCCGGATCCCCTCAGGCACCGCGCGCTGGCGGGCCGGTGTGCCCGTCCAGCACGTGCCTCGGCGGTCCAGGAGGCGGCGGAGCCACAGTTCCAGGGAGACCAGGTCCGCGAGGCCTTCCAGCGGGAGGGGCTCGCCGTCGGCCGCCGCCCGGAGGGCCTTGCGGACGACGCGCGCCTCGACCAGGCCCGCCTGGGCCAGGAGAGGCGTGTCGAAGAGGGCCACCAGTTCGTCCACGGCGACCCGCAGCCCGGTGCGCGCGGCGGCGGTCGAGGACGCGTGGGAGGGTGCGCCCCAGCCGGACGGCAGGTCGGTCACCCCGGCGCCCTCCAGGACCGTACGGAGGATCGCGGCCCGTGCCCCGGGCTGGACGCGCAGCGCCTCGGGAAGGGCGCGACAGGCGCGTACGACCTGGTTGTCGAGGAAGGGGGCGTGCAGGCGCTGGAAGCGGACCTCGGCGGCCTGCTCCAGGATCCGGAGGTCCGCGGCGTGCCGGGTGAGCGCCGAGCGGGCCCGGAAATCGCCCGGCCGCTGACCGGGCCCGACGCTCGCGCGGGTCGTCGCACCCGTCAGGCGAACCGATACTTCAGCGAGGGCCTCGCCGGTCAGCCAACGCGCGGCGGGGCCCGGCCTGGCCCAGGTGAGCGCGGCGAGGGACGCTCCCACCGCGCCCTCCGGCTCCTCGAACCGCTTGTGCAGCAGCCGGTCGGCCAGACCCTCTATGCCCACCAGGTAGGGCGTACGCGACAGTTTGCGGGCCGCGCCGTACATGCGCGCGGGGACCAGGACGGAACCGTCGGCCTTCGTCAGTGCCGCGACCGGACGCACCAGGTGGCGTCGTTTGCGGTCCATGAGCAGGTCGGCGAGGCGGGCCGGGTGGGCGTCCAGGACCTGTCTGGCGCCGTACCCGGTGAAGTGGTCCGCGCTGCCGGAGGCCAGGCGTGCGCGATGGCGGGCGGCCGTCACCAGGGACGGGCCCGGCTCGTCGGTGAGCGGGCCCTCCAACTCGGCGTAGGGGAGGACGTCTTCGCCGCCGGCCACCACCACGTGGTGCAGCCGCGGGTTGGCGGCGAGCGTGCCGGCCCTTTCCAGTTCGGCCTCCCGGCCCTTCACCACCATGTCGTTGAAGGTGACCGCGAGCAGGCGTTCACCGGCGCCCGTGCCGTGTCCGAGGACGGTGCCGGGGGCACCGGGCAGGCCGGCGGCGAGGAGGGCGAGCGTGCCGGAGGCGAGCCCTCCGGAGAGGTCGGCCCCGATGCCCGGCACCGGCATACCGCGTGCGGCGCGCCGCTCGGCGGGCCCCATTCCGGGGACGGGCCCGGGGTCTATGTCGGCGCCCGGTACGTGCCTGGGTGCGGCGAGCCGGGTGCGTACGGCCTCCACCAGGGCGTCCCGGACGCCGTCCACCGCGCTGTCGGCGTCGGCGATGGGGGCCGCCACGGCGAGGGAGGCCACCGGCTCGTACCCGGCGATCTCGCGCGCCCCGGTGCGCAGGATCAGCGCGTGCCCCGGCGGAATGCGCCGCACGCCTTCGTAGGGGGTCGAGTCCTGGAGGGCGGCCGGTACGTCGGGAGCCGCGAGCAGGGCCGCCAGATGCCCGAAGTCGAGGTTGGCCTCGATGAGGTCGGCGAGCGGCAGGGCGGCGGTCGCGTACGCCGTACCGCTGGCCCATGGGGTGTAGAACACCGGCCTGACGCCTGCCAGATCACCGCAGACCATGACACGGCGGCCCACCTGGACGACGGCCGTGTAACTGCCGGACCAGGCCGTCAGATGCCGGAGCGCCCCGCCGCGCGCGGCGAACAGGCCCACGCGCAGTTCCTCGTCGGAGGCGCCGCAGGTACCGAGCACCGCCATGCGGTTCTGGTCGTCGGCCTTGACGACCCGCACCTCGTCGGGACGCCAGTCACCGACCGCCCAGAGCGGATCGGGGTCGCCCCACAGGAGCTGGGACCCGACCGGATGCACCGTCTCTCCGTCGCCGCCGGTCGCGCCCGCCGAACCGAACCCAGGCGCACGAGCGGCGGTGCTGCTCCATCCCACCAACCATCGCATCGCCGCCTCCACAGGCTGTGGACAACCAGTGCACCGCACGAACCGGTCACCATGCTGCCACGAAGAAAGCGCACCGGAGAGCCGACGGGGCCGCTCGCGCTCCCCGGAGTGCGCCCCTGGGAGATGCCCCCTCGGCGGTGAACTCACGCACGACGAAAGGCGATCGCGAAGAATTGACTCACGGGCTACGACCTGAATGCGCCCCCGAAACACTCCCCAAAAACATCCAACGCGCCCTCAAGTACCGTGGTAGACGCGGTTTTTGACCCCGGAGGACAGGGGCGATATTCAGCCAAATCGGGGATGAACAGACAGGCTTGCACACGCTCCGTGCAGGCTGTGCGCAACGCACAGTCCGGGAGGCGGACTCCACCTCCCGGACCGGTCCGCCGCCCGCGGGGATGTAGGCGGCGGTGTCCCCCAGCCCACTGGATCCAGTACAGCGGGCCGACCCACGCACCATCCATCGAAGCGCTACCCCGGTGGCCGGAGAAGAGCGCACGGACGGGCGCACTGCCACACAGCGGGAGCACGACACGACGCTCCGTGCTGACCCGCGGACCACAATCCCGCCATCCGGAACAATGCCCCTTAACGCTTGGGATGCGGCGAACTACCCTGTGTTTGCCTGTGTTTTCGCGGGAGGCATATTCCTGAGGGCTCAGCCACGTGCTTGTGCGGGTGGGGTTCCAGGGGTTGACGGCCCGGGAAGACACAGCACGAATGCCGCGTGGCTGAACCCGCGCGGCAGCCGTCTGTGTCGAGGGGTGGCGCATGTCCAGGGAGCAACGCGGGCCGAACGAAAAACTCGGCACCGTTCTCGCCCTCGCGGGAATCAGCAACGCAGGACTCGCGCGTCGCGTCAACGATCTTGGCGCTCAACGCGGGTTGACTCTTCGCTACGACAAGACGTCGGTGGCGCGCTGGGTGTCGAAAGGCATGGTGCCGCAAGGTGCCGCGCCGCACCTCATCGCGGCTGCCATCGGCCAGAAACTCGGCCGCCCGGTGCCGCTCCATGAGATCGGCCTGGCGGACGCGGATCCCGCACCGGAGGTGGGCCTCGCCTTCCCCCGCGACGTAGGACAGGCCGTGCGGTCGGCGACGGATCTGTACCGCCTCGACCTCGCCGGACGCCGGGCAGGCTCCGGCGGCATCTGGCAGTCGCTCGCCGGATCGTTCGCGGTGAGCGCGTACGCGACCCCCGCGTCCCGGTGGCTGATAACCCCGGCCGACACCTCGGTGGCACGGGACGCCGGCCCGCTGGAAGGTTCCGCAGCGCCACTGAAAGTCGGCCACAGCGACGTGCTGAAGCTGCGGGAGGCCGCCGAGGACGCCAGGCGCTGGGACTCCAAATACGGAGGCGGCGACTGGCGTTCGTCCATGGTGCCGGAGTGCTTACGGGTCGAGGCGGCACCGCTGCTCCTGGGCTCGTACTCGGACGAGGTCGGCCGCTCCCTCTTCGGAGCGAGCGCCGAACTCACCCGGCTCGCCGGCTGGATGGCCTTCGACACGGGTCAGCAGGAAGCGGCACAGCGCTACTACATCCAGGCCCTTCGGCTGGCCCGCGCGGCGGCGGACGTACCGCTCGGCGGCTACGTACTGGCCTCCATGTCCCTCCAGGCGACCTACCGGGGCTTCGGCGACGAGGGCGTGGACCTCGCGCAGGCCGCCCTCGAACGCAACCGGGGGCTGTCCACGGCCCGCACGATGAGCTTCTTCCGGCTGGTCGAGGCACGGGCCCACGCGCGCGCGGGTGACGCCCACGCGGCCGGCGGCGCCCTGAAGGCGGCCGAGGGCTGGCTGGAGCGCGCCCGGGACGGCGACCAGGATCCGTCCTGGCTCGGCTTCTACTCGTACGACCGTTTCGCGGCCGACGCGGCGGAGTGCTACCGCGATCTGAAGGCTCCGCGCCAGGTCCGCCGCTTCACCGAGCAGGCCCTGTCGCAGCCGACGGAGGAGTTCGTACGCTCACACGGGCTGCGGTTGGTGGTCTCCGCGGTCGCCGAGCTCGAATCGGGCAATCTGGATGCGGCGTGCGAGCAGGGGGTGCGGGCGGTGGAGGTCGCCGGGCGCATCTCTTCGGCGCGCACGACGGAGTACGTGAAGGATCTCCTCCATCGGCTGGAGCCGTACGGGGACGAGCCGCGGGTCGTCGAGCTACGGGAACGGGCCAGGCCGTTGCTCATGGCGCCGGCCTAGTAGTAAAGGCTTCCCCGTGCGTCTGCGGGGCTGAGGAGGTCTTGGGGCCGCGGAGGTCCTGAGGCCGCGGAGGTCTTGGGGCCGCGGGTGCGCTGTGGCTGGTCGCGCAGTTCCCCGCGCCCCAGAAACCGGGGCGCCCAGCCCCAACCGGCCCCGGTGCCGGCACCGGCACGAGTAGCAGCACCAGTACCCCGGTCATGCCCCCTTGGCGATGTCCGCTCGCCGTTCGTCCGGATTCGTGGTTTGAGGGCGTTGTCAGTGGCGCAGTGCACTATCGGAGGTGGCGGAGTCGGAAACGGAGGTGGGCGGGCGGATGGTGCGGGAGATCGCTTACGACTGTGACGTGCTGGTGATCGGCGGCGGGATCGTCGGTCTGTCCACGGCGTATGCGATCACGCGTGCCGCACCGGGCACGCGCGTGACCGTGCTGGAGAAGGAAGCCGGCCCGGCCCGGCACCAGACGGGACGCAACAGCGGAGTCATCCACAGCGGGATCTACTACCGCCCGGGCTCCCTGAAGGCACAGTTCGCGGCGTGCGGCGCGGCCGAGATGGTCAAGTTCTGCGCCGAGTACGACATCGCGCACGCGGTGACCGGCAAGCTGATCGTCGCGACCGAGCGGGACGAGCTCCCCCGCCTGCACGCGCTCGTCCAGCGGGGCCGGGAGAACGGCATTCCGGTGCGGGAGTTGGGCGCCCCCCAGATCGAGGAGTACGAACCCGAGGTACGGGGCCTCGCCGCGATCCACGTCACCACCACCGGGGTGTGCGACTACGCCGCCGTGGCCCGACACCTGGCGGACGCCTCCGGCGCCCTCATCCGGTACGGCACGAAGGCCGCGTACATCGACCGCCGCCCCGACCTCGGCGTGGCCGTCCGCACGGACGACGGCACGATCGTCCGCGCCCGCGTCCTGGTCAACTGCGCCGGCCTCCACTGCGACGAGATCGCCCGCCTCACAGGCGACGAACCGAACATGCGGATCGTCCCCTTCCGCGGCGAGTACTACACCCTCGCCCGCCCCGACCTGGTCCGCGGTCTCGTCTACCCCGTCCCCGACCCCGCGTTCCCCTTCCTCGGGGTCCACCTCACCCGCGGCATCGACGGCAGCGTCCACGTCGGCCCGAACGCGGTTCCGGCCCTGGCGCGCGAGGGCTACGACTGGCGAACCGTCCACCCCCGCGAACTGGGCTCGACCCTCGCCTGGCCCGGCTCCTGGCACATAGCCCGCCGCCACTGGCGCTACGGCACCGGAGAACTGCACCGCTCACTCTCCAAGTCCGCCTTCACCCGCGCGGTCCGCCGCCTGCTCCCGGCCATCACCTCGGACGACCTGATCCCGACCCCGGCGGGCGTCCGCGCCCAGGCGGTCCTGCGCGACGGCACCCTGGTCGACGACTTCCTGATCCAGGAGGGCCCCCGCACGGTCCACGTACTCAACGCCCCCTCCCCCGCGGCCACAGCCTCCCTCCCCATCGGCCGAGAGGTGGCCCAGAGAGCCCTCAAGGCCCTGGCAGCCACCTGATGGCATACCAAGCGCAAGGGAGCGGCAGCCGGGATCGCACGCGAGGGGCCGTGCCGGTACGTCGCGGTCCGCCGCGTACCCCTTCCGAACCTCGCCCGCCCCGGCAGCGGAGTTCCGTATGCCCGGCTGCGGCGGACTCGACGTACCGGCACGGCCCCGACCCACCACGGCCCCACCCCGCCCCACCGCGGCCCGCCTCACAACGGACGTAAAATCGACGCACTGTGTCTGATGCATCCCGAACCCCGCGCCCACACCCGCGCCCGCGCCCGAAAAGCGAACCCCGCTTCCCCGACGGCCCCCAGCCCGACCCCGCAGGCTCGCACTTCGAGCGACGGATCCGCAGCTTCCAGCCCCGCCGCAGCCGCGTCACCCAGGGCCAGTCGGACGCGCTGCAGCGGCTCTGGCCCAAGTGGGGCCTGGACATCGACGGGCAGCGAACCCTCGACCTCGCCGAACTCTTCGCGGCCGACATCCCCGTCGTCCTGGAGATCGGCTTCGGCATGGGCGAGGCGACCGCCCGGATGGCCGCCGCGGACCCGGGGACCGGCATCCTCGCCGTGGATGTCCACACACCCGGCCAGGGCAACCTGCTGAACCTCGCGGACGGGGCCGGCCTGTCCAACATCCGCGTGGCCAACGGCGACGCGATCATCCTGCTCCGCGAGATGCTGACCCCGGACTCCCTCGCCGGCCTGCGCGTCTACTTCCCGGACCCCTGGCCCAAGAAGCGCCACCACAAGCGGCGCCTGATCCAGCCGGAGTTCCTCACACTCGCCGCGTCCCGCCTGCGCCCCGGCGCGCTGCTGCACTGCGCGACGGACTGGGAACCGTACGCCGAAGTCATGCTGGAAGTTCTCTCCGCCCACCCGGACTTCGAGAACACCCGGCCCGACGGCGGCTTCGCGCCCCGCCCGGACTTCCGCCCCCTGACCCGCTTCGAGGGCCAGGGCCTGGACAAGGGCCACGTGGTGAACGATCTCCTGTTCCGCCGCGTACCGCATGGCACGGACAGCGGTACGGACAGCGGTACGGACAGCGGTACGGACAGCGGTACGGACAGCGGTACGGACAGCACGGAAAGCGGTACGGACAGCACGAGCACCTGAGCCCCTCCCCCACCCCCCGGGACGGGGCGCTCTCGCGGGCCGAGCCCCTCCCTCGTTAGGGTTTTTGTCATGGCCACCAGCCCTCCACCCCCGACACCCCCCGGCATCCCCGCCGGAGGCGCCCGTCGGCACGCTCGCTGGTGGCAGCGCACGTGGGTGCGCTACGCCGCGCTGACCACCCTGCTCGCCCTGTCGGGCCTGGTCATCCTGGCCCTCGTCCGCAGACAGACCGGCACGGAGGGCTTCCTGGTGGGCCTCGGCCTCGCCGTACTCCCCGTCCCCCTGCTCGTCGCCGCGTTCCGCTGGCTGGACAGGGTCGATCCGGGTCCCTGGAGGAACCTGCTCTTCTCCTTCGCGTGGGGCGCCTGCGCGGCCGCGCTGATAGCCATCGTCGCGAACAGTTTCGCCACGCAGTGGATAGCGACGGCCACGGCGGACCCGTCCCACGCGGACACCCTCGGCGCGACGGTGATAGCGCCGATCGTCGAGGAGTCGGCGAAGGCGGCGGCCGTCCTGCTCGTCTTCCTGTTCCGCAGACGGGACTTCACGGGGATAGTCGACGGCGTGGTGATAGCGGGCGTCACGGCGACCGGCTTCGCGTTCACCGAGAACATCCTCTACCTGGGCACGGCCTTCGGCACGGACCAGCTCACCGGCGACACGGGCGTCTTCTCCGTCACCGCGGCGACCTTCTTCGTACGCGTGATCATGTCGCCCTTCGCCCATCCGCTGTTCACCGTGCTGACGGGCATCGGCTTCGGCATCGCGGCGCTCTCGGCGGACCGCCACCGGCTGCGCCGCGTCCTCCTGCCCCTCACCGGGCTGTTGCTCGCGATGGGCATGCACGCGATGTGGAACGGCTCGTCGGCTTTCGGTGAGTACGGCTTCTTCGCGGTCTACGCGGCCTTCATGGTCCCGTCCTTCGGGCTGCTCACCTGGCTGGCCGTCTGGACGCGCCAGCGCGAACTGGGCACGGTCCGTACGGAACTGCCCTCGTACGCCGTGGCCGGGTGGCTGGCCGCGCCCGAGCCGTTCGTCCTCGGCTCGATGAAGGCACGGCGGCTGGCCCGGGAGTACGCCACGCATCATGGCGGGCGGGACGCGGGGCGTGCGGTGGCGGAGTACGAGGCGTACGCGACGTCGCTGGCGTTTCTGCGGCACCGGGGGCGGCGGGGGCGTGCGGGTGCGGACTTCGCCGTGCGCGAGCGGGAGTTGTTGCACGAGCTGTGGGCGCGGCGGGAGCCGGCGCGCCCCGCGCTGGCGTACGCGGCGCGGGCGACGGCTCCGCCTCCGGCGCCGTGGCCTCTGCCGGGGTACGGGTATCCGCCTCCGTACCCCGTGTACAACCCGTACCGGTCCTGACGCCGTATCGCAGTTCCCCGCGCCCCTGAAGACACAGGACACCCGCCGCGACGCCGGCCGCCGAGATGTGGTTTACGGGTTGAGGCCCTTGCCGCGCAGCCAGGCCATCGGGTCGATCCCGGTGCCGCCGCCGGTGTGGACCTCCAGGTGGAGGTGCGCCCCGGTGACGTTGCCGGTGGCACCCACGCGCCCGATGACGTCGCCCGTGCTGACCTTCTGCCCGACACTGACGCCGATCGACGACTGGTGGGCGTACCAGAGCTCCGTACCGTCGTCGAGCGTGAGGACCGTGCGGTAGCCGTACGAGCCGTTCCAGCCCGCCTCGGTGATCGTGCCGCTGTGAACGGCCTTGATCGGGGTACCCGTGGGAGCGGCGAAGTCCAGACCCGTGTGCTGACCGGAGGACCACAGCGAGCCGGACTGCCCGAAGGTGGAGGTGATCGTGTACGAGGAGGTGGGCAGTGTGAACTGCTTGGCGAGCGCGGCGAAGCGCGCGGCCTCGGCCTTCGCCTTGGCCTCCTCCTCCTTCTTCTCCTTCGCGGCGGCGGCCTTGGCCTTCGCCGCGTCCTGCTCCTTGGCCGCGAGCGTGGCGGCCTTCTTCGCGGCAGCGGCCTCGGCGGCGGCCTGGGCCTCGCGGTCGACCTGGTCCTGCTGGAGTTCGGCCTGGAGCATGATGCGCGAGCGCAGGGCCTCGCCGGCGTCGGCGTTGCCCTCCTCGGCGTCGGCCTCGGTGAGGCCGGCGGCGGTGAGCGCCGTGCTGGAACCCTCCGGGGCCTCTTCGTCGTCGGAGATCAGCGAGCCGACGTTGGGCAGGTCGGGGATCGAGATCGACACCGGCGGCTTGCCGGTCTGCGCGGAGGCCATGCCGCCCGCGCCGACGGCGGCTATGACACCGACGCCCAGAACGGTGGAGCTGCGGGCGAGTCCCCCGCCACGCTGCTTGGAGACGCGGTGCCGGCCGCGGACGGGAGGAACGGTCTCCGCGCTCGGATTCCAGACCTCCCAGGTCTCGTCGTCCTTGCGGGCGCCGAAGGCGAAGGTGTCGGGCTTCTTCTCGCCCGAGGTCTCTCCCGTCACCTCGTCCGGTATGAACGACGGTGTGGGGGCAGGCCTGTTGAACGCCACGTGGGCGCGCTCCTTTCCTTCCTTCTCGCCTACCGGGTTAGCTGACGGGTTCGGAGCAGGAAGGTCTCCTACGCGCGTCAACCGCGGTGTTCACCACCACGAAAGACCCGCGATTCACCCCATGTAGGTGGTTCCCCGGTTCCCTTGCGGGATTCGGCGCGTGCGCACGGAGCCGTCTCTTGTGACGGCTGGGACACCGCGCTGCGTTATCGAACGTTAATAGACGCAGGCACCGGATTCCAAGCTGTTCTTGATGATCGTTACGGCTCCCGGCCTGGACTTAAACACTGTGAGCGGGGTAAATCGGGCGAGTTGCTCGCCATTCACAGGTACCGCTTTTGTTGATGGTGCGTCAGTTGCTATGCGCAGGGGCGTCGTTCGACTACTGCAGGTGATATAGGTCCGGAGCGGCGCCCAACACCCTCCCAGCCGTAGCCGTCAGCCCGTAGCCCTCAGCCCTCAGCCCCCAGCCCCCAGCCCTTACGGCCGTCGCACGGCGAGCAGCGCCATGTCGTCCGTGCCCCCGCCCCCGGCGTACCGGGCCACGTCGTCCACCAGCTCGGCGAGCAGCGCGTCGGGGCCGGCGAAGTCCCGCCCGGACAGCCATCGCACCGGATCGAAGAAGACGCCCCGCTCGTCCCGGGCCTCGGACAGCCCGTCCGTGTAGAAGAGCAGCATGGCGCCGCACGGCAGCTCCTCCTCCTGCGCGCGGTCGGGCCAGGCGCCCAGGTCGCCCATCCCGAGCGGCAGCGCGGGTTCCGCCGCGGCGAGCGTGTGTACGGTTCCGTCGCCGCGCAGCAGGAGCGGTCCGGGGTGGCCGCGGTTGACGAGTCGGACGCGCTGGGCGCCGTGCGGGATCTCGGCGAGCACGGCGGTGATGAAGCCCTCGAAGACCTCGACGCTGTCGCGCCGCACACCCTCACGCATCAGTGACCGCTCCAGCCGCTGGGCGACCGCCTCCAGGGTGGTCTCCTGTTCGGCGGCCTCCCGGAACGCACCGATGACGACGGCCACGGCGGCGACCGCGCCCATGCCCTTCCCTCTGACGTCGCCCACGACGAGCCGTACGCCGTGCGGGGTGTCCTGCACGGCGTAGAGGTCGCCCCCGATGAGCGCGTCGGTCTGCGCCGCCACGTATCTGACCGCGAGGTCGAGCCCGCCGGTCCGCGCGGCCGGTTCGGGCAGTACGGCCCGTTGGGTGGCCTCGGCGATCTCGTGGGCGGAGGCCAGGCGGGCGTTGCCCAGGCTCACGAGCCGGTTGATGACGACGGCGAGGCAGGCCACGACGGCCACGGTGGCGATCTCGGTGATCCCGCTCGCGTCGATGGCGAACCGCAGGCTCACGAGGACCATGGCCGCCGTCCCCGCGACGCCCGTCCACACGGTGGCGCCGCGCGACAGCAGGGGCGCGGCGACGAGCGAGGCGGCCGAGAGGAAGGGCGCGGCGGTGAAGTACCGCGGGGTGAGGAGGTCGTAGAGGACACCGGCGACGATCAGCAGCGCGGGCAGCACGCGGACGACCGCACGGGTGCGGGGGTACAGTCCGGTCCGCTTGTCCGGCGGCTCGACGGAACCCGGCGACCGCTGCTCGACCGCTCGTCGCCCGTTCACACGTCTCCTGCCCTCGACCTCGCTCAGTCCAGAGTTCCGGGACCGGCGGGGAGGGGCGAGCGGACGGGGGCCGGGCGGGTGAGCGAGCGAGCACGGGGCCCTCTGAGCCCTGGAACCCCTGTGGCCCGGTACCTCTGTGCCGTGGCGCCTCTGCGCCCCGAAAAACACCTGAGGCCGGAATCCATTGGATTCCGACCTCAGGCCTTCAGTAGCGGGGACAGGATTTGAACCTGCGACCTCTGGGTTATGAGCCCAGCGAGCTACCGAGCTGCTCCACCCCGCGTCGTTAAGACCACTGTACGCCATTCGCGGGACCCGACGCACACGGGTGGATGTCAGCCTCGGTTCAGGTGCTGGTTGGGCTCCTTTGCCGCGCTCTCGTACTCCTGCAGTACGAGGACATCGGCGCCCGCTGCGGCGAGCAGCCCGTTCCCGTCCGCGGCGGCGACGAACGTGTCGGGCTCGCGCCACGCGGTGACGACCCGGCGCACGCCCGCGTCGAGGATCAGCCGGGCGCAGGGCGCGGGCCGCGAGGCGCGGCGGGCGCAGGGCTCCAGGCTGCTGTAGACCGTGGCGGCCGGGAGCCGGGGGTCGCCCGGCTCGATCTTGGCGAGCGCGGCCTCCTCGGCGTGCGAGACGGCGTCGGACTCGCGGGAGTACCCGCGGGCCAGCTCCGTACCGTCGGCCGCCACGACAACGGCGCCGACACTGAAGGCGGTCGCCGAGGGCGGACACTCGGCGGCCAGTTCGCAGGCCAGCCGCAGCCACCGGTGGTCGGCGGCGGAGGGTACGGGCCCGGTGCCGGGTGCGGTGGGCACGTATCGCATGAGCACCACGTCTCCGACGGGCCGGGTCTCGGTCAGCCGCAGCCGGTTGCGGGGCCCGCCGGGGTATTCGCCCTCCCCGAACAGCTTCGGCGCGTGGGGCTGCCCCACCACGAGGGGGGCGAGGGCGAGCTGCAGTTCGTCGGCGAGGCCCTGCTGGAGGAGCTGGGTGTGGACCCGGCCGCCGCCCTCGACCATGAGCCGCCGTACGCCGCGGACGTCGTGGAGGTGGGTGAGTACGGCCCGCCAGTCCAGGCCGGCCCCGAGGGGGACGACGTCGACGCCGAGGCCGCGCAGGGCCTGCTCGGCCGTCACGGCACCCTCGTCCGTCGTGTAGACGACCTTCTCGCCGCCGGTGGACCAGAAGTTGGCGGTGGGGTCCAGGTCGCCGGTGCCGCTGACGGTGACCTTCAGCGGGTACGCGGGCCGGCCCGCGGCGACACGGGCGGCGCGCCGCTCGGCGGAGTTGACGAGGAGCCGGGGGTTGTCGGCGCGCAGGGTGCCCGCGCCGACCAGGATGGCGTCGGAGTCGGCCCGTACCTCGTCGACCCGGTCGAAGTCGGCGGGGCCGGAGAGCAGCAGCCGTTCGGGGCCGGTGTCGTCCAGGCGGCCGTCGAGGGAGACGGCGGCGGACAACAGGACGTAGGGGTGGGGCATGGACGCTCTCTCTTTCGGCGGCGCGGCCCCGGGCTGGACGCCGCGCTTGGTTCAAGTTTGAAGCAAACTTACACTGGAGGCATGACGACCCGCTGGCTCACTCCCGAGGAGCAGCGCGCCTGGCGCGCCTACATCGCCGCCTCCCACCTCCTGGAGGACGTGCTCGACCGGCAGCTCCAACAGGACGCCGGTATGCCGCATGTCTACTACTCCATCCTGGCCAACCTCTCCGAGGCGCCGGACCGCCGCCTGCGCATGACCGATCTCGCCGGACGGACGAAGATCACCCGCAGTCGGTTGACGTACGCGGTGACCCGCCTGGAGAAGGACGGGGCGGTACGCCGTGAGGGCTGCCCCAGCGACAGGCGCGGCAGTACCGCGGTCCTGACCGACGAGGGGATGACGCTGCTGGAGCGTACGGCTCCCGCCCATGTGGAGACGGTCCGCGCGGCGCTCTTCGACCGCCTCACTCCGGAGCAGGTGGGGCAACTGGAGGAGATCTGCGCGAGTGTCGCGCGGGGCCTGGAGGGCGACGACCCCCGGGCGGCCCCGGACGACGTCCCGTGGCGCCGCCGCTCGCCGGGCCCGTGCACGTAGCCCCTCGCCCAGGATCCGCAGCGAGAATTGCATTGCTTCAACTTTAAAGTATGAGCTAGGGTCTCGGTTCGAGGATCTGCTTCAAATCTGAAGCAGATAAGGAACGTGGACCGGAGTACCCGCATGCCCGACTACCCCGCCGCCACCCAGCGCTCGCGCGTCCGGGTGCCCCTGCGCTTCCACGACGGCTACAGCGTCGACACCGAACTGGTTACCTTCCACGGCCTGACCGACGGCCAGGAACACGTGGCGATGATCCTCGGCGACCCGGCCGGCGCCACGCCCCTGGTCCGCCTGCACTCCGAGTGCCTGACGGGTGACGCGTTCGGCTCGTCGCGCTGCGACTGCGGGCCCCAGCTGCGCGAGGCCGTCGAGCAGATCGCCGAGCGCGGCGGCGTCCTCCTCTACCTCCGCCAGGAGGGCCGCGGCATAGGCCTCTACAACAAGCTCGACGCGTACGCCCTCCAGGACGAAGGCCTCGACACGTACGCCGCCAACACGGCCCTGGGCCTGCCCGAGGACGCCCGCGACTACACGGCGGCGGCCCAGATGCTCACGTCGCTCGGCATCACGGGGCTGGACCTCCTGTCCAACAACCCCGACAAGGCGGAACAGCTCCGCGCGCTCGGCATCGACGTACAGCACCGTGTCCCTACGGGTGTGTTCACGACGGCCCACAACGTCCTCTACCTCCGGGCGAAGGTCCTCCAGACCCAGCACACGCTCCCGCTGGCGAAGCTGACGGCGGGCTGACACCGCTGCTGGCACCGCCGCGCGGAAGCGGTGGCTCCGCGGTGCGGCGGGGCAGAACGGTGACATGGAGGACGACGACAGTGACACCGACGCCCAGGCACAGGCGCTGGCGCTGGCGGAGACACAGCGCATGGCGGAGGACGGCCGGCTCTGGCAGCACGCGCTGCACGAGAACACGATGCTGTTCCAGCGGGGCAACCTCTTCCTGGTGGGCCAGTCGCTCTTCGCCGTGGCGTACACGACGCTCCTCACCTCGGAGCGACACCTGGTGGCAGCACGCGTCCTGGCAGCCTTCGGCCTCGTACTGGCCCTCACCTGGCTGTACGTGGGCCACCGGCACCGCCTGTACTACCAGCACGTACAGCGCCGAGCGGTGGAACGCCTGCCGGAGTACGCGGCGACGTGGTCGAGCTGGTCCACGCGCGGCCAGGTACGAGGCCGGGGCCGGGGCCGCTCGATCGTCCTGATCGCCTACTTGCTGCCGTCCCTGGCGGCGGTGATGTGGACGGCGCTGCTGGTGATCACGTGAGCCGGAGCTGTAGGGATCACTGCCAAAAAATCTCCTCGACGACTACCTGGGGATCCTCGGTGCGCCGGATGAAGGTGTAGGTCATCCAGCCGTGTCCGTTGTCGAAGAGGAGGACTCGGGCTCCCTTCGGCTTGCTGGAGTCGACCGGCCGGACCTTCATGTCGCGAGGAAGATCCACATCGGCGTCGATGCCCCGGAAATAGGGGTCCTTCGCAGTGACCAGCTCGGCCCGCGCGGCATCGACCATTTTTCGCACGTTCTCGGGCAGAGCGTCGCGGGCCGCCTGGGCCTTGAGCGTCCAGTCCATCTGCCACGGCGGACCCATGAATCCTTCGTCGGTCACTGGCCGGGCTCCAGCCGCCGTACCTGGTGGCGGATGTTTGATGCCTCTTCGACGAGCGCCTTGGCTTCGGCGAGGTCGGTGGACTCCGCCGCGCGCTGTTCGAGGTCGGCCACGTGGGCGTTGAGCCCCGGATCGCGGGCTATCGCGTACTGGCCCCACCAACGGGCCATGAACGCCGGGACCGTGCTGATGTCGTACGCGTCGGCGACGGCCCACTTCCAGTGCTCGTCGAAGTCGGCAAGGAGCTGCGGTGCGTACTCGGCGATGGCCTCGCGCAGTGCCTTCGGATTCCGCTCCGGCATGGGTGGGACGGCCGGTGTCGGTTCGGCGGCGTGAGCGGTCATGACCGGTGAACTCCTTCGACGCGTCGTGGTTACGACCATAGTCCGCTCCCGGTTGTGCGGGGGGCCTGCGGGGCGGACAGGCGCATGCCCCGGGACTCGGCGACGCGCAGGGCGTCGGTCAGGCACTCGGCGAGCCGGCGGCCGGCGAAGCGCAGCTCCGCGGGCGGTGACGCCGGGTCGTCCAGCAACGGGCGGGCGAGGTCGAGCACGTCGGTGCCCGTGGCGAGCAGGACGGCCTCCAGGTCGTCGGCGAGCCGGGACAGATGCCGGCCGCCACTGTCGTCCGTGACCAGATAACAGGGCTTCCCGTCGAGCGACTGCCAGGGCAGCAGGCGGGGTGCGGGGTCGGCGGGGCGCCCCATCAGGCGGCCACCTCCCGCGCACCGATCAGATGCGAGTCGAGGTCGATCCCCAGATCGGCGGCGAGCACGAGGGCGAGCCGGCGACGCTGCTGGAGTGCCGCTTGCGGGTCGCGGGCGACGAGCTCGTACGGGGAGGGGTGCCGTACGGCGGTGATGTGCAGGCAGAGGCGGGCGCGATGGCGAGTGCGCCGCCGCCTGCGGTACCCGGACAGAAAAGAAGCCGCATCCATTGGAGGGTGCGGCGGATAAGGTCGAGCATGTTGACGCTCCTATTTGGCGTTGACCACGCCCCGGGAGGTCTTGCCACCTCGCCGGGGTCCTTATGTCTGTGAAGCTATATCAGGGTGCAGCCCTCTACATACAAGTGGAGAGGGATCCACACGTTCGTGGGTATCTCTGCTGCTCTACGTTGGACACATGAGCGATAAGGAAGAGCCGAAGGCTGTCCTGGATCCGATGAGCGCGAGGCCGCTCTACGCGCAGCTGGCCGACGTCATCTCGGGGAAGATCGCGTCCGGCGAGCTGGCGCCCGACCGGCCCATCCCCTCGGAGAACCATCTCGCCGACGAGTACGGCGTGGCCCGGCTGACCGCCCGGCGTGCCGCTCAGGAACTGCGTGAGCGCGGACTCATCGTCACCGTGCGCGGCAAAGGGTCCTTCGTCGTGGAACGGCCTCCCGGCGACGAGGGCGAACCCCGTCAGGCATGACGAACGAAACGAGCCCCCAGCTCAAGTGCCTCTGAGCTGGGGGCTTTCGCGTAGACCCTGTGGGACTCGAACCCACAACCAATGGATTAAAAGTCCACTGCTCTGCCAATTGAGCTAAGGGTCCCCGCGCCGGGCAACGCCGACGCGCGCACCGACCGTGGTCGACGCAGGAACGAGCATAGCCGGACGCGGCCGGGACTCCGATCGGGTATCGGTGTCCCGGCCGCGCCGGAGGGTCGGGAGGTCACGGAGCAACCGGCCTCGGGGCGGGCCGGGACGTCACGGATCCAGCGGCTCCAGAGCAGGTCGGGAGGTTACGGATTCAGCGGCTCCAGGGCAGGTCGGGAGGTTACGGATCAACCGGCTCCAGGGCGGGCCCGGACGTCACGGGTCCAGCGGCTTCGGGGCGCCCGCGCGAGCCGCCTCGCGGGCGTGGGTGCGCTCGTGGTCCGGGTTCAGGAACCAGTGCCGGGCCGAGGCGAACCACCACGCCGCCGCGAAGCCGAGGACCGCCAGGACGGCGATGGGGGCGTAGTTGAAGGTCTCCCAGGTGACCGGGGAGACCTGGGGGAGCATGAACAGGACCGTGATCACGCCCACCCAGGCGACCGCCACGATGCCTATCGGGCGGGACCAGCGGCCCAGGTGCCACGGGCCCCGTTCGAACGCCTCGCCCTTCCGCAGCCGCAGCAGGGTCGGGATGACGTACGCGATGTAGAGGCCGATCACCGCGATCGACGTCACCGCCGCGTACGCAGTCACGTTGATCAGGTACGGCAGGCCGAGGACCAGCGCGCTCAGCGCCGCGAGCCACACCGCCGCGACGGGCGTACGTGTGCGCGGGTTCACCGTGTGCCAGAGGTTCGAGTACGGGAGCGCCCCGTCGCGCGAGAAGGCGTAGATCATGCGGGAGTTGGCCGTCACCGACGCCATGCCGCAGAAGAGCTGTGCGCCGATGACGACGAGGAGCAGGAGTTTGCCCGCCGTCGCGCCCAGCGCGTCCAGGAGGATCTGGGCCGGCGGTACGCCCGTCGGCGACGTGAGGGCGCCGTCGTACGACTGGATCGCGAAGGTGAAGCCGAGGAGGAGGACGAAGCCCGCTATCCACGACGTCCAGATGGACTGGACGATGCCCTTGGGCCCGGCCGTGGACGCGTCGTGCGTCTCCTCCGTCATGTGCGCCGAGGCGTCGTACCCGGTGAAGGTGTACTGCGCCATCAGCAGGCCGAGCAGCACCACGTAGAAGCTGCTGCCCCAGCCCGTGTTGTTCACGAACTCCGTGAAGACGAAGGACGCCGACTGGTGCTGGTCCGGCGCGAAGGTCAGCGCGCCCACGATGACCGCGACGCCCACGACGTGCCACCACACGCTGACGCTGTTGAGGAGGCCGACGATGCGTACGCCGAAGGTGTTCAGCAGGCCGTGCAGGATCAGGATGGCGGCGAAGAGCAGGATCGTGCGGCCGGGGGTGACCTCGAAGCCGAACTGCAGGTTCAGGTACGCGCCCAGGAACGAGGCCGCCCCGAAGTCGATGCCGGCGGTCACCGCGACCTGGCCGAGGACGTTGAACCAACCCGTGAACCACGCCCAGGCCGCCGCCGTACGCGACGGGGCGAGACGGTGGGCCCAGAAGTACAGGCCCGCGGAGGTCGGGTACGCCGAACAGATCTCGGCCATCGCGAACCCGACGAACAGGGTCATGAGCCCGACCACGACCCAGCCCCAGGTGATCACGGCGGGCCCGCCGGTGTTCATGCCGAACAGGTAGAGCGTCAGGCAGCCCGACAGGACCGAGATGATCGTGAAGGAGACCGCGTAGTTGGAGAACGCCGACATGCGGCGGGCGAGAACCTGCGTGTAACCGAGCTGGGCCAGCCGCTCTTCGTCCGACAGCCCACTCACTCTGGCGTCTTCTGTCATGCCCCCAGCAATTCCCTCGCCGGGGGTATGACATGCGCCACAGTGCGGTTCATCTGGCCGAAACACGGCCCCGACACGGCATCGACGCAGACGTCGACGCAGCCCGGCTCCGGCACGCGCCCCGGACCTGCGGGAACGAACGCCGAAGGGCCCGGACGACCGAGGTCGTCCGAGCCCTTCGCCTACTACGTTGCTGCTACGACGTCAGCGGACGTCAGCCGTTGCGCTTCCAGCGCGGCTTGTCGTCGCGGCGGCCGAAGGAGGAGCCGGTACCCGAGCTCGAACCGGAGCCCGTGCCCGTGCCCGCGCCGGAGCCCGCGCCACGGTGGTCGTCGCGACGGCCGGACGGGCGGTCGTGGCCGCCGGAGCGGAAGCCGCCGCCGGTGGGACGGTCGCTCTGCCGGTCACGGTTGAACGGACGGTCGCTGCCCCGGTGGCCGCCCGAGGGACGGTCGTCACGGCGGAAGCCGCCGCCGGTGGGACGGTCGCCGTCGCGGCGGTCACGGTTGAAGCCGCCACCGGCGCTGCCCGAGGTGCCGGAGGAGCCCGAGGGACGGTCGTCGCGGCGGAAGCCGCCACGGTCGCCACCGCGGTCGTCCCGGCGGAAACCGCCGGAACCCGAGGGGCGCTCGTCACGACGGTCACGGTTGAAGCCGCCGCCGGTGGGACGGTCGCCGTCACGGCGGTCACGGTTGAAGCCGCCACCGGAGCCACCCGACGGACGGTCGTCGCGACGGTCACGGTTGAAGCCGCCGCCCGAGGGACGGTCGCCGTCACGGCGGTCACGGTTGAAGCCGCCACCGGAGCCACCCGACGGACGGTCGTCACGGCGGAAGCCGCCACGGTCGCCACCGCGGTCGTCACGGCGGAAACCACCGGACGGACGGTCGTCGCGACGGTTGTCACGACGCTCGTAGTTGCCGCGGTCGTCACGACGCTGACGCGGCTCGTCGCGCACCTGCTCGGCGGCCTGCGCCACCGGCTCCTGGGCCACGGCCGCCGCGGCGGCCTCGACGACCGCAGCCGCCTCGGCCAGCGCGGTCTCCGGGTCCTCGCCACGCTCACGCGCGGAGCGGGCGACCAGGCGGTCGGCCTCCTCGCGCAGCTCGACGGCACGCCGCTGCGCGCGCTCCAGCTCCTTGGTGAGCTGCGACACCTCACGCTCCGCCTGCTGTGCCGCGTTGCCCGCGGACTCGGCCTGGACCTCGGTCATCGACCGGGCGCCCGTGATCTCCGCGACCTCCGGGTCGAAGGCGGCGCCGCCCTGGATGATGTGACGCGTGGCGTCGACGCCGGCGTCCTCCATCTGACGGAAGAGCTGGCGGCGCTGGTGCGGCAGGGAGAGCGACACGACCGTGCCGCTGCGTCCCGCACGGGCCGTACGGCCGGAGCGGTGCAGGTAGTCCTTGTGGTCACCGGCCGGGTCCACGTTCAGGACCAGGTCGATGCCGTCGACGTGGATGCCGCGGGCGGCGACGTCGGTCGCGACGAGCGCGTTGACGTAGCCCTTCTTGAAGTCCTCAAGAACGCGCGTACGGGCGCCCTGGGTCATACCGCCGTGCAGCGCGTCGGCCTTCACACCGGAGTCGCACAGCTGCTCGGCGATACGGTCGGCGCCCAGCTGGGTGCGGACGAAGATGATCGTGCGGCCCTTGCGGGAGGCGATCGCGGAGGTGACCGGCGCCTTGTCCTTGGGCTTCACGATGAGGATGTGGTGCGTCATGGTCGTGACGTTGCCCTGGGCGCTGTCGACCTCGTGCGTCACCGGGTTCGTCAGGTAGCGCTTGACCAGCGTGGAGATCTCGTTCTCCATCGTGGCCGAGAACAGCATGCGCTGGCCGCCGCCGGGGATCTGGTCGAGCAGCTCGGTGACCTCGGGCAGGAAGCCCAGGTCGGACATCTGGTCGGCCTCGTCGAGCACGGCCACCTGGACGTTCTCCAGGGAGCAGGCGCCGCGGGCGATGATGTCGCGCAGGCGGCCCGGGGTGGCGACGAGGACGTCGACACCGCGCTCCAGGGCGTAGATCTGGTTGCCCATCGACGTACCGCCGCAGACGACCTTCATCTTCAGGCCGAGCACGTCGCCGTACGGCTGGAGGGCGTCCGCGACCTGCATCGCGAGCTCACGCGTCGGCGTGAGGATGATGCCGCGGGGCTTCTTCTTCTCGGTGTGACCGCCGGAGAGCTGCGTGAGCAGCGGCAGACCGAAGGAGAGGGTCTTGCCGGAGCCGGTACGGCCGCGGCCGAGGATGTCCTTGCCGGCCAGGGCGTCCGGGATGGTCGCGGTCTGGATCGGGAAGGGGCTGGTCACACCGTTCTGCGAGAGCTTGCGCACGACGCCCTCGGGGAGACCGAGGTCGGTGAAGGTGACCCCAGGGGTCTCGGGGGTCTCAGTGGTCTCGGCGGCCTCAGTGGTCTCGGGGGCCTCAGAGGTCTGGGGAGCCGCGGAAAGCTCGGGGGCCGCGGTCTCTTCGGTCACCTCGGGCGCCTCGTTCTCGGGCACGACGATGTGATCAGTACTGGAAATGGACATGCGAATGCGAAACCTTCCGGAGTCTCTTCGGCACGCGCCCGTCAACTCCGTGATTTCGCAAACGACCGCCTCAATGCGGTCAGCCACGGCAAGGGAGAGTACGCGCCACGCGGCGCTCTGTGATGGCGCCGGGCGATGGGATCAAACGATCTACTACCATACGCACCCTCTGCCACTCAAGGCAAACCGGGCCCGAATGTCCAGGTCAGAGGCCCGCACGACACCCCCACACCGGAGGCGGCCGGACCCTGCTCAGGCTGCGATCCCGGCCACCGGCGCCGGCTCCCGACGCTCGACGAGCTGCGGTTCGGGCTCCGGGTGTGCCGAGGACGACGGCTCGGCGGTGGTCGGGTCCGGGGACGGCGGCGGGGTCTCCCTGGAGGGCGTCGGCTCCGGGTCCTGACGCGTCGGCGTGGGCTGTTCCCTGGTCGGAGAAGGCATCCCCGGCCTGGGCTTCTTCCTGCCGGTGTCGCCCTTGACCGGCTTCTTCGGCGCGGCCGAACCGCTCTCCCCCGCCGACGGCGACGCCGACCCCGACGCGGAACCGCCCGGCTTCACCCTGGCGTGTTTTCCGTCACTCGTCCCGTGTCGGCCGGAGACCCCGCGGCTCACCGCGGACCCCCCGTCGGGTCCCTCGCCGCCCTGCTGTCCCGCCGAGTGGGAGGGTCCGGCCCGGCCGCTCCCCTCGTCGTCACCGACGCTCATGCAGCCCGCTGAGGCGGCGACTGCCAGGGCCGCGGCGGCCAGACGGACGGGTACGTACATGGCGCGCACGGGCAGCTACCTCCGGATGGGGTCCCCTCCTGTCCGGGCGGAGCCGGGAGCGCGGGGATGGGTACGAGGAGTCCCCCTGCCCAACTCCCGCCGCCCGCGAGAGGACACGCGGCCGTACGCCGGCCCGTGCGCCCGGGGTCGGATGCCGGCCGCGTCCGGCCGGACGTCAGCCGTACCCGAGGGCGTGCAGGCGCGCGTCGTCGATGCCGAAGTGGTGGGCGATCTCGTGCACCACCGTCACCTCGGTCTCGGCCACCACCTCCTCGCGCGACCCGCACATCCGCAGCGTGGGCCCCCGGTAGATCGTGATCCGGTCCGGCAGCACCCCGGCGTACCACTCACCGCGATCGGTCAGCGGAGTCCCCTCGTAGAGCCCGAGCAGTTCGGGATCGTCGGCGGGCGGTTCGTCCTCGACGAACACCGCCACGTTGTCCATCAATCGTGTCAGCTCCGGAGGAATCCGGTCCAGGGCCTCGGCGACCAGTTCCTCGAACTCCTCGCGCGTCATCTCCAGCACAGGACCATTGTCCGGTACGGACGCCCGGACGGTAGGGCTGCCGCGTACGGGACCCATGACGGACGGCGGCCGGGGCGCCGCATACCCGCCCCACCACTTGGGCATACGGGCCCAATGGCCCGCGTCCCCGCTGCCGCCGCTCTGCTCCGCGTACGGAAGGTTCCCCGCATCCTCGTACGTCACTACCGCTCACGGCGTTCCCACCCCGTCATCGAACTCGTCCACCAGCCGCACCCCTACACCCGTGCGCTCGGGCTCGTCGCCGTCGTGCTGCTCGGCGCCTGGCTCGGTCTGCTGGTCGTCGGGAACGTCCGGGCGCCGGTCGGCCCGATGGACACCACGATGACGCTGCGCCCCTCGCTCACGGGCGGCACGAAGATCAACGTCTCTCCGCTCGGCGCCCTCGAACTGCGCAGCCACACCGCTCCCCTGCGGCTCGACGTGGACGTCGACCAGCTCGACCCGGTCCGCTCGCAGGCGCTCGTCGACCACCCGGAACGGCTCTCCGGCCTCCAGGACGAGGTCGCCGAGGACGTCGGCGCCGGCACGCTCGACCTGGCCGTACGGTCCTGTGTCGCGGTGGTCGCCGGTGCGACGGGGCTGGGCCTGGCGGTCTACCGCCGCCCGCGCCGCGCCCTCGCGGCGGGCGGCCTGGCGCTGACGCTGCTGGCCGCCTGCGGGGCGACGGCCTTCGCCACCTGGAACCCCAAGTCGGTCCTTGAGCCGAGGTTCTCGGGCCTGCTCTCCTCGGCACCCTCGGTCGTCGGCAACGCCCGCAGCATCGTCAGCGAGTTCGACGTCTACCAGAAGGAACTGGCCCGCCTGGTGACGAACGTGACGAAGCTGTACGACGTCACGTCCACGCTCCCCGCGTACGCGCCGGACCCCTCCACGATCCGGGTCCTGCACGTCTCCGACATCCATCTCAACCCGGCGAGCTGGAAGATCATCGCGTCGCTGGTGGAGCAGTACAAGATCGATGTCATCGTCGACTCCGGCGACACGATGGACCACGGGACGGCGGCGGAGAACGGCTTCCTGGACCCGGCGGCCGACCTCGGCGCCCCGTACGTCTGGGTGCGCGGCAACCACGACGGGCGGGTCACCCAGGACTACCTGGAGCGCATGAAGAACGTGCATGTGCTCGACGACGGCCGGGCCGTCTCGGTCGCGGGCCTGCGCTTCGCGGGGATCGGCGACCCGCAGTTCACCCCGGACCGCTCGGCCGGGGCGGGCGGCGCCGGCCGGTCCGAGGAGCTGGCGGGCGCCCGCCTGGCCTCCTCCCTCCGCGACCAGGAGGCGGCCGGGACCCCGGTCGACATCGCCGTCGCGCACAATCCGACGGCCGCGCGCGAGACGGACGGGGACGTGCCGCTGGTGCTGGCGGGCCATGTCCACCACCAGGAGATGGAGGTCATGAAGTACGGGACGCGGCTGCGCGTCGAGGGCTCGACCGGCGGGGGCGGCCTGCGCGCGCTGGAGGGCGACGATCCCGCCCCGATCGAGACGTCGATCCTCTATCTGGACCGCGACACCCGACGCCTCCAGGCCTGGGACGAGATCGAACTGGGCGGCCTCGGACTGACAACGGCCGAGGTCAGCCGCCATCTCCCGAAGGAGAACCAACCCGGCGCGCCCGTCTCCACCACCCCTTCCGCCCCCACCCCGTAAACCGTTTTGGCGATCTCTCCCGACATCCCATATGCTTCTGACGTCCCCGACGCGCTGCGAAGCGCCCAGGCGGGCCGATAGCCCTCATCGTCTAGCGGCCTAGGACGCCGCCCTTTCAAGGCGGTAGCACGGGTTCGAATCCCGTTGGGGGCACGCAACACCGTGTGCGAGACTGAGTTCGCTTGCTCGCGCACAACAGCTGGGTCCTGTGGAGCAGTTTGGAGTGCTCGCCACCCTGTCAAGGTGGAGGCCGCGGGTTCAAATCCCGTCAGGACCGCTGCGATTCTTCATCGGATCGCGTGGCTGGGTAGCTCAGTTGGTACGAGCGATCGCCTGAAAAGCGATAGGTCGCCGGTTCGATCCCGGCCCCAGCCACAGTTCGAAGGCCCCGTCCGGGTGGACGGGGCCTTTGCTGTGCGCCTGGTGGTTGGTGGTTGGTGGCCGGTGGCGGAGTGTTCGGCTGCGGGTCCGTCGTGGCTGGTCGCGCAGTTCCCCGCGCCCCTGACAGACATCGGCGTGACGCGCACCTCCCCGCGCCCCTGAAAGACATCGGCGTGACGCGCACCTTCCCGCGCCCCTGAGGACGCCGGCGTGACGCGCACTTTCCAGCGGCCCTGAAGGGCGCCGGCGTGACGCTCAGGTCGCCGTCCCGGGGCCGGGGCTCTCCGGGGGTGGGGTGCCCGCCGCGTGGGACGGGCCCGAGTCGCGGCCGCCCGGGTGGCGGTGGCGCCAGGTCCAGAAGACCGCGCAGGAGATCAGGGCCCAGCCGCCCAGGACCAGGAACGGGAAGATGTGCTGGTGGCCGGCGAAGTACACCGCCGTGTGCTGGGCGTTGACCGAGCCCCCGGGCGGGAGCCAGCGGCCGATGACGCCGAGCGGGGACGGCAGCAGGGGCCAGGAGACCGCGCCGCCCGAGGAGGGGTTGCCGAGCATGACCATCAGCCCCCAGGTGGGGAGCATCGCCCAGCGCCCGAACAGGGTGTTGAACATCGTGAAGACCATGCCGGACGTGAACATGGTCAGCGCGAGGATCAGCCAGGACTCGACGAACGGCAGATCCAGGGCTCCGAGGACCCAGTCGACCGCCACCACGATCGCGAAACCGCCGAGCAGGGCGTACGCGGCGGTGAACGCGATGCGTTCCATCGGGTTCAGCCCCCGCGCGTGCACGCTGAGCTGGATCGCCCCGATGAAGCCGATGATCACGGCCGCCAGGGAGATGTAGAAGATGGCCAGGCCGCGCGGGTCGCCCTCCTGGAGGGGCTTGATGTCCCGGACCGTGACCGCCACTCCCGTGGCCTTGCCGACGGCCGGCGCCGCCTGCTCCAGCAGATCCGCGACCGATGCCCCGGACGCCGCGGAGACGTCGAGGACCACCGCCCTGCCGTCGTCCCGCGCATCGAGGATCGCGAAGACCTTCTGGTCGTTCACCGCCTGCACGGCCGCCGCCCGGCTGTCGTACGCGTGGATCCTCAGCGAGGCGTCGAGCTCCTTCTCCATCCCGGCGAGGAACGCCTTGCCCCGTCCCTCCTCGTACGAGCCCACCGTCGCGGTCGGCACATGGCGCGGGGTCGGGTTCGCCATGGAGTACGTGTACGAGCCCGCGAAGAGGCCCGCCGCCGCGGCGAGGATCAGCACCAGCACCGACGCGGGGAGGAAGGGGGACTCCTTGAAGGAGGTCCAGCGTTCGCGCCGCGTGGGCGGTCTGCCATGGGCACCGTGCGACATCTCGGACATACGCCCCACGCTAAAGGGACGTACGGGATATTTCTTCGCGACGTCCGCCGCGGGAGTACCCCGGACGTTCACAGCGGGAGCACCCCCGGCGCAAAAGCGTTCGCCGCACGTTTCCCCGAGGTGAGATCCTGGACCGCGTATGTCTACGCATCCTGCCCCCGCCCTCGGCGATCTCGCCTCCCGTCTGGCCGAGCTGTCACTGCGCGACGCGCACCGGCTCGGGCGCAGACTCGAAGGCGCGCGCCGGATCCGCAAGCCAGAGGCCCGCGCCACCGTCACCGCCGAGATCGAGACGGAGGTGGCGAAGGCCGAGACCCGTATGGCCGAGCGGCGCGGCCGCGTGCCCACCGTCTCGTACCCCGAGCAGCTGCCCGTCAGCCAGAAGAAGGACGTGATCGCGGACGCCATCCGTGATCACCAGGTCGTCATCGTCGCGGGCGAGACCGGCTCCGGCAAGACGACCCAGATTCCCAAGATCTGCCTGGAGCTGGGCCGCGGCGTCCGCGGCATGATCGGGCACACCCAGCCCCGCCGTATCGCCGCCCGTACCGTCGCCGAGCGGGTCGCCGAGGAGCTGGACACCCCGCTGGGCGAGGCCGTCGGCTGGAAGGTCCGCTTCACCGACCAGGTCAGCCCGGAGGCCACCTTCGTCAAGCTGATGACGGACGGCATCCTGCTCGCCGAGGTCCAGACGGACCGTGAGCTGCGCGCGTACGACACGATCATCATCGACGAGGCCCACGAACGGTCCCTGAACATCGACTTCCTGCTCGGCTATCTGGCCCAGCTCCTTCCGAAGCGGCCGGACCTGAAAGTCGTCATCACCTCCGCGACCATCGACCCCGAGCGCTTCTCCAGACACTTCGGGGACGCGCCGATCGTCGAGGTCAGCGGACGCACGTACCCCGTGGACGTGCGCTACCGCCCGCTCCTCGAAGAGGACGGTGACGACGCCGACCGCGACCAGATCACCGCGATCTGCGACGCCGTCGAGGAACTGCAGGGCGAGGGCAAGGGCGACATCCTGGTCTTCCTCTCCGGGGAGCGGGAGATCCGGGACACGGCGGACGCGCTGGAGAAGAGGAAGTACAGATTCACCGAGGTACTTCCTCTCTACGCGCGGCTCTCGCACGCCGAGCAGCACCGCGTCTTCCAGGCCCACACCGGGCGCAGGATCGTTCTGGCGACCAACGTCGCCGAGACCTCCCTGACCGTCCCGGGCATCAAGTACGTGATCGACCCGGGCAACGCCCGCATCTCCCGCTACAGCCACCGCACGAAGGTCCAGCGCCTGCCCATCGAGGCGATCTCGCAGGCCAGCGCCAACCAGCGCAAGGGCCGCTGCGGCCGTACGAGTGACGGCATCTGCATCCGGCTCTACTCCGAGGACGACTTCCTCGCCCGCCCGGAGTTCACCGACGCCGAGATCCTCCGTACGAACCTGGCGTCCGTCATCCTCCAGATGACCGCGGCCGGGCTCGGTGAGATCGAGAAGTTCCCCTTCATCGACCCGCCGGACCACCGCAACATCCGCGACGGCGTCCAGCTCCTCCAGGAGCTGAACGCCCTCGATCCCGCGGAGAAGGACCCCCGCAAGCGGCTCACGGACACCGGCCGCAAGCTCGCCCAGCTGCCCGTCGACCCGCGGCTGGCCCGCATGGTCCTGGAAGCCGACAAGAACGGCTGTGTGCGCGAGGTCATGGTGATCGCGGCGGCGCTCTCCATCCAGGACCCGCGCGAGCGGCCGGCCGAGAAGCAGGCGCAGGCCGATCAGCAGCACGCCCGCTTCAAGGACGAGACGTCCGACTTCCTCGCGTACCTCAACCTCTGGCGGTATGTGCGCGAGCAGCAGAAGGAGCGCGGCTCGTCGTCTTTCCGTCGCATGTGCAAGCAGGAGTACCTGAACTTCCTGCGCATCCGCGAGTGGCAGGACATCTACTCGCAGCTGCGGACCGTCGCCAAGCAGATGGGCCTCCATCTGGAGGAGTCCGCGACGGGTACCGACGCACCCGAGCAGCATGTCCACCTCTCCCTCCTGGCCGGCCTGCTCTCGCACATCGGCATGAAGGACGTGAAGGAGAGCGGGAAGGACTCCGGAGGGAAGGACGGCGGGCGCGAAGGCGGCAGGAGCAGCGCGAAGAACGACTACATCGGCGCCCGCAACGCCAAGTTCGCGATTTTCCCCGGCTCGGCCCTCTTCAAGAAGCCTCCGCGTTTCGTGATGTCCGCCGAACTCGTCGAGACGTCCCGGCTGTGGGCCCGCGTCAACGCGAGGATCGAGCCCGAGTGGATCGAGCCGCTCGCGGAGCACCTGCTGAAGCGCACGTACAGCGAACCGCACTGGGAGAAGGACCAGGCGGCGGTGATGGCGTACGAGAAGGTCACGCTGTACGGCGTGCCGATCATCGCCCAGCGGAAGGTCAACTACGGGCGCATCGACCCCGAGACCAGCCGCGAGCTGTTCATCCGCAACGCGCTCGTCGAGGGCGACTGGCGTACGCACCACAAGTTCTTCTCCGACAACCGCCGGCTCCTCACCGAGGTCGAGGAGCTGGAGCACCGGGCGCGGCGCCGGGACATCCTGGTCGACGACGACACGCTCTTCGACTTCTACGAGGAACGGGTGCCCGCGCATGTCGTGTCCGGCGCCCACTTCGATTCCTGGTGGAAGCACAAGCACCAGGAGGAGCCCGACCTCCTCGACTTCGAGCGCTCGATGCTCATCCGGGAGACGGCCGGGGCGGTCACCAAGGACGACTATCCGGACTCATGGCGGCAGGGGCGGCTGAAGTTCCCCGTCACGTACCAGTTCGAGCCGGGCGCCGACGCGGACGGTGTGACCGTCCACGTTCCGCTCCAGGTGCTGAACCAGGTCACGGACGACGGCTTCGAGTGGCAGATCCCCGGGCTGCGGGAACAGGTCGTCACCGAGCTGATCCGTTCCTTGCCGAAGCCGATCCGCCGCAACTACGTGCCCGCGCCCGACTTCGCGCGGCGGTTCCTGGAGCGGGCGGTGCCCCTGCAGGAGCCCCTGACCGTGACGATGGCGCGCGAGCTGAAGCGCATGGTCGGAGTGCCGCTCACGGCCGACGACTTCGACTGGTCCAGGCTCGACGACCATCTGAAGATCACCTTCCGGATCGTCGACGAGCGGCGCCGCAAGCTGGCCGAGGACAAGGACCTGGAGGCGCTGAAGGTCCGTCTGAAGCCGAAGGCGCGCCAGGCGATCTCGCAGGCCGCGGCGGCCACCGCCCAGCGGGAGGGCGGGGAGTCCCTGGAGCGCACGGGGCTGACCGACTGGACCATCGGCTCCCTCACCCGCCTCTTCGAGACGCGCCGGGCGGGCCAGCCGGTGAAGGCGTACCCGGCGCTGGTCGACGACGGCCCGGCGGCGAACACCGTCTCCGTACGCCTCTTCGACACCGAGGCCGAGCAGCAGCAGGCGATGTGGAGGGGCACGCGGCGGCTCATCCTGCGCAACATCCCGGTGAATCCGGCGAAGTTCGCGTCGGACAAGCTCACCAACGCCCAGAAGCTGGCCCTGTCCGCGAATCCGCACGGGTCGATCCAGGCCCTGTTCGACGACTGCGCGACGGCCGCCGCCGACAAGCTGATCGGCGACTTCGGAGGCCCGGCCTGGGACGAGGAGTCGTACCGGAAGCTGTACGAGAAGGTGCGCGCGGAGATCGTCGACACGACGGTCCGTACGGTCGGCCAGGTCGAACAGGTGCTGGCCGCCTGGCACGCCTGTGAACGCCGTCTGAAGGGCGTACGCAGCCCTGTGCTCCTCGCCAACCTGACGGACGTACGGACGCAGCTGGACGCCCTCGTGCGGCCCGGCTTCGTCACGGCGACGGGCCTGCGGCGGCTGCCGGACCTGATGCGCTATCTGGTCGCCGCGGACCGCCGTCTGCAGCAGATGCCGACGAACGCGCAGCGGGACACCAGCCGGATGGAGAAGGTCCACGAGATGCAGGACGAGTACGCCTGGCTGCTGGAGCAGTTGCCGCAGGGCCGCCCCGTCCCCTCCTCCGTCCGGGACATCCGCTGGATGATCGAGGAGCTGCGCGTCAGCTACTTCGCGCACGCGCTGGGCACGGCGTATCCGGTCTCCGACAAGCGCATCGTGAAGGCGATCGACGCGGCCGCACCGTAACGGCGTCCGCACACCGGGTGAGTTCGCTCGGGGGGCCGACCCTCCTGTACAGTCTTGTTTCGCAGCGCAACGCAAGATCGCACTGCGAAACAAGGTCCTGTGGAGCAGCTTGGAGTGCTCGCCACCCTGTCAAGGTGGAGGCCGCGGGTTCAAATCCCGTCAGGACCGCAGAAGAAGAAGAGAAGGCCCCGCTTCCAGCAACGGAAGCGGGGCCTTCTTCGTGCGCCCTTTCAGGGGTGCGGGGAACGGCCCGGCCAGCCCTCACCGGCCTGCAGCCGACGAACATCCCCGCCTCCCCACCCCCCAGGGGCGCGAGGAACTGCGCAACAAGCCCACCGACCGGCCGGCACAGATGCCAACACCACCCCCACAAGCCCCTCCGGGCCCGCCCCGCAACCACGCGCCCTTGACGCGGGCACATTCCCGAAGTACCTAGAAAACAGGGCCCCAGACCCCACCGGAGGTGACCATGGCGACAACCGCTCGGCATGAGACGCGAGCCCTGCTCCGCGCCCATCTGTCGGCCGCCTCCGGCCACCGCCACCGGACGAGGCACTGCCCGATCTGCCATCGCCTCCTGCGGCTGGCCTCGGAGTCCGGCCCCGAGGACCTGGAGGGCACCTCGGAGGACGAGGGCCCCTCCCCGGCGTGAGCGACCGCCTGAGCGATGGCCGCGTATCAACTACCCCTCACATGGCCCCAGATGAACGCGTCCCCCATTAGCGCAGGTATGCCACGCGCAACAAGGACCACGACATGTGACGGGTGTCACCGCATAAGTTTTCAAACCTGCGGATCTTACCCCCCACCTACAACTGGTCAATTTAATATGTGCAATTGCACTGAGCCCCGAAGGGACTCACAGCCGATCCGACAGCCTCGCCCAGACTGCGACAAGGCCACTCACAGACCGACCCTGTAAGCGCGCACGCCCCATGACCAGCGCACAAAAAAGATCGCGCTGGACCCGGCGGAGTCCAGCGCGATCTACGACGCACCCACAGTGCTTGTGGTTCTTGCTCGGGCGGGGACCCCGTTGGGGCGGGATCCGCGTCGCTTGGTACCTGGGTGGTGCTTGGGTGACGCTTGAGCGGTACTGCGTCAGGGCCCTACCGACAAGTTGGGGGACCTGCCGAAATACCCTGCTATGTGGCTATGCAGTTGTTGTTCAGGCTTCGCTGCGCTGCTGCGGGATGCCCGCGAGCAGTGCACGTACCTCTGCTTCGCGGTAACGGCGATGCCCGCCGAGCGTACGGATCGACGTGAGCTTGCCGGCCTTCGCCCACCGCGTGACCGTCTTCGGGTCCACGCGGAACATCGTGGCGACCTCAGCCGGGGTCAGCAGCGGCTCGGCATCAGGGGTGCGAGCGGTCATGAGCGGCCTCCTCGGGAGAACCGATCGTTCTCGGTTCTTTCCTCTAAATTCTGCACCTTGACCCGCGTTGCCCGAAATGGCGGATGCGGGTCGAGTCGGTTATAGGACGAACGGCTTGTCCTCGGCACTACAACTACACCATCCGTCCAGCCACGTCGGCCAAACCGATGGAATTGCCCTCCCAGGTGTTCATCAGCGACGGAAGCCGATGGACCATGCCATAGCGGACAGTCACGCCTCTGTGACGATCAGTCACAGAGGCGTCAGGAGTCACGGGACCCCCCTGCAGCGCAATGCCGAGATTCCACCCAAAAGCGGGCAGAGGGAGCCCTCCCCGGACTCCTTGTCCTATTTTGGCATGAGGAGGGGCGTTGGGCGCAAGGTCCGTGTTAGTGCCGTCCGTCACGCTTACCCCGTACGACCCGGATCGGGACTTACGTCCTGTCAGGCTGCGTGACGCACAGGAACCGTCGGCCCTGAAGAGCCTTCGCGCCGCCCTCAGTTCGCCGAGCGGCGGTCCCGGACCGAACGCCACCGTTCCACGAGCCGACCGTATGCCTCACCCGCGCCGGGCCCGTCGCCCGTACGCAACGCCTCGATGCCCTCGGCGACATCCGCGGCGGAGTGGTCGCCGTCGAGTTCCCCCGCGGGCAGGACGTGGACGAGGCCCCCGTAGTCCAGCTCCACCAGCGAGCGCGGATGGAATTCCTCCAGCCAGCGCCCCACGTCCACCAGGCCGTCGATGAGCGGCCCCTCGTCGAGGGTGTCCCGCAGCGTCCGCAGGGCCCGCGCCACCCGCCGCCGCGCCTGCACCATCGGCGTGCGGTAGCGGAGCACGGGCGCGTCCTCCCCGGCCCGCGAACCGCCCCCGGACCCGGCCCCCTTGTCGTACTCGCGCTCCTCGTCCGAGACGAGTACGAACCAGTGCAGCGGGACCTGCCAGGTCGAGGTGCGGATCCAGGGCCGGGCGTCCGGGTTGCGGGTCAGCCAGCGCTCGTAGTCCTGGGCCGCCTGACGGCGTACGAGCTCCGGCAGCGCCGCGTCCAGGACCGGGGCCGGCAACTCCTCGCCCAGATCGCCCAGCGCCTCCCAGCCGCGCAGCCGGGTCCGCCAGGGGCACACGCACAGCACGCCGTCCACCTCCGCGACGAACGCGTCACCGCTCTCCTGCACCGGCACAGGGACCGGCGGCACGGGCAGCAGATCGGCCAGCGAACGGCGCAGTTCGTCCTGGTACGAGGGACGCTCGGGCCGGCGCGCATAGCCGTACCAGTGGTCGCGCTCCGGTTCCGGGAAGGCCGCGAGCGGTTCGTACACCCGGAGATAGGACGCGTACGGGACGATCAACGAGGACTCCTTGGGCACGCTTGCTCCCTCCCCGGCCGACCCGGTGGAAAACCGCGCGACCTGTGTGCGGACACGCGGGAAACCCCTGCAAATCGTCCCACGCCCGCCCGTGACCGTACTCCGCGCGGGGGTGATCCTGACCACTGGGCCGATGGCGGTCCCGCACAGGCTCTAACCTCGTGCCACACGGACCCCCGCCACCCGTACGAGGGCCGCCCCGACCCGCCGCTACTTACCTGGGAGTCACCACCGTGGCCGACGTAACCGGCAGCCCTGACGACGTACTGCACACCCTGTTCCGGTCGGATCAGGGGGGCCATGAGCAGGTCGTGCTCTGTCAGGACCGCGCCACCGGCCTCAAGGCCGTCATCGCCATCCACTCGACCGCCCTGGGCCCGGCCCTCGGCGGCACCCGCTTCTACCCGTACGAGAGCGAGGCCGCGGCCGTCGCCGACGCGCTGAACCTCTCCCGCGGGATGTCGTACAAGAACGCCATGGCCGGGCTCGACCACGGCGGCGGCAAGGCCGTGATCATCGGTGACCCCGAGCAGATCAAGACCGAGGACCTGCTCCTCGCGTACGGCCGTTTCGTGGCCTCGCTCGGCGGGCGGTACGTGACCGCCTGCGACGTCGGCACCTACGTGGCCGACATGGACGTCGTGGCGCGCGAGTGCCGCTGGACCACCGGCCGCTCACCCGAGAACGGCGGCGCGGGCGACTCGTCCGTCCTGACGGCCTTCGGGGTCTTCCAGGGCATGCGGGCGTCCGCCCAGCACCTGTGGGGCGACCCGTCGCTGCGCGACCGCGCGGTCGGCGTCGCGGGCGTCGGCAAGGTCGGCCGCCACCTGGTGGAGCACCTGCTGGAGGACGGCGCCCGGGTCGTGATCGCGGACGTGCGCCAGGACGCCGTGGGCCGCATCGCCGACAAGCACCCCTCCGTGCGGGTCGCCCCGGACACCGAGCGGCTGATCCGGACCGAGGGGCTGGACATCTACGCCCCGTGCGCGCTCGGCGGCGCCCTGAACGACGACTCCGTGCCGGCGCTCACCGCGAAGATCGTCTGCGGCGCGGCCAACAACCAGCTGGAACACCCGGGCGTGGAGAAGGACCTCCTCGACCGCGGGATCCTCTACGCGCCGGACTACGTGGTGAACGCGGGCGGTGTCATCCAGGTCGCCGACGAGCTCCACGGCTTCGACTTCGAGCGGTGCCGGACGAAGGCCGCGAAGATCTTCGACACCACGCTGGCCATATTCGCTCGTGCGAAGGAAGACGGGATTCCGCCGGCCGCCGCGGCCGACCGTATCGCCGAGCACCGCATGGCGGAGGCCTGCCGCCCCTGATGTTCAAAAGCCGTTCGGCAGCCGTTCGGAAGGCCGTGCGCACGGCCCCGCGGGGGTCCCGTCGGCGGGCGGTTGGAGAGAACTCTCACGTTCGTCGGCGGGTCGCTCGCCAAGAAGAGGTTAAAATCGCGGTTGACCAGCGAGGACAGGGCACCTCGCGGGTCCTGTGCACACGAGCTTCCTGCGGGCGACGTACCGTATGGGCGTGGGCTCAGGTACCGTGGAAGCCCTACGGACCGGTCTCTCCACGGAGAGCCCGTTCCAGATCATGAACGCGTGTCAAGACTCTGGGGCCGTCGAGCCCCGTATTCGAGGGGGTCGAGCCATGGGGCGCGGCCGGGCAAAGGCCAAGCAGACGAAGGTCGCCCGCCAGCTGAAGTACAGCAGCGGCGGGACCGATCTGTCGCGTCTGGCCAATGAGCTGGGCGCTTCGACTTCGCAACAGCCGCCGAATGGCGAGCCGTTCGAGGACGACGACGAGGAAGACGACCCGTACTCCCAGTACGCGGATCTCTACAACGACGACGGGGACGAGGACGATGAGTCCGGTCCTGCGTCGCAACGCCGCGGGGCTTGACGTACCAGCTGCGCTCGTCGTTCTAGCTGCGCTTCACCCGGTCCGGGGTTAATTGCCGGACCGGGTTTTGTGCATGCCCGCTCCGCGGGTTGGCTGGGAGTACGTGCTGTGGGTCCGCCGGCCGCGGGTTTGTCGTGGCTGGTCGCGCCCCTGAAGGGCGCCCTCACGGGCGCCCCGGACGGGACCTGCTGAGCCGTGCCGTCCTAGCGGGTCCTAGCGGGGGGCGTAGTCGTTGATCAGGGTCGCGCCCGTGTTGTGGTCGGCGCGGTCGGTGATCTCGCCTGCCACCCAGGCTTCCACTCCTCGGTCCGCCAGGGTGGTGAGGGCCGCGTCCGCGGAGTCCTGGGGGACGATCGCGATCATGCCCACGCCCATGTTCAGCGTCTTTTCGAGTTCCAGGCGCTCGACCTGGCCGGTGGTGCCGACCAGGTCGAAGACCGGGGCCGGGGTCCAGGTGGCGCGGTCGACGGTCGCGTGCAGGCCGTCCGGGATCACCCGGGCGAGGTTGGCCGCGAGACCGCCGCCCGTGATGTGCGAGTACGCGTGCACGTCGGTCGTGCGGGTCAGCGCCAGACAGTCCAGCGAGTAGATCTTGGTGGGCTCCAGGAGCTCCTCGCCGAGTGTGCGGCCGAACTCCTCGACGTGGTTGTCGAGCTTCAGGTTCCCGCGGTCGAACAGGACGTGCCGGACGAGTGAGTACCCGTTCGAGTGAAGGCCGGAGGACGCCATGGCGATCACCGCGTCACCCGTACGGATACGATCCGCGCCGAGCAGCCGGTCGGCCTCCACCACGCCCGTACCGGCGCCGGCGACGTCGAAGTCGTCCGGGCCGAGCAGACCGGGGTGTTCGGCCGTCTCGCCGCCCACCAGGGCGCAGCCCGCGAGGACACAGCCCTCGGCGATGCCCTTCACGATGGCCGCCACGCGCTCCGGGTGGACCTTGCCGACACAGATGTAGTCGGTCATGAAGAGCGGCTCGGCGCCGCACACCACGATGTCGTCCATGACCATCGCGACCAGGTCGTGGCCGATGGTGTCGTACACGCCGAGCTGCCGGGCCAGGTCGACCTTCGTGCCGACACCGTCCGTGGCGGAGGCGAGCAGCGGGCGCTCGTACCGCTTGAGGGCGGAGGCGTCGAAGAGGCCGGCGAAGCCACCCAGGCCACCGAGTACCTCGGGGCGCTGGGTCTTCTTCACCCACTCCTTCATCAGTTCGACGGCGCGGTCGCCCGCTTCGATGTCGACGCCCGCGGCGGCGTAGCTGGCACCAGTTGTCTCAGACATGGGGGTGAGGACTTTCGTGTCGTACAGCGGTGTCGCTGCGGTAGCGCTGCTGTGTCGCTGCGAGGGCTTACGGGCGACGGATCGCGTCGGTCGCGGCCGTGGCCGCGGGGCCCGCGGCCAGCTCGGTCTCCAGGAGCTGCTTGCCGAGCAGCTCGGGGTCCGGGAGGTCCATCGGGTACTCGCCGTCGAAGCAGGCACGGCAGAGGTTCGGCTTGTCGATGGTGGTGGCCTCGATCATGCCGTCGATGGAGATGTACGAGAGGGAGTCGGCGCCCAGGGACGTGCCGATCTCCTCGATGGACATGCCGTTGGCGATCAGCTCCGCGCGGGTCGCGAAGTCGATGCCGAAGAAGCAGGGCCACTTCACGGGGGGCGAGGAGATCCTGATGTGGATCTCGGCCGCGCCCGCCTCGCGGAGCATCCGGACCAGGGCGCGCTGGGTGTTGCCGCGCACGATCGAGTCGTCGACGACGACCAGACGCTTGCCCTTGATGACTTCCTTGAGGGGATTCAGCTTCAGCCTGATGCCCAGCTGGCGAATGGTCTGTGAAGGCTGGATGAAGGTCCGGCCGACATACGCGTTCTTCACGAGACCGGCACCGAACGGGATGCCGGAGGCCTCCGCGTAACCGATCGCGGCGGGCGTGCCGGACTCCGGAGTCGCTATGACCAGATCGGCTTCCGCCGGAGCTTCCTTGGCGAGACGGCGGCCCATCTCGACCCGGGAGAGGTACACGTTCCGGCCGGCGATGTCGGTGTCCGGGCGGGCCAGGTACACGTACTCGAAGACACAGCCTTTGGGCTTCGCTTCCGCGAATCGGGAGGTTCGCAGTCCGTTCTCGTCGATGGCGACGAACTCGCCCGGCTCGATCTCGCGGACGTAGGCCGCGCCGCAGATGTCGAGGGCGGCGGACTCGGAGGCGACGACCCAGCCGCGCTCCAGACGGCCGAGGACCAGCGGGCGGATGCCCTGCGGGTCACGGGCGGCGTAGAGGGTGTGCTCGTCCATGAAGACGAGCGAGAAGGCGCCCTTGATCTGCGGGAGGACCTTCGCGGAGGCCTCCTCGACGGTCAGCGGCTTGCCGTCGTCGTCCACCTGGGCGGCCAGCAGGGCCGTCAGCAGGTCGGTGTCGTTGGTCGCCGCCACACGGGGCGTGCGGCCCTCCTGCTTGGGGAGGTCGGCGACCATTCCGGCGAGCTCCGCCGTGTTGACGAGGTTGCCGTTGTGGCCGAGCGCGATCGAGCCGTGCCCGGTGGCACGGAAGGTCGGCTGGGCGTTCTCCCAGGTGGAGGCACCGGTGGTCGAGTAGCGGGCGTGACCGACCGCGATATGACCGAGCAGGGAGCCGAGGGAGGCCTCGTCGAAGACCTGGGACACGAGCCCCATGTCCTTGAAGACAAGGATCTGAGAGCCGTTGCTCACCGCGATTCCCGCGGATTCCTGGCCTCGATGCTGGAGGGCGTAGAGCCCGAAGTAAGTGAGCTTGGCGACCTCTTCACCGGGAGCCCAGACTCCGAAGACGCCGCAAGCGTCCTGGGGTCCTTTCTCGCCGGGGAGCAGATCATGACTGAGTCGACCGTCACCACGTGGCACGCCACCGAGTGTAGGCGAGATCGACCACTGGTCCGAATTGGGGAAGTGCCCGAGCGGTGTCGTCAGGCGCCGCCCGCCGGGATCACTTCGCGGCGACGGCTTCCAGGCCCGCGCCGTTTTCGCTGGTCAGCGTGAGGTTGCTGCCCTTCAGCCGGTACTTCACCGTGCCGCCGAACAGCTTCAGGAGGGAGCGTTCGGTGTCCATGAGTGAGTCGGAGCACATCTTCCGGGTGGTGCCCGCCGCGCCCAGAGTGATAGTGCCGTCGCCGACCGTGGCCTTCGCCGTCACCTTGTTGCAGCCGAGCTCACCGCGGACGGTGCCCTTCTCGTCGAAGGTGAGATGGACCTTGTCCTTGGCCCCGGAGGGCAGGGCGACGGCGGAGCCGCCCTGGGCGTCGCCCTTCGCGTCGACCTTCACCGTGCCGGTGACGTTCCACTTCGTGCCGTAGAGGTCGACCGGCTTCTCGGCTGTCAGCTTCACGGTGTACCCGTCCTCGGTGGTGAGTGTCAGCCTGTCGCCGTTGACCTCGGCCTTGATCGTGCTGTCGGACATGACCTCGCCGAGTTTCGACTCGAAGCCCATCGTCCCGTCGGCCGTGCAGGCCATCTCGGTCTTGAAGGTGTCGTCGCCGATCGTGATCGTGTCGCCCTCGATCTCGGCGGTGGCCCCGAAGTGGTTGCAGCCGTAGTTGCCGCCCACCTTGCCGTCCTTGCCGAACTCGACGTGCGCGCCGGCCGGGGCGTCCTGCGTCTTCCCGTCGGCCGTCACGCTTTCGACGTTCCACTGCTTGCCGGTGAGTCCGGTGTCCTGCCGGGTCCCGACGGAACTGGCACCGGACTCCTTGCCGCCGCCGCTGCCGCTGTCGCCGCTCTCCGTGCCGCAGGCGGCCGTGGCGAGGAGTCCGGTGACCGCCAGGGCGCTGAGGCCGACCCGCGGGCTGAGGGCGCTGAGGTTGCGTCGCTGCGTGTGCATGCCGCTTTGACGGGGCGGGTGGGGTGATTGGTTCCCTCACGGGGCAACGGGCGCGCTCGGTTCGGCCGTCGGGCTCAGCTCATGAGGGGGAGCAGTGCGCCCAGGTCGGCGCGTTCTCCGCTCGCGCTGACCTTCGCGTCGTCGACGGCGGTCTTCCAGCGCGTACGCCCCGTCGCGAGGCGGATCCAGGTGAGCGGGTCCGTCTCCACGACGTTGGGCGGGGTGCCCCGGGTGTGGCGCGGGCCCTCCACGCACTGCACGACGGCGTACGGGGGTACGCGCACCTCGGTGGAGGCGCCGGGCGCCTTCGCGGCGAGGGCGTCGGCGAGCAGACGGGTGCAGGTGGCGAGGGCCTGGCGGTCGTACGGGACGTCGAGCCCCGGGACTGCCGCGTTGAGGTCGCCGGTGTGGACGACCAGCTCCACCGTGCGGGTGACGAGGTGGTCGGCCAGGGTCATCGCTCCCACGCGGGTGCCCAGCAGGCGTCCGCCCGGGGCTTGTGGCAGGCGCTCGGTGAAGCGGGCTTCCGTGCGCTCGTACAGCGCGTCCAGGTCCGGCTCGGTGGCGGCGAGCGCGTGTACGTCCCCGTCGACCTCGGCCGCCCGGGGGGCCGTGGCGGACGGCCAGTCGAGCAGGGCGAGCGTGGGGGCGGAGGGCTCCGGCCCGTCCAGGCCCCGGTTCACGGCTTCCAGTGCCATGGCCAGGTGCGCGGCCAGCTCCCGCACGGTCCAGTCGCCGAGGCCGGCGGGTGCGGCGAGTTGGCCGGGGGTGAGGGTGCGGACGGCCGCCCGGACGTTCCCGAACTGGGCGAGGACCGCGGCGCGGGTCTTCGCCGGGTCGTAGGTACGGGGGCGTTTCCTGGCCGGGGGCATGGGGGGAGTTTAAGCGGTCCGCTGGGAGGGGGTGCTTCGGCTGCGGGCCAGTGAGGGCTGGACGCGCCGTTCCCCGCGCCCCTTGAAGGCAGGCAGACGGGGCCTGCCCGAGCCGGCTTGGCAGGCCGTCGATGAGCGGGCCTACTTCAACTGCGGGCCAGTGAAGGCTGGACGCGCGGTTCCCCGCGCCCCTTGAAGGCAGGCAGACGGGGCCTGCCCGAGCCGGCTTGGCAGGCCGTCGACGAGCGGGCCCACTTCAACTGCGGGCCAGAGAAGGCTGGACGCGCCGTTCCCCCGCGCCCCTTGAAGGCAGGCAGACGGGGCCTGCCCGAGCCGGCTTGGCAGGCCGTCGACGAGCGGGCCTACTTCAACCGCGGGCCAGTGAAGGCTGGACGCGCCGTTCCCCGCGCCCCTGAGGGGTGCCCGTGGGCGTGGGGCTGTGTCGATTCGCGGCTCCGCCAACCGCCCTTGGGGGCGCGGGGAACTGCGCAATCGTTTAGGCCGGCCCCCACCGGGCCGAAGACGCAGCACGGCCCCGCCCGTACCCCGGGCGGGGCCGTGCCACTGCGGAGCGGAACGCGGCCGCTACGCGAACAGCGCCGGGATCGTCTCCGTGTGCGCCGTGCGCAGGTCGGACAGGGGCAGCGTGAACTCGCCCTGGACCTCCACCGCGTCAGCGTCGACGACACCGATACGCGCGGCCGGCAGACCCCGCGCACCGCACATGTCGGTGAAGCGCAGTTCCTCGGAACGCGGGATCGCGACGACCGCGCGGCCCGCGGACTCGGAGAACAGGAACGTGAAGGCGTCGAGCCCGTCGGGTACGACGAGCCGTGCCCCCTTGCCCCCGAGCAGCGCCGACTCGACCACGGCCTGGATGAGACCGCCGTCGGACAGGTCGTGCGCGGAGTCGATCATGCCGTCGCGGGAGGCGGAGATCAGGATCTCGCCGAGGAGGCGTTCGCGCTCCAGGTCCACGGCCGGCGGCAGTCCGCCGAGGTGGTCGTGGACGACCTGCGACCAGGCCGAACCGCCGAACTCCTCACGGGTGTCGCCGAGGAGGTAGAGCAGCTGCCCTTCCTCCCGGTAGGCGACCGGAGTGCGCCGGGCCACGTCGTCGATGACGCCCAGGACCGCGACGACCGGCGTGGGGTGGATGGCCGCCTCGCCCGTCTGGTTGTAGAGCGAGACGTTGCCGCCGGTCACCGGCGTGCCCAACTGCAGGCACCCGTCGGCCAGTCCGCGGACGGCCTCCGCGAACTGCCACATGACGGCCGGGTCCTCGGGCGAACCGAAGTTCAGGCAGTCGGAGACGGCGAGCGGCTTGGCACCGGTCGTCGCGACGTTCCGGTACGCCTCGGCCAGCGCCAACTGGGCACCGTGGTACGGGTCCAGCTTGGTGTAGCGGCCGTTGCCGTCCGTGGCGATGGCCACCCCGAGGCCGGACTCCTCGTCGATGCGGATCATGCCCGAGTCCTCGGGCTGCGCCAGCACCGTGTTGCCCTGCACGAAGTGGTCGTACTGGGAGGTGATCCAGGACTTGGAGGCCTGGTTCGGGGAGGAGACCAGCTGGAGGACCTGCTTCTTCAGCTCCTCCGACGTCTCGGGCCGGGGCAGCTTGTTGGCGTCGTCCGCCTGCAGCGCGTCCTGCCAGTGCGGGCGTGCGTACGGGCGCTCGTAGACCGGGCCGTCGTGCGCGACCGTGCGCGGGTCGACGTCGACGATCTTGCCGCCGTGCCAGAAGATCTCAAGGCGGTCGCCGTCGGTGACCTCACCGATCACCGTGGCGATGACGTCCCACTTGTCGCAGATCTCCAGGAAGCGGTCGACCTTCGACGGCTCGACGACCGCGCACATGCGTTCCTGCGACTCGCTCATGAGGATTTCCTCGGGAGAGAGAGTCGAGTCGCGCAGGGGTACGTCGTCCAGCGTCACGCGCATGCCGCCGGAGCCGTTCGAAGCCAGCTCGCTGGTGGCGCAGGACAGGCCGGCCGCGCCCAGGTCCTGGATGCCGACGACCAGCTTCTCGGCGAAGGCCTCCAGGGTGCACTCGATGAGGAGCTTCTCCTGGAAGGGGTCGCCGACCTGGACGGCGGGGCGTTTCGAGGGCTTCGCGTCGTCGAAGGTCTCACTCGCCAGGATGGAGGCGCCGCCGATGCCGTCGCCGCCCGTGCGGGCCCCGTACAGGATGACCTTGTTGCCGGTGCCGGACGCCTTCGCGAGGTGGATGTCCTCGTGCCGCATGACGCCGATGGCGCCGGCGTTGACCAGCGGGTTGCCCTGGTAGCAGGCGTCGAAGACGACCTCGCCGCCGATGTTGGGCAGGCCCAGACAGTTGCCGTAGCCGCCGATGCCCGCGACGACACCGGGCAGTACGCGCTTGGTGTCCGGGTGGTCGGCCGCACCGAAGCGGAGGGGGTCGACCACCGCCACCGGCCGCGCGCCCATCGCGATGATGTCGCGCACGATGCCGCCGACGCCGGTGGCCGCGCCCTGGTAGGGCTCGACGTAGGAGGGGTGGTTGTGCGACTCGACCTTGAAGGTGACCGCGTAGCCCTGGCCGACGTCGACGACGCCGGCGTTCTCGCCGATGCCGACGAGGAGGGCGTCCGACCGGGGCGCCTTCTCACCGAACTGGCGCAGGTGCACCTTCGAGGACTTGTAGCTGCAGTGCTCGGACCACATGACCGAGTACATGGCGAGCTCGGCACCGGTCGGGCGGCGGCCGAGGATCTCCACGACCCGCTCGTACTCGTCCTTCTTCAGGCCGAGTTCGGCCCAGGGCAGCTCGACGTCGGGGGTCCCGGCCGCGTGCTCGACCGTGTCCAGAGGCGTCCGGCTCATGCGTTGACCAGCTTCTTGAGGATCGAGGTGAAGAAGGGGAGGCCGTCGGTGCGGCCGGACCCGACGAGGGGCTCGACAGCGTGCTCCGGGTGCGGCATCAGACCGACGACGTTGCCCGCCTCGTTCGAGATGCCGGCGATGTCCCGCAGCGAGCCGTTGGGATTGCCGAAACCGTCGGCGAACTCGCCGCCGACCACGTAACGGAAGACGACGCGGCCCTCCGCCTCCAGCATGTCGAGGGTGCGCTCGTCGGCGACGTACCGCCCGTCCATGTTCTTCAGCGGGATGTGGATCTCCTGGCCGGACTCGTAGTCCGCGGTCCAGGCGGTTTCCGCGTTCTCCACCCTCAACTTCTGGTCCCGGCACATGAAGTGCAGGTGGTCGTTGCCGAGCATCCCGCCGGGGAGGAGATGGGCCTCGGTGAGGATCTGGAAGCCGTTGCAGATGCCGAGCACCGGCATTCCCGACTTCGCCTGCTCAATCACCGTCGCCATGACCGGCGAGAAGCGCGAGATCGCACCGGCGCGCAGATAGTCGCCGTACGAGAAACCACCCGGCAGGACAACGGCGTCGACCTGCTTGAGGTCCTTGTCCTTGTGCCAGAGAGCGACGGGTTCGGCCCCGGCGAGCTTGATCGCACGCTGGGTGTCCCGGTCGTCGAGGCTTCCCGGGAAAGTGACGACGCCAATACGAGCGGTCACTTTCCGGCCTCCGCGACTTCCTCGACCTTGACGGTGAAGTCCTCGATCACGGTGTTGGCGAGGAAGGATTCGGCGAGTTCGTGGATGCGGGCGAGGGCGGTGTCGTCCACCGGTCCGTCCACTTCCAGTTCGAATCGCTTTCCCTGACGGACGTCGGAGATGCCTTCGAAACCGAGGCGCGGCAGTGCACGCTGCACCGCCTGGCCCTGGGGGTCGAGGATCTCCGGCTTGAGCATGACGTCGACTACGACGCGTGCCACTGGCACTCCCGGTGTGTGGTGCTGAGCAGGTTCCTTCAGACTACCCGTACAAAATTTCTACGCGGGTAGATTCGTAGGAATCTACGTGACGGTCATCACGATTCAGCATCGAGAACCTATCGTCGGGCTGCCTTCACGAAAAATCCTGGGAAAGATCCGGATCGAGCCCGGGTCCCCTATTGCCTGGGGACACGCCAGGAGATTTAGTCGAGCTTCACATTGGATTGCCGGGCACTGTACAAATGAATTGGCAATAGCCGATACTTTGCCCAATCACCCGTAAAAGCAGTCGGACAGTCGGCATCTCGGCACGTCATCGCACGTCGTCGGATAGGTGCCGCACGAAGGGACCGATATTCGTGGCGCAGCGTGTCGTAGTGACTCTCTCCGACGACATCGACGGCTCGGAAGCGGCGGAAACGATCGCCTTCGGTCTGGACGGCAAGTCGTACGAGATCGACCTGAATCCGGCCAATGCAGAGCAGTTGCGCAGGGCGCTGGAGCCGTACGTGGAGGCCGGGCGCAAGCGGTCGCGCTCCGGGAAGGCCTACCGGCAGACTGCCGTGGCGCCCGATCCGGCGGCCGTTCGCGCGTGGGCGCAGTCCAACAAGCTGGAGGTGCCTGCGCGGGGGCGGATTCCCAAGCGGGTGTATGAGGCTTTCACCGCTGCGCAGTAGTGCCCTGCGGGAGTGCCCTGCGGGCCGCTTCGGGTTCTTGGGCGGTGGTGGGGTGGTGCGGGAGTTCGGCCGCTCGGGGGTCGGGCTCCTGCGCCGGCCCCCTGCGGGCGGGCCCGCCAGAGGGCGGGGGGTGGAGGTTGTTCGTCAGGTGCGGCGGCGTGGGGGCTGAGCGCGCAGCTCCCCGCGCCCCTTGGGTGGCCAGGGGTGGCGGTTGTTCGTCGGCGGCGTGGGCGTTGCGCGTGCCGTTCCCGACGCTCCTGGAGGGGCGGGGGCGGGGGGCATTCGGCTCCGGGGGCAGTCGACTTGCGTTGTACCCCTGGCGATCGGCTAGAGTCTGGAGCACGCCGAGGGGCAAGGCCGAAAGGCCCGGCTCACCGGAGTCACGCGGGTGTAGTTCAGTAGCAGAACATCCCCCTTCCAGGGGGAAGGCGCAGTGTGCAATTCCTGTCACCCGCTCTGCATCGCCGGTCTGGTCGCTCTTTCGATCAGGTAGGCTGGTGTTCGCGCCGATCGGTGAAAGCCGGTCGGAGGCAATGCGGACGTAGCTCAGTTGGTAGAGCGCAACCTTGCCAAGGTTGAGGTCGCCAGTTCGAACCTGGTCGTCCGCTCAGGGTAAGAAGCAGTGAGCAAAGGCCCCGGTCATGTGATCGGGGCCTTTCTCGTGTGCGCGCATCCGTCACCCCGCATCCGTCGACCGCATCTGTCACCCCGTTCTTCGCCGTCTGACATTTGTCATGTGCAGCGGTGACAGCGCGCACTGCCGAGCCTCGTGGTCGGCCGAGACGCTTGAGTCATGAATACGAATGAGCCCGTGATCGAGGTCACTGATCTCCGACGCGTCTACGGGGGAGGGTTCGAGGCGGTCCGAGGGGTCTCCTTCGAAGTCGCCCGGGGCGAACTCTTCGCACTGCTCGGCACCAACGGCGCGGGCAAGACCTCCACCGTCGAACTCATCGAGGGCCTCGCCCGACCGGCCGCCGGACAGGTGCGCGTCCTCGGCCATGACCCGTACACCGAACGTTCCGCCGTCCGCCCGCGCATCGGCCTCATGCTCCAGGAAGGCGGCTTCCCCTCCGAACTGACCGTCTCGGAGACGGTACGGATGTGGGCCGGCTGCACGAGCGGAGCCCGCCCCGAGAGCGAGGCGCTGTCCCTGGTCGGCCTCACCCGCCGGGCCGGCGTACGCGTGAAGCAGCTGTCCGGTGGGGAGAAGCGGCGCCTGGACCTGGCGCTCGCACTCCTCGGACGGCCCGAGGTCCTCTTCCTCGACGAGCCGACGACCGGCCTCGACGCCGAAGGACGCCAGGAGACCTGGGAGTTGGTGCGTGAACTGCGCGCGCAGGGCACGACCGTGCTGCTCACCACCCACTACCTGGAGGAGGCGGAAGGGCTCGCCGACCGGCTCGCGATCCTGCACGCCGGGCGGATCGCGGTCTCCGGCACCCCGGCCGAGGTGACCGCCTCCCAGCCGTCGCGGATCTCCTTCGAACTGCCCAGCGGCTACTTCCCCGGCGATCTGCCGCCGCTCGACTCCCTCGGCGTCACCGGGCACGAGGTCGTCGGACGCGTGCTCCGGCTGCGTACGAACGAGTTGCAGCGGGCCGCCACCGGACTGCTGATGTGGGCCGAGCGGACCGGTGTCGAGCTGCGGGGGCTCGACATCCGGTCGGGGTCCCTGGAGGAGGCGTTCCTGCGCATCGCGCGGCACGTCTCGGAACAGGAGGCCCAGGCGGAACAGGCAGGGCAGGCAGGGCAGGCAGGGCAGGCGGAACGATCGCAGCACTCCGAGAAGGAGCACGTGGCATGAGCGCGGACACCGTGACCAGGACCGCACAGCCGGCGTCGACCGTGACCGCGGTCGGCCGCATGACCTCCCTCGCCCGGGCCGAACTCACCCTCCTGGCACGCAGCAGGGCCACCTTCTTCGCGGCCGTCCTCGTGCCGCTGGTCCTGCCGCTCAGCCTTCGCTCGACAGTCGAGGACATGGACCTGAAGGGGTCCGGCCTCTCGGTCGGCTCGGTCATCCTGCCCTCCGCCGTCGGCTTCTCCCTGCTCTTCGCCGTCTACAGCTCGCTGGTGAGCGTCTACGCCGCCCGTCGCGAGGAACTCGTCCTCAAGCGGCTGCGTACCGGGGAGCTGCGGGATGCCGAGATCCTCGCGGGTGCCGCCGTCCCGTCGGTCCTCATCGGCCTGGTGCAGAGCCTGGTGCTGACCGCCGCCTGCGCGGCGCTCATGGACGTGGACGCGCCCGAGGCGCCTCTCCTCTCCGTGGTGGGGCTGCTGCTGGGACTCATGATGTGGCCGGCGCTCGCGGCGGTGACCGCGAGTTTCAGCAGGAGCGTGGAGGGCGCCCAGGTCGCGGCGATGCCGCTGCTGCTCGTCTCGATGATGGGCTCCGGCACCGTCGTGCCCTTCGAGGTCATGCCCGACCGGCTCGCCACCTTCTGTGAACTGCTGCCGCTGTCCCCGGTGATCACTCTCATCCGCGGTGGCTGGGCCGGGAACCTCTCCACGTACGAGGCGCTGGGCGCGCTCGCCACGGCGCTGGCCTGGATCGTGCTCGCGGTGTTTGCTGTACACAAGTGGTTCCGCTGGGAACCCAGGCGCTGACCCCGGCCCGCGCGGTGCACGAAAGCGAAAGTCGAAGCGGAAGTCGAAGCGGAAGTCGAAGCGGAAGTCGAAGCGGAAGCGGAAGCGGAAGCGGCGACGGAGGACGGGGACGGTCGGTCATGGGAGTCGGGAGTCCGGGAATGCGCAGGCCGGGTCTCTGGTGGCGCGGGAAGAGCACGCTGGCGAAGGTCGAGACGTACACCCGCTGGTCCTTCCACTTCTTTCCGCTGGTGGAGTTCACCGCGATCGGGCTTCCGGTCTTCGGGCAGGTGGAGGCCGGGCTCGCCGTCTGGCTGGTCCTGCCGCTGTGCGCCCACGCCGTGCTGTGCGCGGTGACCGCGTCCAGGTCGCTCGACTGGACGCGCGGCACCCGTGAACAGCCCGTACGCCTGCTCATCGCGCTCGGCGCGGTCTCCGCGCTGCTGGGGACCGCCGCGATCAGCCTGGTGAAGCACGGGCCGGGCGGCGAGGACATGGCGTCGGCGGCGGTACCGCTCTGCGTGGGCGTGCTGGTCTTCGGGACCGGCACCATCGCGCTCGGGGTACGCGGCCGGCTGCGCGTCCTGGGGATCGTGACCGGCTCCGCCGTGTATGCCGGAGCCATGGCGTTCGCGCTGGGCCTCGACGGACATGCCGCACTGGGAACGGCGTTCGCGGTACTGCTCGGCGGCGGCGGCCTCACCTTCACCTCCGTCTTCTCCGTCTGGCTGCTCGACGCCGTGTACGAGCTGGACGCGGCCCGCGAGACCCGGACCCGCCTCGCCGTCGCCGAGGAGCGGCTCCGCTTCGGACGCGATCTGCACGACGTGATGGGCCGCAACCTCGCGGTGATCGCCCTGAAGAGCGAACTCGCCGTCCAGCTCTCCCGCCGCGAGCGCCCCGAGGCCGTGGACCAGATGATCGAGGTGCAGCGGATCGCCCGCGAGTCGCAGCGCGAGGTCCGCGAGGTGGTACGGGGCTACCGCGAGGCCGACCTCGGCGCCGAACTCGCCGGCGCGCAGGGCGTTCTGACCGCCGCCGGGGTCGACTGCTCGGTGACCGGTTCCGCGACCGGGCTGCCTCCGGCGGTCCAGTCGGCGCTCGGCTGGGTCGTACGGGAGGCCACCACGAACGTACTGCGGCACGGCGACGCCCGGCGGTGCCGCGTGACGCTGCGACCGGCGGGAGAACACGTGGTTCTCACGGTCGAGAACGACGGGGTGGAGTGGGCCGCCGCGCAGGGGTCGACCGGGGGGCCGGGTGCGCCCGGGACCGGTGGAGGGCCCGGCGGGGAGCCCGGCGGGGGGTCCGGTCTCGCCGGGCTGCGGGAGCGGCTGGCCGCGGTGGCCGGGACGCTGGAGGCGGGACCCGTCGACGGCGGCCTCTTCCGGGTCGTGGCCGAGGTGCCCCTGCCTCCCACCTCCTCGTCGGGTCTCTCGTCCGCCGGCTCGACGGACACCGTTTCGCGCTCAGTGAGTGAAGAGGTCACCCCATGACACCCGTACGACCCATCCGGCTGCTGCTCGCCGACGACGAGCACCTCATCCGCGGGGCGCTCGCCGCGCTGCTGGGTCTTGAGGACGATCTGCTCGTGGTGGCGGAGGCGGCCGGCGGGCCCGAGGCGCTGGCGATGGCCCGGGCGCACGAACCCGACGTGGCCGTCCTGGATCTGCAGATGCCCGGGTCCGACGGTGTGAGGGTGGCCACATCGCTGCGGACCGAACTGCCCGCCTGCCGTGTGCTCATCGTGACGAGCCATGGGCGTCCCGGACATCTCAAGCGTGCGCTGACGGCGGGTGTGCGCGGTTTCGTCCCGAAGACGGTGAGCGCGCGACGGCTCGCGGAGATCATCCGTACCATCCACGCGGGAAACCGTTATGTCGACCCCGAGTTGGCCGCCGACGCGATCTCCGCCGGGGATTCGCCGCTCACCGCGCGCGAGGCCGAGGTGCTGGAGCTGGCCTCCGACGGGGCGCCCGTCGCCGAGATCGCGGAGCGGGCCGCGCTGTCGCAGGGGACCGTACGCAACTATCTGTCGTCGGCCGTGTCCAAACTCGGAGCCGAGAACCGTCACTCGGCGGTGCGTCTCGCGCGCGAGCGGGGTTGGGTATAGTTGCTCTCGCGCCACGGCGAAAGCCAGGACGCGGCGCGGACGTAGCTCAGTTGGTAGAGCGCAACCTTGCCAAGGTTGAGGTCGCCAGTTCGAACCTGGTCGTCCGCTCGGAGTAGGAAGAACGCGGAAACCCCCGGTCATCGACCGGGGGTTTCCGCGTTGATCGCGGGGCCGCGGGGGCCGCGGAAGCCGCGGGGCCGCTCAGGCCCAGGGCGTGCCCGTCAGACGCTCGTACGCCTCCACGTACTTGGCGCGGGTCGCGTCCACGATCTGCTGGGGCAGGGCCGGCGGCGGCTGCTCGCTCCTGCGGTCCCAGCCGGATTCGGCGGAGGTCAGCCAGTCGCGTACGTACTGCTTGTCGAACGAGGGCTGCGCGCGGCCCGGCTCCCACTGGTCGGCGGGCCAGAAGCGGGACGAGTCCGGGGTCAGCACCTCGTCGGCGATGACGAGCGTCTCGCCGTCGAAGCCGAACTCGAACTTCGTGTCCGCGAGGAGGATTCCGCGGTCGCGCGCGATGTCACGGCCGCGGCCGTAGACGGCGAGCGTCGCCTGCCGCAGCTGGGCCGCGGTCTCCGCGCCGACCTGCCGGGCGACCTCCTCGTACGAGACGTTCTCGTCGTGCTCGCCGACGGCGGCCTTGGTGGCCGGGGTGAAGATCGGGGCGGGCAGCTCCGAGCCGTCGGTCAGCCCGTGCGGGAGCGCGAGGCCGCAGACGGTACGGGTCTCGTTGTACTCGGCGAGACCGGAGCCGGTGAGATAGCCGCGGGCGACGCACTCGACCGGGACCATCTCCAGCGACTTGCAGACCAGGGTGCGGCCCTGCCATGCGGCGGGGGCGCCGGCCGGCGGTTCGGTGCCCAGGACATGGTTCGGCAGCAGGTCGGCGAGCTGGTCGAACCACCAGAGCGAGAGCCGCGTCAGGACGCGGCCCTTGTCGGGGATCTCCGTGGGCAGCACCCAGTCGAACGCGGAGATGCGGTCGCTGGCGACCATCACGAGATCGCCCGCCTCGTTCTGGTACAGGTCGCGCACCTTGCCGGTGTGCAGGTGCACCAGACCCGGAACCTCAAGAGGCTCGGGCTTTTCGACGAATCCGGACACGGTTCCTCCCCGTCGTTCTGTCTGAATGGCACGATTCTCTCGTATGGGAGGGCCGGGCTCGGCCAGGGGTCGTGGGTGTGAGGGCTCGCGGGCTCTTGCGGGCTCTTGCCGGGTCTTGCCGGGCGGCCTCAGTCGCGTTTGCAGATGCGGTCCAGGAGGTTGGCCGTGGCCCGCTGGACACGGGCGTCGGTGTGCCCCGGCCGGTCCAGGGCCGGGGACCAGGCGAAGGTGCCCGCCGCGAAGACGAGGGCACCGGAGTGCGCGCGGTACAAGGACGTCTCCTGGTGGCGGATCGTCCCCTCCGTGTCCCGGTACGGGGAGTGCGAGAGGAGGATGCGGCCCTGGTGCTCGGGGAGCGCGACTCGGGGGAAGTAGCGGTCGGCCTCGCCCGCGACCATGCCCTCCAGCTCATCGCCCTCGTGGGCTCCGGTCGCCTCCCACAGCCAGTGGTCGGCGTTGCGGACGACGAGGGGGTGGGCCTCGGGGACCCGGCCCGCGTACTGGATTCCGAGGACTTCCTGCTCCGGGCGGTCGATCTCCCGCCACAGGGCGGGTCTGCCGGGTCCACGGCGTTTCAGGCAGGTGAGCAGCCGGTCTGGGGTGCCGGACGCGGAGGGCGCCAGATCCACCTGCCAGTACATGGTGTTGGCGGAGAGGAAGACGAGCGAGGTGCCCTGCTCGCGGGCGACGTCCACGGTACGGCGCATGGTCGTCGACCAGTACTCGTCGTGCCCCGGGAAGACCAGGCCGCGGTAGCGCGTGGGGTCGACGCGGCCGGCGTGCAGGTCGCGGGCGTCGGCGTACGCGAGGTCGTAGCCGTAGCGCTCGGCCCAGCGGATGAAGTCGTAGGCGTGGCCCACGTGCAGGGGCAGGCCCGCGCCCGCGTACGGGCGGTCGAAGGAGACCGTCGTCGCGGCGTCGGCCTCACCGAGCAGCCGGCCGTCGTCGTCCCACGCGTGGTAGAGACTCGCGCCCGTGCGCCCGTCCTCCGGGTAGAGGTTGTACGCCTGCCAGGTGATGTCCGGCAGGACGAGCAGCAGGTCGGCGGGGTGGTCGTCGCGGACCGTGAACGGGATGTGGGAGCGGTGCCCGTCGTCGGTGGTGAGGACGGCGACGTACGCGCCGATGCTCCAGTACGACGGGATCTGCAGCCGCCAGGAGAGCCACCAGTGGTGGCAGGAGACCGTGCGGTCCGCGGTGAGCGGGGCCGGCTGGACGATCCCGGCCAGGCGCGGGCTGGTGGTGATCTTGCTGGCGCCGTCGCCTCCGTAGTGGCCGATGCGGTAGACGTCCACGCCGAACTGCTGGGGCGGGTCCACCGTGATGTGGAAGTCGACGGCCTCGCCGGGGGCGACCGCGCCGGTGGACGCGAACCCCTTGATCTGCCGGTGGACGTCGTCGGCCGAGCGGGGGTCTCCGGCGCTCGCGTGCGGGGTGGGGACTCGCGGGCCGGAGCTTCGGTAGCGGTCGTGGGCGGTGGTCGCACCGGGGGGTGGGGTGTGGTCGACGTACCAGGGGACGACGTGGCCCGTGTCGTCGAAGTAGTTCTCACTGCCGCGCAGCCAGGGGACGGGGCCCTGTCCGAATGGGTCCGTGACGGCGTGCGCCAGCGCTCCCGACTCCCATCGGCGGATCTGCTCGGTCCCCATGTGACGTTCCCTCCCTCGTACGTCCTTGCCCATGTGTGCCCCCGCGCACGGGTGGGCCCAGCACATCACATTACGCATGCGCGCCGTCACCGTTCGTTGCTAATTGCCTGTAGCGGGTGGGGAGATGGCGGGTCGGAGGTTGTTCGTGACGTGCGGGTCGGACGAGGTCGCGTGCGCGGTTCCCCGCGCCCTTCGGTGGGTCGGGATGCGGGGGGCCATCGCGGCGTGCGGGTCGTGGGGGCGTGCGGGTCGTGGGGGCTGAGCGCGCGGTTCCTCGCCCCTTGTGGGCTCCCGGGCTCAGACCAGTCTGACCGGCTTCTCCGCACGTACTCCCAGGTCCAGCAGCCAGGTACGCAGGGGGGCCGGGTCGCCCTCCTCGATGAGGCTGAGGACGCGGGGGCCCAGGTCGGCCGAGCGCTCGCCGTCGACGAGGAGCGACGGGCCGTCCAGCCAGTCGAGCCCCGGCATCGCCCCGGCCGTGTCCATCGCCGCGCAGCAGACCATCGCCGTCACATGGTCACCGAGCAACTCCCGCCCCGTCCGCGGCGGTTGCAGAGGGAAGAGCGGCAGTGCCCCCTCGTCCCAGAGCGCCACGTCGGGGCCGCCCTGTCCCGCGGAGGCCGTCGAGGTTGCCGAGGACGCCGTCGGCCCGGCGGTCGTCGCGGCCTCCTCGCGCGCCAGCTCGGCGCTCAGGACCGCCGCGAGCTCCGCGCTCCGCTCGGTCGCCGGGCCGCCGTCCTCGTCGCTCTCCGGCCCGCCGTCGGCCTCGTACGCCGTCGCGCCGCCCTGCGTGATCCCGGTGGCGCGCCACTCGGCCTCCGGGGGCTCCTCCGAAGGCACCTCCGAAGGCACCTCCGAGGGCTCCTCCGGGGGCTCCTCCGGGGGCACCTCCGAGGGCTCCTCCGGGGGCGGGGACGCGGAGGACGTCAGGTGGTCCATCACGCGGTCCAGCGTCGGGCCCTCCGGCTCCGGTGCTCCCGGCCCCGCGGTGCGGCTCACGCCCAGTCCGTCCAGTACGCGATGGAGCCGTGCCGCGTCCGTACGCCACTTGCGGTCGACGACCTCGTCCGGGTACTCGGCCCAGTCGACCGGGGCCCAGTCGGGTCCCCTCTCGGCGGGTCCGCCGTGGAAGAGGCGTGCGGCCAGCAGGGACGTCGCCTCGTCGATCGCCCCCGGCTCCTCCAGGAGATCGCAGGCGGGGCGTTCGCCGAGCCGGGAGGTGAAGCCCTCGGCGAGCCGGTCACGCCGTGAGAGCTCGGTCAGTGCCGCGACGACACCCGCGTCGAGCCTGGACGGCCACCGTCCCATGCGCCAGGCGGGCAGCGCGACCCTCGTCAGCAGCCGATCCCAGCCCGCGTACGCCAGGCCCACCTGTTCCTGCGCGACGATCCGCAGTCCGTAGTCCACGGTCTGCGCACGCTCCGCCGCCGCGGTCGCCACGCCCCGTTCCATCTCCGCCGCGTGCACGCGGCAGCCGCGCAGCATGATCCTCGCCACCCAGCCGGCCACGCCGAGCACCGGGCGGGTCAGCGGTCCGCGGGTGGGCGCCGAGGCCACCGCCACGGCCGCGTCGAGACCTCGTACGAAGCGCCGGGCCGCGGCTATGTCGGGGTGCGCCGACGGTCCCGTACCCGCGACGACCGGGGCGAGGACGGCCCGCAGCTCACCGACCCGCATCCACCACAGGAAGGGGGAGCCGATGACGAGGACGGGCGCGGCGGGCGTACGCCGGTGTGCAGGTCCCAGGCCCCGGCCGCCCTCCATCTCGTCCCCGGACTCCGGGTGGGACGGGGCGTGGGCCGGGTGGGTCCGGTCCTCAAGCCAGCTGTCGCAGTCCGGGGTGAGCGCTATCGCGGAGGGCGCGGGCACTTCGAGGCGGTCGGCCAGATCCCGCACCATGCGGTACAGGTCCGGCGCCGACTCCTCGGCGACCGGGACCGTCGGGCTCATGGCGGGCCGCGCACGGGCGACGAGCAGCGCGACGCCCACCGCGCACAGCAGCACGAACACGGCGAACCCCGTCACGGCCGCGCGCGCCACGCCCCAGCCGGCGCCGTCGATGTGCCCGGTCGACCCGCCGACGAGCAGGACGACGGCGACGGCCGCGGGCAGCAGGGCGACGGCCAGCGCCCTGCTGCGGATGCGCAGCACGGCGAGAGCCCGTGAGCGCGCGGTGTGCGCACCCAACTCCACTCCCATACCGGACACGACCGATCTCACCCCCTACTGTCCGCCCGGCGTGTGCATACCCAGCCACCGCCGGCAGACGTCCATGGCGTTACTCACTCCCCCACTGTGGCACCCCCGACTGACATCGCAATGCCGGTGGGCCAAGTGCCGGAACGCTTGCGCCGCACCCTAGTTGGGGCCCCGGCCGTCGTCAGCCGGATGGGGGATCGGTCACTCGATGGAATGGCTTTGGCTAGAGGTAGCTGACGAAGGGGCCCCGGATCTATTGCTGGATCCGGGGCCCGAAGGTGCCGTGCGGGTGCTGCGCGTGCGCTGCGGGTGCGCTGCGCGGGTGAGTGCGGGTGCGCTGCGCGGGTGACGTGCGGGTGCGCTGCGCGGGTGACGTGCGGGTGCGCTGCGCGGGTGACGTGCGGGTGCCGTGCGGTCGGAGACGGTGCAGGTGGCAGCCCGTAACCGAGGGTTACGGGAGTTATCCCGCGGCGGCTTCCGCGACCTTCGCCGCGATGTCCGTGCGGTACTGGGAGCCGTCGAGACGGATCCGGTCGACCGCCCTGTACGCACGGGTGCGGGCCTGGGTCAGGTCCGTACCGCTCGCCGTGACCGAGAGCACCCGGCCGCCCGCGCTGACGACCGCGTCGCCGTCACGCTTCGTACCGGCGTGCAGGACGTACGCGTGCGGGGCGTCCTCGGCGGCCACCTCGGCGAGGCCCTCGATGGGGTCGCCGGTGCGCGGGGTGCCGGGGTAGTTGTGCGAGGCGATGACCACGGTGACGGCCGCGTCGTCGCTCCAGCGCAGCGGTTCGAGGTCGGCGAGGGTGTCGTTCGCGGCCGCGAGGAGGACACCGGAGAGCGGCGTCTTCAGGCGGGCGAGGACGACCTGGGTCTCGGGATCACCGAAGCGGGCGTTGAACTCGATGACCCGCACACCGCGCGAGGTGATCGCGAGCCCGGCGTAGAGCAGCCCGGAGAACGGGGTGCCGCGGCGGCGCAGCTCGTCGACGGTCGGCTGCAGAACGGTCTGCATGACCTCCTCGACCAGCTTCGGATCGGCCCACGGAAGGGGCGAGTACGCGCCCATGCCGCCGGTGTTCGGCCCCGCGTCGCCGTCGAGGGCCCGCTTGAAGTCCTGGGCCGGCTGCAGCGGGACGACCGTCACACCGTCGGTGATCGCGAAGAGGGAGACCTCGGGGCCGTCGAGGAACTCCTCGATGACCACGCGGTCGCAGGCGTTGGCGTGGGCCGCCGCCGCTGCGAGGTCGTCGGTCACCACGACGCCCTTGCCGGCCGCGAGACCGTCGTCCTTCACGACGTACGGGGCTCCGAAGGCGTCCAGTGCCTCGTCCACCTCGGCGGGGGTCGTGCAGACGTACGAGCGGGCGGTGGGGACGCCCGCGCACGCCATGACGTCCTTGGCGAAGGCCTTGGAGCCCTCCAGCCGGGCGGCCTCCTGCGAGGGGCCGAACACCGGGATGCCCGCCTCGCGCACGGCGTCGGCGACCCCGGCCACAAGGGGCGCCTCCGGGCCGACGATCACCAGCTCGGCGCCGAGATCCGTGGCCAGCGTGGCCACGGCCTTGCCGTCGAGGGCGTCGACCTCGTGCAGCTCGGCCACGTCGGCGATTCCCGCGTTGCCTGGGGCGCAGTACAACGCGGTGACGTCGGGGTCGAGGGAGAGGGAGCGGCACAGGGCGTGTTCGCGGGCACCGCCGCCGATTACTAGGACCTTCACGGGGGTCAGCCTAGCGGGGCGCCTGGCCGGCGGGGATTTGGTGGCGGGGTGGTGGGTGGTGGGGGGGGTGGGGTGGTGGAGTGGTGGAGTGGTGGGGGCGGTGGTGCTCCCGGGGTCGGGGGGCGTGGGTGGGTGCGGGGTTGGGTGCGGGGTTGGGGGCGTGGTTGGGTGCGGGTGGGTGCGGGCTGGGCGCGCAGTTCCCCGCGCCCCTACAGGCCCGTCGGCCAGCGGCCCGGCGCGCAGTTCTCCGCGCCCCTTGGGCGGCGGGGGCCGGCGGTGGATCTGTCAGCTCGCGGCAGAGCGGTGGTTGGCCCCCGGGGGCCGGCTACTCGTTCGAGAACTCTTCCAGCACCGTCGCTCCCAGTTCTCGGACGATCAGTTCGTGGCCGGAGAGTGCCGACTCGTCGAGGTCGGGATCGTCGTCCTCCGGGGTGTCGTCCTCCGGCGAGATGGGAGGCGGCTCCTGGGCGGAGGGGCGGGGCGGGTTCTGGTGGGCCGACGCGGACGAGGGCGCGGAGCCGGGGGCGGACGCCGGGCGGTTCTGGGACGCCGGGGAGTGCGGTCCGGGCGCCGGAGCCGGGGACGCAGGTTGCTGCGGGGCGGGACGGGGCGCGCCCGTGCCCTGAGCGGCACCGCCACCCGCCGGGTAGCCTCCGCCGCCACCAGTGCCACCGCCTCCACCACCGAAGCCGCCGCCGGGTGCGGGCGGCGGTGCCGAGCCCCCGGACGGATCGATGACCGCCTCGATCTTCCACTGCACGTTAAACAGTTCGGACAGCGCTTGCCGCAGCACCTCCTCGCTGCCGCTGCTCGCGAAGTTGTCCCGCGCTCCGACGTTGACGAAGCCGATCTGGAGGGTGGTGCCGTCGAAGCCGGTCACCTGGGCGTTCTGGCTGAGCAGGATCCAGGTGAAGCGACGCCGGTTCTTCACCGCCTCCAGGATGTTCGGCCAGAGGGTACGGGGGTCGGGCCCACCGCTCGGAGCGGCGGAGAACGCGGCGGGACCCGCAGAGCCCTGAGAGGCGGGGCCGGAGCCGGAGGCGGGGGCAGGGGCTTGGGAGGGCGCGGATGCCGGTGCCGGGCGCGATCCGGACGCGGCGGGCGCTCCGGACGAGGGCTGTCCCCCGCCTGCGGATGCCGTGGTCGGCCAGCCTCCCGGCCGCCGCCCGCTGCCCACGGCCGTCGCGGTGGGCCAGGCGCCGGGCGCACCACCGGCAGCCGGGGCGGACGGCTGCTCCGCAGCGGGGGCCGGGGTGGGGGCAGGCGCGGCAGGCACGGCAGGCGCGACCGAATGAGGACTGGGACTGGGACTGGAGGTGGGGCTGGGACTGGGACTGGGCGCAGGCTCGACGGGAGCGGGCGGAGGCGTGTATGCGGCGGCGGGCGCCGCCGGAGCCTGGGCAGGACCCGGCCCCGCAACATCACCACCGGGACCGGGACCGGGACCGGGACCGGGACCCGGACCGGGAGCTCCGGGCCCTTGCCCCACTCCTCCACCTCGCACGGCGGCGCGGGCGGCGGCGGCCCCGCCACCCGGCGGAACGAAGGGAGCCGGACCGCCGACGGGCCCGCCGCCCTGCATCCCCACGTACCCCGGCTGCCCGGGCTGTCCCGGCTGTCCCGCATGGGCTCCCGCATGAGCTCCCGGTTGGGCTCCCGGATGGGCGTCGGGCCCGGGCACGTAACCGACGGCAGGCCCGCCGACCCCGGCCCCTGCCCCCACCCCTCCCCCGCTGAAGTTCACGCCGCGCTCGATCCGGTCGAGCCGGGCCAGGACGGACCGCTCGTCGCCGTAGGCCGTGGGCAGCAGCACGCGCGCGCAGATCAGTTCGAGCTGGAGACGGGGCGAGGTGGCCCCTCGCATCTCCGTCAGACCGGCGTTGACGAGGTCGGCGGCGCGGCTCAGCTCGGCGGCGCCGAAGACCCCGGCCTGGGCCGTCATCCGCTCCACCACGTCCACGGGGGCGTCGATGAGCCCCTTCTCACCGGCGTCGGGCACGGCCGCCAGGATCACGAGGTCCCGCAGCCGCTCCAGCAGGTCGGCGACGAACCGCCGGGGGTCGTTGCCGCCCTCGATGACCTGGTCGACGACCTCGAAGGCCGCGGCTCCGTCGCCCGCGGCGAAGGCCTCGACCACGGAGTCGAGCAGCGAGCCGTCCGTATAACCGAGGAGGGAGGTGGCCATGGCGTACGTCACACCGTTGTCGCGGGCCCCCGCGAGGAGCTGGTCCATGACGGACATGGAGTCACGCACGGATCCGGCGCCGGCCCGCACGACGAGCGGAAGCACCCCGTCCTCGACGGGCATGCCCTCGCGCCCGCAGACCTCGCCGAGGTAATTCCGCAGGGTGCCGGGGGGAACCAGCCGGAAGGGATAGTGATGCGTCCGCGACCGGATCGTCCCGATGACCTTCTCGGGCTCGGTGGTGGCGAAAATGAACTTGAGGTGCTCCGGCGGCTCCTCGACGACCTTCAACAGCGCGTTGAAGCCCGCCGGCGTGACCATGTGGGCCTCGTCGATGATGTAGATCTTGTACCGGCTGCTGGCGGGCCCGAAGAAGGCCTTCTCGCGCAGGTCACGGGCGTCGTCCACACCACCGTGAGAGGCCGCGTCGATCTCGATGACGTCGATGGACCCGCGCCCGTTCCTCGCGAGGTCCTGGCAGGACTGGCACTCCCCGCAGGGCGTGGGCGTGGGCCCCTGCTCGCAGTTCAGACAGCGGGCGAGGATCCGCGCACTGGTCGTCTTCCCGCAGCCGCGCGGCCCACTGAACAGGTACGCGTGATTGACCCGGTTGTTCCGCAGCGCCTGCTGCAACGGGTCGGTGACATGCTCCTGCCCGATGACCTCGGCGAACGACTCCGGGCGGTAACGGCGGTACAGCGCGAGGGACGACACACGTACGAGGTTATAGGCGCCCACTGACAACGAGCACCGCCCGCCGGTACCTGTCCGTTCCGCCCCACCGACACCGGCCCGCACCCGCACCCGCACCCGCGGGCCAACCCGCCCGGGTCGGCTCCGATCCCGCCCCGCAAACGCAAGCGCCCCCCACGCACCCGCCAGAGCCAACCTACCCTTGCTGCCTTCCGGCCCTGGGGGAGTTCAGTCAGATAGCGCCACGTGAGGGGCTGCGCACACAGTACCCGATCCGAGCGGGGGGAACGAGTTCGCGAGCACTCCCTAACGTCTTGTATTGTTTGCCGCGGAGGATTCGCCTAGTGGCCTAGGGCGCACGCTTGGAAAGCGTGTTGGGGGCAACCCCTCACGAGTTCGAATCTCGTATCCTCCGCAGTCGCCTGACCAGGCGAAACGAAGAGCTGGACCGCTCATTGCGGTCCGGCTCTTCGACGTGCCTTGGTTGCAGTTTCGGTTGCATTTATAGGCGACATTTAGGATATTTCCTCAGTAAGGAAGGGCGCACGCTCACGTCCTATAGGCGACCGGCGCAGCTGCGGGGAGCCACACCATCTGACGGGGTACGTCACGACGGTGACCGGCCGCCAGGACCCACGCGATGAGTTGGCCGTCCTCAACGGCGTAGACGACGAGGCAGTTGCCGCCCTGAGCCGTCGGCAGGCGTTGCGCCCTGATGAGCTTTGACACCGAACGCAGTCATGCCCCCGCATCCGTCGATGCCTTATTCACCCATCATGGGTTGGCCTGCGGCGACTCTGGTCTCGGCGGATCCACGCGGATCTGTCCATGGTCCCGGGACGATGTCGCGGTCATAGCCCGATCATCCGGACCTTGCTGCCGCACAGCCGGGTCATGTCATCGACATCCGACGTGAGGATGGCGACCGGGCCAGGCTGACGCAAGGCCGCTTCCGCGACGGTGGCGTCGATCGCGTACTTGTGTCCGTGCAGACCGGCGCCCTTGAGCAGTTGGGCCGCCGCCTTGGCCGCCGCCTCGGTGATCGGCTCCACCTTGACCCGGGAGAGCGCCCATTGCAGTCGGGGCAGGTTCACCCTGGCGTGGCTCACCTCCACGATGGTGTTGGCGCTGACGACAAGGTCCGCTCCCATGTCGTGGAACACCTGGAACATCGCCAGAATTTTCCGGTCCTGTGCCACCCAGGCCGACAGCCCCTCGCTGTCCAGGACGACGGTCTCAATGTGCCCGCTCACGCGGCGCTCGCGCCGCCGGCGGCCGACGTCGTACCGAAGATGCGCGCCCGCGCTTCGGCCAGCTCTTCCTCGCTGAAGGCCCCGTGCTCGTCTGTGTGGCTGCGCAGGTCAGCCCCCAGGAGCTGGTGCCGGATCTGCCTGGCGACCGCTTCGGCGACGTAGCCGGAGATGTTGTCCGTGATCTTCTTCAGCTCCGCCACCTGCTCGGCGGGGAGTGTCACCGTGATGCGCGTGGTGTCAGCCATAGTCGCAAGCATACTGCGGTATGCGCGGTACGTGCTCTCTGTTCCCGCAGTCGGTCCGGTCAGCGGCAGTCGGGGCGAGTGTCCGTTCGAGCATGGGCTCAGCTGAGCAGTTGTACGACGCGCCGGTTCAGCGGGCCCAGCAGCGGTATGCCTCGATCCATTGCCAGCCCTCGGGGGCGGGTTCCGGCAGCGGCAGGTCCAGAATTCCGATGTCCTGTCGGACCGACCCCCGGACGCAGCGTGCGACCACGCGTCCGTCCTCGACCAGGTCGACACCGACCACGCTCACCTCGACGCCGAGAACAGTCGTGGTGAAGGGCACGGCAAGGCTCTCCTCGATCATCGTGAAGAAGCCGGTGAGCTGCTCATCCTCGCCGTAGGCGTCGACGGTGGCCTCTTCGATCAACGCCTCCAGCGCGGCTGGGGCCCAGGTACTCATGGCCTCACCGTAGCGCTGCACCGTACGGTTGAGGACCGGTGTGTTGAGCAGGGGCGTATCCGTCGTGGCACCGTCGCCGGCAGTCAAGCCAAGGCTCGCGGTTGCCAGTGTGTGACGTTGCCTGGTGGGGTTCGGTAGTGAGCGGCCCAGGGGAGGGCCCGGCAAGCGACAGGGCGGAAGAGAGTGGCACGAGTCGTCGTACGAGAACCGAGTACGGGCGCGAGGAGCGCACCGCCTCTGGCCCGGCAGGAAACATCCGCCTTCGTGAGGGAGCTGCTCGGCGCCGGCTGGGCGGCGGTGTTCCTGCCTGGTGAGCCCGCCCGCCTTGGGCGGCTCCTGCTGTGGAAGCCGACCGGGGCAGCAGCCGGAGACAGTATGGCGCCCACCGGCCTTGAGACCGAGGCGGTGGAGCTGGTCCTGCCGCACGGCCGCTCGGTCAGGCGGCGCAGGGTCGAGGGTTACGCGCTGCCTGTCGCCGTCGCGGTCTCCGCCCTGGCCAATGCGGAGCCGACGCATCCCTCCGGCGCCGCCTGGCAGACCGCCACTCGCTTCGCGCTGCGGCTGCTCGCCGACGGCCGCCTCCACCCGGCCCTCACCCCCGCCGGTTACGACACCTGGCAGGTGGGTCCTTGCACCGCCGACCAGCGCCAGACGCTGGACGCCTTGGCCGCCGCCTTCCCGCCACACGCCCACTGCCTGCCCGAGCCTGGCCCTGCTCCGGTACGGATCGCCGAACCGGCCGCGCTGGTACGCCAGTTCTGCGACGCGGTCGCCGATGATCTGGTCCGTACGCCGGCCGCGCCGCTCGCCATGGGAGCGCTGCCGTACGCCTGGCGCGAGGCCCGGGCCGTGCCCACCTTGCGTGAATGGGCCGAGGAAACCCAGGCGGCGCTCACCGCCGAGGTCAGTGTCTCCCTGCGCGTCGACGTACCCGCAGGACGCCGACGGCAGTTCCGGGCCGTCCTGCAACTGCACACCGCGGCGGACCCGGCGCTCGTCATCGAGGCCGCACGACTCTGGAGCGAGCCGGCCGAAGTGGAGCGGCTGCTCGGCCCACGCGCCGAGACCGAGACTCTTCTCGCCCTGCGCCGCGGCGCCCGCGCCTGGCCCCCGCTGCGGAGGCTGCTCGACGATGCCGCTCCCGATCAGCTCCGGTTGACCGACGACGAAGCCTTCGATCTCCTTGGGGACGCCACGGACGCGCTGCGCGCGGCCGGTGTCGCCGTGCACTGGCCGCGCGACCTGGTCAAGGCGCTCACCGCGACCGCGGAGATCGGGCAACGCACCGCCCCCGGTTCCGCCGCGGGCGGCCTGCTGGACACCGAGGCCCTCCTCGACTTCCGCTGGCAGATCTCCCTTGGCGGCGAGCCGCTCACCGAGGCCGAGATGGATGCTCTCGCAGAGTCACGCCGTCCCCTCGTCCGGCTTCGCGACCAGTGGGTGGTCGCCGACCCGAAGCTGGTGGCCCGCGCCAAGCGCCGCCGGATGGAACCGCTCACCCCCATGGAGGCGTTGAGCGCCGCGCTGACCGGCGAGGCCGAGCAGGACGGTGACCGGGTCCCCTGTACGGCGGTCGGTACGCTCGGAGACTTGGTCGCTCGTATCCGCGACCCCGAGTCCCGCACCCTCGTGCCCCAGCCCGCCGCCCTCAAGGCCACGTTGCGCGAGTACCAGAAGCGGGGCCTGGCCTGGCTGGCCGAGATGTGCGCACTCGGCCTCGGCGGCTGTCTCGCCGACGACATGGGCCTGGGCAAGACCATCACCTTGCTCGCTCTGCACCTGCACCGCCAGAGCGACCCCACCACCGCGGGCCCCACCCTTGTCGTCTGCCCGGCCTCCCTGCTCGGCAACTGGCAGCGCGAGGCCGCCAGATTCGCACCGCTCACCCCCGTACGCCGCTACCACGGCGGCGACCGCCACCTGGGGGACCTGGCCGGCGACGAGATCGTCCTGGTCACCTACGGGGTGCTGCGCCGCGACCGCGGAGTGCTTGCCGAGACAGCCTGGTCGCTGGTGGCCGCCGACGAGGCCCAGCACGTCAAGAACCCCTACGCCGTCACCGCCCGCGAACTGCGTGCCCTGCCCGCCCGCGCCCGCGTCGCTCTCACCGGCACCCCCGTGGAGAACAACCTCTCCGAGCTGTGGGCACTGCTCGACTGGACCACCCCCGGGCTCCTCGGCTCACTCACCGCCTTCCGTGACCGGCATGCCCGCGCCATCGAGTCGGGCGAGGATCCCGAGGCAGCCGAGCGCCTGTCCCGTCTCGTACGTCCCTTCTTGTTGCGCCGCAAGAAGTCCGACCCCGGCATCGCGCCCGAACTGCCGCCCAAGACCGAGACCGACCGCGTCGTCCCGCTGACGGCCGAGCAGGCCGGCCTGTACGAGGCACAGGTCCGCGAGACCATGGCGAAGATCGCGGAGTCGGAGGGCATCGCCCGACGCGGTCTGGTACTCAAGCTGCTCACCGCGCTGAAGCAGATCTGCAACCACCCCGCCCAGTATTTGAAAGAGCACAGCCTGCGCCAGTCCACTCCCCTGCGGGGCCGCTCCGGCAAGCTCGACCTGCTCGACGAACTTCTCGACACCATCACCGCCGAAGGCGAGTCCGTGCTGGTCTTCACGCAGTACAAACAGATGGCGGCTCTGCTGGAGAAGCATCTCGCCGAGCGCGGCATCCCCACCCTCTTTCTGCACGGCGGCACCCCCGTCACGCGGCGCGAGGAGATGGTGGACCGCTTCCAGCGCGGCGAAGTACCGGTGTTCCTGCTGTCGTTGAAGGCGGCGGGCACCGGACTCAATCTCACCCGCGCCAGTCACGTCGTGCACTACGACCGCTGGTGGAACCCGGCCGTCGAGGACCAGGCCACCGACCGCGCCTACCGCATCGGCCAGGACAAACCCGTCCAGGTACACAAGCTCCTCGCGGAGGGAACCGTGGAGGACAAGGTGGCGAAGCTGCTCGAAGCCAAGCGCGCCCTCGCCGACGCCGTCGTCGGCTCCGGCGAGGCAGCCCTGACCGAACTGTCCGACGCCGACCTCGCCGAACTCGTCGCCCTGGGAAGGCAGTCATGAGCCCCGCTGTCCCCGGCCCGCGCCGTGCGCCCGCCCGCGGCAGGCGAGCCTTCGCCGCGACCTGGTGGGGCCAGGCATGGGTGGCCGCCCTGGAGGAATCCACCCTGGACGCCGGACGGCTCTCGCGCGGACGCACCTACGCCCGCAAAGGCATGGTCGGCCCGGTCACCGTCGCTCCGGGCACGGTCAACGCCGCTGTCCAGGGCAGCCTCCCGCGCCCGTACCGCTCCTCAGTCCACCTGCCCGTCCTCACCGACCCTCAGTGGGACACCCTGCTCGACACGATCGCGGCCCGCGCCGGACATCTCGCAGCACTTCTCGACGACGAGATGCCCGCCGACCTCGTAGACGACGCCCGGCATGCAGGCGTCCCGCTGCTCCCACTGCCCACCGAACTCGATCCGGAGTGCTCCTGCCCCGACTGGGGATACCCCTGCAAGCACGCCGCAGCGCTCTGCTACGCCATCGCCGCCACCATCGACACCGACCCATTCGTGCTCTTCGCGCTGCGCGGCCGCGGTCGCGAGGAGGTCTTCGCCCAGCTGCGCGCACTCCGTACGGCAGCACAGGAGACCGCCGCCCCACCGGCACCGGCCGGCATCCCGGCCGCCGCCGCGTACGCCCACTGGGCCGACGAGCCCCCCGAACTGCCCGAACTCCCGGAACCCGCCGCCCACACCACAGCACTGCCCGTCGCCCCGCCACCCGGCACCGGCCTGGCCGCCGCGGACCTGGAACGCCTCATGGCCGACGCCACCGCGCGCGCCGCCCGGCTCCTCGCGGGCGACACCGCCGACCTGCACCTGACCCAGCACCAGGACGCCGTCCGCATCGCCGCAAGCAACCCCGGACCCGAGTGGTTCCACCACCTGATCCAGAACACCAACACCAAACCCACTGCCTTCGCACGCCTCACCCGCGCCTGGCGCCACGGCGGCCCCACGGGCATCACCGTCGCCGAACAGCCCTACGCCCCCGACCCGACGGTGATGAAGGCCACCCGCACCGCCCTGGACGCGGCCCTCGCCGAGATGACCGACTCCCCCACACACCTCAGAACCTGGCGCAACCGCCTCACCCTCACCCACCACGGCATCCAGCTGCGTCTGGGCCCCGACGCCCGCTGGTACCCCTACCTCCAGGACGACGACGGCGAATGGTGGCCCGCGGCACCAGCCGACACTGACCCGGTCATCGCGCTCACCGCGGCCTGGTCGCAGAACGGGGAGTAGGGAGGCGATTCCCTACTGACCAGGAACCACGAGCAGAAGCTGGACACACTCACGCTGCTCCCACCTCCGTGGTTGCAGTTCTGGTTGCGTTCACCGGCGTACAGCACCGTTCAGAACCCCCGCCCGGACCAGCTGCACCGCAGGTCAGGACGTTCCCGTACACCCCAGAACCCGCAGACGAACATGTGGAAAGCGTGTTGGGGGCAACTCCTCAGGGGTTCGAATCCCCTGTCCTCCGCCGGTGCCTCACCGGGCACGATGTCGAAGGGCCCCACCGTTCGCGGTGGGGCCCTTCGACGTTGTCCGTCCCGGTTTCCGTCATCATTCAAACTTGAGCATTTCCAACAAATGAGGCATCTTCCTGCAGCTGGGATGGTGCGGCGCGTGCCCTGACGGATCGGTCCGTTGCCTGCCTGGGCTCGTAGCGGTCATCACCACCTCATGCCTGCAGCGCTGCGATGAGCGCCAGGACAGAGGTCCCCAGTCCCACGACGGCTCCGGCACCGGCCGAAAGGTCACGGACACGGGTGGGCAGAGCTGTCGCCGTCGTGCGCCCCTCGGGCTGATCCAACGGCTGGTCTGCGGCCATTCCGACGAACGTGACGCACGAAGCATGATCCACGATCTGGTCACGGTCCACGTCCAACTGCTCACGCAGTCGGTCCAGTTCATCGGCGATCTGCTGCACGGTACGCGGATCCGGAGGCAAACCTCCCTGGCTCTGGCTGTAGCCGAACGCCCCGGGCTGATTCTGGACGTTGCTCATCGAACCGCTGTTCTGGATCACGGTGATTTGCGCCTGATACTCCTGGGTGTCGACGTTGTGGTCGACAAGGAAGCCCTCGACTGCGGCGAGCACCCGGCCCTGCATCATGGTGATGTAACGTCGGGCGTCGTCGTACTGGAGCATGTCGTTGATGTGGCGCCGCGAGTACACCTCACGGAGGCTCACCACAGATTGCTTACGGTCGCCGGCGGGACAACGGGGCCGCTCAGGGCGGGGTTTCACCAGCCGTTCGAATGCCACGACCGCATCTGCCGTGGCCAGCAGTGCAGCGCGACCGAGGAAGCGCCAGCCTGTCCGGCGCGACTGGGGCCACGCGGCCAGCAGCGCCGGATGGACGGGGTTGACTACCTGCGGGCGGACGATGACCCGCAGGAAATGGTTCTCGTAGGGAAGATCACAAATACGAAACCGAGCAGTTCACCGTCCCAGGAAACCATGCGAGCGCACAGCGCCCACCGGGCGAGCTTCGGTGCTGCGAACGCGCGATGGGATCGCCCCGTGCCATCGTGCGCGAGGGAGACCAGCCCTGCCCAGTCGTCATCGGTCAGCTTCGACCAGCGCTCCGAGCTGATCGTGGAGATGGCGAAGACACTTGCCGGTTGTCGGGATGGAACGTCCGGTCGGGGCGTATGGCCCGGGTCAGTTCGCTCTCGACGTGCCTGAGCAGATCATCGGGGGTGAACAGCGATATCCCCGTACCTGGAGCCCCTCCGGCCAGCAGTCGGTCCGCGCTTGGAAGCAGCCGAAGGACGGGGCTGTGGTCACCCTCCCGGGGCTCCTGATCCTCATCAGCGTCGCGCTGCCTCGGCATGACGTCGATGCCGATGTTCGACTCGTACCAGACCTTGCCGGCGCCCAGGAAGTGGTAGCGCACACTGCCCGGACGTAGCTCCTGCCCGTACGGAATGACGGGCTGACCTTCCAGCCCGTGAACACGCTGCACCACCTCGTCGTGCCTACGGAAGGGGCGGAGCTGTCGGTGCCCACCCTCTTCGTCGAGGCCCATGGACCGGCGGAGCATCCGCTGGCTGGAGATCCGGTCGGTCAGACATGCCAGCCAGTAGCCCAAGAACAGCACTTTAAGTGCCCAGCCGACGCCGGCCCGCCACCAGCACAGCACCCCCAGGGCCCGGGCCAGGAACATCAATGCCCGCCGCCACGCTCCCAGGCGTACGGCCCGCTAACAGCTCAGGGCCACCTCGGCGAGGTCGAAGCCGTGTGAAGGGAACGGGCCGCACCTTCTTTCCCAGTACTCGCCGGTGGACCCAGCGCGCGTAGTCCAGGCCCTCCGGGACGGACTTCTGCGCGTCCCGCTTCGGGTCGCCCCCCTCGTAGGCCGCGACCTTCTCGCGCTCAGCCTTCTCCGTACGACGTTGCAGCAGATCCCGCACCCGCCTGGGCGCCGCCCGCTTCAGGAACTTCAGCACCCCGGCCCGTGACGCGGCCCGCGCTTTCATGTCCCACTCCGGACGGAGATGCGCCGCCGCAGTGAGCAAGCGTGTCGCGTCGGACGGGTTCCCGTCGAACCCGCTCGACATCGGCATCGACATCGGCATCGGCACAGCCGGAAAACCCAGCGTCTTCTGCGACCCGGCGGGCGGGTCCACCACCTGGCCCGGCGCTGTACGTCTGAACACAGGACCTAACCCCGTGCGCCACCCCGGTTGCCAACCATCACCCCTGCCAGCGTCCGAGCGTCGATCCTGCGCTGGATGGCCTCCTGACTACCACGCCCGACCGCGTCGATACATCATGAAATCCGGCCCAACAGGAAGCCCCATCTCGGCGGCCCGTGGCTCCTGACACACCAGCCAGGTCTTCCATGGCAGCGTCGGGGCGCCGGGCAAGCCGATAAGGGGTCTGACACCAGGAGTATGGTCTCTTGTATGGCGACTAAGAAAGTGACAGTGACGATCCCCGAGGATCTCCTTGACGAGATCCGCACGGAGGCCGCAGAACGGGGCCTGTCGGCCTACGTCACGGAGGCGTTGCGCTTCAAGCGCGACCGGGACCGGCTGGGAGAACTGGTCGGCTGGCTGCAGGAGGAGCACGGCCCCGTCACCGAAGGCGAGCGCGCGGTAGCGTTCGAGCAACTGGAGGATCTCGACGCCGAGCACGAGCGACGCCGCGTCGTTGGGAAGCACACTGCGGGAGAGGCTGCGTGAAGAAGCGGGACGGTGGGCACGGGCAGCCATCGCTGCGCATCTTCGTACTCGACTGCGAAGCCCTGTCCCTGGCCGTGCGCGGCGACCGGAAGATGATCGCCTGGCTCGACCTCGCGGCCCGGGGCGAGGCCGAAGTGGTGACGTCTCCGTTGACGCTGGTCGAGGCGTACGACGGCAGAACCACCGAGCAGCGCTGGGACTGGGTCCTCTCCCGGCTCAAAGTCGCCGACATCGGGAAGGACGAGGCCCGCCAGGCCCGCCGACTCCTGGCCGACGCCAAACTTCACGGCCACAAGTACGCAATCGACGCGGTGCTCGCCGTCATCGCGCGACAGCAGAAAGGGCAGGTCACCATCTTCACCTCGGACGTGGACGACCTGGAGAAATTGGTCCCGGGTTCGATCGTCGTCAAGAAGGTATGACCCGGCGGCTCTGGTCTCGGTTCTGGTCTCAGCTCTGGTCTCGGTTCTGGTCTCAGCTCTGGTCTCAGTTCTGGTCTCAGTTCTGGTCTTATTCACCCACGTCCAGCCTCGTCCGGAACCCCCGTCATCACCCAGTCTCCTCCAGGTCAGAACACCACCGTCCCCCACCGAACCCCCAGACGAACATGTGGAAAGCGTGTTGGGGGCAACTCCTCAGGGGTTCGAATCCCCTGTCCTCCGCCAGTGCCTCACCGGGCACGATGTCGAAGGGCCCCACCGTTCGCGGTGAGGCCCTTCGCTGTGCGCTGGTTGCAGTTTTGGTCGCGTTTATATACGTCTATCAAGAATATTCCGGCAGCGGGTGGCCAGTATCTTCGCCCGGGGCTCTGTCTTCGTACGGCATCCGCGGATCATGGAACTGCGCCATCCTTGACCTTGGCGCCGAAGCGGCTTCGGCCCGCCCGTGACGTTCCCTGTCTGTCGAGGTGCACCCTCATGAAGTCCCGATCGACGCTTGCGACTTGGCTGAGCGAACTCGACGGTTCCCGCCTGGCACGCGTACTCGTCATGCGGAAGGACGCAGCCTCCTCTCCGGATCCGCGCTCGGTGGGGGAACTGGCGGACCGTCTCCAACGTCCGGGGTCCGTGGCACTCGTCCTGCCCCAACTCACGCTGCCGTGCTTGCAGGCCGCTGAGGCGCTGGCAGCCCTTGGAGCACGAGCGACCCGGGACAGCCTCGCGGAGTTGCTCGGCTCAAGATCCCCTACGGCGCTACACGCGCTGGACGCGACCCTGGAGGCGCTGTCGGATCGGGCGCTCGTGTGGCACGACGGCAACGAGGCACTGCGCATGCCCACGCCCTTGCGGCAGGCGTGGAGCACGCCCCTGGGACTTGACGCCCCGCTGGGCGAGCTGCTGGCCGGCACCACCTCGGAGGAACTGCGGGGCATGCTGGCGGTCCTGGGTATCAAGCCACCCGGCACCAAGCAGCAGCGACTCGCGGCTCTGGTGGAGCATCACAGTGACGCGGAACGGGTCGCCTCGTTGGTGGCGGGGGCGCCGGCCGCCACACGGAAGTTGCTTGAGCGGAGCGCCAGGTCCACGCCGCGTCAGTCACTGTTCGTCGTGTTCGGGACTCCCGGCCGCGACCTCCCACCAGGCGCGCGATGGGCACTCGACCGCGGGCTTCTGCTCCAGGACCGTCACCGGTACGGGCCCGCCCGGATGCCGGTCGAGGTGGCCTTGGCTCTGCGGGGCCCCGATTGGCACGCTCCGTTCGAGCCTCTGCCACCCATCACACAGTTGGTGCCCATCACCTCCTCGGAGGTGGAGCGGGAGGCCGCGGTGGCCGCCACCGCGTTCGCTGCCCATGCCGCCTCCGTCCTTTCGGCATGCGCGACCGCTCCACCGACCCGGCTGAAGTCGGGCGGGATCGGCGCGCGTGAACTGGCCCGGCTCGGCAAGGCCGCCCAAGCGGACGACGCCGTCGTACGCATCGCCCTGGAAACCGCGTACGCCGCCGGACTGCTGGCCCGCGACGGCGATCGCGTACCTCCCACCGAGGCGTACGACGCCTGGGCCGAGCAGGAGCCCGCAGAACAACTCGCCGTACTGCTCCGGGCATGGCGGGACCTGCCGCTCACCCCCACCCGGGCGCGCGACGAGGACAACAAGGCGCTGCCCGCGCTCGCCGGTGCGCCTGACTGCGGCGGCTGTCTGCAGGCCCGCCACGGGCTGCTCACCGCGGCAGCGGGGCTCCCGGCAGGACAGGGGGTGAAGGTCGCTTCGGAGCTGGGGCCGCTCGTGGCCTGGCACCGTCCGCTCGCCGACGACGCCTCGCCCGAGGACACGGCACCGTTCAGCACCGTGATCCGCGAAGGCGAACTGCTGGGCGTGCTGGCACGGGGCGCGCTGTCCCCGCTCGGGGTCCACCTGGCCGCCCACGCCGACGAAGAGCTCGACATCACGGCCCGGCGGCTGCTGCCCCCTGCGACCACGACGGCCCGGATCGGCGCCGACCTCACCGCCGTCGTCACCGGCACCCCGTCCGCGCGACTCGCGGCGCTGCTCGATTCGATGGCCGACCGGGAGACCACTGGCACGGCGTCGGTATGGCGCTTCAGTGCCGGCAGTATCCGCCGGGCTCTGGACGCCGGCAGCACCCTGGACGACATCACGGCCGACCTGTCCGCCGGCTCCGCCACGGCCCTGCCACAGCCGCTGACCTATCTCCTCGCGGATACCGCACGAGGTCATGGACGCGTGCGCATCGCCCCCGCGGCCTGTGTCATCCACGGCGACGAACCCGCGCTCCTGGCCGAACTCGCCGCCCACCGCGCGCTGGCCGAGCTCGCCCTGCGGCAGCTCGCCCCGACGGTCCTGGTCAGCGGCAGCCCACCCGCGACGACTCTCAAGGCGCTCCGTGCCGCGGGCTACGCCCCGGTCGCCGAGACCGCCGGGGGAACGGTACGCATCGAAAAGCGCCTGCCGCAGAGGGCCGCCGCTGCCGTCCCGCCCTCGCGAGGGAACGTCGGGCGGCGCGGCCCCCGGACCACCGCGGCCCGCGCCTCGGAGATGCCCATCGACGCCGGGACGGACGTGGACGTCCTGGCCGACCGGCTACTCAAGGCCCCGCCGAACGCCCCGGAACCCGACCCGTTCGGCAGCGGGGTGCCTTTCGCGACGGACACCGAGGAGATCGTCGCCGGATACGCGAAGCACCTGTCGTACAGCGACGTCCGCCAGGTCGCCCATGCCATCGACGCCGGTGCGGCCATCACGGTCGAGTACATCTCCACCTCGGGCAGCCGGACCGTACGCACCCTCAGCGGCCTTGAACTCGACCCGCCCTACCTCGCCGCCTGGTGCCACCTGCGCGAAGCGGAGCGCGTCTTCACTCTCTCCCGCATCCATGGCGTGATGCCCGCCTAGGACTCGTCGGCCAAGGCCGGGTGCCCCGGCGAGCCACCTCGCGAGCCACCTCGCGAGCCACCTCGCGAGCCACCTCGCAGGCACCTCGCAGGCACCTCGCAGGCACCTCGCAGGCACCTCGCAAGATACACTTGACTCTACATTTGATATCAAAAGGTGCATATGAGTCGGACGGTCATCGACCTGGACGACGACCTGGTCGCGGACGTCGCGAAAGCCCTCGGGACGGAAACCAAGAAGGAGACCGTCAACACCGCTCTTCGCGAGGTGTTGGAGAGCCGGCGTCGCGCCCTGGCTCTCGCCCGGCTGAGGGCCGCGGCGGGCGACGGCGCATCTGTTCTCGAACTGTTCGAGAACAAGGAGAACTACCGCCGGTGAACGCGGCCCAGTTCCTGATCGACACCAGCGCGCTCGCGCGGTTCATGCCCGGGGAAGCGGAGCAGTACGGCTGGGACCAGGCCGCCGCGGTCGGACTCATCGCGACCTGCCCGATCACCGAGCTCAAGTTCTTCTGCAGCGCACGGTCAGCTGCCGACCGGGCGCGCGGCATCGAGGACATGCGGCTGATCTTCGGCTGGGTTCCCGTCTACGACCGCGCCTACGACCGCGCCTGCAACCGCGCCCGGCAGGTCCAGGAAGCCCTCACCAAGGGCAGGTCAGCACGCTCCCGCACCGGCCCGCCCACCCTCACACCGCCCGGCCGCCCGCGTCCGTCAGCCGGTCGCGCAGGCGTGCCGTGTCCTGGCCCGGCGGCAGGCCGTACGTCCGCCGGTACTCGCGGTTGAACTGGGTCGCGCTCACATAGCCGACCTTCTCCGCGACCAGCGCCGCCGTGGTGTCACCGGGGAGGAGGAGCCGGCGGGCCTCCTGGAGGCGGAGGTGCTTCTGGAAGCGCAGGGGGCTCATACCCGTGGCGGCCTTGAAGTTGCGGTGCAGGCTGGCGGTGCTCATGTGCGCCGTCGCCGCGATCTCGTCGACGGCGAGCGGCTCGGTGAAACGTGCGCAGATCCACCGGGCCGCCGTACGGACCCTGGCCGCGGGCGAGTCGGCCAGGGTGTAGTGCCGCAGGGTCGGGCCGAGAGCGGTGCCGAGCAGCCGGTAGAGGATCTCCATCTCGAAACGGCCCGCCAGGGCGCGGATGTCCTGCGGGGTGTCGAGCAGTCGTACCCAGCGGGTGACCGCGTCGATGATCTCGGGAGTCATCGATGCCGTGACCGGGCCGGCGGCGTCCGGTCCGGAGCGAGCAGGGGAACGAGCGGGGGAGAGAGCGGGGCGGTCCGTGCCGTCCGGTTCCAGTTCCAGCAGGAGCTCGGCGAGCCTGGCGCCGTCCAGGCGCAGCACCGCCGAGCGGTACGGCACCTCCTCGAACGTGGCCGTGACCGGCAGGACCAGCGAGTTGAGGAACACCTGTCCGCGACCGACCGTCCAGCTCCTCTCGCCCGCGACGCTGCTCTTGGAGCCCTGCACGATGAAGCAGATCATCGGCTCGTAGAGCAGGTCGAGCGGGGCGGAGAGCTCTTCGAGTGTCACCAGTCGCTGGCCCGGTACCGCGGTGTCGGACCACATGTCGCTGCCGTGCCTGGCGATGGCCGCGGCGAGTTCGTCCAGCATGCGCGTTCCTTGTCCGGTCCGGAGGGCCGGACGGACTCGGTGGTCCGGATCCGGATCGTCACACCGGGGCCCTGAGAGAATCAGGCAAGTCTATGCGACCGACTGCCCATGACCCACGGCGTGCGCGCTCTTAGCGTTGGCGGCATGACACAGCAAGACGCCAATGAACGTCAGGACCGGCAGAACCGGCAGAACCGTCAGAACCGGCAGAACAAGGACCAGCAGGGCCAGCAGGGCAAGGATCAGCAGGGCAAGAGCAGTGGGCTGTCCGTTCGCGCTCTCGGCGGGCAGGGGCTGTCCGTCGGCGCGATCGGTCTCGGCACCATGGGCATGACCATGGCGTACGGCGCCGGCGACGAACCCGGCGGCATCGCGACCATCCGCCGGGCGTACGAGCTGGGCGTCACCCTCTTCGACACCGCCGAGCTGTACGGCATGGGCACCGGAAGCAACGAGCAGCTGCTCGGCCGTGCCCTGCGCGGCATCCGGGACGACGTCGTGATCGCCACCAAGTTCGGCTTCGACATGGACGCGCCGCAGAACGCCGGGGGTTACGCCCTCAACAGCCGCCCCGAGCACATCCGCGAGGTCACCGAGAACAGCCTCCGCCATCTCGGTACCGACCACATCGACGTGTTGTACCAGCACCGCGTCGACCCGGATGTCCCCATCGAGGACGTGGCGGGCACGATCGGCGAACTGATCGCCGAGGGCAAGGTGCGGTACCTGGGGCTGAGCGAGGCCGGGCCCGACACGCTTCGGCGCGCACACGCCGTCCATCCGGTATCCGTGCTGCAGACCGAGTACTCCGTGTTCGAGCGGGCCGTCGAGGCCGACGTGCTGCCCGTGGTGCGCGAACTCGGCATCGGGTTCGTACCGTATTCGCCCCTCGGGCGGGGGTTCCTGACCGGCGCCGTGAAGCCGGCCGCCGAGTATCCCGCCGACGACATGCGCAGCTGGGACGACCGCTGGCAGCCCGGCAACTACGAACGGAACCTGACCGCCATCCGCGAACTGACCGCCCTCGCGGCGGCCAAGGGGATCTCCGTCACGCAGCTGGCCCTGGCCTGGCTGCTGGCCCAGGGCGACGACGTCGTCCCGATCCCGGGCACCCGCAGCCCGGAGCGCGTCGCCGAGAACGTGGCCGCCGCGGACGTCGCGCTCACCCCGCAGGACCTGGTCCGGGTCCAGGAGATCCTGCCCAGGGGGGCCGCCGGGTCCCGGTATCCCGAGGCGATCATGCCGACCTGGTGACTCCCCGGGCTCGACAGCCCTTTCCGCGGGTAGGCCCGCAGGTGGGTCAGCGGGCGGGTCAGCGGGCGGGTCAGCGGGCGGGTCAGCGGGCGATCTTCACCTGTCGTGTCTCCGACACCTGGTCGATGTCCGACGTACGGACGGTGACCTTCATCGTCCAGGTGCCGGCGAGGGGCAGGTTGAGGGATCGGGACCCCCAGTAACCGCCCTGGTCGGTGAGCCGGGCGTCGATGGGGCCGATCTTCCGGGACCTGAGGGTGAAGGAGAGCTTGATCTCGGGGACGGTGGCGATGCCTCCGTCCGGGCCGATGACGACCGCCTCGACCGTGTTCTCGCCGACCCGGCCCGGCTCCAGGACGATCTGGACCTTGCCGTGGCCGCCCGGGGTGCCCACGTCGAAGGGGATCAGGGTCGTGGACGCGGTGGGGCCGCCCCCGGCGGCGTTCGCGGTGGACTCGGCCGCCGCGGCCGTCTCCAGTTCGGCGCGACCGGGCTGGGTGCCGGTCAGTACCGTCGTGATGACCAGCACCGCCACCCCCACGACGACCTCGGCGAGGACCGAGCGGCGCAGGGAGCGGTGACCGGCACCGCCTCCCGCCCCGGACGTCGGCGACGAGGCCGACGAGGCCGACAGCGACGAAAGCGACGGCGACGGCGAAGGCGAAGGGGCGTCAACCACCGGACCCGATGTCGAGTCCGACTCCGGCTCGTGCACCGAGCCCGAGCCCGAGCCCGAGCCCGACACCGACACCGACACCGACACCGAGCTGGAGCTGGGCACAGGGCCCGGCAGGGAATCGGCCATCTCCGGCACGCGCGCCTTCGACGGTCGGGTCACCTCCGTCAGCCGGGCCGTCCAGCGGCGCGAGAAGCCCGCCGCCGCCAGCAGCAGCACCACCGCGCACACCTTCGCGACCAGGATCCGGCCGTACGAAGTGCCGAACACCGCGTCCCAGGAGCCGAGTCCGCGCCAGGACTGGTAGACGCCGGTCAGCACCAGGATCGTGACCGAGGCGAACGCCAGACGCGAGAAGCGGTGCACGGACGCGGCCGGGAACGGGATCTCCGACCGGTGGAGCGCGGTGAGCAGGGCGCCGAGACCGCCCAGCCAGACCGCCATCGCCAGCAGATGCAGCACGGTGGAAGTCATCGCCAGGGGCACCTGGATGCCCGCGGACGCGTGCTCGGCGACGGCCCACGTGCCCGCCAGGGCCAGCGCCAGGAACCCACCGATCGCGAGAACGGCCGGTGCCGGTGCCGCTGCCGCTGCCGGTGCCGCTGCCGCTCCCTGCTCCGATTCCCGCACCAGCGCCTGCCCCGGTTCCTGCGAGGGTTTCTGCGACGGTTCCGCGGCCCCGGACCGCCGCAGTGCCGCCTCCGTCCGTACGAGGAAGACCGCCACCCCCGCCAGCAGCACGAGCCGGGCGAGCAGTGCCCAGCCGGGCCTGCTCGTCAGGGTGTTCTCGACGAGGGCGGGGTCCAGGAGGGTCGAGGGGCCGGTGCCGCGTTCGTACGGGCCGCGCAGGAAGACGAGGACGACCGTGGTGCCGAGGAGGGTCCACCAGCCGGCGCGCACGAGCCCGCGGAGCGGCTGTGTGCTCGGCGGGCGGCAGGCCAGGACGAAGACAACCACGCCGATGAGCAGGGCGACGGCGGCGTACGCGGCATAGCGGGCGATGTCGTAGAGGGCGCCCGAGGCGGGGTTCACGGCCGGTTCGACGGAGATGGCGGCCGTCGTCGCGGAGGGTTCGCCGATGGAGAAGGTGAAGGCGCCGGAGATGGGGTGGCTGTCCGCCGAGACCACCCGCCACGCGACCGTGAACGTACCGTCGGGCAGATCGTCGCGGAGCCGCACGCGGACCCTGTCGGAGCTGCCGGGGACGTGTTCCGTGTCGCCGGCGTCGACCCGGCGGTTCTCGGGGCTGAGGACGCGCAACGAGTCGTCGGTGATGCCGACCGACTCGGTGAAGGTCATGGTGACCTCGCGCGGCGCGGTCCGCAGGACGGATCCCTCACGGGGGCCGGTGTCCCGCACGGCCGAGTGGGCGGACGCGGAGGTCGCGCCGCCGAGCAGGAGCAGGAACAGGAACAGGAACAGGAACAGCGTGCTCAGCAGCGTGACCAGGGCCGCGGCCCGGTGTGTACGGCGCACTCGGCCCACGTCGGCTCTCCCTGCTCTCCCTGCTCGTCCTACTCGTTGTACTCGTTCTGCTCATCCTGCTTCTCGTGCCCGACGCGCGTACGTCCGCGGCCTCTGTGGAGTACGGATGTACGCGGCACGTTGTTCAACACGCTCACCACGTCGGCCGCGCCGAGATCCCCCCGTCCACGACCAGGTCGTGCCCGGTGATCCAGGAAGCCATCGGCGAGGCGAGGAACACACAGGCGTCGCCCACGTCCTCCGGGCGCCCCAGCCTCCCGGTGGGCGCCGCCCGTTGCCAGCGGCGTACCCCCTCCGGCCATGCCTGCGCGAGGCCTGCGCGGTCGATCAGCCCCGGAGAGACGGTGTTCACGCGGATTCCGTAGGGACCGTACTCCAGGGCCGCCGAGCGCGCGTGCATGACGACGGCCGCCTTCGACGCGGAGTAGTGCGCGTGGTGCGGGGCGGGGTGCGTGGCCTCGATGGACGCGATGTGGGTGATGCTGCGTACACGCCCACCGCTTTCATCGCTCCTCGCGCCCTCTCCCCTGCCCTCCCCTCCTCTGCCCTCCCCTCCGTTCCCTTCCCCTCCGTTCCGCATCAACTCGGCGGCGGCCCGCGTGCACGCGAACACGCTCGACACGTTGGCGTCGGCCACCGCCCGCCAGTCCGCCACCGTCATGCCGGGCAGCTCCTGGACCGGTTGTACGCCCGCGTTGTTGACCAGTGCCGTCAGTACGCCGCCTCCCCAGTCCGCGGCCTCGCGCACCACCCGGTGGCACTCGGACTCCACGGTCAGGTCGGCCCGCAGGGCCACCGCACGGCCGCCCGAGTCCACGATGCGGGCGACGACTTCGCCCGCCGCCTCCGCGTTCGTACGGAAGTGGACGGCCACGGCCGCGCCCGCCGCCGCGAACCGGAGCGCGATCCCCCGCCCGAGGCCGCCCGAGGCGCCGGTGATCAGCGCCACCTGGCCGTCAAGCAGCCCGGCGCTCGCACCGCTCTCACCGGTCGCGCCGGTCGCGCCGGTCGCGCCCGTCACGGGCGGCTCAGCGCGGTGATCCGCGCTGCCTCCGCCGGGTAGCGGGCGGCGAGTCCGGCCCCGTCCCCGTGCTCGTACTGCTCGTAGGTGAAGCCGGGCGCCATCGTGCAGCCGAAGAACGACCAGGCGCCGTCCGCGCCGACCCGCGCGCCCATCCAGGTGCCTGCGGGCACGGTGAACTGGATGTGCTGGCCGCCGAGGACGTCCGGGCCGAGCAGGACCGTACGGGACGTGCCGTCGGGGGCGAGGAGCAACAGCTCCAGCGGGTCCCCCAGATAGAAGTGCCAGGTCTCGTCGGCCGGGAGGCGGTGCAGGGCGGAGAAGTCGCCGGGCCGCGAGGTCAGGAGGGCCACTATCGCGGAACCCTCGGGCCGTCCGTCGGGGCGTTCGGGGCCCGCCCAGGTACGGCGGAAGAGACCGCCCTCCTTGGGGATGGGCTCCAGTCGGTAGTGCGCGGCAAGGGCTTGTGGAGTGATGTCATTGGCCACCCCCCGACCATGCCCCACCGGGAGTCGCCGATGCGCCTTCCCTCACGAGGAAAGCCAGTTGGGCGTTCTTCTCCGGCAAGTACACCTCCGGGAGGTCGATCTCCGGCAGCACGATCGGCGGGCCGAGCACGAAGCCCTGGCGGATCAGGCGGGCGATCGCCTTCTCGTTGCGGAGGTCGGGCTCGACCACGACCCGCGTCCGGTCGAGAACCCGCAGGACGTACGCGGTGAAGGTGCTGAGCAGGGCGGTGCTGTGGCCGGGCCGGCCGACGCCCTCGGGTGCCGGGCCGATCAGGAGGTGGATTCCGATGTCGCCGGGCTCCACCTCGTAGCACTCGCCGACCCGGTCGGCCTCCGGTTCGTACGTCTGGAAGAGCGCGGCCGGTTCGCCGTCCAGGACGGCGAGGAACGCGTGGTGCGTGTCGAGCGAGCCGAGGTGCCGGTAGGTCTCCAGCACCTGCTCCCTGCTGAATCCGCCCATGCCCCAAAAACGGGCCCGTTCGGCCGTCACCCACGAATGCAGCACGTCCAGGTCGGCCTCCGCGTCCACGGGCACGACACGGATGGTGCCGAGCCCTTCGACGGCCTCCTCGTGAACGGCCACGCGGTCCTGGAAGGGGGTGCTCGTGCTGATGCTCGTGCTCGTGCTCGTGTATGACGTCATGCGTTGTCCTTGTTCTTGGCGTCGTTCTTGTTCTTGGCGTTCTCGTTCTTGTCGTTCTTGGTCTCGTTGCTCGGCCGGTCCGGGCGGAGCTGGTTCCAGTCGGTGATCACGGGGGTGAGTTCTCCCCCGAGCCACAGGGGGAGTTGGTCGCGGTGGTGCGGTGACCCCGGTATGCCTGACGTCCCGAACGGCACCGCCCAGAGGCTGTCCTCACGCCGTGCCAGGTCCCACACGTAGCGGGCGGCGGGGCCGCGCGCGGCCCGGTCGGTGAGGCCCGGCACGGCCGAGGTGCACAGCACACAGTCGTGATCGCCGGAGAGCCCCGGCTCACTTCCGTCGTACGCGGGGTCCGGCAGTGCCCGCCAGGGAGCGAGGCGGTGGGTGTCGCCCCAGACGCCCTTCGGCGGGGCCCCGGCCACCTCCTCCAAAGCCGCTCTGACGACCTCGGCGCGGTCGATCCCGTACGGCTTCTTTGTCGTGAGGAGGTTTTCGAGGGCGAAGGCGACCCGGGGGAGCAGCGCGAGCCAGGGGCGGAACACCTCGGGGTACGGCGGGGGCTCGGTCAGCGGGGCCAGGGCGGGGTGGGCAGCGAGGCGGCGTACGACGGCGCTGCGGACCGCCGCGTACATGGCCGCCTCCGTGCTGTCGGCGTCCATGTGACGGTCCCAGCGCAGGAGTTTCCCACGCAGGGTGACGGCCTCGGGGGTGAGGTTGTCCAGGGCGGCGAGCAGGTTCAGCAGCGGAGCCGCGGAGGCGAGATGGGTGTCCATATGGAGAGCGGCCATGTCGGCTGCCTTCCAGTCCTTCCGCGCGTCGAGGAGTGCGCGCAGGCGGGCGGCCCGGTGCGGCGGCGCGAACTCGACGCCGAGGGGGGTGGCGGGGCCGCGCTGGTTGGCCATGACCGCGATGCCGTCGTCGACCGTGCCGCGCGGCATGGGGGCGTACCAGCCGTGCCACTCGTGGCCGGGTTCCCAGGCCGCGACGATCCGGGTGCCGTTCAGCGGGTCGCGTACCGGCACCCGGCCCGCGACGCGGTGGAGCAGGCCGCCCTCCGTGTCAGCCGCCTGGACGACGTTGACGGGCTCGGCCCAGTCGTCGAGGGCGCGGTCCACGTCGGCGACCCGGCGGGCGCGGAGGAGGGGGAGGAGGGAGCTGAAGCCGAGGTCTTCGCAGACGCGGGGCGGGTGGCGGAGGCTGATGGGGCCGCCGGTCGAGCTCTCACCCTCGCCCCCGCCATCGCCACCGCCATCGCCACCGTCGCCGCCACCGCCACCGCCACCGCCACCGGCGTAGCTGCCGCCATCGTTGCCGGCGTCGGCGTTGATGACGACCGGCCCGCGGTCGGTCTCGATCACCTCGACCTCCACCGGGTCGGCGCCGGCCACTTCGATCAGCTCTGTACGACGGTCGGCGGGGTGCCACTTCCCGTCCGGGCCGAGGGCCTCGACCAGCCGTTTCCCGCCGGTACCGGAGCGCCGGAGCCGCTCCCGGTACAGGTCCTGGTAATCGGCCATCGCGTTGGTGATCGCCCAGGCCACCGTGCCGGTGTGGCCGAAGTGGGCGATGCCGGGGACGCCCGGTACGGCCAGGCCCACGACGTCGAACTCCGGGCAGGACAGGCGGACCTGCTGGTAGACACCCGGCGCCTCGATGAAACGGTGCGGGTCGCCCGCGATGACCGGCCGGCCGGTGGCGGTGCGTTCGCCGGTGACGAGCCAGCCGTTGCTGCCGGAGGTGCCGGGTCCGTCGGTGGCGAACAGAGCGACGGCGTCCGGACCGAGATGGCGTACGACCTCGTCGCGCCACAGCTTGGCCGGGAACCCGGCGAACAGGATGTGCGTGGCCAGCCAGACACCCAGCGGGGTCCACGGCTCCCACCGGCCCGGTGCGAGCCCGACGGTTTCGAACTCGGGTGCGCGGCGGGCCCCTTCGGGCAGGCCCTGATTGACGCCGTCGACGTACGCCCGGACCCAGGCGGCCGTCTCGGGGTCCCGTCTCTCCAGGGCCGTGAAACAACGTCTCGCCGTGTCGTCGAGCAGAGCCTGTCTCGCGAACCGGTCCCAGGCGAGCGCGTCCGCGCCGAGGAACGCGGCCGAGGTGCCGCGCGCCCTGTGCCGCTCGACCTCGATCTGCCAGGCGCGGTCGTGTGCCGTGGCGAGGCCCTGTGCGCGGGCCAGTTCGAACGCGTCGCCCGCGCGCAGGTGTGGGACGCCCCAGGCGTCACGGTAGATCTCGACAGTCACCCAACGTCTCCGTCTCTGACTTCTCTGACTTCTATGACTTCTACGACTTCTACGACTTCGGTGCTTTCAGTTTCTGACTCTTATTTAGGTTAGGCTCACCTAAGTAAAGCGTGTCGGAATCGTACGCGAAGGGTGAAAACGTCATGGTGCAGGGGCAGGGGCAGGGGCGGGGGCACGGCTGGGAGGGCGCGATCCTCAAACTGTTCCGGGGCAAGGACTTCGCGTTCACGGTCCTGGGCGCGGAGGACGTCACCGAGCACTACCGCCGGCTGCACCTGTCCGACGGCGGCATGCTCGCGGCGACCGGGGTGCATCCGACGATGTGGGTACGGCTCTGGTTCGACAACGCCGGCAAGCCGCACCAGCGCGCGTACACACTCGTGGACCCCGATCCGATCGCGGGTACCTTCAGCCTGGAGTTCGCGCTGCACGAGGGGTGCGCGAGCGACTGGGCGCGGTCCGCGAATCCCGGGGACACCATCGAGGCCACGGTCCAGGGCACCGGCTTCACCGACCCGGACCCGGCCCCGTCCCGTGTGCTGGCGATCGCCGACACCGCCTCGCTCCCCGCCCTCAACTCCCTTCTCGGCGCGGTGGGGACGGCGCCCGCGACGATCTGGTTCGAGACCGCCGGGAGCGGCGCGGGCGGGGATGTCCGGGGCACGGACGGTCTGCCCCTGCGGGTGGACCCGGCCCGCCACGACCTGCGTACGGTTCCCCGGCTCGACCGGGGCGCCCACCTGGTGGCGCAGGTGCGGGCGGCCATGCCGGAGCTCCTGAAGGAGATTGCCGATCCGTATGTCTGGATCGCCTGCGACACGGCGACGACCCGCTCGCTGGCCGCGTACTTCCGCAAGGAACTGGCCCTTCCGAAGCAGCGGGTGAACGCGCTGGGGTACTGGCGAGCGGCCTGAACCCGCACGCGCGATGATCGGGGCATGGACGTCACCCTTCATCTCGCCCAGCGGCCCGAGGCCGACGAACTCCTCGGGCGCAGCCCGCTCGCCGCACTCGTCGGCATGCTGCTCGACCAACAGGTCCCGATGGAATGGGCGTTCGCCGGCCCGTACACGATCGCGCGGCGGCTGGGCGGGGACGACCTCGACGCGCACGAGATCGCGGCGTACGAGCCCGAGGCCTTCGCGGCCCTGCTGTCCACGAAACCGGCCGTGCACCGCTACCCGGGCTCGATGGCCAAGCGGATCCAGCAGCTGTGCCAGTACCTCGTGGAGCACTACGACGGGGACGCGGCGATGGTGTGGGAGGGCGCGGAGTCGGGGACCAGGACGGATTCGGGGACGGGGATGGACTCGGGTGCCGGGACGGGGTCGGACCCGACTACGGGGGCCGGTGTGGCGACGGGTGCGGAGCTGCTGCGGCGGCTCAAGGAGCTGCCCGGCTTCGGTACCCAGAAGGCCCAGATCTTCCTCGCCCTGCTGGGCAAACAGCTGGGCGTACGTCCGAAGGGCTGGCGCGAGGCCGCGGGCCCCTACGGCGAGGCCAGGTCCTTCCGCTCGGTCGCGGACATCACCGGCCCGGAGTCGCTGACGAAGGTGCGGGCGCACAAGCAGGAGATGAAGGCGGCGGCGAAAGCGGCGGCCGGGACGACTGCGAAGGCGGCTGCGAAGGTGACTGCGAAGAGGGCCCCTGAGGGGGCCCCTGAAGCTTCCGGCGAGTGACGGTTCCGTAGAGAATCCGGGCGCCCAGGAGCGCCCTCACGCTCGCGCTCGCGGGCCCGCTTTCAGTCGTTCGGTTCGTTCGGTTCGTCGGTTCGTCGGTTCGTTCGGTTCGTCGGTTAGGTCATCACGTCGTTCCAGATGCGCAAGCGGGCGCGAGCCGTACCGCGCGCGCTCCGAGAGGCGTGACGTCGTACGCGGCCGGGCCACCCCGGACGCCGGCCCGTCGCTCTACGCCCTACGCCAAGCGAGCGGTTCTGATGGTGCTGCCGATGCACCGGGCCCTTCGACCGGGGACATGACCTCTCATGAGCCCCGACCGGAGCCTCGACCGGAGTCCCCACCACAGCCCCCACCGCAGTCCCCGCCGGTTCGTACCGCGTACTCCGCGCCGGCCTGCCCGGCAGCGGCTCCTCGTGCTGCTCGCCTCGCTGCTGTGCGCGCTGTGCACGGCCGGTTCAGCGGGCGGGCACGGCGGGATCCGTACGGCCCCGCCCGCCGCCGTCTCCACCGAGTCCGGTCTCGAACACCCCCATGACGTCCTGGACACCGCTTTCCGGTCGGCCGCCCGCCAGAGCCACCGTCCCCTGGTGCCCCAGCGCCCTGCGGTGCGGCCCGCGCACCGCCCCGCCGCCGCCGAGCGCCCCCACGCGCAGGCCCGCGCCCTCCACCACGCCCCCACCCCGCGCACACTGCGCTGCATGGTCCTCCGCTGCTGAGGAGCCCGGCTCCGACCGGACCTATATCCCTCCCCCAGCAGCACGAGAGGACCCTGTCCATGCCGATGGACCCGTACGCGATCCTGCGCGCCCTGGTGCGCGCCGAATCCCTCCGCAACGCCCCGAAGCAGCCCCCCGAAACCCGCCGACCCACACCGAACCCGAACCCGAACCCGAAATCGACAATGGCACCGACACCGACACCCTCACCGTCACCGTCACCTGGTTCTGGTTCGGCTTCGGCTTCGGCTTCGGCTTCAGGGCAGATCCCGTCCCGGAATCGCGAGCGCGAGCGCGAGCGCGACTGAATCGAAGGGATCGGCTGAACCGACCGGTTCGGCTGTACCGGCCGGCGGGGGCGGACCACGGTTGTTCCGCCCCCGCCACCGGGGAAGCCGGCCGGGAAAGCGGGTCCAACTACCGCCTGCGCCGGGCCGTGCCGAAGACCGACCGGGTGATCTCGCGCCCGATCTGCGTACCCAGGCTGCGGGCCAGCGACTTGAAGACCCCACTGCTGACAACCTGCTGGACGACGGAGGAGCCCTCCTCTGCGTTCCGGGCCCGGCCCCCGCCCGCACCTTTCTCCGGCCTCGCACCCGCCTCCGGGGCCACATCCTCAGCATCATCCGCATCCGCATCCGCACGCGCGGGCGCGGGCGCAGGCTCAGCCGCCTGCCCGGACGCTCCCGCCTCCGCGGCCCGGAGCTTCTCGTACGCCGATTCGCGGTCGACCGCGAGGGCATAGCGCGCGTGCAGCGGCGACTGTTCGACCGTCCGGTCGAGGACCGCCGGGTCCACCGGCCCCATCAGGGACTCCGGCGCCCGCAGCCGCGTCGCCGCGACAGGCGTCTGCGCGCCCTTCTCGCTGAGGACGGTGACGACGGCCTCCCCGGTACCGAGGGCGGTGAGGACCTCCTCCAGGTCGTACGGGGAGTCGGGGAAGGTCTTCACCGTGGCTCTGAGCGCCTTCTGGTCGTCGGGGGTGAAGGCGCGCAGCGCGTGCTGCACACGGTTGCCCAGCTGGGCCAGGACGTCTGCGGGTACGTCCTTGGGGGTCTGTGTGACGAAGAAGATGCCGACCCCTTTCGAGCGGATCAGCCGGACGGTCTGCGTGATGGAGTCCAGGAAGGCCCTGGACGCGCCGCTGAAGAGCAGATGTGCCTCGTCGAAGAAGAAGACGAGTTTCGGCTTGTCGACGTCACCGACCTCCGGGAGGTCGTGGAAGAGATCGGCGAGCAGCCACATCAGGAACGTCGAGAAGAGCTGCGGTTTGTCCTGCACCGCGGGCAGCTCCAGGACGGAGACCGTGCCCCGGCCGTCCGCCGCCACTTGCAGCAGTTCCCTCGTGTCGAACTCCGGCTCCCCGAAGAACGGGCTCATCCCCTGGGCCTCGAACGCGGTCAGCGAGCGCAGGATCACTCCGGCCGTGGCCGTGGAGAGACCGCCGATGCCCTTCAGCTCGGACTTCCCCTCGTCGGAGGTGAGGAAGGTGACCACGGCCCGCAGGTCCTTCAGGTCGACCAGTTCCAGACCCTTCTGGTCGGCGTAATGGAAGATCAGGCCGAGCGACTGCTCCTGCGTCTGATTCAGCCGGAGCACCTTGGACAGCAGGACCGGGCCGAAACTCGTGACGGTCGCGCGTACGGGGATGCCGTGGCCCAGGCCTCCGAGGGCGTAGAACTCGCACGGGTAAGCGGCCGGCGTCCACTCCTGGCGGACCTCCGAGGCCCGCATCCGCACCTTGTCGTTCTCCTGCCCGGGTGCCGAGATTCCGGAGACGTCACCCTTCACATCCGCAAGGAACACCGGCACGCCCTGCGCCGACAACTGCTCGGCGACGAGCTGCAGGGTCTTGGTCTTGCCGGTGCCGGTGGCTCCGGCCACCAGCCCGTGCCGGTTGAGCATCCCCAGCGGAATCCGGATCTGCGCATCCGGCAGACACCGCCCGTCCCACAGCAGAGCCCCCAGATCGAGCGCGGCCCCCGGGAAGGCGTACCCGGAGGCGATCTCCAGGGCTTGCGGCGGCAGGTCGGGGGTGCCGCTCGTGGCACCGGGCACCACGGGCTCGGGCGCCGTCACCCCGCTTGCCGTCACCCCGCGTGCCGCAGCCCCGTGCGCCGCCGCCTCGGGCTTCAAGGCCTCGGGGTTCACGCCCTCGGGTGCCGCGACCGCAGGCGTGCCGGCCGCAGGCATCCCGGGCTCGGGCGTGCCGGGCTCGGGCGTGCCGGGCTCGGGCGTGCCGGGCTCGGCCACCCCCTCCCGCGGCGCTTCACTGTCAGTCATCTCAAGCCCCTGTTCCCGGCTTTCCCGAGCCCGTACTCGGCCCGTTTCCGAACGGATCATGAACGGGTGATCCAGGAGAATTACCGGTTTGCCCATATTTACGACGTCATTTCCAGCGTCGCACTCCGGCGCCATGGCTGCGCCCGGAAGCTCTTGACCGGTAGGCTTTCCGTGTGATCTTCAAGCGCATCGGAAACGGACGGCCGTACCCCGACCACGGCCGGGAAAGCACCCGGCAGTGGGCGGATGTCGCGCCGCGCCCGGTCCGCCTCGATCAGCTGGTGACGACCAAGGGCCAGCTCGACCTCGAAACGCTGCTCGCCGAGGACTCCACGTTCTACGGCGACCTCTTCGCGCACGTCGTGAAGTGGCAGGGCGACCTGTACCTGGAGGACGGCCTGCACCGCGCCGTCCGCGCCGCACTCCAGCAGCGCCAGGTGCTCCACGCCCGCGTCCTCGAACTGGACTGAGCCCTTCCCTCGCCCGGCCCGGTTCACCCCTGTGTGGCCGACACCCGCCCGGGAAGCCTCTCGGCTGACGCGTGCACCGACCCGCCCGGGGTCGACCCGTGCCTGGTCACCCGCCTGCCCGGGTTGGCCCTTTTGGGTTGGACTGGACCCCGGTCAATGATCATCTAGTAGGCATCGCCGCTTCGGCGCACTACGCTGCGCCCATGAGCATGCTCACTCCCCCTGGCATGGGCGGCCAGTACCGGATCACGGGGGACAAGTACCCACGGATGCGTAGAAACCGGGGGCGCCGCAGGATCGTGCTCGCGGTCGCCGCCTCCGTCACCGCACTCGGACTGGCCGGCTGGGGAACCCTGCAGCTCATCGACGTCTTCACGGGCGGCGGCGACAAGGCGTCCGCGGCGGGTTCGGCGCCGGGCTGCAGGACGTCCCCCTCCCCCTCCGCGAGCCCGGTCAAGGCCCTGCCCGAGCCCGGCCGGATCACCGTGAACGTCCTCAACGCGACGGCCCGCAAGGGCCTCGCCAAGGACACCGCGGACGCGCTGAAGAAGCGCGGCTTCAAGATCGGCGAGGTGGGCAACGCCACCAAGGCGTACGACAAGAAGGTCGACGGGCCCGGCATCGTGCTCGGTGCGAAGGCTGCTGCCGACGCCGCCCTCCCCGTCCTCGCGACCCAGCTCGCCGGTGCCGAACTGAAGACCGACACCCGGGCCAGGCCCGCGGAGGTCGATCTGATCCTCGGCAAGGCCTACAAGGCCCTGACGACGAAAGAGGACGCCGACAAGGCACTGACCACGCTGGCCAGGCCCGAACCGGCGTCCTCGACGAAGAAGGACTGCTGAAGAAGGACCGCTGTAGGTAGACCGCTGGAGGTAGACCGCTGAAGGTGGACCGCTGAAGGTGGACCGCTGAAGAAGGCGGTCCGGCTATTCGGTCGCGCCGTACATACGGTCTCCCGCGTCGCCCAGGCCCGGGACGATGTAGCCGTGTTCGTTCAGTCGCTCGTCGATCGACGCGGTCACGACCGTGACGGGGGCGCCCGCGAGGTCGCGCTCCATGACCTCGACGCCCTCGGGGGCGGCGAGCAGGACCACGGCCGTCACGTCGTCGGCGCCGCGCTTGATCAGCTCCTGGATCGCCGCGACGAGGGTGCCGCCGGTGGCCAGCATAGGGTCCAGGACGTACACCTGGCGCCCGGAGAGGTCCTCCGGCATACGGGTCGCGTACGTGGACGCCTGGAGCGTCTCCTCGTCGCGGATCATGCCGAGGAAACCCACCTCGGCGGTCGGCAGCAGACGCACCATGCCGTCGAGCATGCCGAGGCCGGCTCGCAGGATCGGTACGACGAGGGGCCGCGGGTGGGACAGCTTGACGCCCGTGGTGGCGGACACCGGGGTCTCGATGTCGACCTGCTCGGTGCGCACGTCCCGCGTGGCCTCGTAGGCGAGCAGGGTGACCAGCTCGTCGGCGAGCCGACGGAAGGTCGGGGAGTCGGTGCGGCGGTCGCGCAGCGTGGTGAGCTTATGAGCGACCAGGGGGTGGTCGACGACGTGGAGACGCATGTCCACCAGGGTATCCGGGCCCGTCCAGGCCGCCCGTCGCCCGTCGTCACCTGGGCAGAGAACACTTCGCCGATGCCATCGCGCAAACCTCCGCTGGCATCAAACCGCTCGTCGGGGGGAAAGTGGGAGTGACCGACTGGGGGTGTTGCCGATGCCGGACCCGGAGCGACAGAACCGGGAAGACCTGGAGAGCGACGCCCAGCGCCGCAGGCGCAGGGCCCAGTTCCTGCGGGAGCTCACGGAGGCTCGCGAGCTGCGCGACAGGGTGCAGCCGCGACGGGCGAAAACGGCCCGTCTGCGCCACGCCATGCGCATGCGCACGTTCCGCTGGTAGCCGTGACCGAGAGGCCTCGCTAACCGCGGACCAGGAGCCCCACGGCCGGACAGCCGCAGGCGCCGTGCCCCCAGGGCCTGCCTGCCTGGCGATGTGCGCCCGACAGGCCCCCGACCAGCCCCCGGGTCCGGCCACCGGCACGCCCGTAGGGGCATCGCGCCGCGACCCGCCGGGCAGCGCTCGGACAGGCGCGTACGAAGCCGGGTCACGGCGGCGTACGATCCCGCTGTCGGTGGGCGCCGGGCGCCCAGGTGAGGCCATGCGGCGGTGTGACGCACGCGCCACGCGACCGGGCGTGGGAACGCGACCGGGACACAGCGAGCCGAAGACCTCTCCTGAACGCTCTGTTTCTGCCACGATTCCGAGTGGGCGGGGCTCGGAGCACGTATCCCCCGCCCACAACCTCCGCCGGGGGGATCCCCAACCGGCACGCCTAGGACCAGTGGGAGAGTCACGGTGTACTTCGCCGCACTGCTCGCGCGCACCGAAGACGGGTGGGAAGCGAGCGACACAGAGCTCGACGATGTGGAGACCCTGTCGGATCTAGCCGACCTGGCCCGCGAAGCCTCGGTCGACGACGACACGGTGCTCGTCTACATCGAGCAGGAGGACGCGTGGTTCGGAGTCGTCCGCGTGGACGGCGAGGAGGACCCTCGCATCTACGTCTCGGACGGCGCGGCCGCGGCCCGCAGTTCGTACGGCGAGATCCTGCTCACGGACGAACTGCTCGGAAGGGAGCCCGGCGACGACGATGTCGCCGACTTGGACTCCCTCGATCTCGACGGCACGGAGGACGGTGAACCCGAGGACGAGACCGACAACGACGAAGAGGACGACGTCGGCACCACCTCCAAGGGTGAGACCGTGCCGTCCGGACCCATCGGAGACCGCGAGGTCCTCACCGATCTCGGTGTGAACGAGAAGGAGCTGCTGACCCTGGACAGCACCGACGCACTCGGCGAGATCGCCGAGGTCCTCGGGGCGGCAGAGGTCCTGGAGGCCGTCCGCTGACTCCGCCGAACGCGCAGGAGGAACAGGACCCCGCCGACGGTCCCGTGCCCGTACCCGTGCCCGTGCCCGTACAAGATCCCCTACAGAATCCCGTACGACATCCGGTACGAGGTCTCCTGCGCGATCCCGTACCCGACGATCCCGTACCCGACGACCCTGTAACCGACGACCCCGTACGGGACCGCTGGCGGCCCGCGATGCGGCTCGCCCTGGAGCAGGCCGGACTCGCGGGCCGCGGCGAGGACGTACCCGTCGGCGCCGTGGTGCTGGCCCCGGACGGCACGACGGTGCTGGCCACCGGGCACAACGAGCGTGAGGCGGCCGGTGACCCGACCGCCCACGCCGAGGTGCTGGCGATCCGCCGGGCCGCCGCGAGGACCGGGGAGTGGCGGCTCACCGGCTGCACGCTCGTCGTCACCCTCGAACCCTGCACGATGTGCGCCGGCGCGCTCGTCCAGTCCCGCGTGGACCGGGTCGTCTACGGCGCCCGGGACGAGAAGGCGGGCGCGGCCGGCTCCCTGTGGGACGTCGTACGCGACCGCCGGCTCAACCACCGGCCCGAAGTGATCGCCGGAGTGCTCGACGAGGAGTGCGCCCGACTGCTCACGGAGTTCTTCAGACGCCGCTGAACCGATTTCCGAGCACGGCCCATCTTGGGCTAGGATCTCTCTCGGTAGCGTGTCCGAGCGGCCGAAGGAGCTCGCCTCGAAAGCGAGTGTGGCGCAAGTCACCGAGGGTTCAAATCCCTCCGCTACCGCAGGTAGATGAGGGGCCCGGTCCACTGGACCGGGCCCTTCGTGCTGCGCTGCCTCGCTGCACTGAAAGATCGTCAGATCAACTGCCCGGGGTTACACTCGCGGCCGACAACAGGGGTCCCGACAGGCACACGGGGGAGGCCGCGATGGCGGTGAATTCGAAGAAGATCGCCGTCTACGTAGTCGTGGTATTCGCGCTGTACGTGATCATCACCGACCCCGAAAACGCGGCGGACTACGTCCAGATAGGCTTCGAGGGCATCTCGAACGCCGCCCAGTCCGTCGGTGACTTCATGACCTGGATCGCCGACGGCGCCAAGGACTAGACAGGCCGAGGGCCGCGGTCGGCGGCCGTACGACCACTGCCCCGCATCTCGGACTTCTTACCCCGTATGCCCGTATGCCCGTATGCCCGTTCCCTCGGTATCCCCGTTCCCTCGTATCCCCGTTCGTCCTGGGAGTGCATGTGATCCGCCACCTGGTCCTCTTCAAGCTCAACGAAGGTGTCGAGCGGGACGAACCCCGCGTCGCCGAGGGCGTCGCCGCCTTCCGTGCGCTCGGCGGGTCGATTCCCGAACTGCAGTTCTGGGAGTGCGAGTGGAACATCACCGACCGCCCCATCGCCTACGACTTCGCGATCAACTCGGCGGTCGAGGACACGGAAGCGCTCAAGCGGTACACCGAGCACCCCGACCACCAGGCGGGCGTCGCTCTGTGGCGCGAGTTCGCCACGTGGGTGATCGCCGACTACGAGTTCTGAGCCGCGACGCCGCGACGCGACGCGTCCCGCGCGGAACACCAGCCCCTCGCCCGAACGGCGGGGGGTTCTTTCATGCCCCGAACCCGAAGCGGGCCGGGGGCGAGCCAGGGGCGGGCCGGGGACGGGCCGGGGACGGGTTCAACACGGAGTGATGAGGTGCTTGCACACAGTGCACATGTCTTGTGATGCTATGACCGCTTTTGACCGATGAGTTGACGCATGTGTCTGACGGACGTCGTTCGGACTTGTGTTTTCACGGGTTGACGGACCCAGAGGTGGAGTTGACCGTGCCGGCCAGTACCGCGCCTCAAGCACCCGCACCTCCCCAGCAGAAGCCGCAGGCCCTCGAACGGCTCGACGAGCCGGGCGATTCCCAGGACCAGAGCCCGCAGCGGCGCCGCGGGGCCGACACCCGGGCCCTCACCCAGGTCCTCTTCGGCGAGCTCAAGAACCTGGAGCCCGGCACCCCCGAGCACGGCCGGGTGCGGGCCGCGCTGATCGAGGCGAACCTCCCGCTCGTGCGGTACGCCGCCGCCCGCTTCCGCTCACGCAACGAGCCCATGGAGGATGTCGTCCAGGTCGGGACCATCGGGCTGATCAACGCCATCGACCGCTTCGACCCCGACCGGGGCGTGCAGTTCCCGACCTTCGCGATGCCCACCGTCATCGGCGAGATCAAGCGGTACTTCCGCGACAACGTCCGCACGGTCCACGTACCGCGCCGGCTGCACGAGCTGTGGGTGCAGGTGAACAGCGCCACCGAGGACCTCACGACGGCCTTCGGGCGCACACCCACGACCGCCGAGATCGCCGAACGGCTGCGTATCGCCGAGGACGAGGTGCTGGCCTGCATCGAGGCCGGGCGCTCGTACCACGCGACCTCCCTGGAGGCCGCCCAGGAGGGGGACGGGCTGCCGGGTCTGCTCGACCGGCTCGGCTTCGAGGACCCCGCACTGGACGGCGTGGAGCACCGGGACCTCGTACGGCACCTGCTCGTCCAACTTCCCGAGCGGGAGCAACGCATCCTTCTGCTGCGTTACTACAGCAATCTGACGCAGTCACAGATCAGCGCGGAACTGGGTGTCTCGCAGATGCATGTGTCAAGGCTCCTCGCCCGTAGTTTCGCTCGGCTTCGATCCGCAAACAGGATCGAGGCGTAGCCCCGGGGAGCGAATCGCTCTCAAGGCCTTTTCTCGTCATCTCTGCGCCGAAAAACCGTCAGACCCCTCTTTTCCAGGGCCTATTCACCCCTCTTGTGTCGACATGTCACTACAGCGTGTTGCCGACATGTGACATTCTTCCGGTGACGCGTTTGCCGCAGCCCCGCCTCCGGTATTCAGGTGGAGGCTGCGTTCCTTCGACGGGAGCGTCCGCCGCGACCGTCCGCGACCCAAAGGGGGTGGCATGTCCGCAGACCAGGGCAGCTCGAAGGTGCTCACGCTCACGAAGAGCGAATCCGCGCCAGACGTGCTTCACAGTGTCGTTGTCGAGGTTCCGGCCATCCAGGCCGCGGAAGCCCCGGCCTTCCCCCCGACCCCGGAAGTGATCGACACCCGAACGCTGTCCCGCTCCCTGTTCCTGCGGCTCGCCGCACTGGACGAGAACAGTCCCGAGCGCGGCTATGTGCGGGACACCCTCATCGAACTCAACCTCCCGCTGGTGCGTTACGCGGCCGCCCGTTTCCGGTCGCGCAACGAACCGATGGAGGACATCGTCCAGGTCGGCACGATCGGCCTGATCAAGGCGATCGACCGCTTCGACTGCGAACGGGGCGTGGAGTTCCCGACGTTCGCGATGCCGACGGTCGTGGGTGAGATCAAGCGCTTCTTCCGGGACACCTCGTGGTCGGTGCGCGTCCCGCGCCGGCTCCAGGAGCTGCGGCTCGCGCTGACCAAGGCCAGCGACGAGCTCTCCCAGAAGCTGGACCGCTCGCCGACCGTCGCCGAACTCGCCGTCGTACTGGGCGTGTCCGAGGAGGACGTGGTCGACGGCCTGGCGGTGGGCAACGCCTACACGGCGTCGTCCCTCGACTCCCCGGCTCCCGAGGACGACGGCGGCGAGGGCTCCCTCGCGGACCGCCTCGGTTACGAGGACACGGCACTGGAGGGTGTCGAGTACCGCGAGTCCCTGAAGCCCCTGCTGGCCAAACTCCCGCCCCGCGAGCGGCAGATCATCATGCTCCGCTTCTTCGCCAACATGACGCAGTCGCAGATCGGCGAGGAGGTCGGCATCTCGCAGATGCACGTCTCCCGGCTGCTCACGCGGACGCTGTCCCAGCTGCGGGAAGGCCTCATCTCGGACTGAGCTACCGCCAAGACCCTGTGAGGGGTCCGAGATTGACGGGTCGTCAGCCACACCGGCGCGATGCGTCGACGGGTGGGGCAGCGGTCGATACGTGGTCGCCGAGGGGCCCTTGGGGGTGTCTCGGCGGCTGTGGTCTGTCTCGGGACCATGACGTCGGTCGCCTGCGGTGACGGCCTCGGCAGCCGCAGCAGCTCGGCAGCGGCAGCAGTCTCGGCAGCGGTCTCGGCCTCAGTGGTGGCGGAGGCGCGAGTGACGGGTACGTCGCCGTGCAGCGTCCCTCGTCGTGCGCAGAGGGCGTCGCGCCCACGGGGACGTCGAGCTGGTGACTCCGGAGAGCCCGTCCGCGATCAAGGGGCCGGTGAGCGGCCCGAGTTCGGTGGATGGGGCGCCCGGCGGTACTCGGTCGGGCGATGGCGGAGACCCATGCGGAGGTCTCGCCGTGCTGGTCGTCGGCGAGCCCGAGCGGGAGCCCGAGCGGGAGCCCGCTGACAAGCGATGGTGCGAGAAGGTCACCGTCGGGTTACACAGCGCCGGGGGCACCGCGGTGCGTTCGGGCACGGTGACCTTCGGGACGCACGTCATCGACGCACTCGGGATCGACTGGGCGAGCGTCGAGTCGGCCGAACGACTGCCCGTACCGATCGCTCCGGGCAGCCGGACGGAGGAGCCCTGGACGGAGGAGACCTGGACGGCGTGCGTCGACGCCATGGGAGTCCCCCGCGCGAGCGCAGCCGAGCGTGGGAGAGTGCGCCGCTCGGCATGCACGCACGTGTGGAGACGCGGGACGTGTCCGTCCGGTGGGCGTAGGGCGCCCGGCGGCGCCCCGCGCGGTTACCTGAGGGCGAGCCAGGCGACCACGGCGACGATCGCGACCGCCACGATCACACCGACGATCAGGCCGACACGGGGACCCTGGGTGGTGGCCGCCTGCTGCTGCTGGCGGCTCTGCGGGTCGTCGACGAAAGCTCGGAACATCTGGGTGCTACCCGCGGGGTCGTAGTTGCCCTCGGGGCCCTGGGTGTTTGCCATGCGCGTGACCCTATCGGGTGCGATCTGCGGCCCCAAGTTCTGGGGCAGTCCATCTGGTGCGCGCTGTTCCCGGGAGCTTCGCCCCCGGACCCCGTTGTCGGCCTTGCGGCCTCGTCCTCGAACGCCGGACGGGCTGGGTGGGGCTGCGGCCGGGCGGCTGTGGAGAACCGCCTGAGCTGCGAGTTTACGTTCGCTAATACGTGCCTTTGCCAAGCTTTTAGCCCGGAGGGTCCCGTCTAGTTTGCCTGCAGCAACCATCTGTATTTATGGTTGCCTTAAGCAACAAAAACATGAGGGAGGTTCGGTGGCCGCTCGACGGCAGTACGAGGAGCTGGCCCAGCAGCTCAGCGCCATCGGCGCCGTGAAGCGGGGGCTGGGCCGGATCCTCCCGCACGAGTGCCCGGCGGGCTCCGCCGCGGTGCTCACGCTGCTCGACCGGCACGGCGAGATGCGGATGAGCCGTCTCGCCGAGCTGATGGCCATCGACATGTCGGTGACCAGCCGGCATGTGGCACACGTCGCCGAGCACGGCTGGATCGACCGGTCCCCGGACCCTGCCGACAAGCGCTCCCGCATCCTGCGGCTCACCCCCGCCGGACGGGACATGCTCGCCGACCTCTCCGAGCGCTATATGAACGCGCTCGCCCACTACCTGGCGGACTGGTCCGACGACGAGGTCGACCAGCTCAACACCCTGCTCGGACGACTGCGCGCCAGCTTCGGCGACTGCCGACCCGTACCGGCCGTACAAGCCGTACCGGCCCTGCCGGCCGCACCCGCCGTGCCCGCCGCGGCGCCCCCCGAGCGGACCACCCGTACACCTGTATGACGCAACACAAGAAAAGGAAGCCCATGGCAACGACCACACCAGCCGGTGTGCGGGGCTCACACGCCAAGCACGGAGGCGTCCCCGACGGCGCTCCGATGACGCACCGGCAGATCATGGAAGCCCTGTCCGGGCTGCTGCTCGGCATGTTCGTCGCGATCCTGTCGTCGACGATCGTCTCCAACGCACTGCCCGAGATCATCGGCGACCTGGGCGGCGGCCAGTCCGCCTACACCTGGGTCGTCACCGCCGCCCTGCTGTCGATGACCGCGACCACGCCCCTGTGGGGCAAGCTCGCGGACCTGTACAGCAAGAAGGCGCTCGTCCAGATAGCGCTCGTCATCTACGTCCTGGGCTCGGCCGCCGCCGGCCTGTCGCAGAACGCGGGCATGCTGATCGCCTGCCGCGTGGTGCAGGGCGTCGGCGTGGGCGGTCTGTCCGCCCTCGCGCAGATCGTCATGGCCGCGATGATCTCCCCGCGTGAGCGCGGCCGGTACTCCGGCTACCTCGGAGCCACGTTCGCCGTCGCGACCGTCGGCGGCCCGCTGCTCGGCGGTGTCATCACGGACACCAGCTGGCTCGGCTGGCGCTGGTGCTTCTACGTCGGTGTCCCCTTCGCGATCATCGCGCTGATCGTCCTCCAGAAGACCCTGCACCTGCCCGTCGTGAAGCGGGACGTGAAGGTCGACTGGGCCGGAGCGTTCTTCATCTCCGCCGCGGTCTCGCTGCTGCTCCTCTGGGTCACCTTCGCGGGCGACAAGTACGAGTGGGTGTCGTGGCAGACGTACGCGATGGTCGGCGGCTCGATCGCGCTCGGACTGCTCTTCGTGCTCATCGAGTCCAAGGCCAAGGAGCCGATCATCCCGCTGCGGCTCTTCCGCAACCGGACCATCGCGCTCTCCTCCATCGCCTCGCTCTTCGTCGGTGTCGCGATGTTCTCCGGCACCGTCTTCTTCAGCCAGTACTTCCAGCTGGCCCGCGACGAGTCGCCCACCATGTCCGGTGTGCTGACGATCCCGATGATCGCCGGTCTGTTCGTCTCCTCCACCGTCTCCGGCCAGATCATCACCAAGACCGGAAAGTGGAAGGCCTGGCTGGTCGGCGGCGGCGTGCTCATCACGGCGGGCCTCGGTCTGCTGGGCACCATCCGCTACGACACGGACTACTGGAAGACCGGCGTCTTCATGGCGCTGCTGGGTCTCGGCATCGGCATGATGATGCAGAACCTGGTGCTCTCCACGCAGAACCAGGTGGCGCCCCAGGACCTCGGCGCGGCCAGCTCCACGGTGACCTTCTTCCGTTCCCTCGGTGGCGCGATGGGCGTCTCCGCGCTCGGCGCGGTGATGGCCAACCGCATCACCGACTACGTCAAGGACGGCCTCACCGGCATCGACCCCAAGTACGCGGCCGCGGCGAGCCATTCGACCGGCAGCATCCCGGACATGGACTCCCTGCCCGCGCCGCTGCGCACGGTCATGGAGAGCGCGTACGGGCACGGCATCGCGGACGTCTTCATGATCGCGGCTGCCCTGGCCCTGCTCGCCTTCCTCGTCACGCTGTTCATCAAGGAGGTCCCGCTGCGGACCTCGGGCGGGCTGGCGCAGGCCGCCGAGGCAGCCCAGGCCGCCCAGCCTCAGGGCACGGCAGCGGTCGCCGAGGCCGCCCCGGCGGCGGACTCCCCCGCGGCGGCCGGCTCGGCCGACGTCTTCCCGAACGGGACCGACGAGCGCGTACCCAGCTGGGCCGTCGCGGACACCGGCGCCGGTGAAGGCCTTGAGCGGGGGCCCGCGGGCACCCAGCGGCTCTCGGCCGTCGCCACCCTGGCGGCCGGTACCGACGCCGGCGCGAGTGCCGGTTCCGGCGGAGTCCCCGTCCACGGGTTCGTACGCGGTGCCGAGAGCGCGCCCGTGCCCCGGGCCGCCGTCACGCTGATCTCCCTCGCGGGCCGTCAGCTGGGCCGCTCGGTCGCACAGGCCGACGGTGCCTACGCGGTGGACGCGCCCGGCACGGGTTCGTACGTGCTGATCGCCTCCGCGGACGGGTTCCAGCCGCAGGCCTCGACGGTCGTCGTGAACGGTGAGCCGCTCGCGTACGACATCCTGCTGAGCGGCACGAGCGGGCTCGCCGGTGCGGTGAAGGCCGCCGAGAGCGGGCGGCCGGTCGTGGGCGCGATGGTCATCGTGACCGATGTGCGCGGTGACGTACTGGCCACCGGGACCACCGGTGAACAGGGCGAGTTCGCCTTCGCCGAGCTGGTGCCCGGTGCCGTGACCGTCGCGGTGAACGCCGCCGGACACCGCCCCCGCGCCCTGCCGGTCGAGGTCGGCGGCACCGGGGTCACCCGGGTCGAGGTCGAGCTCACCGCCGGAGCGCAGCTCCAGGGCGTGGTGCGCGCACCCGCCGGCCCCCTGGGCGACGCCCGGGTCACGCTCGTCGACGCGGCGGGCAACGTGGTCGGCACCGCCACCACCGGGACGGACGGGGCGTACGCCTTCGCCGACCTGGACAGCGGCGAGTACACCGTCATCGCGACCGGCTACCCGCCGGTGGCCACGGCACTGACCGTGAGCGGCGGCGGCGTGGACGGCCACGACATCCGGCTCGCCCACCCCGGCGAGTAGTCGCAGGACCACCTGAGTAGTCACAGGGCCACCTGAAGAACGAGTAGTCGCAGAACCCGGCCCGTGGGGCGCGTCCCGAGCGGAGGCGCGCCCCACGGGCCGGATCGACGAGATGAGGTTGTGTGCAATGGGACTGACCGCGCGGATCCGTACGCGGGACGGCTGGGCCGTGTCGCACGCGGTCGTCACCGTGACCGACATGACGGGTGCCCAGGTGGTGCGCGCCGAGGCCGACGAGGAGGGCGGTGTGCGGGACGCGGTCGTGCTCGCGCCCGGCGCGTACACGGTGATCGTCACGGCCGTCGGGTACGCGCCCGTCGCGTCGAGCGCCATCGTCACGGCGAGCGGCCGGGCCGAGATCGGCACCGTGACCCTCGCCCGCCAGGGCGGTACCGAGCTGCCGCCGCCGGGCCCCTGGACGGTGGACCCCGCCCACTCCTCCGTGGGCGCCGTCGCCCAGCACCTGGGGATCTCCAGCGTGCACGGCCGGTTCACGCGGTTCGCCGGTTCCATCGAGATCGCCCCGGACGACGTCGCCAAGTCCCGGGTGGAGGCGGTGATCCGGGCCGACTCGATCGACACGGGCAACGCCATGCGCGACGGGCATCTGAAGTCGCCGGACTTCCTGGACGTGGAGCGCCACCCGGAGATCACGTTCGTCTCGACGGGTCTGACCCCGGCCACCGGCACGGACCGCTGGACGGTGCGCGGCGACCTGACCCTGCACGGGGTCGTACGCCCGGTCGACCTGGACCTCGCCTACCTCGGCACCGGCGCCGACCCCTGGGGCGGCACCCGGGCGGCCTTCCGCGCCACCACGGAACTGCGCCGCGAGGACTTCGCGATGAACTACAACCAGGTGGTGCAGGCGGGCATCGCGGCGATCGGCACGACGCTGAAGGTGGAGCTGGACATCCAGGCCGTACAGGGCGAGACACTCCCGCAGACATAGACATAGACATAGACATAGACATGGACATGGGCATGGGCATGGGCATGGGCATGGGCATGGACATGGACATGGGCATGGGCACGGTCGTAGGCACGGCAGGGTCAGCCTGGGCGGGCCGTTGTAGCCCTTAGGCTGCCCCCATGGCACCGAACATCGCGACGAACACCTCCGTATCGCCGGCCGAGTTGCTCGACTTCGTACGTCCCCGTCATCGCGCCATCCTGCTGACCCGCAGGGCCGACGGGAGCCCGCAGGGTTCGCCCCTGACCTGCGGGGTCGACGACTCGGGCCGCATCGTCGTCTCCACCTACCCGGAGCGCGCCAAGACCCGCAACGCCAAGCGCGACGAGCGGGTCAGCCTGATCGTCCTGAGCGACGAGTGGAACGGCCCCTGGGTCCAGATCGACGGCACGGCCGAGGTGATCGACTCCCCCGACTCGGTGGAACCCCTGGTCGAGTACTTCCGCAACATCTCGGGCGAGCACCCGGACTGGGACGAGTACCGGGAGGCCATGCTCAAGCAGGGCAAGTCGATCATCCGCATCACCCCGGAAAGGTGGGGCCCGGTAGCCACGGGCGGCTTCCCGGCCCGCCTGGCATAGGACGACTTCATCCCCCCTAGGGGCGCGGGGAACGGCGCGATCTTCGGCCTTTGCCCCTAGGGTCTCCACCCCTCAGGAGCGCGGGGAACGGCGCGATCTTCTTGTCTTTGCCCTCAGCGGCGCGGGCAACCGCCCCGCACCCCTACCCCTCACCGCCGCGAAGCACCACCGTCTCGATCCCCGCGATCACCAGGTCCAACGCGAACCCGAAGTCCCGCTCGTACATCTCCTCCACCGTGCTCCCCCCACGCGCCCTCATCAGCTCGTCGGACTCCTCCAGGACGTCATCGAGTTCAGGAGCCGACCGCAACGTGCTCAGCGCCTGCTGGAAGTAGGCGTCAGGGCTCATCCCCGCCTCGGCCGAGCGCGCCGTGAAGTGCCCCTCGATCGTGCCGAACCCGTACACGAACTGGAAGACGGCCGAGATGGCCCCCGCCAGCCGGTGCGTGGGCAGCCCCGTCCTGCGGATCACCCGCTGCACGGTCCGCGAGAAGGCGACCGACCTGGGCCCGATGTTGAGGAACGTCCCGGCGAGCGGCGAGGCCCACGGGTGCCGTACGAGCAGCGCCCGGTAACCGGAGGCGATCGCACGGAGCTGATCCCGCCAGTCCTCGTCCGCCGCCGGATCGGGCAGCTCCAGTTCGCCGTAGACCGCGTCGAGCGCGAGCTCAAGAAGGTCGTCCTTCGTGTCCACGTACCAGTAGACGGACATCGCGGTCACATTCAGCTCGGCGGCCAGCCGTCGCATGGAGAACTTGGCCAGACCGTCCGCGTCGAGCAGCCGTACCGTGGCCTCGGTGATCCGGTCCCGGTCGAGCGACGCCGGCTGGCCGCCCCGGGCGCCACCACCTCGCGGGGCCTTGCCCTCCAACCACACGCTGGTCCGTGCCGGGCGCTCGGCCCGGTCGACTGCCCTCACCATGGCGCACCTTCCTCGACACTCCCACGCCGGGACGCCTCGGACCACCGAGGTCCGCCCCAGCCCTGATACCTACCGGGCGGCCCTCACATCGGCGCCGCCGCCACCGCGGAGTCTGCCCTCTCGGCCCGCCGAAGCAACGCGGCGGCCAGCAGTCCGCCGAGGAGCACGGCCACCGCGCCCACCAGCTGGCTGGTCTCCAGGCCCGACGCGAACCCGTCCGTGATCCGCGCGCGCTCGTCCGCCGAGCCCGCCGCGGCGAGCGTCGCCGGGAGCGACGCCGCGGCGAACGGGATCAGTGCGGCGAAGCGGGCGTTGAGGACCGCGCCGAGGACGGCGACACCGAGGCCGTTGCCGAACTCGGCCAGCGTGCCGTTGATCCCCGCGCCCACGCCCGCCTTCTCCGGCGGGATCGCGCTCATGATGGCGTGCGCCATGGCGGGGTTGGCGACCGCGCAGCCCGCGCCGATGAGCAGCAGGCCGAGGAGCGTGCCGCCGTAACCGCTCGCCGTGAGGGTCGCGATCGACACCAGGCCGCCCGACATCAGCACCATGCCGAGGGCGATCGACACCGGTGTGCCGAGTTTCGCCGTGAACTTCGCCGACAGTCCGGTGAAGTTGAGGGCCACCACGGTCAGGGCGAGCGGCGCCGTGCGCAGACCCGCCTCCAGGGGCCCGTATCCGAGGACGAACTGGAGGTGCTGGGTCAGCAGGAAGAGCGCGCCGCCCATGCCGAAGGTGATCAGCACGGCGCCGGCGACCGCCCCCGTGAAGCGCCGGTCCCGGAAGAAGTGCAGGTCCAGCATGGGATAAGGGATGCGGCTCTCCCAGTAGGCGAAGAGGGCCAGTACGAGGAGCGCCAGGGCGGCCGTGGCGATGACGCGGCCGGAGGTCCAGCCGTGCTCCGGACCGGAGATGATCGCGTACACGAGGGCGGTCATGCCGATCGTGGAGAGCAGTGCGCCGAGGAGGTCGGGGCGGTCGCCGCGCGGGTTTCTGGATTCCGGTACGAGGGTGATCACCGCGGCGAGTGCCAGTGCCACCACCGGCAGGTTGATGAGGAAGATCGCGCCCCACCAGTAGTGGTCGAGCATGAACCCGCCGAGCAGGGGCCCGGTCGCGAAGCCGAGGGCGTTGACCGCGCTCCAGATACCGATGGCCTTCGGCTGCTCGTCGGGCGCGAAGATCTGCATCGCGACGGCGAGCGTGGTGGTGAGCAGCAGCGCGCCGCCGACGCCCATGCCCGCGCGGGCGGCGATCAACTGCCCGGTGGTGTCGGCGAGTCCGGCGACCAGGGAGCCGATGCCGAACAGGACGAGTCCGGCGACCAGCATCTTCTTGCGGCCGTAGCGGTCGGCCGCGCTGCCCGCGCTGAGCAGCAGCCCCGACTGCACCAGCGAGTACGCGTTGATCATCCACTGGATGTCTGAGGTGCCTGCGCCCAGTTCCCCGGTGAGTGTGGGGATCGCGACGTTCAGCACGGTGTTGTCGAGCAGCACGGTGAGCTGGGCGAGGCAGATGACACCGAGGATCAGCCACCGCTGGGGGTGGCCCTGGGAAGGGGGCATGCCATACACCGTAGAACACTTCTTATACGGCGTACAACGCAGTTACGGGCGCATGGCAAGGCAGTTACGGGGCGCATGGCAAAGGCTGTTACGGGGCGCATGGCGAAGGGCGGTGGCCGGGGCACTCTCACCCCGGCCACCGCCCCTACCAGTGCGAACCGTCAGCTGCTCGTGGCCTGCGTCAGGTCGTAGAAGGTGGACGAACCCACCGTCACCTTCTTGAAGTTGTCCTCCACCCAAGCGGTGATCTTGGACGCGGTGCCGGAGTCGTCGCTGCCGCCACCGCCGCCCATGGAGCCGGAGGAGATGAAGTAGTGGATCTTGCCGTCCGCCACGTACTTCTTGAACTGGGCCAGCGTCGGCGAGGGGTCACTGCCGTTGAAGCCGCCGATCGCCATCACCGGGTCGCCGGTGGAGAGCTGATAGCTCGCGGCGTTCTGCGCGCCGATGGCCGCCGCGGCCCAGGTGTAGTCCCCGGAGTTCTTCTGCAGGAGCGCCTTGGCCTTCGAACTGACGGTCGCGCCGTTGAGCAGACCGCCCATACCGCCACCGCCTCCGCCGCCCATACCGCCGCCGTCACCGGCGCCACCGGCGGTACCGCCACCCGGCTGGGTCTGGCCGTTCTGGCCGTTCTGCTGGCCGTTGCCGCCCGGCATGCCGCCGGTCGGGGGCTGCCCCGTGCCGCCGCCCTGCTGGCCGGTGCCGCCCTGCTGGTTCCCGCCCGGCATACCGCCGCCGCCACCGGGACCGCCGCCCATGCCGCCACCGCCACCGGGGCCGCCGCGACCGCCCGAGACCGAGGGCCCCGCCGTGACGATCGAGCCGCTGTGGCCTTCGTTCAGCGTGGTCAGCGTGTACGCCGTCGGGCCCGCGAGAGCCGCGACGAAGCTGAGCCCGACCACCGCGAGGGACAGCCTTCGCCCCAGCCGCGAGATGAAGATCAGGCCCAGCGCCGCGACCAGCCCGCCGACCAGGACCAGCCACTTCAACCAGGGCAGGTAGTCGGAGGAACGGTTCAGAAGGACGTACCCCCAGACCGCGGTGGCCGTACTGCCGGCCGCCATGGTGAGCGAGATCCACATCCGGCCGCGCTCTTCCCACAGCACGCTCGCGCCCATGCCGACCACGGCGGCGACGTACGGGGCGAGGGCCACGGTGTAGTACTCGTGGAAGATGCCCTGCATGAAGCTGAAGACCAGCATGGTGATCATCAGCGAGCCGCCCCAGGCGAGGAACGCGGCACGGGCCGTGTCGGTCCGCCTGGCCTTCCACGTCAGGGCGATGCCCGCGGCGAGCACGATCAGCGCGGCCGGGATCAGCCAGGAGATCTGACCGCCGATGGAGGAGCTGAACATCCGGTCCCAGCCGGTCTCGCCCCAGCTGCTTCCCCCGCCTCCGCCTCCGCCTCCGCCACCGCCGACGCTGCCGGTCTCCTCGCCGTTGATGCGGCCGAGCCCGTTGTAGCCGAAGGTCAGTTCGAGGAAGGAGTTGTTCTGCGAGCCGCCGATGTACGGGCGGGAGGACGCGGGCCACAGTTCGACCAGGGCCACCCACCAGCCGCCCGCGACGATCATCGCGAGGCCGCTGAGAAGCACCTGGCCGATGCGCTTGCGCAGGTTCGTGGGGGCGAGGATCACGTAGATGATCGCGAGGGGCGGCAGGATCAGGAAGGCCTGGAGGGTCTTGACCAGGAAGGCGAGACCGACGGCCGCACCCGCCCACAGGAGCCACTTCGTCTCGGCCTTCTCCATGGCGCGCAGTACGCAGTAGACCGTGACGGCCATCAGGAGGGCGAGGGCCGCGTCCGGGTTGTTGAAGCGGAACATCAGCGCGGCGACAGGCGTGAGCGCGAACACCGCCATGGTGATGAAGCCGGCCGCGGGGGTGAACCTGCGGCGCACGGCCCCGTACAGCACTCCGGCCGTGGCGACGGCCATGAGGACCTGCGGGAACAGGATCGCGAAGGAGTTCAGGCCGAACAGCCGCACCGACAGGCCCATCGGCCACAGAGAGGCCGGGGGCTTGTCGACGGTGATGGCGTTGGCCGAGTCGAGCGAGCCGAAGAAGAAGGCCTTCCAGGACTGGCTGCCGGCCTGGGCCGCCGCCGAGTAGAAGGAGTTGGCGTACCCGGAGGCCGTGAGGTTCCACGTGTAGAGCGCGCCGATCAGCAGCAGGGCGCCGAGGAACGCGGGGCGCACCCAGCGGTTGTCCTCGGGCCGCCCGCGCCACAGGCGGCGCGCGAAGGGCTGCTCGGGGCTGCCGTCCTCGGGGGCGGTCGGCTCCGCCGGAGTGACCGGGTCGGCCGGTTCCCGTACGGCGGCCGGTTCCCGTACGGCGGTCGGGGCGGGTGGCCGCCGGTCGGGACCGTCGGGGCCGGCGGGCCCCGTGCCCGGATGGTCATGAGTCGTCGTCATCGCGCGTTCCCGTTCCCGTTCCTCGGATCGTGACCGTGGTCGTTCGGGGGCACCGGCTGCATCCGCATGGGCGGGTCCCCCCACATCTGGTGGTCGTGCGGAGCGTCGGCCGTGCCGTACGAACCGGATGTGTTCGCCGTGCCGTACAGGGACTGCGTGCCGTACGGGGACTGCGGCGCCGTCGCGTAGACGGGTGACGCGGGTCCGGCCGGCACAGGTGGGGCAGGCGGCACGTGCGGCGCGGCGGGTGTGTGAGAGGCGACGACGGTCGACGGTGACGTGTCGTGCCGGTCCGGGAACACCCAGGCCCGGAAGAGCAGGAACCGCAGCACGGTCGCCGCGAGGTTGGCGACGATCAGGACCGCGAGTTCGGTGGCGTGCGCCGGTTCGGTCGTCGCCGCGTTCAGTGCGGCGAGCGAGCCGCTGGTGAGGGCGAGTCCGATACCGAAGACGACCAGGCCCTGCGCCTGGTGCCGTATCGCGCTGCCCTTGCCGCGTACGCCGAAGGTCAGGCGCCGGTTGGCGGCGGTGTTGGCGACCGCCGAGACGAGCAGGGCGAGCGCGTTGGCGATCTGCGAACCCGAGAACGTACGGAAGCCGCTGTAGAGCACCAGGTAGAACAGTGTGGACAGGGCGCCCACGACACAGAATCCGACGAGCTGGCGGGCCAGGCCCTTCGGTACGCCGTTGATCTCGCGGTCGCGCGGGTCGTCGCCGAACGGCCGGGCGAGGCGGTCCAGCGCCAGTGAACCGGTGGCGAGGGCGCGTCCCACGCGCCACACGCCCTTGAGGTCGTCGGTCGCGGTCTTCACGATGTGCACGGTCGAGTCCGGGTCGTCGACCCAGTCGACCGGTACCTCGTGGATGCGCAGCCCGGCCCGTTCGGCGAGGACCAGCATCTCGGTGTCGAAGAACCATCCGGTGTCCTCGACGAGCGGCAGCAGCACCTGCGCCACATCGCGCCGGATCGCCTTGAAGCCGCACTGCGCGTCGGAGAACCGGGCCTGCAGCGAACCCCGCAGGATCAGGTTGTACGTACGGGAGATGAACTCCCGCTTGGCGCCCCGCACCACCCGCGAGCTACGGGCGAGCCGCGAGCCGATCGCCAGGTCGGAGTGACCGGAGATCAGCGGGGCGACCAGCGGAAGCAGGGCGTTCAGGTCGGTGGAGAGGTCGACGTCCATGTAGGCGAGGACCGGGGCGTCCGAGGCGGACCAGACGGTGCGCAGCGCCCGGCCGCGGCCCTTCTCCTCCAGCCGGAACGATCTGACCTCGGGGAGCTCCGCCGCCAGCCGTGCCGCCACCAGGGGAGTGGTGTCCGTGGACGCGTTGTCCGCGACGGTGATGCGGAACGCGTACGGGAAGGTGCGGGACAGGTGCTCGTGGAGTCTGAGCACACACGGCTGGAGGTCCTTCTCCTCGTTGTAGACGGGGATCACTACGTCCAGGACAGGCGTACCGGCATTTCCGGCCGGGAGGTGCTCCCGCGCCGGCAGGTTGCCGGGAGAAGGTTCGGTTCGCATGACAACGACTGTCGTCAAGCGCCCTGTTGCACCCATGTGGTCGTGCTGTGCTGTGCCTGTGAGTACGGTTGTGAATTCGTTTCGGAAATGAACGCCTCATGAGAATGGGGCGCTTGAGGGGCCAGCGCGGGCAGATGCACGGTAAAGACGGTGTGCCCGGGGACGCTGTCGACGGTCACCGCACCGCCGTGCGCGGCCGCGACGGCCTGCACGATGGCGAGCCCGAGCCCGGTCGACCCGGAGGAGCGCGAGCGCGACGAGTCGCCGCGCGCGAACCGTTCGAAGACGTGCGGCAGGAGGTCCGGCGGGATGCCCTGCCCGTTGTCCTGGACGTCCACGCACACCCAGGACCCCTGGCGGCGCACGCGCGCGGTCACGGTCGTGCCCGGCGGTGTGTGGGTACGCGCGTTCGCGAACAGATTGACCATGACCTGCTGCACGCGGGCCGCGTCGGCCAGCACCAGCGCGGGTTCGTCGGGCAGTTCGAGCCGCCAGTTGTGCTCGCGCCCGGCCGCGCGGGCGTCACTCACCGCGTCCACGACCAGCGGGGAGAGGTCGGTGTGCTCGTAACTCAGCGGCCGTCCCGCGTCGAGGCGCGCGAGCAGCAGCAGGTCCTCGACGAGGCCCGTCATCCGCCCGGCCTCGGACTCGATCCGGCCCAGCGCGTGCCGGGTGTCGGGCCCGGTCTCTTCTCTGCCGCGTCTGGTCAGCTCGGCGTATCCGCGGATGGACGCGAGAGGCGTACGCAGCTCATGGCTGGCGTCCGCCACGAACTGCCGTACGCGCGTCTCGCTCTCCTGGCGCGCGTGCAGGGCGCCGTGGACGTGGTCGAGCATGCGGTTGAGCGCGGCCCCGACCTGCCCGACCTCGGTGTGCGGATCGGTCTCGGACTCCGCGACCCGCTCGTTGAGGGTCACCTCGCCGGTGTGGAGGGGCAGTTCGGAGACGCGGGTGGCGGTGGAGGCGACCTTGCGGAGGGGGCGCAGGGCCACGGTGACGATGGCGGCGCCGGCGATACCGGCGGCGATGAGGCCGGCGGTGGTGACGCTCACCTCGACGAGGATGAGGGTGTTGAGCGTGTTGGTGACGTCCTCGGTGGGCATGCCCACGTAGAACGAGCCGTTGTCGCCGGTCTGGTACTGGACGTGGTACTCGCCGAGGCCCGGCAGAGTGACCGTGTGCGGCTCGCCGTCCCGCGGCACATCCGCCAGGACGGCCTGCTGCGCCGAGGTGAGGGACTGGGGGTCGACGTCCGGGATCCCGTCGTCGCTCTTCGTCTTCTTGCCGACCTTGGCTTCGGTGATGCTGTCGCCACTGACCTCCGCGGCCACCGTGCCGCTGGGCTGCGGGCCCTGGCTGACGAACTCCGTCAGCGTCTTCTTCGGCTTGCCGTCGCCGCCAGGACCGCCGGGCTGGGCCCCGGTGGGGTTCAGGGGGCCCGCCGCCCGCATGGCGGCGTCCCTCAGCGAGTTGTCGAGCTGCTCGTACAGGTGGGAGCGGAGCGCGATCGTCGTCACCGTACCGATCACCGCGCACACCACCGCGATCAGCGCGACCGCCGAGACGACGAGCCGCGTCCGCAGGGTCCGAGGCTGCCGGCGCCGCTGCGTGCGCGGGGCCCCGGACGGTCGGCGCCGCTGCGTACGCGGCCGTCGTCGCCCGCTCACGACGTCGCGGGCTTGATCAGGTAACCGGCGCCGCGCCGGGTGTGGATCATCGGCTCTCGGCCGGCGTCGATCTTGCGGCGCAGATACGAGATGTAGAGCTCGACGACGTTGGCCTGTCCGCCGAAGTCGTACGACCACACGCGGTCGAGTATCTGCGCCTTGCTCAGCACCCGGCGCGGATTGCGCATCAGGAACCGCAGCAGCTCGAACTCGGTCGCGGTGAGGTGGATGCCGTCACCGGCGCGCGACACCTCGTGGCTGTCCTCGTCCAGGGCGAGGTCACCGACGACGAGCACCGAGTCGGAACGACGGTCGGCGGCGCCGGAGCGGCGGATGAGGCCGCGCAGCCGGGCCACCACCTCTTCGAGACTGAAGGGCTTGGTGACGTAGTCGTCGCCGCCGGCCGTCAGACCCGCGATCCGGTCCTCGACCGCGTCCTTCGCGGTAAGGAAGAGAACGGGCACTTCGGGCAGCTCACGGCGGAGCCGGCCGAGGACGGCGAGACCGTCCATGTCGGGCAGCATCATGTCGAGAACGACGGCGTCCGGCCGGAACTCACGGGCGGTCTGCACCGCACCGGTTCCGTCGGCCGCGCTGCGGATCTGCCACCCTTCGTAGCGAAGGGCCATGGACAGCAGCTCGGTGATCGACAGCTCGTCGTCCACGACAAGCACACGGACGGGGCTCCCGTCCGGCCTCAGCAGTTCGGTGCGCCCCTGGGGCGAGGTCGTGGTCATAGCCAACACACTGGTGGCCCGCCCTGAGAGCACCCTTTCGGGAACCTGTGAATCCCCTGAGAAACACACAGCCGCCTCTCAGGCAACACTTGGGGACTGCTCGCGACGGCTCGTGACCCCTTGCGACTGCTGCGAGGGCTGTACGCACAAGCGGTCCGGCGTTCGGGCGGGCCCGGCCCTCACAGCGGCCCTCACAGCCCGAACAGCCGCGCCCCGTTGTCATGACAGACCGCCCGCAGCCAGTCCTCCCCGAGCCCGAGCCGCTCCAGTGCCCGCAGCTGATGCTCGTACGGGTAGGGGATGTTGGGAAAGTCGGTCCCGAGCAGGATCCGGTCGCCGAGACCGGAGAGGCGGGAGCCGCCAGAGAGGCAGGCAGGGCGGGAGAGGCGGGCGGGGCGGGAGAGGTCCACGGGGTGGAGGAGCCCGGCGGGACGGGGGAGTGCGGCGAGGCGAGGGAGCGCACGCCGGGGGAACGGCGCGAGCTCCTCGCTGAAGTCCGTGAACGCCATCGTCGTGTCCAGCCGCACCTCCCTGAACCGCTCGGCGAGGTCCAGGAAGTCCTCGTACTCCGGCATCCCCATGTGCGCGATCACCAACCGCAGCCGCGGATGCCGCGCGAGCACCCGCCCGACCGGCTCGGGCCCCGTGTGCTTGCCTGGTGAGGGCCCGGAACCGCAGTGGATCACGACGGGGGTCCCCGCCTCGGCGAGTAACCCCCAGGCCGGATCGAGAAGTTCGTCGGCAGGGTCGTACGCCCCCACCTGGACGTGCGCCTTGAAGACCCGCGCCCCGTCGTCCAGCGCCTTGCGCACATACTCCGCCACACCGGGCTCAGGGAACAGCGTCGCCGTGTGGAGGCAGTCGGGGGTCCGCCGGGCGAAGTCGACGGCCCACTGGTTCAGCCACTCGGCCATGCCCGGCTTGTGCGGGTAGAGCATGGCGGTGAAGGCACGCACGCCGAACTGCCGCAGCATGGCGAGCCGTTCGTCCTCCTCGGCCCGGTAGGTGATGGGCCACTCCACACCGCCGGTGAGCGGCCCGAGCCCGTCGAAGTACGCCCAGACCTTCTTCAGAACGGACTCGGGCATGAAGTGGGTGTGGACGTCGACCAGCCCGGGAAGCCCAAGACCCTCCCAGAACCGCCGTACGCCGACAGCCTCGCGCTCCGCATCCGTCTTCTCCGTGCCGTCAGCCATGCCCGCGCTCGAAACCGTGGCTCCGCTCGACCTTGGCGACGTGCGGCGCGTAGCGCTGGTACCACTCGGCACGCCCACGCCCACGCCCACGTCCACGCCCACGCTTCTGCGCCGCCCGGTGCTCGGCGTTGCTCCGCCACCCGTCTACCAAAGAGGATCTGCAAGGGATCGATCCTTTGACCATCCGGCCACTCCTTCATGCCCGCGCTCCCCGGGCCCTCGCCTACGCCATCGCCATCGCCCTTAGCCTTACCCCTCAGAAAAGCCCGTCCTGAACTCCCCCGAACTCGCGCACGGGCACGGTGACGTCCCCGCGCTCCCCCGGTCCGGTCGCCCCGGTCAGTTCCCACCCGGTCATGAGCCGCGTATCGAGCACGACGACCCCCCGCCCGGTCAGCAGATGCAGATCGGGCCCGGCGGCGGCGACCAGTTCCCCCCGCACGACGCCTCCCGGCACCAGCTCGCCGACCACGGCCGCGGCCGGCGGCAGCCCGTCGAGCCCGAACGCATCCGTGTGGTCGACGGCCTCGAACGGCATCCGCTCCAAGGCGTCCGGCCACCCGCCCAGCCCAACGGCCCGCGTGTGCAGTTCCCGGATCTCCGCCGCCCGTACGTCCCTCTCCGGCAGCGCGCTCCGCACGGCCCGCTTGGCGTCGTACGCGATCCGGTCCGGCACTCCCAACGCCGTACGCAGCAACTCCTCACTGCGCCGGGCGGACATCAGCGGCCCCCGCCCCAGCCAGGTGAAGACGACGGCGCCCTGCTCCAGCAGCCGGGCCGACCCGCGCTCGACGGCGGTGATCCCCACCTTGACCATCCCGGGTCCGAACCAGGCCAGATAGACGGAGTAGGGCCGGGGGTCGTCGGCGATGGTGTCCGCCGCGACGGAATGGGCCCGGTCCAGCCGTGCGCACTCCTCGCACCGGGCCCCGACACCGCGCCCGGACACCGCGGCCCCCGCGAAACAACTGTGCCCACGCGCCCCCACACACCGCCGCTCACCCCCGCCCACGACGGCGAACGCGACCTGCTTCCCCCACGGCAACACACTGCGACGCCCCCCGTCCCAGACCAGCACGGGCTCCCGCCCGACCCACCGGAGCCCCATGCACTTCCACACCTGTGCCATCACTCACGAGCGTAAAGGTCGCCACTGACAGCGGGACACCACAACAAAAGAAGCCCCGGACACATGGTCCGGGGCTTCTCACCTGTGTGCACTCGGCAGGATTCGAACCTGCAACCTTCTGATCCGTAGTCAGATGCTCTATCCGTTAAGCTACGAGTGCTTGTGTGTTCTGTTGTGTTTGCTCTTCCTTCCGGACTTTTCTGCCCGGTTGGCGTTGCGGGAACAACATTACATGACTGGCGGCGTGAGGCGAAATCCGTTTGCCAGACCCTGCCTGACCTGCGAAAACAACCCCAAGACGGTCCCGAGACGACCCCTGGCACGGCCCTGCGGAGCGCCGGGAACGATCAAGGAACGACCGAAGCCCCGGTCGTGAACGACCGGGGCTTCGGGATCTTCTGCGGAGGCGGAGGGATTTGAACCCTCGATGGGATTGAAGTCCCAAACCGCATTAGCAGTGCGGCGCCATAGACCGGACTAGGCGACGCCTCCAGCACAACCATCCGCGCAAGCGCGAAATGGTGCGTGCAGATGATGACACAGCCGAGCGGGCTGTCACCAATCGCCCCCCACGGTACTAGGCGGAAAGGCCCGAGGGCAAAGCGCTTGTCCGAGGCGCAACGTCAGGGCGCGAACGGCGTTAAGCAGGCGTCACAGCTGTCGTCAGAGCAGTCGTCAGAGCAGTCGATCAGAACAGTCGATCAGAACCGCCGTCAGGGGAGCCACCATGCTGCGCCGCATCGCCCTCACCGTCGCCACCTCCGCCGCCGCCTCCTTCGCCGCGCTGTCCGGTGCGCCGGCAGTCGCGTACGCCGATTCGTTTCCCCTCATGCCGCCGCCGGTGAGCGGCGCGGACAGGACCGACCACCTCACCGTGACGGTGAGCGGGGCGGGTGAGGGCCGTGACGGGAAATTCGAGCTCGACTGCCATCCGGTGGGTGGCAGCCACCTCGACGCCCGGGCCGCCTGCGACCACCTGGACCGGAACACCTCCTGGGGGAAGAGCCCGTTCGCGCCCGCGCAGGAGCGCGGGATGTGCACAATGCAGTACGGCGGTCCGGCCACCGCGCACATCACGGGCACCTGGGCCGGCCGGCCCGTCGACGCGACGTACCAGCGCGGTGACGGGTGCGAGATCGCGCGCTGGGACACCCTCGTGCCCGTACTCCCGGATCTCGGCGCCTAGCGCAGGGCATGACAGGCAGGACGTACGTGTTGACGGGACGGACGGACCCACGAACCGGCCGTAACGGGCAGGGTTTGCGGGCAGGCGTGGCGAATCCGCGGAGTCGAGTGGCGGCCGGGGCGGCGCATCGCACGGTCACAGGTTCTCCAGGCCTTCTGCGTGCGTTCTGCGTCCCCTCTCCGTGCGACCTCCCTCTCATCCGGCGCCGCGAGCGCAACCACTGCCCGTAGACTCCCTCGCGTGACACGTCGCGGACCCGTTGGCAAGATGGCTACCGCGGCCGGCAAGGTGCGGTAACAGGGAGGAAGCGTCTCGTGAGCAGCAGGCCATCCCGAGGCGCTGCTCGCCTCGCAGCCATACTCGACGCACTTCCCGACGCGTTGGTGCTGGTCAACGCCAACGGAACGGTCGTCAACGCCAACACCATCGCCCTGGAGGCCTTCGAGGCCCCGGGCACCGCGCTCGTGGGGCGCGGACTCCTCGACCTGCTGCCGCAGTTCGACTCACGGCTCATCCCTGGCACGATGCGGCGGGCCGAGACCGTCGACGAGAACGGGCGCACCCGGCCCACCCGGATGATCGCCCGCCGCACCGACGGCAGCGAGTTCCCCGTCGAGGTCACCAGCGCGAACCTGGAGAACGGTCAGCAGGCGTACGACGGTTACGGCTACACCGGCGACGAGCTGCTGATGATCGTCGTACGGGACCTCTCCGGCACCGTCGACACCGAGGCGGAGCTCGCGCGTTCGCAGCGGCAGACCGAGATGATCCTGCGTGCCGCCGCCGAGGGCGTGGTGGGCACGGACACCGAGGGCCGGGTCGTCCTCGTCAATCCCGCCGCCGCGCAGATCCTGGGCTTTCGGGCCAGCGATCTCGGCGGGCAGGAGCTGCACCCGCTGATGCTGCACTCGCGTGCGGACGGCGAGCCCTTCCCGTACGAGGAGTCGCCGCTCGCCGACACCCTGCGTTCCGGGCGCAAGCACCGGGTGCGCGGCCAGGTGCTGTGGTCCAAGAGCGGCGACCGGGTGCCGGTCGACCTGACCACCGCGCCGGTACGGGACGGCGACCAGCTCGTCGGGGCCGTGATGACCTTCACGGACCGGCGGCCCTACGACGCGCTCGCCGAGGAGAAGGACGCCGAGGCCGAGCGGCATCAGCAGGAGCTCGCGCAGGCCTCCGAGACGCACGCCGAGGAGCTGGCCGCCCTCCGGGAGGAACACGCCGGGGTGCTCGCCGGGCTGCGCGAGCAGCACGAGGAGGAACTGGCCGCCGGTGACGACCGGTACGCGGCCCTCGCCGAGCGCGAGAAGGACCGCTACGAGGCACTGTCCGCGCGGCACGAACAGCTCCTGGCCGTTCTGGGGCGCTCCCTGCGCGGGCCCCTCGACCAGTTGCGCGGCGAACTCGCGACCCTCGCCGCGGACGACGCCGGACAGCTGTGGCCCGAGGCCAACCAGGTGCTGCACCACCTCTCGGCCGGCTACTCGCGCATCACGACCCTCGTCGACAACGTGCTCGCGTACCAGCGCCTCGACTCCGGGACCGAGGGCGTCACCCGTACGAAGGTGATGCTGGACGCGGTCGTCGCCGCCGGGGTCGACGGGGCCGTCGAGCTGATCGGGCCGGGACGGGTGCAGTTCGCCGTGCACGCGCCGCCCATCGAGGCCGAGGTCGACCCGCAGCGGCTCGCCACCGCGCTCGCGCACCTCATCGCGGACGTCGCGGGCGTCGACTCCACGGGCAACTCGCCGGCCTCGGCCGGCGGCTACATGGACAACACGGTCGTCGTGGCGGCCGCGCAGCGCGGTGAGAGCGTACGGATCGAGGTACGCGGGCCGTACGCCGGGGGAGACCCGGTGCACGAGCCGATCGTGCGCGGAATCGTGCGCGCACACGGGGGAGTGCTGCAGACGCACGAGGTTCCCGGGATGAGCGGCAGCGCGTTCGTCCTCGAAGTACCCATCGGGGGCGGGGCGGGCTCGGTCCCGGCCGTCGTTCCGGGTGCGGGCTCCGTTTCCGATGCGGGTCCGGGCGCGGGCGGGGCTTCGGACGGCCCTCAGGCCGCGGCAGCGGGGGCGGGCTCCGGCGCGGTCGGCTCCGCTCTCGCGCTGCCCGAGCAGGCTGCCACCCAGGGGGGCGGGCGGCGACGGGCCCGACGCGCGTCCGTCGACGCCTTCCTGGAGAGCGAGGTGGGGCCTGCGACGGAGACGACCGTACCCACCGGGCGGCGCAGGCGCGCCGCGGAGGCCGCGGGGCTGCCGGCGCTGGCGGCCCAGGTCGTCGAGGACGACAGTGCTTCCGAGGAGGGCAACGGCGGGACCGGACGGCGGCGCGGGCGGCCGAGCCCCGTCGGGGGCGGTGTCGCCGAGGGCGCGGTGGTGACCGCCGCCGAGCATGCGGCCGGCACCGCGGCCACGGGGCTGGGGGCGACCGTGCCTCCGCAGGGCGTGCCCGCGCCCGCCGACGGACGGCGTGCCCTGCAGGACGGCGGCCGACAGGCCCTGCCGGCCGCACTGCCCGCGGCTGCACCCTCCGGCCCGGGAGCGGGAGCGGGTGCGGGGCCGGGAACGGGTTCGGGCGGGGATGCGGACGAGAACGCCGATGGTGGCGGCTCCCAGCCGACCGGGCGGCGTCGGCGTGCGCTGGCCGCCGCGGCGGAGCGTGCGGCGGCTCAGGAGGCGGGGCCTCGCGCGGTGTTCGCGCTGCCGCCTGCCGAGGCGGACCGCTCTCCCGACTACGCCGCGCAGTTCACCGAGAGCCTCGGCCACGGTCAGGCACCGGCCGCCGGCGGACGCCACGACGTCGCCCTGCGCGATCCTGCCGACGATCACACTCCGCCCCAGCCGCATCCGGTGCAGGCGCCCAGCGGACGCCGACGGGCTCGGCAGGCCGCGGGCGAGGCAGCCGGCGTGGGCGTGGGCGAGGTGACGCCGGACGGGGCGGCGACCGGGGTTCCCGGGCAGCAGCCGATGCCTGGCCACCTGCCTCCCGCGCACATCGCCCCCGCACACACCGCTCCCGCGGAGGGCGCTTCCGCTCGGCCCGTCCCGGGCCAGGCCGTCTCCGGACAGCCCGCACTAGCGCCCGTATCCGTACCTGGTCGGGGAAACCCGGGGCATGGCGCCCCTTCGGCCGTTCCTGCCGTGGGACAGGCCGTCCCCCCGCAGGCCGTTCCCCCGCAGGGCCTCCCCCAGCCGGCCGTACCCGGGCAGGCCCTGCCGCCGCAGGCAGGGCCCCTCCCCGGCCAGGTCGCCCCGGCCGGTCTCGCCGCACCTGTGGCACCCGCGACGGCCGAGGGTGTCCCCGGCCACGTCGGAGTCCCGGCGCCCGGCACTCCCGCCCAAGGCGCCCCCGCAGTGGCTCCCGCCCAGCCACAACCGCAACCACAACCACAACAGCAAACACAGGCGCAGGCGCCCGCGGCCGGGATGCCGAACGCGGACACGACCGCGGGCACGACCGCGTCCCCGCAGCCGGAAACCGCCAAGGCGCCGCAGCCGTGGCCGGGCACGGCCGATACGTCGGCCGCTCCCGAGCCCGCCGCGGCCCCGGAACAGCCGCGCGCCGCGCAGCCCCTCCCCGCGGAGGCGGCGGCACCCCACGTCGACCCCGACTCGACGCAGGGCCGGGCGATCAGCGTCCGTACGCTCGGGCAGGGTGTCCCGTTCGGCCGCCGCATGATCGACGCCCAGCAGTCCAAGCCTGGCCGGACGGCACCTCCCGCCCCCCAAGCCCAAGCTCACACACAGGCACAGGCACAGCCCGTGAGGCAGGGGACAGCCACGCCGCAGCCCCAGGCGCCTACGCCTCCCCCGCACGCGACCAACGGCTCCGGGCGGCGTCGCAAGCTCGGCACGCGGCCCGATCCCGTGGCCGAGCAGACGGACACGGCGGCCCGCTCGCACCCGGGTACCGGCGGGCAGCAGTCCCGGCTCACCCACACCACCGAGGGCACCGGCCGTTCGTACGCCATAGGAGCACCGGACCAGAACGCCGATGAAGGCCCCGAGCCGCTCGACGGCCCCGGCGGCGCGGTGGAGGTCGCGAACCGGCCCCACCCCCAGCCGATGGACGACGAACTGCCCCCGGAGCCGCTGGACAACCCGCGTCGGCTGCTGGTCTGGCCCGCGCCGGACATCACCACACAGCAGGCACTGAGCGACCGCGGCTACCGGCCCGTCATCGTGCACTCACGCGAAGAGGTAGACGCCCAGATCGCCGCCTTCCCGGCTGCTCTGTTCGTCGACCCGCTCACCGGTCCGATCACCCGCACGGCCCTCCAGTCGCTGCGCCAGGCCGCCGTCGCCGCCGAGGTGCCGGTCCTGGTGACCGCTGGTCTCGGTCAGGCGACACGCGAGGCGGCGTACGGCGCCGACCCCGCCGTACTCCTCAAGGCGTTGTCGCCGCGCGACAGCGAGCAGCACCCGCCGCGTGTTCTCCTCATCGAGGAGCACGCGGAGATCGCGCTCGCGCTGACCTCGACGCTGGAGCGGCGGGGAATGCAGGTCGCGCGGGCCTCGTCCGACGAGGACGCCGTCACGCTGGCCGGACAGATGCGGCCGAACCTGGTGGTGATGGACCTGATGCAGGTACGCCGCCGACGTGCCGGGATCGTCGACTGGCTGCGCGCGAACGGCCAGCTCAACCGCACCCCGCTGGTCGTCTACACCGCGGCCGTCGACCAGAGTGAGCTGCCGCGGCTGGCGGCGGGGGAGACGGTGCTGTTCCTGGCCGAGCGATCGACGAGCGCCGAGGTGCAGGAGCGGCTCGTGGATCTGCTGGCTCGCATCGGCACGAACTGAGCGCCGGCTCAACCGAAAGCTGCACAACTGAAGGTTGCTCAACCGAAGGCTGTTCAACCGAAGGCTGTTCAACAGACGCACAACAGACTGCGCGCACAAACGGGTTGGGGCGTTGTTTCACGTGAAACAACGCCCCAACCCGTGTATGGCTCATCGCTGCTGTCAGAGCCGGGTGACGTCCAGCTCGCCCGCCGCGTACTGCCTGCGCAGCACCTTCTTGTCGAACTTGCCGACGCTCGTCTTCGGCACCGACGCGATGATCGTCCAGCGCTCGGGGAGCTGCCACTTGGCGATCTTGCCCTCGTCGGCGAGGAAGGACCGCAGGGAGTCGAAGTCGGCGTCGGCGCCTTCCTTCAGCACGACGGTGGCCAGCGGGCGTTCGCCCCACTTGTCGTCAGGAACGGCGACGACCGCCGCCTCGGCGACATCGGGGTGGGCCATGAGGGCGTTCTCCAGGTCGACCGAGGAGATCCACTCGCCGCCGGACTTGATGACGTCCTTGGCGCGGTCGGTGAGGGTCAGGAAGCCGTCGGCGCTGATCGTGCCGACGTCACCGGTCTTGAGCCAGCCGTCCTCGCTGAACTTGTCGCCGGGGCGCAGGACTTCGGCGCCCTGGCCGCCGTAGTACGCGCCCGCGATCCAGGGGCCCCGCACCTCCAGCTCGCCCGCGGACTCGCCGTCCCAGGGGAGCCGCTCGCCACCCGGGCCGGTCAGCCGCGGCTCGACACCGGCGGGGAAACGGCCCTGGGTGAGCCGGTACGCGAACTCCTCGTCCGAGCCCGCCTCCACCTGGGCCGGTGGCCGTGCGATCGTGCCGAGCGGCGAGGTCTCCGTCATGCCCCAGGCGTGGCAGACGCGCATGCCCAGCTCGTCGAACGCCTTCATGAGGGCGGGCGGACAGGCGGAGCCGCCGATGGTGACCTGGGTCAGCGAACTCACGTCACGCGGCTTGCCCTTGAGCTCCGCGAGCAGACCCTGCCAGATGGTGGGCACGGCGGCGGCGTGCGTGGGACGCTCTTTCTCGATCATCTCGGCGAGCGGTGCGGGCTGCAGGAAACGGTCCGGCATCAGCACGTTCACACCGGTCATGAACATCGCGTGCGGCAGACCCCACGCGTTCACATGGAACTGCGGAACCACCACGAGGGACGTGTCCCCGTCGGTGAGCCCCATGGACTGCGTCATGTTGACCTGCATCGAGTGCAGGTAGATGGAGCGGTGCGAGTAGATGACGCCCTTGGGGTCGCCGGTCGTGCCGGAGGTGTAGCACATGGCCGCGGCCTGGCGTTCGTCCAGCGCGGGCCAGTCGTAGCTGTCCGGCTTGTCCGCTATCAGCTCCTCGTACTCGTGCACCTGGACGGTAGCCCCGTCGAGCAGTGAGCGGTCACCGGGACCGGAGACGACCACATGCTCGACCGACTTGAAGTGCGGGAGCAGCGGAGCGAGCAGCGGGAGCAGCGAACCGTTGGCCACGATGACCCGGTCGGCGGCGTGGTTGACGATCCAGACGAGCTGCTCGGGAGGCAGCCGGAGGTTCAGCGTGTGGAGGATCGCGCCCATGGCCGGGATCGCGTAGTACGCCTCGACGTGCTCGGCGTTGTTCCACATCAGCGTCGCGACCCGGTCGTCGTCCCGGACTCCGAGGTCGTCGCGCAGGGCGTGCGCCAGCCGTGCCGTCCGCGCCCCGATCTCGGCGAACGAACGCCGGTGCGGCTCCGCCTCACCGGTCCAGGTGATCACCTGAGACGACCCGTGGATCGTCGACCCGTGGGCCAGGATCCTTGAGATCAGCAGCGGTACGTCCTGCATCGTGCTCAGCACGGCGTCCTCCCGGGGGCGACATTGCCTACGCGGTAGTAAGGGTTGGGCTGATTCTGCTCACATACCGCGCGGTATGTCACTACTGCCGGGTGATCGATCACGTCACGGCAAGGATTACTTGCCCGCTCCCGCCCTCTGTGCTTCCACCGCGCCGGTCAGCGCACGGGGCCCAGCTCAGGGTCCTCACGGAGCTTTCCCAGCGCGCGGGACACGGCCGATTTGACCGTACCGATCGACACGCCCAGCACCTCCGCCGTCTGCGCCTCGCTCAAGTCCTCGTAGTACCGCAGGACGACCATCGCCCGCTGCCGTGCGGGCAACTTCATGATCGCCCGCCACATCGCGTCGTGCAGTACCTGCTGCTCCGCCGGGTCCCCGGCCGGCGGAACCTGCGGCTCCGGCAGTTCGTCGCACGCGAACTCGTCGACCTTCCGCTTCCGCCACTGCGACGTCCGCGTGTTCAGCAGCGCCCGTCTGACATATCCGTCGAGCGCCCGGTGGTCCTCGATCCGCTCCCAGGCCACATACGTCTTGGTGAGGGCGGTCTGCAGCAGATCCTCCGCGTCGCACGGGTTCGCGGTCAGCGAGCGCGCGGTACGCAGCAACACAGGTTGGCGAGCCCTTACGTACGAGGAGAACGACGGGTACGCATGGGTCCGCGTCGCTGCGTTCGAAGCGCTGGTGCAGACGGATGTGGTCATGGCTCCACGCTAGGATCGCCCCTGCTCCAGCGGATCGGCCGCAGGTCCCGAAGCTTTGTCCGCCTCAGGTTGTAGGAGGGGGGCAGGCTCCACCTCCTGAAGGTGGACACGCGGCGCGGGACCCCTGAGGGTTCGCCCCTGAGAGACGCGCCCCGCGCACTCCCACCGCAGTAGCCCGGCCTCCGGCATGGTGCCGGAGTAGTACGACCGCGTACGCAGGCGGCTCCAAACGGCGCCCCCGACAGCTCAGGTCACCCCGACAGCTCAGGTCAGTCGATGCGCGCGACCGGAGCGTGCATCAGATTGCGGTCGATCAGCAGCGTCCGGCCGCCGTGCCGCTCCCGCACGTTCCCCGCGTACTGGTGGATGCGCCGCGCGGGCGCCCACGCCGTCTTCCGCAGTACGGGCTCACTGTGCAGCCCGTTGCGTACGCCCCATCGCGCGAACCACACCACCGACGGCAGATCCCGCACGCCGGCCCGCCGCGAGCGCTCCATGTGGCGGACGCCCGACTCGGCGCTGCTGTAGAACCCCGGCAGATACCCCTGGCGCGACACCTCGCGGTTCCACCCCCGCACGAACAGGAGCGTGGTGCGGGCACACCTCTTGTTGCCGTACGCGTAAGCCTCCATGTCCAGGAAGAGCGGGCTGCCGGGCTGCATACCGAGCGCCGCCGCCCTCTTCACCGCGTCGCGGGCCTCCGCCGTCCCCTGCTTCCAGGGATGCCGCCCGATCCGTACGTTCTTCTTGTGCCGCGCGAACACACAGGTCGACTGCGAGCCCACGTACAGCGGCAGCACCCGCCAGCCCTGGTCCCGCACCGTCCGCATCCAGCGGTGACTCAGCTGGGGCTGTGACCGGCAGGCCCGCCCCCGACCGCCGAAGTAGACACCCACCGCCCGGTACGGGGACGCCCGCCACCGCCGCATCGTGTCCGCGGACGGCGCCCGGCAGGTGTCGAACGCACGACCCTTGAACGTGAGCACCTCGGGTCTCGCGCCGGACTCCCGGACAGGGGAATCTTGGACGGGGAAATCTTGGACAGGGGAATCTTGGACAGGGGAATCCAGCGGGGCGGCAGCCCCCGGCGACCAGGGCCCCGCCTGTGCCGGTGGTGCCGCCGTGAGCCCCAGCAGAAGCAGCACGAACCCGAATCCGACGATCATCTTGTGACATCGCAGCCAACGCATAGGCAGAGTCAACGGCCCCGCCCGCGCGGTCGGGCCCGGACACGCGCCACGTTCATCCGTCCGCCCCGCAATCAGCCCCGATCGTCCGAACCGGGATCGAGCGGACCTCCCGTTCAGTCCCGATCGTCCGAACCCAGGATCAGTCCCGAGGTCGGAACGCCCGTCCCCGCGGTCACTAGCACCCGACGGGCGCCGGATATCTGGTTCACGGACGAACCGCGCAGTTGCCGGACCCCTTCCGCCACTCCGTTCATCCCGTGCAGATACGCCTCTCCGAGCTGTCCTCCGTGCGTGTTCAACGGCAGCCGCTCCGCCGCCACGAAGTCCGCGGCCTCACCCGGCCCGCAGAACCCGAACTCCTCCAGCTGCGTCAGCACGAACGGCGTGAAGTGGTCGTACAGGATCCCGACGTCGATCCCGGCCGGCGTCAGCCCCGACGTACGCCACAGCTGCCGCGCCACCACGCTCATCTCCGGCAGCCCCGTCAGATCGTCCCGGTAGAAGCTGGTCATCTGCTCCTGGGCCCGCCCCGCGCCCTGGGCGGCGGCGACGATCACGGCCGGCGGACGCGGAAGGTCGCGCGCCCGCTCCACCGAGGTGACGACCAGGGCCTGCCCGCCGTCGGTCTCCTGACAGCAGTCGAGCAGCCGCAGCGGCTCGACGATCCAGCGCGACGCCGCGTGATCCGCGAGGGAGATCGGTCTGCCGTGGAAGTACGCCGCCGGATTGGTCGCCGCGTACTTCCGGTCGACGACCGCGACCCGCCCGAACGCCTCGGAGGTCAGCCCGTACGTGTGCAGATAGCGCTGGGCCGCCATCGCCACCCAGGACGCGGGCGTGAGCAGTCCGAAGGGCAACGCCCAGCCGAGCGCCGCGCCCTCGGCGGACGGCACCCGGCGCTGGACCCCGGAGCCGAATCTCCGCCCCGACCGCTCGTTGAACGCCCGGTAGCAGACCACCACGTCGGCCACCCCCGAGGCCACCGCAAGCGCCGCCTGCTGGACGGTCGCGCAGGCCGCCCCGCCGCCGTAGTGGATCCGGGAGAAGAACGACAGCTCGCCCATGCCGGCCGCCTGGGCGACGGTGATCTCGGGGCTCGTGTCCATCGTGAACGTCACCAAACCGTCCACATCGCCCGGTGTGAGCCCCGCGTCGTCCAGCGCGGCCCCCACCGCCTCCACCGCGAGCCGCAGCTCGCTGCGCCCCGAGTCCTTGGAGAACTCGGTGGCCCCTATCCCGACGACGGCCGCCCGTCCGCCGAGGCTGTCCCTCGTCCGCACGCTCATGACCGGCCCTCCGGGGTGCCGGCGGTCGCCTCCGAAGTGCTGTCCGTCCTCGTCCTTGTCCTCGTCCGCGTCCTCGTCCGCGGCACCGGAACCGGAACCGGAACCGGCACCGGCACCGGCACTGTGACCGTCACCGTGCCCGTGACGTGGTCGCCGAGGCTGTTGGCACCGATGACCCGCACCGTCGCCGTGTCCCCGCGGACGTCCTCCACCACCCCGGTCAGCACCATGGTGTCGCCCGGATGGTTGGGGGCGCCCAGTCTGATCGCCACTTTGCGCAGCACGGCCCGGGGCCCGAAATGGTCGGTGATGTAGCGCCCGACCAGCCCGTTGGTCGTCAGGATGTTCATGAAGATGTCCGGCGATCCCTTCTGCCGTGCCGACTCGGCGTCGTGGTGCACGTCCTGGAAGTCGCGCGACGCGATCGCCCCGGCGACGACCAGCGTGCGGGTGATCTCGACCTCCAGCGGTGGCAGCGCGTCACCGACCCGCACCGGCCCGACATCAGTGGTCATGCGTCCCCTCCCCTTCTCCCTCGCCCTCGCCCTCTCCCTCGCCGTGCGCGATCGACTCCCCCAGTTCCTGGAGCAGCTCGCTCCCGCACCCCAGATACGCGTCCAGCTGCCGTCCCCACAGGAAGTGCCGGTGCACGGGATGCTCCAGGTCGGCCCCCGTACCACCGTGCAGATGCTGCCCCGCGTGGACTACACGGTGCCCCGCCTCGGACGCCCACCAGGCGGCGGTCAGCGCATGCGCGGCATGGTCCAGCCCCTCGTCCCTCCGCCAGGCCGCCTCGTACGCCGTGACCCGTATCGCCTCGGTGTCCAGGTGGGCGTCCGCCGCGCGGAGTTGGACCCCCTGCTTGGCCGCGAGCGGCCGGCCGAACTGCTCGCGGGTGTTGGTGTGCGCCACGGCCCTGGCGACCGAGCCCGCGCACACCCCCGCCTGCAGCCCCGCGAAGGCGGTACGCGCGCTGGCCAGCACGTCGTCGTACGCACCGACGCCACCGAGTCGTTCGGCCGGTGCGGCGTCCAGGGTCAGGCGTCCGGCCGACCACGGAGCCGTCGACTCGACGGGCTCGCACCGGGCGTCGGCGGTCCGTACGAGCCACAACCGCCGTTCCTCGTCGGCGACCAGCACATGCGTGGCGTCGCGGAGCCACGGCACCAAGGGGACCAGCCCGCTCAACTCGCCGGGCCCACCTGCCCGTACCCCCGTGTCGGGCAGGGTGCCGGTCATCACGACCGACCCGTCCGCGATCCCCGGCAGCAGTCGCTCCCGCTGTGTCGCCGAGCCGTGCGCCGACACCGCCAGCAGCCCGTGGACACAGCTCGCGGCGAACGGCACCTGGGCCGTCGTCCGCCCCTGTTCCTCCAGGAGGAGCACCAGACCGAGGAGCCCGATGTCCAGGACGGCGGCCATCAGCCCCGCCTCGCACAGCGCCTTCCACAACTCCGCGTCGCTGCCCGTCCCGATGGCGGTCAGCCGTTCATGCGTGGACAGGTCGCCGAAGATCCGCGCGGCCAGCTCGCGGGCCACCGTCTGCTCCTCCGTCGGCGTGAAGTCCATCAGCCCCCGCCCCCCTCGACGGCGCGGAAGACCGGCAGCTCCAGCTCCTCGTCCACCCGCTCGAACTCCAGCCGCACCGGCATCCCGATCCGCACGCGGTCGTGCGGCACCCCCACCACATTGCTGATCATCCGGACGCCCTCGGCGAGTTCGACCAGTCCCACGGCGTACGGAGGGTCGAAGGCGGGGAAGGGCGGGTGGTGCATCACCACGTACGAGTAGACGGTCCCCTCACCGGCCGCCTCGACCGTGTCCCACGCCAGGCAGCCGCAGGAGTTGCACCCCGGCAGCCAGGGGAAACGCAGGGTCTCGCACTTCTCACAGCGCTGGATGAGCAGCCGGTGCCGGGACACGCCCTCCCAGAAGCCGGCGTTGTCCCGATTGACGACGGGACGGGGCCGCTTGGGTCGGGAGGCGTCCCCGGCGTCCCCCGTAGGCCTCCCGGCGTCTCCCGTGGGCCTCGCGGCGTCCCCCGTAGGCCTCCCGGCGTCTCCCGTGGGCGCCACGGCCTCTCCCGTAGGCCTCGCGGCGTCTCCCGTGGGCGCCACGGCCTCTTCGGCCGCCGTCGTCGCTCTGCCCGTCGCGCCATCCCTCCGGCGCCGCGCCGCAGGTACGTACTTGAGGATTCGGAACCGATGCGTCCCCGCGGGCTCTCCCCCTGCCCGTACATCCGTCCGCGTCGTGACGAAATACCCCGTGCCCAGTTTGGTCGTCTTACGCTCGGAGACCGACTCGATCACCGAGTCGAAAGTGATCCGGTCCCCCGGCCGAAGTGGCCGCAGGTACTCCTGCTCGCAGTCGGTGGCGACCACCGAGGTGTACCCGGCGGCGTCGAGCAGCCCGAGCATCTCGACGTACGCCTGCGAGCGTCCCCCGTGTCCGGAGAGTCCTCCCATCGTCCAGGCCTGCAGCATGGTGGCCGGCGCGACGGCGTCCGCTCCCGCATACGCCGGATTCGTGTCTCCCATCGCCTCGCACCAGTGCCGGATCATCGGTTCGTTGACCAGGTCCTTGCCCACGCCTCCGACGGCCGCCAGTCCCTCGTACGTCTTCAACCGCGCGTAAATGTCCTCGTATCGCCTCTCGGTCACGTCCCTCTCGGTCACGTCCCTCTCGCTCACCGCCGCCCCCTCGTCATCCCGAGCCGCATCGTCGCCACGATCTCCCGCTGCACCTCGCTCACCCCGCCCCCGAACGTGTTGATCTGCGCCGCCCTGTTCATCCGCTCCAGCTCGCCGTCCTCGAACACACCCGGCGAACCGGACCGGATCAGTGCGTCCGATCCGACGATCTCCTGGCACATTCGATACACCGCGACGGCCGATTCGGTCCCCACGACCTTCACGCCGCTGGCATCGCCGGGTGCCAGCCGGCCGGCCCCCACATCAGCCACCAGACGCCAGTTGAGCAGTCGCGTCGCCGCCAGCCGGGCATGCACCTCAGCCAGCCTCGAACGCACCCACGGCTCGTCGACCCTGCGCCGCCCGGTCACCGGATCGGGGGCACGGGCCGCGGCCAGCGCGGCGAGGTAGAAGTCCTCGGCCTGCATACCGATGGCGGCGAGCGCGACCCGTTCATGGTTCAGCTGGTTGGTGATGAGCCCCCAGCCGCCGTTCTCCTCGCCGACCAGGCGGGAGGCCGGGACCCGGATACCGTCGTAGTACGTGGCCGTCGTGGTCAGCCCGCCCACCGTTTCTATCGGTGTCCACGAGAAACCGGGCGCGTCCGTGGGGACCAGCAGGATCGAGATGCCCTTGTGTTTCGGCGCGTCGGGGTCCGTACGGCAGGCGAGCCAGATCCAGTCGGCGCGCTGGGCGTTGGAGGTGAACACCTTCTGCCCGTCGACGATCCATCCGCCGCCTGGCCCTTCGCCGAGGTCCGCGCGCCCCTCTTGCCCCGCGCGCTCCCCACGGTCACCGTCCCCGGCACCACCGCTTGCGTCACGGCCGCCGACCCGCACGGCCCGTGTCCGCAGCGAGGCCAGATCCGTACCCGCCGACGGTTCGCTGTACCCGATCGCGAACACGAGCTCTCCGCGCAGGATCCGCGGCAGGAAGAAGTCCTTCTGCTCCTCGGTCCCGTACTTCATGAGCGTCGGCCCGACCGTGTTGAGCGTAACCATGGAGACCGGGGCGCCTGCACGGCATGCCTCATCGAAGAAGACGAACTGCTCGTCGGCCCCCCGCCCTTGGCCCCCATAGGCCTCCGGCCAGCCGATACCGAGCCATCCGTCGGCGCCGATCCGCCGCAGCAGGGCTCGTTGCCTTCCGGGATCGGTGCCGGGTCCGGTGCCGATCCCGGGTCCGGTGCCGGGTTCGGGTCCGGGTCCGGGTTCGGGTCCGGGTCCGGGTCCGGGTCCGGGTCCGGGTCCGGTGCCGGTGCCGGTGCCGGTGCCGGTGCCGGGTCCGGGTTCGGTGCCGGGTCCGGCGGGAGCAGGCCCCTCCGGCAGCAGGTGCCGGAAGTACGAGCGGAGTTCGGCGCGCAACCGTCGCTGGCGTTCGGTGGGGGCGAGATGCACGACGACGGCCCTCCCGGACCTCGTACGACCAAGGGTTTCTGACTGTCCGTCAGATGCATCGCAGTGTCAAGGTTCAAGGTCGCTCGACGCGGGAGCGCGGGAGCGCAGGAGCACAGGAGCGCAGGGGCCGAGGCCGCAGCCCCAGAGACCCGCAGACAGGCAGGCACGCAGACGCGCAGGCACGCCGGCAGAAACGTCTGCGCCGCGCAGACGTGTCACCACCCCACGAAGCGCCCCACCAAGGAGGCATACGGCCGTCTGGGGTCTCCAGTCCCCGACGGCCACCGGCTCACCAGAGGTCGGTGAAGTTGACGGCGATGTTGTCGTTCGACTGATCGATGGCCGCGAACGCGGAACCGTTCACCTGCGCCGTGTTGCTCTGGTTCGAGGCGCCCGCACCGACGGCCTGCTGCTGTGTCGTGGGCGAGGCGCCGTAGTTGTCACCCCCGACTCAGCTGCCACCGACAGTCGCCACCGCGGCGTTCGATCCGTTGTCCGCGAAGGAGCCGCTGCGCCGACTGCTGCAGGACCCCTACCCCGCCCCTCACCGCCCCCACGGCACCGCCTCTTCCTTTTTTCGAACACTCGTACGAACATGGAGGCATGGCCACCATCGACCGGCAGGCCACGACGCTGGCCCTCGCACACGCCCTGTCAGCCGCCGAACGCGGACTGGCCGTCATCCCGCTGTCCCGGACCAAGCTCCCCGCGCTGCGCTCGCCCCACCGCGACGATCCGGCAGCACCGCCCTGCCACGGGGAGTGCGCCCGCTTCGGACACGGTGTGTACGACGCCTCGACCGACCCCCGCCGCATACGCGCCCTCTTCGCCGCCGCCCCCTGGGCCACCGGCTACGGCATCGCCTGCGGCCTGGACCCCCACCGCTTGATCGGCATCGACCTGGACACCAAGTCGGGTACGGACTCGTCCGCTGCTCTTCGCGAACTGGCGCTGCGCCATCTGTTCACGATCCCCGAGACGGTCGTCGTGCTGACTCCCAGCGGCGGCCGTCACCTCTGGCTGAGCGGCCCGCCCGACGTCGTCGTCCCCAACTCCGCGAGCCGACTGGCCCCGGGCATCGACATCCGCGGTGCCGGCGGCTATCTCGTCGGCCCCGGCTCCCGAACCGAACAGGGCGTCTACAGCACGGCTCCGGGCACCGCTCAGCTGCCGCCCGCCCTCTGCCCGACGTCGCTGCTGCACCTCCTGACGCCACCGCCCCGCCCCCACACCCCGACGACCGCCACGCCGAGCCGGCAGGGCGAGGGACTCGTCCAGTTCGTCCTCGCCGCGCACGAGGGCCAGCGCAACACCCGCCTGTTCTGGGCGGCCTGTCGCGCCTACGAGAACGGCTTCGGCCCGCAACTGACCGAGGGCCTGGTCGATGCCGCCGTCCGCACGGGCCTCACCGAACGCGAGGCCCGCTCGACCATCACGTCGGCGTCCCGCATGACGAGCCACCACCCGTAGCCCATGCCCCTGGAGCCGGCCGGGAGACGGGACCCGTCGAGAGCCCGGAGGGGTTCGGCCCTCACCGGAGGACCTGCAACCCGCCGGGCGACGCGGGCTCTCCGCTCCTTCTCCTTCGCGGGTCAGACCAGGGGGAGCCGCGATGCCGCAGCCGTAGCCATACAGGCCGGACCGGCTACGCGCCCCAGGCGCACGATCGTGCCGCTCATCCACCCGCCACAGCTGGAACGATCACTGCGGCCACAGCCGACAGCAGGCCCCCCACGGCGAGGGCGCCATTGAACTTCTCCTTGGCTGTCGGAAACAGAGAGCGACTCACGTTCCCGACCTTGCTGCGCAGGACGATCATCCTGACCTTCTGCCACCTGTGCTGACGTTTCGTACACCCCATCAACACGCCATAGGCGTTGTTACGGCAGTAGGTCTGACCATCTCGATTGACCGCGCCACACCAGACCGGCACTTGGAAGGCGGCGTACGCCGAGACACCGAGCGACAGAGCCACGACCACTGGCAATGCCCATTGCTGGCTCCAGGCAACGATCAAGGCCGCAGCCACCATGTATCCCCAGTACAGACGCACGACTTTCCCCATGAACACGCAGAGTATCCATGCATATGCGTAGCGCATAGACATGAATCGGACACAGGCAGAGCCGAGCAGCCGCGGCCTGGCGCGTCGAGGTCGTTCGCACGGCGGCGCACTCCACGTCGAAGCCGTAGAGGGGCGAATCCGGGCCCTTCCTGGTGACTAACCCCCACCCAATAGCGGGGCGAGGGGGTCCTGGGCGATCGGGACCGGCGTGGCCAGGGTCTCGTCGTAGGCCGGGCGCGGGAAGACGTACGGACCCAGGGGCAGTTCGCCCCACTCCGGCCGGTTGAGCTGGTAGAAGCCGGACCAGACGACCTCCGTCGCCGTGGCGCGGATCATGGCGAGCAGCGGCCAGCAGGCGTCGATCCCGCAGAAGCAGCCCAGGAGGCACGAGGCGCCGGTATTGCTGTCGCGGAGTTCCGGCGGGGCGTCGCCGAGGAAGTGCGCACGGGCCCGGGCGCCGTCGGCGTCGTGGTCCAGGTACAGCGGGGCGTGTTGTCCCAGCAGGAACTCCTCGCGCTCCTGCGGGGTGTCGTCGTCCTCGTCGAGCTCCCGGTCCCAGAGCGCGCGCGTCGCCTCCGCGACCAGGACGCGCAGGTCGGTGCCGTCGATCCGGATGCCCCATGCCGTGCAGTGCGGGTAGCTGGGGTGAGGATGGCGCAGAAACTCCATGCGGTGCGAGGCGGTCGACGGACTCATACGCCCATCCTGCGGCCCCCACACAATCAAAGCCACCAAGTATCGCCGCGACAGGGGCACCAGCCGAGCGGACCGACAGAGTGGCCGTCCCCATCCGCGCCCCATCCACGCCCGACAGGCCGGGGACCCAACGGGAATCGCGGTCACCAACAGGCAGCTCGCGCGACGAAGGCCCCCGACCGATATCGCTGGTCAGGGGCCGTTCACCTGCGGTGGGTGTGGGATTTGAACCCACGGTCACATCGCTGCGACGACGGTTTTCAAGACCGTTCCCTTAGGCCGCTCGGGCAACCCACCCCGCGCCGCTGAGAGATCGGCGCGGGGACAAGACTAACCGGTCAGCTGTCGCCCTCGCGCTGGCCCAGGGTTACTTCTGCCGTCCGCTGCTTGCCGTCGCGGGTGTAGGTGAGCTTGACGGTGTCGCCGGGCTGGTGGGTCCAGATCTCGCCGATGAGGGTGGGGCCGCTGTCGATCACGCGGTCGTCGAGCTTGGTGATGACGTCGCCGGGCTTGAGGCCCGCCTTCGCGGCGGGGCCGTTCGGCGTGACCGCGTCGGAGCTGGCGGCACCCTGTTCGGTGATCTTCGCGCCCGTGCCCTCCTCCAGGGAGACGGAGGCACCGATGACCGGGTAGACGGGCTTGCCGGTCTTGATGAGCTGCTGGGCGACGTTCTTCGCCTGGTTGATCGGGATCGCGAAGCCCAGGCCGATGGAACCGGACTGGCTCGTGCCGCCCAGGCCGCCGCTGGTGGACTGGATCGCGGAGTTGATGCCGATCACCGCGCCCTTGGCGTCCAGAAGCGGGCCTCCGGAGTTGCCCGGGTTGATCGAGGCGTCGGTCTGCAGGGCGCTCATGTACGAGGCCTTGCTGCTGGAGCTGCCGTCGCTTGAGGCGACCGGGCGGTTCTTCGCGCTGATGATGCCCGTGGTCACCGTGTTCGAAAGCCCGAACGGAGCGCCGATCGCGATGGTCGAGTCGCCGACCGCGATCTTGTCCGAGTTGCCGAGCGACAGCGGCTGGAGGTTGTCCGGCGCGTTCTTGAGCTTGATGACCGCGACGTCGTAGCCCTGGGCGTGGCCGACCACCTCGGCGTCGTACTTCTTGCCGTTCGAGAAGGTGGCCGACAGCTTGCCGCTCTCGACCGCCTCTGCGACCACATGGTTGTTGGTGAGGATGTGGCCCTGCTTGTCGAAGACGAACCCGGTGCCCGTGCCGCCCTCGCCGTTGCTGCCCTCGGCCTCGATGGTGACCGTGCTCGGCAGCGCCGTGGCGGCCACGTTCGCGACCGTGCCCGCGTCGCGCTTGAGGTCGCCGCCGCTCTCGGACGAGGAGACCGTCGTCGAGCCCGACGAGTCGTCGTTGCGGTCGGCCGCCCAGTAGCCGATGCCACCACCCACGCCGCCCGCGATCAGCGCGGCCACCAGGACCGCGGCGACCAGACCGCCCCGCCCGCCGGACTTCGGCTTGGGGGCGGGCTGCTGGTACGAGGAACCCCAGACGTCCCCGGAGCTGCTTTCGCCGCCGCCCCCGTAGGGACCGGAACCGCCTTGGCCGCCGCCCCCGTAGGGACCCGAGCCGCCCGCACCCCCGCCTCCGTACGGGCCGGAGCCGCCTTCGCCCCCTCCCGCGTACGGACCGGAGCCGGCCTCGTTCGCGTACGAGGGCGTGGCCGGCGGAGGAGGCGGCCAGGCGCCTGCCTCCGGAGCCGGAGCGGCACCCTGGGGAGCCCCGGGAGGCGTCGGGGGCAACGTGGCCGTCGGCGCGTCTCCCTGGAAGGAGCCCGGTCCCTGGGGCCGGTTCGTGCCCTCGTGGGGACCCGCGGGGCCCGCGGGACCCGCTCCCGGAAATACGGCCTGCTCCGGGGGCACGGAAGCAGCGGGAGTATCCACCGGCACGGGAGGTGCAGACGGGGCCGGGGGTACTGCAGTGCCCTCGTTCTCGGTGCTCACAGCTCTTCCTCTCGATCCACGGCTGTTCAGTAAGTTCGCATCCGGTCACGTTCGGTCGCGGGTGTTCAGGACTCCACCACGCGTGTTCGGGAACCGGCACGATTCAGCTGTGCATGTGCTTTTGTATGCCGTCAGCTTTTCCCACAGGACGTCAGGGCGCCATAAGCGGCACCTGTGACTCCGAGATTTTCATTTATATAGGACAGGTCTGACAAAAACACTGCACGGCCCGCGCCGCCGATCACGCCGCCGATCACGCCATCGGTCACGCCACCGATCACGCCACCGATCCGGCCGCCGGTCTCACGCCTACCCACTCGCGGTGGCACCATGACGCGGTGACCCACGCACGACAGCACCCGACACAGGTCGTCGCCCACCGCGGGGCCTCCGAAGAGGCCCCCGAGCACACCCTGGCCGCGTACGAGAAAGCGATCGAGGACGGGGCCGATGCCCTTGAGTGCGATGTACGGCTGACCGCGGACGGTCACCTCGTCTGCGTCCACGACCGCCGCGTCAACCGCACCTCCAACGGTCGCGGCGCCGTCTCCGCCCTGGAGCTCGCGGATCTCGCCGCCCTGGACTTCGGCTCCTGGAAGAACCGCGACGAGGCACCCGACTGGGAGCAGCAGCGCCCCCCTTCCTGGGAGCAGCAGTCCGTCCTCACGCTGGAACGCCTGCTCGAACTCGTCGCGGACGCCGGCCGTCCCGTACGGCTCGCCATCGAGACGAAGCACCCCACACGCTGGGCCGGCCAGGTCGAGGAGCGTCTGCTGGTCCTCCTGAAGCGCTTCGGTCTCGACGCACCGCCCTCGGCCGCCGAGTCGCCGGTACGCGTCATGAGTTTCTCGGCGCGCTCCCTGCAGCGCGTGCGCGCCGCGTCCCCGACGATGCCGACGGTCTACCTGCTGCAGTTCGTCTCGCCCCGGCTGCGCGACGGACGGCTGCCCCCGGGAGTCCGGATCGCCGGCCCCTCGATGCGGATCGTGCGCAGTCATCCGGCGTACATCGAGCGCCTGAAGCGGGCCGGCCACCAGGTCCACGTGTGGACGGTCAACGACTCCGAGGACGTCGACCTCTGCCTCGGACTCGGTGTCGACGCCATCATCACCAATCGCCCGCGCGCGGTGCTGCGCCAGCTGGGGCGCTGAAACCACGTACCTCACAATCCCCGCAGGTCCCACACGTCTCGTGCACGGGGTGCCGCAAATCGGACATGGAGTCGAATTCAAGCCACTCGATTACAGGGAGTGCTCCGGCGCACTCGCTCCGTATTCGATCGTTACGAGTGCGTCACTGCACGTGCATTGGCCGGTTTCCGGTTCATCCCAGAAGGGCATCCACACCGTGGCGTGGGGCAAAGGAGGTCTCGGGGGTGGCGTTGATGGTGGCACAAGAGGTGCCCACGTCGTCGAGCATGGCCGTACCCCATGGCCCTGCGGGCGTGGGAGAAGCAAGACACCGGATGCGGGACCAACTGCGCACCGGGGGTGTAGCGGAGACGGTCATCGACGATGCCGTACTGATCCTTTCCGAACTACTGAGCAATGCCTGCCGTCATGGCAGGCCACTGGGTGAAGCCCTGGCCGGGGACGGCGACGTCCGGGCCGCGTGGCGTGTCGAACCGACCGGCAGACTCACCGTCGAGGTGACGGACGGCGGCGGTCCGACCCGTCCGGTTCCGGCCACGCCCTCGGTCACCGCGCACGGCGGCCGCGGGCTCAACATCATCACCGCACTGGCCGACGAATGGGGTGTCCGGGACGACGCCCGCGGCGAGGTCACGGTGTGGGTGGTCGTACACAAAAACGCCTGCGCCGTGCGTCGGCGCAACGACTTCACCGCGCGGGTCACGGCTCCAGCGGTGTCCGCGGCGTCCACGGTGTCCGCCGCGTCCGCGATATCCGACCTGGACTTCGGGGACGCCTTCGACGGTCTGGACTGATTGGACCACCCGGACCACCCGGACCGCCCAACCACCTGGACCGCCTGACCGCCCGGACCGAAGCAGACGGAAGTACTGGTTCCGGGACGAACCGAAGCGCCGCTCCGGGTGCGGCCCGGCACGTTGTCCACAGGGTCCCGTCGGCCCTCGTACGAACGGCTAGGCTCGCGCCCGTACGAGTCGAGCCGTAACCGGGAGACATCCACGATGGCCAAGAAGCGACCCCAGACGAAGGCCAAGCAGCCGCAGCGGCAGGATGGGGCCCGCGCCGCCGGCGCAGACGGACACGTCCCGGTGGTGGGCGCACGCGAGCCCTGCCCCTGCGGCAGCGGCCGCCGCTACAAGGCGTGTCACGGACGCGCCGCCGCGCACGCCGTGACCGAGCTGGTCCACCGGCCGTTCGAGGGCCTGCCGGGCGAGGGCGACTGGATCGCGCTGCGCGAGCTGGTGCCCGCGGCGACCGTCGAACTGCACCTGAAGGAGGCGCTTCCGGAGGACGTGCCGTCGGTCACCCTCGCGACGGTGCTGCCGATGGCCTGGCCGGCCCTGCGCCGCGAGGACGGCTCGATCCTCATCGGTCTGCAGAACGACACGGCGTCCGGTGACATCAGCCGCGACCTGGCCGACACGCTCCAGCGCGCGCTCACCGCGGAACCGGGCACTCCGGTGCAGGGCCGCCGTGCTCCGAGCGACGGAGTGCGCCTGCAGGATCTCCTCGACCCCGAAGGCGCGTTCGAGCCAGTTGTGCACGCGGGCTTCGAGTTCTGGGTTCCGGACGCACAGAACGCCGCCACAGAGGTGACCGCCTCCCTGGAGCGCGCGAACGCCGCCGCCATCCCGACGGTGAAGCTCGCCGGTGTCGACGCCGCGTACTGGTGCGAGACCCCCGACAAGAACCACCTGCGCTGGGTCATGCCGCATCCTGAGGAGCAGCTTCTGGACGCGCTCGCGCGGCTCCACGCGGAGGGCCGGTCGAGCCTCGGCGAGGGCACCCGTCTGGTGGGTTCCTTCCGTGCCCACGGCCTCACCGTCCCGGTCTGGGACCTGCCGACGGGCGTCTCGGCCGAGGACATCGAGAAGCCCGCGTCCGAGTTCGCCGAGCGGCTCGCCGCCGCGCTGGCCACGGACGCACCGCTCACCGCGGACGAGCGCCGGGCACGCGGCGGCCTCACCAATCGCCAGGTCACCCTCAGCTGACGATCGGCGGACACCCCGCCCCGGCTGACCGACCGGCCAGCCGGGCGACAGGTGCGCACAACGGGTGACTCCTGTCACAACTCCCGGTCGTGACAAGCGAATCCGTGTCTGAATAGCCGAGATCGAATTTGCGAACCGCCGATCTCTTGTTACCGTTCCAATAGCCCGGTTGCTGGTGCATCCCCCGTCGCCAGCAACCGGGTCTTTTCATGTCCGGACACGGGACCGCCGATGGCTAAGTCCTCAACGCGCGTTCTGCACAGGCGAGTTGCTCCCCGAGCGCAGAAGCAGCGGCCCGTCGGCACCCTCCGCCGACTTGGCGAACTCAGCGATCGCCGAGTACTCCGAAGCGTCGCCGGCCGTCCGCTCCCGTGGTGTCTCGCACATTCCCGGCTCGTCGTCCGCGCCCGCCGCGCAGTACATCCGCACGGTGCGGCCTCCGGGCGCCAGAAGGGTCAGTACCGACGTGAGGGAGTCACCGGTCGCGTTGCGGTAGTAGGTACGCGCCCAGGTCTCTCGCCCCCGCGTCAGCACGCACGTCTGCGCCTCGATGCCGTCGGGGGAGGCGAGTTCGGGTCCGCAGCGGGCGGCGGTGGCGAGCCCCACACCCAGCGTCAGGGAGCGCTCGGAAGCCGAGGGGTGCCGGCCGGCCGCCTCACCGTCGGCACGACCTGAGCCGGCCGCTCCGCCGGAACGAGGACCGCCGGAACCAGCACCGGCAGAACCGTGACCACCGGCATCAGCACCACCAGAACCAGAACCCCCGGCGTCACGGCCATCGGCGCCACGACCGCCGCCATCACGACCGCCGCCATCACGCTCACCGGCATCACGCTCATCAGCATCACGGCCGTCACCGTCCGACGACTGTGCGGACGTGTGTGCGGACGAGAGTGCGGACGCAGAGGAAGAAGCGGGAGCCTCGCGGCCCACCGGCCCCGCGGAGGCCACCGCCAGCGGCAGTGTGACCGTGAGGACGACAAAGCCCGCCAGCATCGCCAGCCGGACTTTCCGGGGATCCGGTCGGTCGGGGTCCGGCGAGTGCGGCGAGTGCAGTGAGTGCAGTGAGTACGGGGAGTCCAGGGGTCGTCCCCCGGAGTGACGCAGCATGAAGGGGACGATAACGAGCGAGGGCGGGCGCGCGGCTCGCCGCGCGCCCGAGTCCCCTACAACTCGGGGGCGCTCACACCCGTACGAGTGAGAGCCTCCACCACCGCGTCCACCACGGCCTCGACATCGGGTACCCAGGGGGCGGCCGAGCCCGGCAGAGGAGCCCGCTCCCAGCGGATCCCGCCCTGCCCGGTCTCGGACGGCGGCAGGGCCACGTAACCGCCCTCGCCGTGGAAACGCAGCGAGCCCGGCACGAAGTCCTTGGCGTAGAGCAGCTCACCCAGCTGCTCCAGGGAGTACGGCTTCACGAGCAGCGCCCAGCGCGTCGGGGACGCGATCACGGGGCCGAGGCGCATTCCCTTGAGGTCGAGGGCTGCCAGCGCCCGGGCCGCGGCCGGGGCCGGCAGGCTCACCGCGCACGGGGCCTTCCCTCCGGTGGCGAGGACGATCGGGGCCGTCGGCCGGTTCGTCCACCACCAGCGCGCCATGCGCTCGTCGGTGGTGGCCGCGAGCAGGCCGGGGTCGAAGGGGTGGGCACCTGGCACCGTGCACTCCGGGTCCGGACACCCGCATCGGGCCCGCCCCTGCGGGTCCGGGGCCACACCCGGGAGTACGGGCCACTGCCATTGGGTCGCGAAGGTCAGGGCCGCGCTGAGCATCTCAGGCCTCCCGCCGTTTCGCCTGGACAGGAGCCTGCGTCGCCTTCCGAGGATCTCGCGCATGTGCGCTCGTTCCTTTCCGTTGAACGCCGAGGAACCACATCACACCATGTGACGATCGCTTCACTGTGCGTACCTACTGGCGCATTCCACCCTCGTCAGAGACAAGGGGAACCCCTATGGGCCGAGCGTTGGTTGCGTCCGCGTCCATACTGCGTCTGGCTAAAGCACGGGCATGGCGTGGGGTGGCGGCGCCTGGCGTTTGCTGTCCCGCGTATATCTCGCCGCCTCCGCCACGGGAGGATGGGGCACGGTCGTCGGTGGTTAAGACGCCCGGGTCCGTCGCCAGGTTCCGGGAGGGTTCCGTAAGGATCCCCACCACACCTGGCCTTCACCGAGTACGTACCCATCACGACCGCTGTGACGCTCTGTCGGGCTAGGCCAGTCGACCCCAATACACCGTGACTGGAGTCAGTTTTAAGCCAACTTTACCTTTACGTAGCGGCCCCACGGACACCAGGAATCCCAGCAGGACAATGCTGGACATCCCCTCACGAGTGCGTGTACATGTGGAGACACTGCCAGCGGCGCAGAATGACATGGGGGTTTGCGATGCTATCGAGCAATACGCACCGGTCGGAAAGCCGGACACCATGAACGCCCCTCACCTCCCGAAAGTGGCCGGAATCGATTCAACGGTTCCCTCGCCCACACACACTGTCGCGCCGACACGTGCCACCACGGGTTCCCCACCGACCACTTCCCCACACGCCCCGGGCGCCGTCCTCCAGGACAGACTCGCAGGCTGGGTGTCCGATCTCACCACTCTGCACGAGCTGACCGAGCGACTGGCACGGACCGCCTCACTGGCGGACGCCCTCCAGGAACTGCTGCGCGCCGGAGCCGCCCTCGTGGGCGCCCGGCGCGGCCTCGTCGTGCTGGAACCGGGCGACGGACTCGGCCCGGACACCACGATCGGCCTGGGCCTCGCCCGAGCGGATCTCGGGCACATCGAGACCGTCCCGCGCAGCTCCATGTCGTACGGAAAGATTCTCGACGGGCTTCCCGGGGGCCAGGGCGAGATCGCCCAGCCCGACCTGTTCTCCGAGGACGGGCTCGACCCGCGGCACCGCGAGGTGGCCGCCCGGCTCGGATATGCCGCGAGCTACGCGCTGCCGCTGTCCACCGACGCGGCGGGCCGGCTGGGCGCCGCCGTGTGGCTCTACGACGAGCCGGCCGAGCCGGTCGAGCGCCAGCGCCACCTGGTGGGCCTCTACACGGCGTACGCGGCCGAGCACCTGGCCCGCCTGGTGGAACTGGAGCGCACGCGCGCGTGCATCACCACCATCTCGGAGGAGTTGCTCCCCTCCCGGCTGCCCCGTGTCTCCGGGGTACAGCTCGCCGCCCGGCACCGCACGGGACCGCGCGGCGGCGGCGACTGGTACGACGCGCTGCCGCTGCCCGACGCCGCGCTCGGCCTCGCGGTCGGGTCCGTCACCGGATCCGGCCCCAGCGCCGTCGCGGCGATGGGCCGGTTGCGGGCCTCCCTGCGGGCGTACGCGGTGATGGAGGGCGAGGACCCGGTCGCCGTCCTGTCCGACCTCGAACTGCTGCTGCGGCTCACCGAACCGGCCCGCTCCGCCACCGCCCTGTTCGTGTACTGCGAGCCGGCGCTGCGCAAGATCACGCTGGCCGGGGCCGGACACAGCCCGCCGCTGGTGATCGGCGAGCGGCGCACCGAGTACGTGGAGACGTCGCTCTCGGCGCCCCTGGGCATGCTCGCCTGCTGGGAGGCGCCCAGTGTGGAGTTCCGGGCGGAGGCGGGAGAGACGGTTCTGCTCTACACGGACGGGCTGCTGCACCGGACCGGCGATCCCATGGACCGGGCCTTCTCGCGGCTGCACGCGGCCGCCGCGAGCGTGCCCAGGGCACTGCGCGCGGACCCGGGCGCCGTCGCCGACCACGTCCTGCGGACCATGCTGCCGGGCGGCCTCGACGACGCCGACAGCAACGAGGACGTGGTGCTTCTCGCGGCCCGCTTCGAGTGAGCCGCATGCCCGGCACGGCCCGTTTTTATGTGCGCGGGCCCTGTGCGGCCCGGTCCGAGTGAGCCGCGGGCCCTCTTCCGAGGAGTCGGCGCGCCCCGCGTGCGAGCCGTACGTCATCGGGTCCTCCGGCCCTGGGCGGTCTTCCGTACGACCGTACGATGGACAGCGTCCAGAGTCGTATCGAGGAGGCAGATCGTGTCGGAGGCGCTCATTCCGGAGACCCCGGAAGCCGTGCTTGAAGATGCCGCCGACCAGGCGGAAGAAGAAGAGCCCATCAAGCAGCGCAAGAACGGCCTGTATCCGGGCGTGTCCGACGAGCTGGCCCAGAGCATGAAGTCCGGGTGGGCCGACACGGAGCTGCACGGCCTGGAGCCGATCGCTCAGGCCGCGCACACGGCGGCCCGCCGCGCCGCGCTCTCCGCCCGCTTCCCCGGCGAGCGCCTGGTCGTCCCCGCGGGCAACCTGAAGACCCGCTCGAACGACACGGAGTACCCCTTCCGTGCCTCGGTCGAGTACGCGTACCTGACCGGCAACCTCACCGAGGACGGCGTCCTGGTGCTGGAGCCGGCCGCGAACGGCCACAAGGCGACGATCTACCTGCTGCCGCGCTCCGACCGCGAGAACGGCGAGTTCTGGCTCTCCGGTCAGGGCGAGCTGTGGGTCGGCCGCCGCCACTCCCTGACCGAGGCCGAACAGCTGTACGGCATCCCCGCCTCGGACGTCCGTGAACTCCCCGACAAGCTGCGTGAGGCGAGTGGCCCGGTCCGGGTCGTGCGCGGTCACGACACCGGGATCGAGGCGGCGCTCACCGACAAGGTCACCGCCGAGCGCGACGCCGAACTGCGGGTCTTCCTCTCCGAGGCCCGGCTGGTCAAGGACGAGTTCGAGGCCGGCGAGCTGCAGAAGGCGGTCGACTCGACCGTGCGCGGCTTCGAGGACGTCGTACGGGTCCTGGACCGCGCCGAGGCGACCAGCGAGCGGTACATCGAGGGCACGTTCTTCCTGCGCGCGCGGGTCGAGGGCAATGACATCGGTTACGGCTCCATCTGCGCGGCCGGACCGCACGCGTGCACGCTGCACTGGGTGCGCAACGACGGCCCGGTGCGCTCCGGTGACCTGCTCCTGCTGGACGCGGGCGTGGAGACGCACACCCTCTACACGGCCGACGTCACGCGCACGCTGCCGGTCAACGGCACGTACTCGGAGATCCAGAAGAAGATCTACGACGCCGTGTACGAGGCCCAGGAGGCCGGCATCGCGGCCGTGCAACCGGGTGCCAAGTACCGGGACTTCCACGACGCCGCCCAGCGGGTGCTGGCCGAGAAGCTCGTCGAGTGGGGGCTCGTCGAGGGCCCGGTCGAGCGGGTCTTGGAGCTGGGGCTGCAGCGCCGCTGGACGCTGCACGGCACCGGTCACATGCTCGGCATGGACGTCCACGACTGCGCGGCCGCGCGGACGGAGACGTACGTCGACGCGACGCTGGAGCCGGGGATGTGCCTCACCGTCGAGCCGGGGCTGTACTTCCAGGCGGACGACCTGACCGTGCCGGAGGAGTACCGGGGCATCGGCGTCCGGATCGAGGACGACATCCTCGTCACGGAGGACGGGAACCGGAACCTGTCCGCGGGGTTGCCCCGCAGGTCCGACGAGGTCGAGGCGTGGATGGCGTCGCTGACGGGCTGATGCCGAGTGGCGTGAAGTGAGGTCGACGGCCGGGTACCCAAGGGGTGCCCGGCCGTTCGTTCCGCGGGTGGGCTGCGGCTTGTCGCGCAGTTCCCCGCGCCCTCGAAGTCGCGCCTCGCGGGCAGGTGTCGGTGTCGATCCGCATCTGGAACCCGACGCCTCGCTCGGCCCGCTGGTGCCGACGGCGCCGCTCGTGGGCTGGGGACACCGGGCAGGCTGCTCCTCGGCTCTGCGACGCCGGCGGCCTCGTAGGAAAGTGCGTGTGCCACCCGTTGTCGCCGTGCGTCGTCTCCCCTGTCCGGACGTACCCGACGCCCCCGAGGCCCCGCGCGACGGGTCCCGCGGTGCGGTGGGCGACGGAGAGCCGGGACGGCGCGCCGACGGGCGCCCGGACCACCGCGCCGACGGGCGCCGGGTCACCGCACCGACGCGCGGCCGGGTCACCGCACCAACGGGCGGCCGGGTCACCGCACCACCTTGCGGACCGCCACCGCGCCGACGGGCATTCTGGCCCCGCGCCACCTTGCAGCCCGCCGCCGCGCCGACGGGCGTCCTAACCCCCGCGCCACCTTGACGCCCGCCCCCGTGCCGACGGACAGCCCGACCGCCGTGCCCTCCGGCGGCCCTGTTGCCGGAGCGACGGTCAAGCGGTCAGTACCGGTGAACCGACCCACACCGGAAGCGAGTCCGCGAACAGGGCCCCCGCGAGCAGCCCGCTGCTTCCGCGGGGGCTCCACGCGCGCGTGTGGAGGTCCTCGTCGAAGGCCGCCAGGGCCGCGCGGCCCGCTCCGGTGGACGTGCTGCCCACCTCGATGACCCCGCGGGCACCCGCCTGCACGTGCCGCAGACCGTGCGGTCCTGCCGTGTACAGCAACTCGGTGTCCTGGAGCGTCGACATGACGGTCAGCAGGGCGTCGAGCCGCGCGTACGCCTCGGGGACGCCGGTGGTGCGGGCCGCGGCCAGCGTGTCCAACGCCCGGCGCACATGGGGGAAGCCGGCTCTCGCCTCGCCCCGGGCGCCGGCCGCGCCGTACTTCGCGGAGACCGACGAACCGCGGGAGGGCCGTCGTGGCGCCCGCCGGTCGGAGTGGGCCGCGATCCGCTTGGCGGCCGTGGTCAGGTCCCGTCCGCCGGCCCGGGGTTCCAGGGCCGCGGCGGCGACCAGCAGGCCGAGCACCCACAGCGCTCCGCGGTGCCCGCCGCCCGCCAGGGCCACCGAGTGCTCGGTGCAGCGCCCGATCGCACCTAGCTCCGCCCGGAGTTCGGGCGTCGCCGAACCGGTGCGGCGGGCGGCGGCGGCCATCGCCGCCAGGCCGGGCTCCAGCGCCTTGGCCGACCAGCGCAGCGAACAGTGGTCCTCACCGGTCGCACGGGCACCGAGATCACGCGGGTCGGGCAGTCCTGGCTTGGGTGCCAGCGCAAGCTGGCCGGTGAGCGCGGTCACCGCGGCCCGCGCCAGCGTCTCGTCCGCACGGCTGCTCATCGCCCGCGGCCCCCTTACGAGGAGGAGGCGGAGGAGGAGGCCGACGCACTCGGGGCGTCGCCGGGAGCGCCGCTCGGGGGCGTGCCGCCGCCACCGCCACCGCTGCCCGCGCCGGAGTTCTCGGCGTCCGGGTCGACCCCGAGCGTGATGGACCCCTGGTAGCCCTTGGAGGGGTCCTTCTTGTGCACGGGTTCGAGGGTGAGCAGGCCGCTGGAGGCGCCCCCGCCGTCGTAGACCATGTCGTCGTCGAGCTTGGTCCAGGTGCCCGAGTGCTCGGAGTAGGGCTCCAGTTCGAAGATCTGCTCGGCGATGTCGTCGTCGAAGAAGAGCTGGCCGGTGTAGTTGACCTTGCCGCCCTCGTAGGTGCCGTCCTCCTTCTCGCCGCCGGTGTGCACCTTCACGTGGATGTGGCAGGTACGCGGCGTGTACCAGCCGGGGACGATGGTCTTGAACTTGACGACACCGTTGGCATCGGCGACCTGGTAGCCACGCAGATAGGTCTTGTCGTCGGCGGTCGAGCCGTCCTCGCTCTCGGCGGGCGCGGAACCGCCGGGGTTGGCCGTCGTGTAGCCCGAGTAGTAGCCCCAGGCGTCGCAGTGCCAGATCTCCACGGCCGCGCCGGCGACCGGGGCGCAGGACTCCGTGGTGTCCCGCACGGTGATCCGCAGCGTCAGCGGGACACCGCTCTTGCCCTCGGTGATGTCCTTCCTCACGAGGGCGCCGTCCAGGTAGTACGGGCCTTCGGTGACGCTGGACATGAGGACGCAGGTACCGCTGCCCGACGTGGTCGACGCGCTCGCGGAGGCCGTATCCGTGGCGGTCCCCCCGGCCGTGGCGGTCGTCCCGTCGGCGGAGGCGGACTGGTATCCGGCGATCGCGAGACCGCCGGCCGCGGCCGTGCCGCCGGTGACCGCGATGGCCCGGCGCCGCGTGATGCTCGTGCCTTTGTGTGTTCCCGTCATGACAGAAAGGCTAGGCAGGCCACCCGTCAGGGACATGGGCGAAAGCTGTGGGCGCCCTGAGAATGCCGGGGAAGCCGAGATCGGCGGGAAACCACCCCTCCTGGCCCCCTCCCGGCCCCCTCCCGGCCCTCTCCCGGCCCTCTCTTGGCCCTCTCTTGGCCCTCTCTTGGCCCTCTCTTGGGGGCTGCCCAGGGTGAACGCCGGGGCGAGCCGCGGGTGAGCCGCCGGGTAAGTCGCGGGTGAGTCGCCGGGGCGTGCCGTCAGGTGGCCAGCAGCGGCGTGCCCTCGCGCCACTTGAGGATCTTGTCGAAACTGACCACGGCCCCGCCCCTGACGGAGCTGCCGATGTGGACGTGGTCGGCGAGTTCCTGGATCAGACACAGACCCCGGCCGTGCTCCGCGTCGCTGTGGGAGGGCCGCAGGGGCGCACGACCACGTCCCGACGGGAACCCCGGGCCGGAGTCGGTCACTTCGATACGGCACTTCTCGCCGTCCAGATAGGCCGTGACCCGGTAGGCCTCCGTGGGCTTCCCCCGGTCCGTATCGCCCCCGTGTTCGACGGCGTTGGCGCAGGCCTCGCTCAGCGCGACGGAGATGTCGTAGGAGATGTCAGGATCCACCCCCGCGGACTCCATCGTGCCGATCAACAGGCGCCGGGCGAGCGGAACACTCGCCGCCTCACGCCGGAGATGGAGGGACCACCAGATGCTCATGCTCCAGCCTCCTGGCCGCGGCTCGACATACCGTTACGTATTGCCGCGGCGACCCGGAACTAAGCGTGCGGTCGACGTGACAACGCCCATACGGGGGATGTGCCGACGCCATCTGCCGGTGTATGGCCGGTGTGTATCCGACACACAGCTGACGCATATGCGGACGAACAACCACAGAAACTCATCTTCCGGTCCGCACGTCATCTTGTGGACCTGCCGTATGGGGCGGGTCGGGCCAGTGCGATGATGAGCCCGCCATGACTGCCTCCCACCAGCGCGCGCGCACCGGAGGTGATCTCCGGGTCCTGAGGGCCGCGGTGTTCACCGCGGTCTGTGTCGTGCTGGCCGCGGCCGGCCACTCCATCGCCTCCTGCGCGACGGTTCCGCTGTGGTCGCTCGGGGTGGGCTTTCTCGCCGTCTTCGCCGTCGCGGCGCCGCTCGCCGGGCGTGAGCGCTCGCTGCCGGGCATCACCGTGCTCCTCGCGACCGGCCAGACGGTCCTGCACACGCTCTTCGGACTCGGCCAGCACGGCACGGCGGTCACCGCTTCCACTGCTTCCACCGCTTCCACCGCTTCCACCGGCGTGGACGTCTCGCTCGTGGCCCGGGCCGCGCGCCTGGTGTGCGGCGCTTCCGTCGCGACACTCAGCCCCGCCCAGGCCCAGCGGATCCTCGCCGACGCACAACTCGGCACGGGCAGCGCCGGTACGGGCAGCACCGGCGGCGCGAGTACGGGCGTGGGCGTGGGCTCCTCTCACACCATGCACGAGCAGGCGGGCGCCATGTCGGCCGCCGTCGGATCGCCGTCGTCGGTGCTGCCGTCGCTTTCGATGCTCCTCGCTCACGTTCTCGCCGCGGTCGCCGCCGGATGGCTGCTGCGCCGCGGGGACATCGCCCTGCGGCGCCTCCTGCGGCTCTCGGCGCAGGGAGTGGCGGAAGGTCCGCTGGTCTCCCTGCGTGGAGCCCTGGCACTCGTACGGGCTCTGTTGTCGGGTCTGCCCGGCGTGATCCCGGCGGTGCCCGGCGCACCGCGCAGCTGGGCGTACGAACCACCGGTCCCGTGTACGACCGCTCTTCAGCACTCGGTCAGCCGGCGCGGTCCGCCGGCCGGCGAGGCACTCACCCTCGCCGCCTGACACGACGCACCACTTCGGACGTACCACTCCTGGGGTGCCGTCGTGCGGCACGCGCGCGTGCCCGCTCCTTCACGCGCGCAATCCCCGGTTCTTCACCGAACGGTTCTGCAACGAACCAGTGCTGAAAGCGAAGTGTTTCCTGCCATGAAGGCTTCTCGTATCGCCGCGACCGGTGTCGTCGCCGCCTCCGCCGTCCTCGTCCTGTCCGGCCCCGCGTTCGCCCACGTCAGCGTGCAGCCCGAGGGCACGGCCGCCAAGGGCGGTTACGCGACGGTCAACTTCAAGGTGCCGAACGAGCGCGACAAGGCCTCGACCACCAAGCTGGAGATCAACTTCCCGGCCGACCACCCGCTCGCCTCGGTCATGCCGCAGCCCGTCGACGGCTGGAACGTCAAGGTCACCAAGTCCAAGCTCGACAAGCCGCTCGAACTCCACGGCGAGAAGATCAACGAGGCCGTCACCAAGGTCACCTGGACCGCGGACGGCAAGGGCATCCAGCCCGGCTTCTTCCAGAAGTTCCCGCTCTCCATCGGCGCGCTGCCCGAGGACGCCGACGAACTGGTGTTCAAGGCGATCCAGACGTACTCCAACGACGAGGTCGTGCGCTGGATCGAGACGCAGGAGAAGGGCGAGGAGGAGCCCGAGACGCCCGCTCCGGTGCTCGCGCTGTCCGCCGCGACCGACGACCACCACGGGTCCGCCGCCTCCGACGACGACGCCGACGCCGAGGAGGGCGACGACGCGAAGGCCGCCGCCTCGACCACCGAGGCCGCCTCCGCCGACAGCAGCGACACCACCGCCCGTGTACTGGGTGTCGTGGGCATCGTCGTCGGCGTGGCGGGCGTGGCGTTCGGCGTTCTCGCCGGCCGTCGGCGTACCAACGCATAAGTCCAGTACGACCTGCGCGCAGGTCCGGACCGGCCCCGTGCCGGTCCGTTACGCCCTCCGCGCAGGTCCGGTCCGACCGATCCGACGTCGGACGCCCACCGCCAACCCCCGGCCGGTCCGTTTCCGGCCGGGGCCGGGGCCCGTACACAGGAAATCGGGTGCGGTGTCCCCAGGAGAAAGCACTATGCGCAAGAAGACGTACGCCGTGGCCGCTCTGTTCGCCGCGGCCGCTCTGACCCTTTCCGCCTGCGGCAGTGGCGAGAGCGGCGGTGACAACGCCGTCGCCGAGGTGTCCACCGAGACCGGCTCGGACAAGGCCGCCACGGTCCTCGACAAGCCGTTCGAGAAGCCGGACCTGGTCCTCACCGACACGCACGGCAAGAAGTACGACCTCCGCGAGGCGACCGCGGGCAAGCCGACGCTGGTCTACTTCGGCTACACCAACTGCCCCGACGTCTGCCCGCTGACGATGAACAACATCGCCGTCGCCAAGAAGCAGCTCGCCCAGGACAAGAAGCTGTCCCAGGCCGAGAAGGACTCGCTCCGCGTCGTGTTCGTCACCACCGACCCGGAGCGGGACACACCCGCCGCGCTCGGCAAGTGGCTCAAGGGCATCGACCCGGACGTCGTCGGCCTGACCGGCTCCTTCGACACGATCCAGGCGGGCGCCCGGACGCTGGGCATCTCCATCGAGGCGCCGACGAAGGGCAAGGACGGCAAGGTCACCTCCATGCACGGCACGCAGGTCATCGCCTTCTCCCCGAAGACCGACGGCGGTTACGTGCTGTACGGCGAGGACGCCACCGTCGACGACTACACCAAGGACCTCCCCGCGCTGATCAAGGGCGCGAAGCCGTGACCCGTCGTACGGCGTCCGCGGCGGCCCTCGTGGCTGCCGCCGCACTGATCCTGGCGGGCTGCGGGGACTCGGACTCCGGCGGCTCGGGCGGCTCCGGGAGCGGACTTTCGGTGAGCTCCGCCTACATGCCGCAACCCGTGTCGGACTCCATGGCGGCCGGTTTCCTGGTCATCGCCAACGACGGCGGCACGGGCGACCGGCTGTCCTCCGTCACCAGTGACGTGGCCGGTGAGGTCACCATCCACACGACCGTCGGACAGTCGATGGAGCAGGTGAAGGACCTCGACATCCCCGCCCACGGCAAACTCGTCCTCGCAAGCGGTGGGGACCACCTCATGTTCGAGAAGCTGAAGCGCAAGCCGAAGGAGGGCGACACGGTGTCCCTGGAGCTGCGCTTCGCCACGTCCGACCCGATCAAGGTCGAGATGCCGGTGAAGTCCGCCACCTACCAGCCGTCGACGGCGACGAAATCGTCCTCGCAGCCGTCTTCCACTCTGTCCACGACTCTGTCGCTGTCCACGACTCTGTCCACGACGTCGCACCACTGAGGGAGGGAACACCGTTGAGTCAGACCATCGCTCCCCGTGTGCGGACGCTGTTGCTGCTGCTCCTCGCCGTCATCGGCGCGCTCCTCGCCGGGGCCGCGCCCGTCTCCGCGCACGCCGCCCTGACCGGGAGCGACCCCCAGCAGGGAGCGGTGGTCGCCGAGGCCCCCGCCCAGGTGTCGCTCACCTTCTCCGAGCAGGTCGCGATGTCCGACAGCTCGGTGCGCGTGCTCGACCCCAAGGGCAAGCGCGTCGACACCGGCAAGACGTCCGGGCAGGGCGGCAACACGTACGCCGTGAAGCTGCACTCCGGCCTGCCGGACGGCACGTTCACCGTGACCTACCAGGTGGTGTCGGCGGACAGCCATCCCGTCTCCGGCGCCTTCACCTTCTCGATCGGGGCGCCCTCCACGACCACGGTCGCCGTCTCCGACCAGGAGGCGGGCGGCGGGCTCGTGGGCGGCCTCTACGGCTTCGCCCGCTATGTGTCGTACGCGGGATTCATCCTGCTCGTCGGCGGCTCGGCCTTCGTGCTGGCCTGCTGGCAGCGCGGCAGCGGTGTGCGGGCGGTGCAGCGGCTCGTGGTCGCCGGGTGGCTCGCCCTGACCGGGGCCACGCTCGCCATGCTGATGCTGCGCGGGTCGTACACCGGCTCGGGGAAGTTCGGGGACGTCTTCGACCTGAACCTGCTCAGCCAGGTGCTGCAGACCAAGACGGGCGCCGCCCTGGTGTCGAGGCTGCTGCTGCTCGCCGCGGCCGCGCTGTTCATCGCCGTGCTCTTCGGGGCGTACGAGAAGCGCGAGGACGAGGAGGAAAAGGGCGATCTGACCTTCGGGCTCGCCATCGGCGGGTTCGTCGTGGCGGCCGGTCTCGCCGCGACGTGGGCGATGGCCGAGCACGCGTCGACCGGTCTCCAGGCGGGGATCGCGATGCCTGCCGACGTGCTGCATCTGCTCGCCGTCGCGGTCTGGCTCGGCGGGCTGTCGACGTTGCTGGTGGTGCTCTACCGCGCACCGTCGATCGAACGGTCCGCCGTACAGCGCTTCTCCCAGGTCGCGTTCGGCAGTGTGGCCGTGCTGGTCGTGACCGGGATCTACCAGTCGTGGCGGCAGGTCGGCTCATGGACCGCGCTCACCGGGACCTGGTACGGGCAGCTGCTGCTGATCAAGGTCGGCCTGGTGGTCGTCCTCGTCGGCATCGCGTGGATCTCGCGACGCTGGACCGCCCGGCTTGCGCAGACGCCGGCCAAGGAACCGGTGAAGGCCTCGGCCGGGGCCACGGCATCGAAGAAGTCGAACGGATCGAACGGTTCAGCCGGTTCAGCCGGGTCGGCCGGGTCCAAGGGGGCTAAGGGGTCCAAGGGGTCCAAGGCGCCCGCCGGGTTCGGGGAAAGCGCGGGCGAGAAGGAAACGGTCCCCGCGGGCAGCGAAGGCGGCAGCGGTGGCGGTGGCGGCAAGCGGGCCGCCCAGCTGGCCCGGCAGCGGGCCGCGGTGGCCACCGCGCGCGACAAACGCCTGCGCGACGCCGACCCGCTCCGCTCGGGGCTGCGCCGCTCGGTGCTCGCCGAGGCGGGCGTCGCGGTCGTCCTGCTGGCCGTCACCACCGTGCTCACGTCCACCGAACCGGGGCGTACGGAGGAGGAGGCGAAGGCCGCCACCGCCGCCGCGACCGCGGAGCAGACGGGTGAGGCGCTCTCGCTGGACATCCCGTTCGACACGGGCGGCCAGGACGGCAAGGGGATAGCCCGCGTCGAACTGGACCCGGCCCGCGTCGGCGGCAACGACATGCACGTCTATGTGGAGCGGCCGAACGGCAAGGCCTTCGACATTCCCGAGGTCAAGGTCGCCTTCACCCTCAAGGCGAAGGACATCGGACCGCTGCCCGTGGTCCCCGACCGCATCGCCACCGGACACTGGACGGCGAGCGGGGTGCAGATCCCCATGGCGGGCAGCTGGCAGATCGAGGTGACCGTGCGGACGTCCGACATCGACCAGGTGACCGTGGACAAGAACGCGCAGATCGGCTGAACGACACCATGGCTGAACAGTCCACTCCAAAGACCCCTGTTCCGCAGGCCTCTGTTCCGAAGACGCCTGTTCCTAGGACGACCCGTTCCCCGGAGTCCCGGCAGCCCTCCTCCAGGGGCGTCGTCTCGCGACGGCGCCTGCTCGGCACCGCCGGTGCCACGGGCCTCGCGCTCGGCGCGGCGGGCGGAGCCGCCGGCTACGCCGCCGCGCCCGCCGCCGACCGGACCGCGCTCCTCAGCTCGGTGGGCGCGGACGAGGTGATGTTTCACGGGAAACATCAGCCGGGCATCACGACCGCCCTGCAGGCCAAGGGTCATCTCGTCGCCTTCGACCTGACGGCGGGCGCGGGCCGCAAGGAGGCGGCCGCTCTGCTGCGGCGCTGGTCGGTGACCGCCGGGCGGCTGATGGCGGGAGAGACGTCCGCGAACGACGACACGGACGTGGCGCGCGACGCCGGACCCTCGTCCCTCACGGTCACCTTCGGCTTCGGCCACAGCTTCTTCGCCCGTACGGGACTGGAGAAGCAGCGCCCGATCGCCCTCGACCCACTGCCCGACTTCTCGTCGGACCATCTCGACAAGGCCCGCAGCAACGGCGACCTGTGGGTCCAGATCGGCGCGAACGACTCCCTCGTCGCCTTCCACGCCCTGCGCGCGATCCAGCAGGACGCGGGCCGGGCCGCCGGAGTGCGCTGGCAGATGAACGGCTTCAACCGCTCACCGGGCGCCACCACCCGCCCGTTGACGGCCCGCAATCTGATGGGGCAGATCGACGGCACCCGTAATCCCAAGCCCTCGGAGCCCGACTTCGACCGGCGGATCTTCGTGCCCGACGCGAGCGACCCGGCATGGATGGCAGGCGGCTCGTACGCCGTCGTACGCCGTATCCGAATGCTCCTCGACGACTGGGAGAAGCTCTCGGTCAAGGATCAGGAGGACGTGATCGGGCGCCGCAAGTCCGACGGGGCGCCGCTGTCCGGCGGCACCGAGACGACCGCGATGGATCTGGAGAAGACCGGCGGCGACGGCAAGCTGGTGGTCCCCATCAACGCGCACGCCCGGATCACCCGGCCCGACGAGAACGGCGGCGCGGCGATGCTCCGCCGGCCCTTCTCCTTCCACGACGGCATCGACGCGGACGGTGTGCCGGACGCGGGGCTGCTCTTCGTCTGCTGGCAGGCCGACCCGTTGCGCGGCTTCGTACCGGTGCAGCGCAAGCTCGACCGCGGGGACGCGCTGTCCACCTTCATCCGGCACGAGTCGAGCGGGCTGTTCGCGGTGCCGGGCGGGGCGGTGGAGGGGGAGTACGTGGGGCAGAAGTTGCTGGAGGGCTGAGAACCGCTCGCCGAGGCGTGCTTCCGGAAGCGGGAGCCCAGTTCCGCAAGGCCCATTAGGGTGAGGCCATGCCAGCCAGCTACGCGTATCTCGGCCCCGAGGGCACCTTCACCGAAGTGGCCCTGCGGACTCTTCCGGAGTCGGCCACCCGGCAACTCGTCCCGATGGTGTCCGTTCCGGCGGCCCTGGACGCCGTCCGGGCCGGTGAGGCCGAAGCCGCGTTCGTACCCATCGAGAACTCGGTGGAAGGCGGTATCACCACGACGATCGACCAGCTGGCCGTCGGCGAGCCGCTGATGATCTACCGCGAGGTGCTCCTCTCGATCACCTTCGCGCTGCTGGTCCGCCCGGGCACGAAGCTGTCCGACATCAAGACGGTCAGCGCGCACCCGGCCGCCCAGCCGCAGGTGCGCAACTGGATGAGGGACAACCTCCCGGATGTCGTCTGGGAGTCGGCGGCCTCCAACGCGGACGGCGCCCGCCTGGTGCAGGAGGGGCGTTACGACGCGGCCTTCGCGGGTGAGTTCGCGGCGGCGCGGTACGGCCTGGAGGCCCTGGAGACCGAGATCCACGACGCGGAGAACGCGCAGACCCGGTTCGTCCTGGTGGGTCGGACCGCCCGGCCCGCGGCGCCGACCGGTGCGGACAAGACGTCCGTGGTGATCTGGCAGCGCGACGACCATCCGGGTGCTCTGCTCGAACTGCTGCAGGAGTTCGCGGTGCGCGGGGTCAACCTGATGCTGCTCCAGTCCCGGCCGACCGGCGAGGGCATCGGCAACTACTGCTTCGCCATCGACGCGGAGGGGCACATCGCGGACCGGCGGGTGGCCGAGGCGCTGATGGGGCTCAAGAGGGTCTGCCCGAAGGTGCGGTTCCTCGGGTCCTATCCGCAGGCCGACGTCGATCCGAAGGACATGCGCGCACCGCGGGCCGGTACGTCGGACGGCGAGTTCGCGGCTGCCTCGGACTGGCTGGCACGCTGCCAGGACGGCCGTTTCTAAGTCGGTCCTACCTGCAGATTTTCTTCATCCACAAAGTTATCCACAGGCCTGCTTCTCGACCTGGGGACAAGTCGACAACGAAGCATGACATGGTCGACAAATCGGCCTACGACCCACAACTGCGTCCACAGCCCCGCAGGTCACCCTTCGTCCACCTGTTTTCCCTGGCCAATCCCTTAGGGGGAACCATTTCCACCCGAACGTGGGTGTAGAGAGAGTTTGACTCGGGAATTCCCCGTCCCCGACGCGGCTTTCGGAACGATCACTTCCGATGTCCACAGATCTTTCGCACAGCCTGTGGATAACTTTCCGGGGGTGTGGATTCCTGTGGACAACCCCCTGCCAAGTCCCTTGCCGCACAAGGGAATCGGGTCAACCCACCGCATCCCTCCCGCCCCGTTCCAGGGAGCCGGGCCCTTTTCGATTGACGCGGATCGGCACAATTCAAACGATTCGACACTTCTCCCAAAACGTGACAGAAGCGACAGATCGGAATACCGGGTCGTGTCCCGGAACCCCGCACCGGTAGCCTTGTGGGGTGATTGACCTTCGCCTGCTTCGTGAGGACCCCGACCGTGTTCGCGCCTCCCAGCGCGCCCGTGGAGAGGATGTCGCGCTCGTCGACTCCCTCCTCTCCGCCGACGAGCGGCGCAGGTCGTCCGGCGTCCGCTTCGACGAGCTGCGCTCCGAGCAGAAGGCGCTCGGCAAGCTCATCCCCAAGGCCTCGGGCGACGAGAAGGCCGAGCTGCTCAGGAGGACCGGCCTGCTCGCGGCCGACGTCAAGGCGGCCGACGCCGAGCAGCACGAGGCGGACGAGGAGACCAAGCGCCTCCTGCGGCAGCTCGGCAACCTCGTGCACCCCGACGTCCCGGTCGGCGGCGAGGAGGACTTCGTCGTCCTGGAGACGCACGGCACGATCCGTGACTTCGGCGCCGAGGGCTTCGAGCCCAAGGACCACCTGGAGCTCGGCGAGGCGCTGGGCGCCATCGACGTCGAGCGCGGCGCCAAGGTGTCCGGCTCGCGCTTCTACTACCTGACGGGTGTCGGCGCGCTCCTGGAGCTCGCGCTCGTCAACGCGGCGATCGCGCAGGCCACGGAGGCCGGCTTCATCCCGATGCTGACCCCGGCGCTGGTCCGCCCGCGCGCCATGGAGGGCACCGGCTTCCTCGGCCAGGCCGCGGAGAACGTGTACCACCTGGAGAAGGACGACTTCTACCTGGTCGGCACCTCCGAGGTCCCGCTCGCGGCGTACCACATGGACGAGATCCTCGACGCGGACAAGCTGCCGCTGCGCTACGCGGGCTTCTCGCCGTGCTTCCGCCGCGAGGCCGGCACGTACGGCAAGGACACCCGGGGCATCTTCCGCGTGCACCAGTTCGACAAGGTCGAGATGTTCTCGTACGTCGATCCGGCGGACGCGGAGAACGAGCACCAGCGGCTCCTCGACTGGGAGAAGCAGTGGCTGACCGGCCTCGGGCTGCCCTTCCAGGTCATCGACGTGGCCTCGGGCGACCTGGGTTCGTCCGCCTCGCGCAAGTTCGACTGCGAGGCGTGGATCCCGGCCCAGGGCAAGTACCGCGAGCTGACCTCGGCCTCGAACTGCGACGGCTTCCAGGCCCGCCGTCTGTCGGTGCGTATGCGGGACGGCAAGAAGGTGCAGCCGCTCGCGACACTGAACGGCACGCTGTGCGCCGTTCCGCGCACGATCGTGGCGATCCTGGAGAACCACCAGCTCGCCGACGGCTCCGTACGGGTGCCCGAGGTGCTGCGTCCGTATCTGGGCGGCCGTGAGCTGCTGGAGCCGATCTCCAAGTGACCGGCACCACCGAGTCCTCAGGGGCGTTCCCCTACAAGCTTGTCGCGACCGATCTCGACGGAACGTTGCTGCGCTCCGACGACACGGTCTCCGAGCGCACACGCGAGGCACTCGCCGCGGCCACCGTGGCGGGTGCCGCGCACCTCGTCGTCACCGGCCGGGCGGTGCCCTGGACCCGGCACATCCTCGACGACCTCGGGTACGAGGGCCTCGCGGTGTGCGGCCAGGGCGCCCAGCTGTACGACGCCGGGGCCCACCGTCTGCTCACGTCGGTGACCCTCGACCGGCAGCTGGCGGGGCTCGCGCTCGCCAAGATAGAGGCGGAGGTCGGCCCACTGGCTCTTGCCGCGAGCCGCGACGGTCTCGACGGTGACGTCCTGGTCGGCCCCGGTTACCGGGTGCAGGGCCTGCTGCGGTCCGTCCCGTTCACCGATGTGGCCGAGCTGTGGGCCGCGCCCCTGAGCAAGGTGTACATCCAGCATCCCCGTCTCACCGACGACGAGCTGACGTCCGCGGCGCGGGCGGCGGCGGGCTCGCTGGTGAACATCGTGATGGCGGGCGAGGGCATCGTGGAGATCCTGCCCCCGGGCCTGTCCAAGGCCACGGGGCTCTCCCTGGCGGCCCGCCGCCTGGGCGTGAAGGCCGCCGACACGATCGCCTTCGGTGACATGCCGAACGACATACCGATGTTCGCGTGGTCGGCGCACGGAGTGGCGATGGCCAACGCACACACCGAACTCAAGGCCGTGGCCGACGAGATGACCCTGTCCAACGACGAGGACGGCATCGCGGTGGTGCTGGAGAGGCTGCTGGGCTAGCCGCTCCGCGGCATCGCGGGACCCCGCCCGGGGAGGGCGGCCCGCGCGGAGGTACGCGCTCGAAGCGGCCGCCCCGGGCAGCTCCCGTACGGGGCGGACTCGGCGGAGCTGACTACTCCGGAGCCCGCACGCTGCCCTGCCGGGAGCCCGACGAACTGCCACTGACGGGCATCGTGGTGCTCCCCACCCGGACTGCGGCGCCGGAGGAGTCCGGCGACCTGGACATGACCACTGTGCCCGTGGGACGAGTCGGACGCCACTGAATAAAAGGGCGTCCGGGACACCGGGCGAGCAGATCAGCGGCGCCGCCACCTACGCCGCCGCGCCTTGCTGAAGAACCATCCCGCGGGCGGCTCGTCGGAGCGCCAGGGCTGCGGATCGGGGCCGCCCTCACGCCAGCGGACCGCGAGCATACGGGCGCGCGCGGACGGCTCAGCCGTATCGGCGGACCGTATGAAGTCCTCGTCCAGGACGAGTTCGTCCCAGACCTCCCCGGCGGCCTCCCCCTGGCCTTCGCCGGGGCCCTGTCCCTCACCGCGTGGTGCCTGCGCTGCCATCCCCGTTCCTCCTCGTCGCATCCCCTCGGGCAAGTGTGCCGTCACCCGCGTAGAACCCACTTCAAGATCAAGAAGTCGCTTCACGTCAAACAAAATGCGGCTCCACGCACGCGTGGAGCCGCATCGACCGACCTGAGCCCCGCCTTCCGGGGCCGCGGAAGCGCTACTCCTCGCCGGCCAGTGTCAGCGTCCGCAGTTTCTGTCCCGCGAACCAGGTGGCGGCGACGGTCACCACGACCAGCAGCACCGTGCCGGTGGTGAGACCCACGTCCGAGGTGACGAGATCCCCGCCGGACACCTTGTGGGCCACCGCGAGCGACCACTGCTGGACGCTGAGCGTCTTCGCCCCGGAGACCAGCGTCCCGAAGAGCGCCTCCCACACCAGGGCGTAGACGAGCCCGAAGACCACCGCGTGCCGCGTGATGGTGCCGAGCAGCAGGAAGAGCGCGGCGTACGCGATCGAGGCGACCAGCGCGGCCACGGTGTAGGCGACGGCGACCTGCTGGCCGTTGCCGTTGAGGATCAGCCCGGCGAGGAACGTCGGGACCGCCGAGAACACCATGGTGACGGCGACGGCGACGATCAGCTTGGTGAAGATGATCGTGGGGCGCTTGACCGGCTTGGCGAGCAGGTAGACGACCGAACCGTCGTCGATCTCGGGGCCGATCGCTCCGGTGCCCGCGATGACGCCGATGATGGGCACCATCGTGGCGAGCGCGAAGCCGCCGAGGACGTCCGCGGCCACCTGGTCGTCGGCGCCCGTGAAGCCGCGTACGGCCACGGAGATGACGATCAGCAGGACGGGCAGGGCGCCCAGGATGAGGGCCCGGCGGCGGCCGAGGAGGCCGCGGTAGGTGAGCCGGGCGACTGTGGGGTCGTACATCTTTCGGCCTCCTACGCCGCGACGAGATACGAGAAGACGGACTCAAGGGACTCGTCGGACGGCGAGACCGTGAGCAGTCGGATGCCGTGGTCGCGGGCCACTCGCGGCAGCAGTGCCGTGAAGCGCGGGAAGTCGACGGCCTGAATGCGCAGGGCGCCCTCCTGGAGGTCCACCTCGATGCCGGACGTCGACGGGTCGGCGATGAGCGCTGCCGCGAGCGCGCGGTCGTCGCTGGAGCGGACCAGATAGCGGTGCGGGCGGTCGGTCATCAGGCGGCGGATCCGGCGGAAGTCGCCACTGGCCGCGTGCCGTCCGGCGACGATCACCTCGATGTGCGAGGCGAGTTGCTCGACCTCCTCCAGGATGTGCGACGAGAAGAGAACCGTGCGGCCCTCGTCGCCCATGCGCCGCAGCAGTTCCATCAGCTGCATGCGCTGGCGCGGGTCCATGCCGTTGAAGGGCTCGTCGAGCAGCAGCAGCGAGGGGTTGTGGACGAGCGCGGAGGCCATCTTCACGCGCTGGCGCATGCCCTTGGAGTACGTCGAGATCTTCCGGTCCTGCGCGTACTCCATCTCGACCGTGGCGAGGGCCCGGTGTGCGGCCTTGTCGCCGAGGCCGTGCAACTCGGCGTTGGCCACGACGAATTCGCGGCCCGTGAGGAAGTCGTACATCGCCTCGCGCTCGGGCACGATGCCGATCTGTTTGTAGATCTGTTCGTTGCGCCAGGTCGGCCGGCCTTCGAGGGTGACGGAGCCGGTGGAGGGGGCCAGGAAGCCGCCCATCATGTTGATGAGGGTGGACTTCCCTGCGCCGTTCGGGCCGAGCAGGCCGGTGACGCCGGGGCCGATGGTCATGGTGATGTCGTTGACGGCCACCACGTTGCCGAACCAGCGTGAGACGTGGTCGATGGTGAGGGTGCTCATGGGCGCGGCCCGTTCCTTGGAAGGGTGGTGGCGGACGACGGGCGGGCGGTCACAGTCCGACCTTTCGGTAGCGGCGCATCAGGAGTCCGTAGCAGCCCGCGACGAGTCCCAGCACCGCGAGCAGATACACGACGCCCTGGCCGGTCGAAGGACCCTCACCGCCGGGGAACGCGGACGTGGCCCCCAGGAAGGCGGTCTGCACTCCGTCGATCAGCGTGATCGGCGAGAAGAGGCCGAGCCAGGCGATCGCGTCGGTGCTGGACTGCTCGTAGGCGATGGCCTGGACGGTGGACACCGCTCCGTAGGAGATGGTCAGCACGGCGATGACGGCGGCGATACCGAAGCCGCGGCGCGGGGTGACCGCCGAGACGACCAGGCCTATGCCGGCGAAGAGCAGGGAAAGCAGTGCCACGGAGACGAGCCCTTGTCCGAAGCCCTTGGTCTGGTCCCAGAAGTCGAGTTTGGCGAGCAGCGCTCCCACGTACAGCACGAGCAGCGGTGCGGCGGTGAGCAGGAACAGCGCCGAGGCCAGCGCCGTGTACTTGGCGCGTACGTAGTCGGCGGTCTCGATGGGGCGCGAGAAGTACAGCGGGACGGTCTTGAAGCGCAGGTCGCGGGAGACGGACTGCGGTCCCTGGGAGGCGACGTACAGACCGATGACGGCCTGCATGATGACCGCGTAGCGCGTGTAGTCGACGGGCAGGTCCTTCGCCTTGGTGGCGACGGCGACCGCGACCATGATCAGTGCGGGGACGCACATCACCACGAAGAGCAGCATCGGCAGCACTTTGGACTTCACCGAGCGGCCGAGGCCGTACGAACCGCGCAGGGACATCGAGTAGAGCGAGCGGCGGGCGTACGCACGTCCCAGGCGTTGGCCGTCGTAGTTGCGGTAGCCGATGTTGTGGATCTGCGTCTGCTCGCCCGCGCGAGCCGGGGCCGAGGCCTGTACCTGGGGCTGCTCAACCGCCATGGCCGACCGCCTCCTTCCGCTGTTCGTCGCCGTCCTTCAGGGCCGACTGCGCTTCGGCGTCCCTGGCCGCCTGCTCGTCGCTGTCCTTGAAGACCTCCGCGATGTGGTGCCTGCGCTGCTCCATGCGCACCAGACCGAGGCCCAGGTCGGCGACGACGTCCCGTACGAGGTCGTACGTCTCCTCGCCCTGCGCGGTGAGCAGCAGGATGTGGCCCGCGCCCGGCAGCCCGCTGCCGTCGTGGGTCTCGATCCCGCGCTCGTGGAGGACCTCGCGCAGTGCGCCGGTGCCGTCCGGGTGCTCGTCCGTGTCGGTGACCTCGACCGCGAGGATCGCGGTGCGCTGCGTGAAGTCCGTGGTGGAGCTGGACCGCAGGAGCTTGCCGCCGTCGATGACGACGACGTGGTCGCAGGTGCGCTCCAGCTCGCCGAGCAGGTGCGAGGTGACCAGGACGGAGATGCCGAAGTCGGTGTGGATGCGGCGGATCAGGCCGAGCATCTCGTCGCGGCCGACCGGGTCGAGGCCGTTCGTCGGCTCGTCGAGGAAGACCAGCTCCGGGTCGTGGACCAGCGCCTGCGCGAGTTTCACGCGCTGCTTCATGCCCGTCGAGTAGCCGCCGATGGGCCGATACCGCTCCTCGTAGAGGCCGACGTGGCGCAGCGTGTCCGCGGTGCGCTCGCGGGCCGCCGCCGGTGGCAGCCCGGACATCCGCGCCATGTGGACGACGAACTCGGTGGCCGAGACGTCGGGTGGCAGGCAGTCGTGCTCGGGCATGTATCCGACGCGCTCCCGGATGTCGCCGCCCTTGGTGGCGACATCGAGTCCGAGCACCGCGGCGCGGCCCTCGGTGGCGGGGGACAGCCCCAGCAGAATCTTGATCAGTGTGGACTTGCCGGCTCCGTTGGCTCCGACGAGTCCGGTCACACCGGGTCCGACGTCCACGGAGAGCCGGTCAAGAGCGGTCACCCTGGGGAACCGCTTGCTCAGGCTTTCGGTCGCGATCACAGTCACGATTCGAAGGTAGTGGCGCAGGCCACATCAGTCGTCAGACCTGGGAGCTGTATCGCTGTCAGTCTCCAGTCGTACGGGCCCGTAGGGGTCCCCCTCAGGTCGAACAACCGGCGGCCGGCGCTGTGCCCGGGGTGCCCTGGTCGTCTGGGTTGCCCGGGTCGACTGGGTTGCCCGGGGCGACTGGGTTGCCCGGGTTGTCCACAACCACACGGTTTTCCACAGGTCCCGTACCCGCCCCTTGACGCAGCCGCCAACAATGGTCACATTCATCAGTGTCAAGTTACGGACGCGTACGGCAGTCGGCTTGGAACGGACGGTGGCATGACCTCAGCAGTGGCCTCGCCAGGGAGCGCGTTCTGGCTGGACGACGACTTGCGACGGGGGTCGCCCCGCGCGAGGTCGTTCGAGCGTTCGGGAATGCGGCGCTGGGCGGAGGACAAGTGACTCTTGGTGAAGGACGAGTGCCCCTCGCGGGCGCGCGTGAGCGCTGGGTGCGTACGGGTGGAGTCGAGCTGTGCGTCGCCGAGTGGGGCGATCCGGCGACGCAGCCCACGGTGGTGCTCGTGCACGGCTATCCGGACTCCAAGGAGGTGTGGTCCGAGGTCGCCGGGCGCCTGGCGGAGCGCTTCCACGTCGTGCTGTACGACGTGCGCGGCCACGGCAGGTCCACCGCGCCCCGGCCCCTGCGCGGCGGGTTCACCCTGGAGAAGCTGACGGACGACTTCCTGGCGGTCGTGGACGCGGTCAGCCCGGACCGGCCGGTCCATCTGGTCGGCCACGACTGGGGTTCGGTGCAGGCCTGGGAGTTCACCACGGTCAAGCGCACGGAAGGGCGGATCGCGTCCTTCACGTCGATGTCCGGTCCCTCTCTCGACCACTTCGGGCACTGGATCAAGAAGCGCATGTCCCGCCCGACACCCCGCAAGGTCGCTCAACTGCTCGGCCAGGGCGCCAAGTCCTGGTACGTGTACCTGCTGCACACTCCCGTCCTGCCCGAACTGGCCTGGCGCGGCCCCCTCGGCAAGCAGTGGCCGAAGATCCTGCGACGTCTGGAGAAGGTCCCCGCCGGCGACTATCCGACCTCGTCACTGCCCAGGGACGCGGCCCACGGCGCATGGCTGTACCGCGACAACATCCGTCCCCGCCTGCGCAGACCCCGCAGCGACGCGTACGCGCATGCGCCCGTGCAGCTCATCACGCCCCTGGGAGACGCCTACCTCTCGGAGCGGCTCTACGACGAACTGGAGCAGTGGGTCCCGCGGCTGGTGCGCCGCACCCTGCCGGCCAAGCACTGGATTCCGCGCACCCGGCCCGACCAGGTGGCCGCCTGGATCACCGAGTTCGTGACCTCGATTGAGGGAGGACGGCCGGCACCCGCGGTGAGCGGCCCGCACGCCGACCGCTTCGGCGGGCAGCTCGTACTGGTCACCGGCGCGGGCAGCGGTATCGGACGGGCCACCGTCCTCGCGTTCGCCGAGGCCGGCGCGCGCGTGGTGGCCGTCGACCGGGACGCTCAGAGCGCGGCGCGCACCGCGGAGCTGTCCCGGCTCATCGGCGCCCCGGAGGCCTGGGCCGAGACGGTCGACGTCTCGGACGAGCAGGCCATGGAACAACTGGCCGCGAAGGTCGCCGCCGAGTACGGGGTGGTCGACGTCCTGGTGAACAACGCCGGGATCGGACTGTCCGGCTCCTTCTTCGACACCACCGTGGAGGACTGGCGGCAGGTCCTCGACGTCAATCTGTGGGGTGTGATCCACGGCTGCCGGCTCTTCGGGAAGCAGATGGCGGAACGCGGACAGGGCGGCCACATCGTCAACACCGCGTCGGCGGCCGCGTATCTGCCGTCGAAGGCACTGCCCGCCTACAGCACCTCCAAGGCCGCGGTGCTGATGCTCAGCGAGTGTCTGCGCGCCGAGCTGGCGGGTCAGGGCATCGGCGTCTCGGCGATCTGCCCCGGGTTCGTCAACACCGCCATCACCTCGACCGCCCGCTTCACCGGAGTCGACGCCGACGAGGAGAAACGGCGCCGGAAGAGGTCCGCGCGGCTGTACGGGCTGCGCAACTACCCGCCGGAGAAGGTCGCCGAGGCCGTCGTACGGGCCGTCGTCCGCAACCAGGCGGTGGTGCCCGTGACGGCGGAGGCACGCGGCGGCCGCCTCATGTCCCGTTTCGCTCCCAGGGCACTGCGCGCGATCGCACGGCTGGAGCCCCCGCTGTGACCGGGCGGCACACCGTCATGCCGGTGCACGGAGGGCCCCTGCCCACCTGGAGGGCGGCGCCGCGGCGACCGCGTGGCGACGGGGGTCCGGAAGGACGGGGACAGTGACCGACGAGCCGGCCGGCGCGGCGTACCGGATCGAGGACCTGGCGCACCGCAGTGGCGCCACGGTCCGGACGATCCGCGCCTATCAGGACCGCGGGCTGCTCCCCCGCCCGGAGCGGCGCGGACGCTCCAACGTCTACGCGGACACCCATCTGGCCCGGCTGCGGCAGATCGCGGACCTGCTGGACCGCGGCTACACCCTGGCCTCCATCAAGGAGCTCCTGGAGGCCTGGGACGCGGGGCGCGGCCTGGGCGGCGTACTCGGTCTGGTCGCCGAGGTCGACGGACCGTGGACGGACGAGGAGGCGGTCCGTATCTCGCGGACCGAACTCGACGAACGGTTCGGCGGTCACCCGGAGGACGCGGCGGTGGCCGAGGCCATCGAGCTGGGAGTGCTCGAACGGATACCGGGGCAGGAGGACACGTTCCTCGTGCCGAGCCCCCAGGAGCTGGCGGTGGCAGCGGAGTTGTACGGGGCGGGCGTTCCGCTGTCCGCGATCTCCGGCCATCTGCGGGAGTTGAGGGGCCAGGTGGAGCACATCGCTGCCCGTTTCCTGGAGTTCACGGCCGAGCATGTCTTCGTCCGTTATCTCGGCGAACGTCCGCCGACCGACACCGACGCCACGGAAGCGGCCGCGCTCGTACGCAGGCTGCGGCCGCTCGCACGCCAGACAGTGGATGCCGAACTTGCCCGGGCCATGCAGCTGTTCGCCCATCGCCGGTTGCGCCGGCATCTCGGTGTGGAGAAACCCCGGGCGCACACGGAAGAGACGCGTACTGTGGCGGTCCCGGCGGCGACAATGACCGCTGTGGAAGGGCTTGTCGGCGCGGAGCGCGCGTCCGAGTTCATCGCGCTGGCCGCCGAACGCGAGGTCAGGGCACGTGCCTTGGACGCACTTGCCGCATGTCCGCCGCCAACGACAGAAGTTGACGAACCGCCGTAAAGTGCCGGAGAGTTGTCCACAGATTCCCCAACTAGGCCTGTGGATAACGCATTTGGCTGTGGATCAAACCTCCGGGCCAAAATCAAATGCGTGATCAGTGTCTCTCCAGGCACCCTGGCGGGATGAACGAGAGGCCCATGAACGAGAGACCCATGGACGAGAGGCGCACCGAAAAGGTGTCGAAGTACCTCTCGAAGCATCTGCGGCACCAGCCCGAGCGGATCGGGCTCACGCTCGACGACGGCGGCTGGGTCGAGATCGGCACGCTGATGGCCGCGGCGGCGTCGCACGGCTTCCGGTTCACCCGGGGTGAGCTCGACCACGTGGTGGCCGCCAACGACAAGCGGCGCTTCGCGATCGAGGGCACCCGGATCCGCGCCAGTCAGGGCCACTCCGTGGAGGTCGACCTGGGACTGCCGTCGGCGACCCCGCCCGCGGACCTCTACCACGGCACCGTCGCCCGCAGTCTGGACGCGATCCGCGCCGAGGGTCTGCGGCCCATGAACCGGCACGACGTGCACCTCTCGGCCGACCGTGAGACGGCGACCCGCGTCGGAGCCCGCCGCGGCCGCCCGGTCGTGCTCTCCGTGGACGCCGGCGCCATGAGTCGCGACGGCCATGTCTTCAAGGTCAGCGCCAACGGTGTCTGGCTCACGGCCGCCGCGCCTGCGCGCTACCTGCGGTTTCCGGCCACGTCCTGATGAACCGATGAGCCACGCCCTGATGCACCGATGCGCCGATGCGCCGATGCGCCGATGCGCCGATGAACGGTGTGGGTCGCGCGGTCCGGCGTGGTCGCCCCCGCCGGTCGGCCGCTTCGGTGTGCCGCACGGCTGCGCTTAGGCTCTGCGGCATGAGTCTGCGTCTGAGCACCGTGATCCTGCCGTACCTCCGCTGGCACGAGGGAGGGCGTTCCACCTGGCAGCGCGCCGAGCAGCTCGGGTTCCACACCGCTTTCACCTACGACCACCTGGCGTGGCGGACGTTCCGCGAAGGCCCCTGGTACGGCGCCGTGCCGACGCTGACCGCCGCCGCGGGCGCCACCGACCGGCTGCGCCTCGGCACGCTGGTGACCTCCCCGAACTTCCGGCATCCGGTGGCCCTCGCCAAGGAACTGATCTCCCTCGACGACATCTCCGGTGGCCGGATCACGCTGGGCATCGGCGCGGGCGGCTCCGGGTTCGACGCCACGACGCTGCTGCGCGGCGGTGAGGAGCCGTGGACGCCGCGCGAGCGGGCCGACCGCTTCGGCGAGTTCGTACCGCTGCTCGATCGGCTGCTCACCGAGGACACCGTGTCGTACGACGGCACGTTCTACTCGGCGCGTGAGGCGTACAACATCCCCGGCTGTGTGCAGCGCCCCCGGCTGCCCTTCGCGGTGGCCGCCACCGGGCCGCGAGGGCTGCGGCTCGCCGCCGCGCACGGGCAGGCGTGGGTGACCACCGGGGACCCGAAGCTCTTCGAGACGGGCACTCCCGAGCAGTCGGTGGACGCTCTGCGCGGCCAGCTGGAGAAGCTGGCCGCCGCGTCCGACACGGTCGGCCGCGATGTGCGCGAGCTCGACAAGGTCCTGCTCACCGGCTTCACCCCGGACCGTGGACGTCCGCTGGAGTCCCTCGACGCGTTCGTCGACTTCGCGGGCCGCCACCTGGAGCTCGGCTTCACGGACATCGTGATCCACTGGCCTATTCCGGACTCCGACTTCGCGGCGGACCAGAAGGTCTTCGAGCAGATCGCGCTGGAAGCGGTCGCGCAGTTGGGCTGACGCCCGGTCGCGGACCGGCGCCCAGTGGGGAGGGGCCGGGGGCCCGGGTACGCGACTGCGAGTCGTCGTGTATTGCTCACGCCGTTCCCCGCGCCCCTTGCGGAGCCCTGCCGGACGGCGGTCCGCCGAGCGGTTCCTCGCCCGCGAAAGGGCAGGTGAAGGGTTACGTCACTCACATGTGCGGACCACCGCACGACCGTGCGCGCATATGCGGGAGAATGGCGGAGTGACCTCAGCGACCCGACGGCCCGGGATTCCGGCCTCCCCCTTCCCGCCCCGCCTGATCGCCACGGACCTCGACGGCACCCTGCTGCACGACGACAAGTCCGTCTCACCGCGCACGGTGGCCGCCCTGGCCGCCGCCGAGGCGGCCGGCATCGAGGTCTTCTTCGTGACCGGGCGCCCGGCCCGCTGGATGGACGTCGTGAGCGATCACGTCCACGGTCACGGCCTCGCCATCTGCGGAAACGGCGCCGCCGTGGTCGATCTGCACGGCGGCCCCGGCAGCCACCGCTTCGTCAAGGTGCGGGAACTGGCGCGGGAGAACGCGCTCGACGCCGTACGGCTGCTGCGCGACGCCGCTCCGGGCACCCTCTTCGCCGTCGAGCAGACATACGGCTTCTACCAGGAGCCCGCGTACCCGAAGCTGCACCTGGAGGTTCCCGACACCGTCGCGCCCGCCGAGAAACTTCTGGCGCCGGACGCCCCGGGTGCCGATGAGCCGGTGCTCAAGATCCTCGCGTACCACCACGAGATCGCCCCGGACGACTTCCTCATGACCGCCCGGCTGGCCATCGGCGACCGGGCCAACGTGACCCGGTCCAGCCCCAGCGCGCTGCTGGAGATCAGCGGCCCCGGCGTCTCGAAGGCCAGCACCCTCGCGCTGTGCTGCGCCGAGCGCGGCATCTCGCACGAAGAGGTCGTCGCTTTCGGTGACATGCCGAACGACGTGGAGATGCTCACCTGGGCGGGCACGTCGTACGCGATGGGCAACGCGCACCCCGACGTGATCGCCGCGGCGTCCGGACGTACGGCCGCCAACACCGAGGACGGCGTGGCTGTCGTGATCGAGCGGATACTCGCGGAACACCGGTAGGAACGAGCACGGGCGGCGTCACGTCCACTCCGACCGGTTCCTGCAGCTACCGCGCTACAGCTACAGCTCAACTCCCCGCTCGGCGAGCCACTCGCGCGGATCGACCCCCGAGCCCGGCTGCGGGGTCAGCCGTACCTCGAAGTGCAGATGCGGACCCGTCGAGTTGCCGGTCGTTCCCGACTGGCCGACCCACTGCCCGGTGGACACCCGATCCCCCTGATCCACGGTGACGGCCGCCAGATGGGCGTACTGCGTGTAGTAACCGCCCGGATGCCGCACCACGACCTCGATGCCGAACGGGCCGCCGCACGACACCCTGACCACCCGTCCCCGGCCCACCGAACGCACCGGCGTACCGATGTCCACCGCGAAGTCCTGCCCGGTGTGCCGGCTCGCCCAGCGTTCACCGCCGCTGCCGAATCCCGCGGAGAGTTCGTACGTCTCCACCGGGGGGATCCACGGCTGGGTGAAGGCCGCGTCCGGCTGGTCGAGCCGGACCGAACCCCGGCACGCACCGGCGGCGGCCGAGGCGTCCGCCTGCTCCTGGAGCGAGCCCTGGGCCTCCTCCAGCTTCCGCTCGATGCCGCGCTTGATCCCGGCGAGTTCGTCGTTGCGCCGCTCCAGCACCTGCCACGCGGAGGCCGCCTTCGACTCGTCGGCTGCGAGCCTGTTCTCGGCCCGGCGACTCCTGGTGACGGCGTTGTCGACCGCCAGATCCGCCTGTCGGACGGCACGCTGACCACGCATCAACTCCTCGGGGCTGTCCGCGAGCAGCAACCGCACGGTGTGCGGGAGCCCACCGCCGGTGCGGTACTGGGCACGGGCGATACGGCCGAGACCCCCGTGCAGCACGGCGATGTCCCGCCGCTCCCGGTCGAGAAGCCGCTCCAGCCGCTGGGCCCTGCCCCGCTGCTCCTCGGCCTCGCGGCGCCCTGCCTCGTACCGCCGCGTCGCCAGTGCCGCCTCCTCGTACAGCCGCACGACCTCGGCGCCGAGGTCGTGCGAGCTGTCGGCATCCGAGCTGTCGGCGTCCCCGGTGGCCGCCGTGGGCCCCGCCACCAGGACGGCCAGCGCGCACGACAGCGCCGTGACGAGCAGGGGACGGCGACATCGACGTGAGCGCATGACATGAATCGTGTCGCGCGGGGACGGCTCCGGTCCTGTTCAGGTCGTACACCTGGGGGAGCGGTCGGCACGGATGGACCACTGCGCTGGGCCGAACAGGGGTCCTGCCGCCACGACTTCGGCGAGTCGCGCCACACGCTCGTAGGCTCCTGCGGCGCCCTGCCTCGCCTCGCCCTGATGTCAGTACGGCGCCTGCCAGACCACCGACGTGCCGCCGCCGTCCTCCCCGGACCCCGGTCCGTACCAGCTGTCCCCGCCCAGCGACTCCGCGCGCCGCTTCAGGTTCTTCAGCCCGCTGCGCCGGCCCACTTCGGGGATGCCGACGCCGTCGTCCGTGACCGTCAGACGTACCCCGGTTTCCTCGTTCGGAAGCCGTACCGTCGCGTCCACGGTCACGTCGATCCGGGACGCTCCCGCGTGCCGGGAGGCGTTGGACAGGGCTTCGCGGAGGGCCGCGACGAGATTCTTGGCCGTGAGTTCGCCGACCACCGTGTCCACGGATCCGACAAAGCGGTGTGACGGCTTGAAGCCGAGCGGTACGGCGGCCATGTTGATCTCCCGCAGTACGCGCGTCCGCAGCTGGGCCGGAAACTCCGCGGGTCCCTGCTGGAGCGCGAAGATGGCCGTACGGATCTCCTGGATGGTGACGTCGAGTTCGTCGACCGCTTTGCCGACGCCCTGCCGGACCTCGGGCAGCACGGACCGCCGCTGGGCGCTCTCCAGCAGCATCCCGGTGGCGAACAGCCGCTGGATGACGAGATCGTGCAGGTCACGGGCGATCCGGTCACGGTCCTCGTAGACCGCGAGCTGTTCCCGGTCCCGCTGCGCCTCGGCCATCATCAGCGCGAGCGCGGCCTGGGAGGCGAACTGCGTCGCCAGGGTGCGCTCGGCATCCGTGAACGGGCGGGCGCCCGCCGCGCGTGCCATCACGAGGGTCCCCAGGACCCGGCCACCGCTCCGGAGCGGAAGGAGCATCGTCGGCCCGTAGCCGCGGGAGAGGTCGGCGTGCATCCGCGGATCCGAGGCCGCGTCCTCGACGAACACGGCCTTCCCCGCGAGGATCCGGCCCGCCACCGCGTTCTCGGGCGGTAGGACAAGGCCCAGGGCCCTCGACGGGTGCTCGGACGCTACGGCGACGATCTCCAGTCCGCCCGTCGCCGCGGGCAGCAGCACGAGTCCGGCCATCGAGTCGGAGAGCCGGCGGGCCTGTTCGGCGACCACTTGAAGTGCTTCGTCGGCGTCTCCTCCGGAGAGCAGCGCGGTGGTGACGGCCACGGATCCGTCGATCCAGCGCTCACGCCGCTTGGCGGCCCCGTACAGCCGCGCGTTCCCCACCGCGATGCCCACCTCACGCGCCAGGACGCGCACCATGTCGAGATCGTGCTCGCCGAACGGGCCCCCGTCGCGCTTCTCGGCGAGGTAGAAGGTGCCGAGGTGCTCCCCCTGTGCGCGGATGGGGACGGCCAGGAAGCCGGCCTCGGGCGGATGACAGGCCCCCGCGGTCTCCCCGTACCCGTCCGGCAGCCGCCCGATCCACCGGACCGCCTGCCCGTCGGTGTCCTCGTCCGCACGTTCGGCGAGGCCGTCCCCGCACTCCGCCGCGAGCCCGACCGCCGCGTACCGCGCGTCCGCCAGTTCCGCCGCGGTCTCACAAATCCGTTCCAGCGTGGACCGCAACTGCAGACCGCTTCCGACCGCCCGCATCGCTTCCAGCAGCCGCGGCACGTCGTCTGGGTTCGGGGCGCCACCGGGGCCCGGCTCGACTGACATGCGCCGAGCCTAGTTAGTCCCATTTGTCAGGGAAAGTCGAAGGTCGCGCCGCGCGAAGTGCCGTAAGCGGCAGCGCATGGAGCGCCGCATGGAGCGCCAAGCCTGTGCGGAGCCCTCACCGTGCGAGAGCCGGTATCTCCGTCCGGCTCTCCCGCTCGGACATCTCCCGCAACGGCCCCTCCGCGCGCACCAGCTCGTCGAACGCTCCCCGCTGCACCACATGCCCTTCGGCCATGACGATCACCTCGTCGACCGCTTCGAGGCCCGCCAGCCGGTGAGTGATCATCAATGTCGTACGCCCCTCGGTGGCGGCCAGCAGATCGGCGGTGAGGGCGTCGGCGGTGGCCAGGTCGAGATGCTCCGCGGGCTCGTCGAGAACCAGCACGGGAAAGTCCGCGAGCAGCGCACGGGCGAGCGCCAACCGCTGCCTCTGTCCCCCGGACAACCGTGCGCCGTGCTCCCCGATCATCGTGTCGATCCCGTCGGGCAGGCCGTCGGCCCAGTCGAGCAGCCGCACCCGCCCCAGCACGTCCCGCAGCGCGGAGTCCGTCGCGTCCTTCCGTGCGAGCAGCAAGTTCTCGCGCACCGAGCTGTCGAACAGATGCGCGTCCTGCGCACAGAGTCCGACCAGTCGCCGCACGTCGTCACCGTCCATGCCGTACGCGTCCACGCCCCCCAGCGTGTACGTCCCCCCGCGTGGGTCCAGGAAGCGCAGCAGCACCTGCGCCAGCGTCGTCTTGCCGGCTCCGGACGGCCCGACGACGGCGGTCCGGCGCCCTTGTTCGAGCACCAGGTCCACCCCGGCGACCGCGTCCCGCTCCTGTCCCTCGTATCGGGCGGCCAAGCCCTTCACCACGACCGGGAACGGCGATTCGGGCGCCGCCGCCAGCCGCTCCGGTTCCCGTACGGGCTCGGGCGCGTCCAGGACCTCGTACACGCGCTCCGCGCTCTTGCGCACCCGCTGTCGGTACTGGGCGGCGAGGGGCAGCCCCAGGACGGCCTCGAAGGCGGCCAGTGGTGTGAGGACGACGACGGCCGTCGCGACGCCGCTGAGGCGTCCGTCGACGACCGCCTGGGCGCCGACGAGCGCGGCAGCTGTGACGGTGAGACCGGAGATGAGCGCCGTCAGCCCGTCGCCGAGCGCGGTGGCGGCGGCGGCACGTGTGGTGATGCGGGTGAGGTCCGCGTCGGCCCGCCGCGCCTCGGCGGTACGGGCGGGCAGGGCGCCCGCGACCGTCAACTCCGCCGTCCCCGTCAGGAGATCGGCCACGCGGGTCGCCAGTACACCGCGTGCCGGTGCCAGCCGGCGCTCGGCGCGGCGCGCGACGGCGCCGGTCACCAGCGGAACGCCCACGCCCGCGGCGAGCAGCCCGACGGCGAGCACGGCACCCGCCTCGGGCAGCAGCCAGGCAGTGAACCCGACCGAGCCGGCGGACACGACGGCCGCCGCGGCGGCGGGCAGCAGCCAGCGCAGCCAGTAGTCCTGCAGCGCGTCGACATCGCTGACGAGCCGCGAGAGCAGATCGCCGCGCCGGGTGGTCCGCAGTCCCGCGGGTGCCAGCCGTTCGAGGCGGCGGTACACGGCGACCCTGGTGTCGGCGAGCATCCGCAGCACCGCCTCGTGCGACACCAGCCGCTCGGCGTACCGAAAGACGGCCCGCCCGATCCCGAAGGTCCTCGTGGCTGTCACGGCGACCATCAGATACAGCACGGGCGGCTGCTGGGAGGCTCTGGAGATCAGCCAGCCCGAGGTGGCCATGAGGCCGACCGCGCTTCCGAGCGCGAGACTGCCGAGCAGAAGGGCCAGTGCGAGCCGCCCCCGGCGCGGCCCGGCCATGGCACGTACACGCGCGAGCACGTCACCACGCCTCTCCGGGAGCGGGGCCGCCTTTTCCGCGCCTGCCGCGGGCACGGACGCCACCACGTCGGAGCGACGCGTCCGTGTCTCACCGGACCACACGGCACGGTCCGCCGAAGCCGCCGGTTCCAGCCGCACCACCCGGTCGGCCACGTCCAGCAGGGCCGGCCGGTGGACGACCAGGAGGACGGTCCGGCCGACGGCGAGACGCCGCACCGCTTCCACGACCTCGGCCTCGGTCGCCCCGTCCAGTGAGGCCGTCGGCTCGTCAAGGAGCAGCACCGGCCGGTCCGCGAGGAACGCCCGGGCCAGGGCAAGCCGTTGACGCTGCCCGGCGGACAGCCCGGCACCGTCCTCACCGAGGACCGTGCGCACTCCGTCGGGAAGCGCCTCCACGAACTGCAGGGCCCCGGCGTCGGCCAGCGCCTCCCGCACCGCGCAGTCGTCCGCCTCCGGCCGCGCCAGCCGTACGTTCTCGGCGACGGACCCGGCGAACAGATGGGGCCGCTGCGGCACCCAGGCGACGTGCGAACGCCAATCCTTCACATCGGCTTCCGTGAGCTCGACTCCCCCGATGCCGACCCGACCCTCCGTGGGCCGGACGAAACCCAGCAACACGTTGAGAAGAGTCGTCTTGCCCACGCCGCTGGGGCCGACGAGCGCCACCGTCTCTCCGGGCCCAACCGCGAAGGACACGTCGGACACCGCGTCGGACGACCGCCCGGGGTAGCGGACCGTCACTCCCTCGAAGCGCAACTCCCCGGAGGCGGGCACCACACCGGTCCCGGGCTCCCGCACAGGCGTCTCCAGGACCGAGAAGATCTCCTCGGCGGCCGACAGCCCCTCCGCCGCCGCGTGGTACTGCGCTCCGACCTGGCGCAGCGGCAGATATGCCTCGGGGGCGAGGATCAGTACGACCAGTCCGTCGTACAGCGCCATCTCACCGTGGACGAGCCGCATGCCGATGGTCACCGCGACCAGGGCGACCGAGATCGTGGCGAGCAGTTCCAGCGCGAAGGACGAGATGAAGGCGATCCGCAGGGTCCGCATGGTCGCCTGCCGGTACTCCCCGGTGATCCGCCGGATGGACTCGGCCTGCGCCTTGGCCCGTCCGAAGACCTTGAGCGTGGGCAGCCCGGCGACGACGTCCAGGAAGTGACCCGAGAGCCGGGACAGCAGGTGCCACTGCCGATCCATCTGGGACTGCGTGACCCAGCCGATGAGCATCATGAAGATCGGGATGAGCGGCAGCGTGCCGACGATGATCGCCGCCGACACCCAGTCCTCGGTGACGATCCGCGCGAGCACGGCGACGGGTACGACCACCGCGAGCCCCAACTGCGGCAGATAGCGCGAGAAGTAATCGTCGAGAGCGTCCACCCCGCGGGTGGCGAGCGCGATCAGTGACCCTGTCCGCTGCCCGCTCAACCACTCCGGACCGAGCGCTCCGGCCCGTTCCAGCAACCGCCCGCGCAGCTCCGACTTGACCGCCGCGCTCGCCCGGTGCGCCGCGAGTTCGGTGAGCCAGGAGATGAGCGCTCGACCGACCGCGACAGCCGCCAACAGAAGGAGCGGCGTACGGAGTTCACCCGTCGACAGTCCGTGCTGGAAGGCGCCGACCACCACTTCGGCGATGAGCATGGCCTGGGCGACGACCAGCCCCGCTCCCACAACTCCCAGTCCCACGACCGCCATCAGGAAGAGCCGGGTGGCGCGGGCGTATCGAAGAAGTCGTGGGTCGATCGGTTTCACGTGAAACACACCCTTGGGTCAAGCAGGCATGTTTCACGTGAAACACACCTGCTTCTCGTGGGGCGTGTTTCACGTGAAACACGCCCCCGGATTCATCGGCCTCGGCACGCGGCTTTGGCTCGGCTCAGCACGCTTCGGCCGGGCTCAGTGCACGGCGTCGGCAATGTGCTGGGTACCGATCCGCTTGCGGAACACCCAGTACGTCCACCCCTGGTAGAGCATCACCACCGGTGTCGCGATCACCGCACACCAGGTCATGATCTTCAGCGTGTACGGGCTCGACGAGGCGTTGGTGACCGTCAGGCTCCACTCGTCATTCAGCGAGGACGGCATGACGTTCGGGAAGAGCGTCAGGAACAGCATCGCGACCGCGGCGACGATGGTGAGGCCCGACAGCCCGAAGGCCCAGCCCTCTCGCCCTGCCTGGTTCGCCATGATCGCTGCGACCAGCGCGGCCACCGCCACGACCAGTGCGATCAGACTCTTGCCGTCGCCGTTCTCGACCTGGGTCCAGAGCAGGAAGACCAGCGCGAGCACGGCCGTCACCAGTCCGAGCCGCAGAGCCAGCTTCCGCGCCCGCTCCCGGATGTCGCCGAGGGTCTTGAGCGCGGCGAACACCGCTCCGTGGAAGGTGAACAGCGTCAGCGTCACCAGCCCGCCCAGGACGGCGTACGGGTTGAGCAGATCCCCGAGACTTCCCACGTACTCGAAGTTCTGGTCGATCTTCACGCCCCGGACGATGTTGCCGAAGGCCACACCCCACAGGAAGGCCGGCAGCAGCGAGGTCCAGAAGATCGCGTTCTCCCAGTTGCGCTGCCACTGCTCCTCGGGGCGCTTCGCCCGGTACTCGAAGGCGACTCCGCGCAGGATCAGGCAGACGAGGATGAGCAGCAGCGGCAGATAGAAGCCGGAGAAGAGCGTGGCGTACCACTCGGGGAAGGCGGCGAAGGTCGCGCCTCCCGCCGAGAGCAGCCACACCTCGTTGCCGTCCCAGACCGGGCCGATGGTGTTGATCAGTACCCGCTTCTCGGTCCGGTCGCGGGCGAGCAGTTTGGTGAGAACACCGATCCCGAAGTCGAAGCCCTCCAGGAAGAAATAGCCGGTCCACAGGACGGCGATCAGGACGAACCAGATGTCGTGTAGTTCCATGACTCAGCAGCTCCCTGGGCCTAGTACGAGAAGGCCATCGGCTTGTCGGCGTCCCGGAGGTCGCCACCGATCTTCGTGGGCGGGTTGAGGTCGGCCTCGGTGAGCTCGGGTGGTCCGGCCTTGATGTACTTGGCGAGCAGTTTCACCTCGACGACGGCGAGGATCGCGTAGATCGTCGTGAGGACGATCAGCGAGGTGATCATCTCGCCCTGCGACACACCGGGGGAGACCGCGTCCCGGGTCTGCATGACGCCGTAGACGACCCAGGGCTGCCGGCCCATCTCGGTGAAGATCCAGCCCCAGGAGTTGGCGATCAGCGGGAAGGCCATCGTCCAGACCGCCAGGAGCCAGTACAGCCGGGTGAGCCTGGACCCGAGTGGCTTCTTGAGCAGCACCAGGTGCGGGACCTCGTCCTCCCCCGTCCGCCGGGCGGCCGGCAGCAGGAACCTCTTCCGGGTCAGCCACAGGCCCAGCAGGCCCAGGGAGAAGGACGCCATTCCGAAGCCGATCATCCAACGGAAGCCCCAGTAGGCGACGGGGACGATGGGCTTGTAGTCGCCGGGGCCGAACTTCTCCTGCTCGGCCTTGTTGGTGTCGTTGATGCCGGGCACGTACGAGTCGAAGTCACTGTGGGCGAGGAAGGACAGGAGCCCGGGTATCTCAAGGGCCACCGTGTTGTGACCCTTGTCGACGTCCCCGTAGGCGAACACGGAGAAGGGCGCGGGCTTCTCGCCGTCCCACAGTGCCTCCGCGGCGGCCATCTTCATCGGCTGCTGCTCGTACATGACCTTGCCGAGGGTGTCCCCGCTGATCGCGGTGAGGAGGCCACCGACCGCCATGGTGACCAGTCCGAGCCGGAGCGAGGTCCGCATCACCGGGATGTGCTTCTTGCGCATCAGGTGGAACGCCGCGATACCCACCATGAAGGCGCCGCCCGTCAGGAACGCTGCCGAGAAGCTGTGGAACACCTGGTTGAGTGCCGTGTTCTGGGTCAGGACCAGCCAGAAGTCGGTGAGTTCGGCGCGCCCCTTCTTCTCGTTGATGCGGTAGCCGACGGGGTGCTGCATCCAGGAGTTGGCCGCGAGGATGAAGTACGCCGACAGCAGCGTGCCGATCGAGACCATCCAGATGCAGGCCAGGTGGATCTTCTTCGGCAGCTTGTCCCAGCCGAAGATCCAGAGCCCGATGAACGTGGACTCGAAGAAGAAGGCGATCAGGGCCTCGAAGGCCAGCGGGGCACCGAAGACGTCACCGACGAAGCGCGAGTAGTCGGACCAGTTCATGCCGAACTGGAACTCCTGCACGATGCCCGTGACGACACCCATCGCGATGTTGATCAGGAAGAGCTTGCCCCAGAACTTGGTGGCCCTGAGGTACTTCTCCTTCTCCGTGCGCACCCATGCGGTCTGCAGGCCCGCGGTGAGCGCGGCGAGCGAGATCGTGAGCGGGACGAAGAGGAAGTGGTAGACGGTGGTGATGCCGAACTGCCATCGCGCTATCGTCTCCGGCGCCAAAGCCAATTCCACGTCGTCAACTCCTTACGTCGCCGTGGTAACCGCGGCGGTTTGCCCTCCTTGCCCCAGACATCCAGGGAGCAAATGGGACACGCTTGTGAACGCGTTCACATTCACAAGCAATTATGACGCATGGACGTTCGAGCGATGACAGGCGGGGGTACTCAGCTGCGGGCCGTGGCACGTCCGGCGCAAAGTTCCAGGTCAGCGGGCACGCAAGGGCACCGAACGAGACGAACGCCACAAGGCCCCGGCACCCCGCGCTCGCGGGGTGCCGGGGCCTTGGTCCACAGCCGATGCCGGCAGTTCGGCTAGATCTCCTTGCGGAAGACCTCCGCCGTCCTCAGAAAGATGTCGTTGGCCTCGGTCTCGCCCACCGTCACCCGGACGCCCTCGCCCGCGAACGGCCGCACGACCACCCCTGCCTGCTCGCAGACGGCCGCGAAGTCGACCGTGCGCTCTCCGAGCCGCAGCCACACGAAGTTCGCCTGGGTGTCCGGCACCGTCCAGCCCTGCCCGCGCAGCGTCTCGACCACCCGCGTGCGCTCGCAGACCAGCGAACCGACCCGCCCGAACAGCTCGTCCTCGGCGCGCAACGAGGCGACCGCCGCGTCCTGCGCGAGCTGACTCACCCCGAAGGGCACGGCCGTCTTGCGCAGCGCCGACGCCACCGGCTCATGAGCGATCGCGAAGCCGACCCGCAGTCCGGCGAGACCGTACGCCTTGGAGAACGTACGCAGCACGCACACGTTCGGCCGGTCCCGGTAGAGCTCGACGCCGTCCGGCACCTCCGCGTCGCGCACGAACTCCCGGTACGCCTCGTCGAGAACCACCAGGACATCGCCCGGCACCCGGTCGAGGAATCGTTCCAGCTCGGCCCGGCGCACCGCCGTACCCGTGGGGTTGTTGGGGTTGCAGACGAAAATCAGCCGGGTCCGGTCGGTGATCGCGTCCGCCATCGCGTCGAGGTCGTGCACATCCCCCGGCGTCAGCGGCACCTGGACCGGCGTCGCCCCGCTGACGCGGGTGATGATCGGGTACGCCTCGAAGGACCGCCAGGCGTAGATCACCTCGTCGCCCGGTCCGGAGGTCGCCTGCACCAGCTGCTGGGCGACGCCGACCGAGCCGGTGCCGGTCGCCAGATGCGTCAGCGGCACCCCGAACCGGTCCGCCAGCTCACTCATCAGCCCCGTGCACGCCATGTCGGGGTAGCGGTTGAAGGCCTCGACCGCCGCGGTCACGCTCTCCAGCACACCCGGCAGCGGCGGGTAGGGGTTCTCGTTGGAGGACAGCTTGTACGCCGCCGGACCGTCCGAGACCGCCGCGCCCGCGGCGGTGGACGCTGATGTGCCACGCCCGGGCTTGTACGTGGGGATACCCTCCAGCTCGGCTCGCAGCTTCGGGCTCGTCTCGCTCACCGCAGTCCTCCTTGTGACCGTCTCCGGCTCATCACCACCACCGGCTGTCATTACTGCTCACCTTAAGAGGATTCGAGACCCCTGAGTACGGCCGGGACCGACCTCCCGGCCGGGCAACGAAGATCCGTGTGCGCACTCCCGGGCATCACCGCACGAAGGCGTACGAAAGAGGGGGCGCGCTGCCCGTCGCGGCCCGCGCCGATAGCTCACGCCGTGGCGCGCATCCCCCGTAAAGGTGAGTTGAGACCTCTTCGAGACATGGCCCCTTTAGCAGGCCCATGCGCGTCGACAAGTGACGTACTGCCATCGAATCGGTCAACGCCCTTGCTTTCCATGGCAGTTGGCTACTTATGACCATGCAGAAACGTGCCTGTCAACGAGTGCATATGCGTCCGCACTACCCCACCGCATGAGCCCTACTATCGGCTCGCCATGACAGCAGCAGGGAAGCACCAGGTGAGCCGGTCGGAAACCTCCCGTCGAGGAAACCGGCCGGGCCGGGCGGGTATCAGAGACGTGGCCGCGGCCGCAGGAGTCTCCATCACGACGGTCTCCGACGCCCTCAACGGCAAGGGACGGCTCCCGGACGCCACCAGACGCCATGTCCGCGAGGTCGCCGATCGGCTGGGCTACCGGCCTTCCGCGGCGGCCCGAACCCTCCGTACCGGCAAGTCGGGCCTCATCGGCCTGACCGTGACGACCTACGGGGACGAACCTTTCACCTTCACGGAGTTCGCGTACTTCGCGGAGATGGCCAGAGCCGCCACCTCGGCCGCGCTCGCCCGGGGCTACGCCCTGGTCATCCTCCCAGCGACCTCACGCCACGACGTGTGGTCGAACGTGGCCCTGGACGGGACGGTCGTCATCGACCCCTCCGACCAGGACCCGGTCGTCAGCGAACTGGTCCGCCAGGGGTTACCGGTGGTCTCGGACGGCCGCCCGGCCGGCTCGCTGCCGGTGACCGCCTGGGTGGACAACGACCACGAAGCCGCGGTCCTGGGCATCCTCGACCACCTGGCCGCCGCCGGAGCCCGCAGGATCGGCCTGCTGACCGGGACGACCACCGACACGTACACCCATCTCTCCACGACCGCGTACCTCCGCTGGTGCGAGCGCGTCGGCCAGGATCCTGTGTACGAGGCCTATCCCGCGCACGATCCGTGCGCGGGCGCGGTGGCCGCCGACCGGCTGCTCGCCCGGCCCGACCGGCCCGACGCCGTCTACGGCCTGTTCGACCCGAACGGCACCGACCTCCTCGCGGCGGCCCGGCGCTACGGCCTGCGCGTACCGGACGACCTGCTTCTCGTGTGCTGCAGCGAGTCCACCGTCTACGCCAGCACCGAACCGCCCGTCACGACACTCTCGCTCAAACCGAGACGAATCGGCACGGCCGTGGTCCAGCTCCTCATCGACGCCATCGAGGGGGTCGAATCGGACCAACCGGTCGAGCAGGTGATACCGACGGAGCTGATCGTGCGCACCTCCTCCGAACGACGGTCGCCACGGACGACCGTCAGTCCCCCGAGGTCTCCGGAGCAGGGGTGACCTCCGACGCGGAAAGCCCCCCTCAATTCGGTAGAAAACCACGGTGAACTGGGGTTCTGCTCCGATTCACCACCCCTGGGTCATCACATGGCGCGATCCGCATTCCTATGATGGGCGGACGACACCGCGGGCCGCTGCGACCAGGCAGTCCGACGCGGTGCAGATGCGGCGCGATGGTGGTGGAGGGGTCGATGACTCAGGGGGCCGGTCAGGGACCCGAGATGCGGACGCCGACGGTGCGCGACTTCCGCGTACCGGCGTACGTCCACGAAGCCGGTCCGTACGCGCAGCCACCCGGACCGCACCCGGCACCGCCCGGGCAGTACGACCGGCCGGCCGAACCGTACGACCGCTCCGCCGAGCCGTACGACCAGGCCGCCGACCCGTACACCGGACCCCCGGAGCCGTACGTCCGATCCGGTTCCTACGCGGGCGGGCCGCCGCACGGTGAGGCCGGCGTCCCCGCCGCCGAGCCGGAGGGCTACACGCCGACGGAGCGCGATCTGCCGGTCATCAACCGCGGTGACACGGTTCAGATGCCGGTCGACCCCGAGGCCGGGCAGATTCCGCAGCCCGAGGAGGGACCGGGTCCGCTGTACGTCGTCGGTGACGTGCACGGGTACTTGGACGAACTCGTCTCCGCGCTGCACGAGAAGGGGCTCATCGACCTCGAAGGCCGCTGGGCGGCCGGCACCTCCCGGCTGTGGTTCCTCGGTGACTTCACCGACCGAGGCCCCGACGGGATCGGCGTCATCGACCTCGTGATGCGGCTGTCCGCGGAGGCCGCCGCGGTCGGCGGCTACTGCAAGGCGCTGATGGGCAACCACGAACTGCTGCTCCTGGGCGCCAGGCGGTTCGGGGACGCCCCCGTCAACTCCGGCGCGGGAACCGCCACCTTCCAGGCCGCCTGGCTGCTCAACGGCGGCCAGAAAACCGACATGGAGCGTCTCCAGGACCATCATCTGCAGTGGATGGCCCGCCTGGACGCGATGGAACTGGCGGACGGGCATCTGCTCGTGCACTCCGACACGACCGCCTATCTCGACTACGGCGACTCCATCGAAGCGGTCAACGACACCATCCGCGAAACCCTCACCCGCAATGACCCGGACGAGTGCTGGGACCTCTTCCGCAAGTTCACCAAGCGCTTCGCGTTCCGCGACGACGGCGGTGCGCAGGCGGTCCGCTCCCTGCTGGAGACCTACGGCGGTTCACGCATCGTCCATGGTCACAGCCCCATTCCGTATCTCCGGGGCGAAGTCGGATCGGAGGACGGGGAGAGGTCACCGGCTCTCGCGGTCGAAGAACCTCATGTGTACGCCGACAAGCTCGCGATCGCGATGGACGGCGGCGTGACCATGGCCGGAAAGCTGCTGGTCCAACAGCTCCCCCTGGATAGCTGAGCGTTCACGGGGCACACGTCCTGCGATGGAGGACGCGTGCGGTCCCGGGGCAAATTCTGGAAACCCCCTGTCACCCTGTGCCGTCATCGCTCTACCATCGGCTTATCCGTAGCAGGCTCCCCTCCGTTTCTGCCCGACGGCTCGTCAGCATGCCGAGTCACCCAGCCCTACGGAGCATCGGGGGATGCACATGAACAGCGTTCCGCAGCACCTGCTGAACGAGGACCGCCAAGAGTACGAGCGGATCCTCGACGAGGCGCTGCGCTCCGCACCACACCGTCCGGAACTCGCCGCTGTCGGTCAGCGGCTCAACCCCGAACAACTGCGCACGATGGCACTCAACGCCACCGCGCTCATCACGGCCGCCGCGGCGAGCGAGTACCAGCACTATGTGAAGGTTCGCGAGGAACTGCGCCAGCCGGCGCCGTCCGCCCCTCCCGTCCGCGAAGGATCCACCAGTTCCTCGGATCCGGGCACGAGCGCGGTGGGGCTCGCCACCGCCATGGGGGAAGTCGCCGAGACCGCGGGGGCCGGTGCCGCCGCGGTTGTCGCCGTGCTCGCCCCGGTCCTCGCCGGCACCGCCGCGGCGATCTTCCTGCTCGTCGGCTACATCCTGAAGATGCTCGACCCCCAGCCGGGCATCGCACGGACCCTTCTCACCACCGGCTGGGTCTTCGGCGCCATCACGGCGGTCTCGATCCTGGTCGCCGCCGTCTGCCTGCTGCTCGCCGCACTGCGCAACGGCGCCAGTTCGCTCCAGGCCGGTGTGCACGGCGAGCGGAGCGAGGAGGTCACCCTGGCCAGGGAAGCCTGGCACGAAGCCCTCCTGGAGCGCGGCCTCATGCCGTTCCTCAGGGAGGCTCTCGCCGGCCCGGGTACAGCGGCACTCGGCCGGACGAAGCCGACGGCACCTGTCAGCCGGATGCCGCAGCTCGGCTACGACCGCCCCGGCTTCAGCAGCCCTGACGGGGGTGCGGCAGCGGGTCCCCGCCCCAGCTACTCAAGCCCGGACTTCAGCAGCCCGGACTTCGGGGGACCGGAGCACGCTCCGGAGTAGGGTCCGGGCCCGCCGATACCGCCCGTCCTGGCAAGAATGATCGACGACGGAAATCCGTCGTCGATCTTTTCTTTTTACGTCCCCCCAGTTATGTCGCCAGAGCGTGCGCTTCGCCAGAGCATGCACTTACGTCTCCTGCGTCATGTATCACCACGATAAAAAAATAGGGCCCCGCCGTAAATCAAGCCCCATAAATCAACTCTGCTGCACAGATTCGCAGGTGGGCTTGTTTTATTCGTGCGCGCGAAGGATGCTATATGCCATGTGGCAATCCAGCAGCACGCACTCAGTACACAAGCAGGCAGGCTGGCGGCGTTGAGTCAGCAGGCGCTGAGCCTTGCGGCTCATGGGGTCCAGGCGTTCGGGGCGGCAGCAGACAGTGTCCTCACCATCCGCCGAGCAGCCGTAAGCGGCGTGCCTGGTCGCCTTGAGGCCACTAGCCTACTGACGGACAACGCCAACAGCGTCAGGACGGAGACCTCGGTGCCACAGGAAGAGCCCGGATTCCAGCGTGCACGACTGCGTGACCGCCTCAAGAAGGCGAGGGAGAGCGCGGGGCTGAAGCAGCGTGAGGTGGCGGAGCAGCTGGACTGGTCACCCTCGAAGGTGATTCGGATCGAGGCGGGCACGGTCGGCGTGTCGGTCACCGACGTGCGGGTGCTCGCGGAGCACTACGGGATCACCGAGCAGGCGCAGGTCAAGGTGTTGACAGACATGGCGCGTGCCGCACGACGGCCGCCGTGGTGGGACCAGTACCGCCCGTGGGTGACCCAGGACTTCGAGACGTACCTCGGATACGAGAGCTCCGCGTCGATCATCAGAAACTTCGAGCCCAACCTGGTGCCCGGCCTGCTGCAGACCGAAGAGTACATGCGTGTGGTCCTGAACCGGCTCGACTTCGGGACGGAGAAGACCGAGCAACTCGTGCAACTGCGCCTGGAACGCCAGGACCGTCTTATTCAGCCGGATGGCCCGGAGTCCTTCTTCATCCTGGACGAAGCCGTGATCCGCAGGACCGTGGGATCACCCGAGACCATGGACAAGCAGTTCGAAAAGCTGCTGACAATCAATGAGATGCCGAAAGTCACGGTACTGACCGTCCCCTTCAGCGTCGGCATCTATCCGCGCTTCGGCTCGCCTTATGCCCTCTTCGAGTTCCCCGAGGACGAGGACGAGATGGTCGTCTACTTGGAGAACCCAGACGGCGAAGCCATTCTGAGCGAGAAGGCTCTTGGGCGCACGTCACAACGTCGCCCGACAGACTATCTCGATATCTTCTGGGATGTGGAGAGGGGGGTCGCGACTGAAGTGACGAGAGAGTTTCTGTTCGGTCAGGAGTGACACTGAAGACAGCAGGGGAGCATGTCACGGAACGTCACTGGCCGACCTGAAAACAAACCCGAAGAGCCAGCAGAGCAAGCCGCTAAAAAGCAAGGTCCTCAATCGGAAATTTTCAGCTCAGAAAGGAATGATCGCCAGGCATGAGTACTGAAACCCAGTAGCGCCCGGTCGGGAAAATGTGAATCGCGAACGGCTACGTGATCAGCGAGAGCCACCTCGACGCAATTTCCTCCGTTAGTGGCCGAGCTCTTCCGCCATCGCACCTCAGCATCCTCGACTCGCATGCAACCCCCATGTCTGCACCAACCATTGGATGGCGATGCCGAGGCATTTCGGCATCCAAATCATTATGGGCGCCGACATCAGCACTGCCAAGATGCACGCGAGCGCCCAGCACATGACGATAAATGGAGGTATATGGCCCGCAAACACAATAAAATATCGGCCTCGGTGCTCAAACGCCTGGCCGAAAAGAAACCAAGATTGTTCCGAGTGAACACAGCAAAAGGGAGCCCGGCGACCCGGCCGGCAAGCTTCAGGTCACGGACTCCCTCACGCCAAGCACCCTCGTCTGCGAAACCGAAAGGAGCTCTGCCATGGAGTCTACAGACTCCATCTCGGAGGGCTACTCACCACACAAGACCAGCTCAACGAACTGGAAGCAATGGGCGCGCACCGCAGGCGCCAACGCATTCAAGGGAGCCTGCACGGCACTTGGGGCCGGAGCAGTCTCGTTACTGATCTGGTGGCTCGAAAAGAAATAGCGTCCCTCTTTCATCACCGGCCTCATCCGCGAGCCGGCGTCGGCCGGACCACCGAGGTCCTGGAAAGCATCGTCCAGGACCTCGGCACCACGGCACCATGACCGTTCGATCGGCCAAAGAGGCGCCCGTACGGCACCCGAGCCGACGGGCGGCCCGTTTCAGTCGGCCATGGGCAGATAGACCCGGTTACCCGCGGCGGCGAACTCCTTCGACTTCTGGAGCATCCCGTCGGCGACCTCCTCGGGCGAGGCCCCCGCGGACGCCGTACCGCCGAACTGCTCGTTGATGCTGTGGCTGATCTTCATAGAGCAGAACTTCGGCCCGCACATGGAGCAGAAGTGCGCCGTCTTGGCCGGTTCGGCCGGCAGGGTCTCGTCGTGGAACTCCCGGGCGGTGTCCGGATCCAGGGCCAGGTTGAACTGGTCCTCCCAGCGGAACTCGAAGCGGGCGTCCGACAACGCGTCGTCCCACTCCTGTGCGCCCGGATGTCCCTTGGCGAGGTCCGCCGCGTGGGCCGCGATCTTGTAGGTGATGACACCCGTCTTGACGTCGTCACGGTTGGGCAGGCCCAGGTGTTCCTTGGGCGTGACGTAGCAGAGCATCGCCGTGCCCCACCAGGCGATCATCGCGGCACCGATGCCGGAGGTGATGTGGTCGTACGCCGGGGCGATGTCGGTCGTCAGCGGGCCCAGCGTATAGAACGGAGCCTCCTCGCAGATCTCCTGCTGAAGGTCGATGTTCTCCTTGATCTTGTGCATCGGGACATGCCCCGGGCCCTCGATCATGGTCTGTACGTTGAAACGCTTCGCGACCTTGTTGAGCTCTCCGAGGGTGCGCAACTCCGCGAACTGCGCGGCGTCATTGGCATCCGCGATCGACCCGGGCCGCAGCCCGTCGCCCAGCGAGTACGTGACGTCGTACGCGGCGAGAATCTCGCAGAGCTCCTCGAAGTGCTCGTACAGGAACGACTCCTTGTGATGCGCCAGGCACCACGCCGCCATGATCGAGCCGCCGCGCGAGACGATGCCGGTCTTGCGGTTCGCGGTCAGTGGGACGTACGGCAGACGCACACCCGCGTGGACGGTCATGTAGTCCACACCCTGCTCGGCCTGCTCGATGACCGTGTCCTTGTAGATCTCCCAGGTGAGTTCCTCGGCACGCCCGTCGACCTTCTCCAGTGCCTGGTAGAGGGGGACCGTGCCGATGGGGACGGGGGAGTTGCGCAGCACCCACTCACGGGTGGTGTGGATGTTGCGGCCGGTCGACAGGTCCATCACCGTGTCGGCGCCCCAGCGCGTCGCCCACGTCATTTTGTCGACCTCCTCCTCGATGGAGGAGGTGACCGCGGAGTTGCCGATGTTGGCGTTGACCTTCACCAGGAACCGCTTGCCGATGATCATCGGCTCGATCTCCGGATGGTTGACGTTGGCCGGTAGCACGGCCCGGCCTGCCGCGATCTCCTCACGGACGACCTCCGGGCCGACGTTCTCCCGGATCGCCACGTACTCCATCTCCGGCGTGACCTCGCCCCGCCGTGCGTAGGCGAGTTGCGTCACCGCCTGCCCGTCACGGCTCCGGCGGGGCAGACGCAGGCGCCCCGGGAAGACCGCGTCGAGGTTGCGCAGTCCGCCGCGCGGCGAGGTGTGCTTGATCCCGTCGTCCTCGGGGCTCACAGGACGGCCCGCGTACTCCTCGGTGTCGCCACGGGTGATGATCCAGTTGTCGCGCAGGGGCGCCAGACCCCTGCGTACGTCGGTGTCGACGACCGGATCGGTGTACGCGCCGGAGGTGTCGTACAGGGTGACCGATTCACCGTTGGTGAGGTGCACCTGACGGACCGCCACCCGAAGATCGGGGCGCGAGCCCGCGACATACGCCTTGTGCCAGCCGATGGACTTCCCGGCTTCATCGTTACCGGCTTCATCGTTACCGGTTTCATCGTTACCGGCTTCGTCGTTCTCGGGCGAAGCAGCTGCGCCGTCGTGCTCGGCCGCCGCGGACAGCTCGGTTCCGTCGGCCGAGGCGGGCGCCCCGCCCGTCTGACTGGAGACAGGCGTGCGTACGTCCTTGTTGGTCATGAGACCTACTCCCTACGCCGGCATTACCCGGTAACAGGTTCGGCGGTCGACGCAGCGTTTCCCGTCCGGCGATGTTCCACGTGAAACATCGCGGATACGGAGGTCAGCGCCCTCTCAGCCCGGTGCTCCGAGCTCCCGCGTGTGCAAAGGTGCTTCCACGCTAGCGTCACAATGGGCGCGGTGAACAGTGGGCCTCTCTCGTTCTTGCGATGATCGGTCGGTGACCACGACGCAGCAGCCCCCACTTCCGCCGTCCGAATCGCCCCACGGACACGGCCACGACGGCCACGGTCACGGCGGCGGACCTGGACATGGATCCCATGGCCCCGGAGGCGGTGGCGACCGGCCCGGCGGTGGCGACGGCGACGGACCTGTCGGCGGCGGGCACGGCCACTCGCACAGTCATGGCCCCGCGGCCCCTGTCTCCATGCACCTGCGCAAGATCATCGCGGCGGTGCTGATTCCTTTCGCCGTGGCGGTCGTTGTGGGTCTCGCTGTGCTCTGGCCGGGCGGCGCCCCCGGTCATGAGCGCACGGGTGTCGGCTTCGACCGGCAGACCCAGCAGGCCACCGTGACCAAGGTCGACAAGGTCGACTGCAAGTCCGTGAACGCCTCGGGCGGGACTCCGACCGGTGACACCTCGACGGCCGAGGGCTCATCGGCTCAGCAACAGGACTCAGGCACCTGCAAAAAGGCGACGATCCGGGTCGACTCCGGCAAGGACAAGGGCCGTACCTTCACGGAGATCGTCCAGCCGGACTCCTCGCGCCAGTTGGAGCAGGGCCAGGAGGTGATCGTGGCGTACGCGCCCGACGCCCCCAAGGAGCTCCAGTACTCGGTCACCGATGTGAACCGCAAGCTCCCCATGGCGCTGCTCGCCGGCATCTTCGCCCTCGCCGTGGTCGTGGTGGGCCGGATGCGCGGTGTCATGGCGCTGATCGCGCTGGCCGTCAGCTTCATGATCCTGACGTTCTTCATCCTGCCCGCGATCCTTCAGGGGTCGAATCCGCTGGTCGTGGCGGTCGTCGGGGCCAGCGCCATCATGTTGATCGCGCTCTACATGTGCCACGGTCTCTCGGCCCGGACGTCGGTCGCCGTACTGGGCACGCTGCTGTCCCTGGTGCTGATCGGGCTGCTCGGCTCAGTGTTCATCGACTGGGCCGCGCTGACCGGCAACACCGACGACAACACCGGCCTGATCCACGGCCTCTACCCGTCCATCGACATGAGTGGTCTGCTGCTCGCGGGGATCATCATCGGTTCGCTCGGAGTGCTCGACGACGTCACGGTGACCCAGACGTCGGCGGTCTGGGAGCTGCACGAGGCCAACCCGACGATGGGCTGGCGAGGGCTGTACCGCGCGGGCATCCGTATCGGACGCGATCACATCGCGTCTGTCGTCAACACGCTCGTCCTTGCCTACGCGGGCGCGGCGCTGCCTCTGCTGCTGCTTTTCTCCATCGCGCAGAGCAGCGTGGGGGCGGTGGCCAACAGTGAACTGGTGGCCGCGGAGATCGTCCGCACGCTCGTCGGCTCGATCGGGCTGGTCGCCTCGGTGCCGGTCACGACGGCGCTCGCGGCCCTGGTGGTCTCGGCCGACCGCCTGGGCGACGCTGCCCCGGTCCAGCAGCCGCAGCCGCAGCCGCAGTCCGGGGCGAAGGCACCGCTGCGCGGTGGGAGCGGCCGCCGCCGCAAGCACTGAAGCCGGCACGGCACCGGGGCTGACCGTTTTTCTGGGCCCCGGAACAGGGACACCGCCCGCGCGGGACCGGCTGTCGGCCGACCGCGGGCGGCGGGCGGTGCGCGGTTGGGCAGCGGGCGGCGACAAGCGCGGAAGCGTTCCCTCACTTCGGCCGCCGCCACGTCACCCCGCGCTCTGTTCCTCCGCCAGGATGCGGTCCAGGGCCTCGTCCAGATGCGTGTCGAAGCCGGCGAGGGAGCGCTCCTGGCCCAGCGGGACCAGCCGGTCCGTACGGTCGAGGAACGCCAGTAGAGGTGCCGTACCGCAGCGGAACAGAGCCTGGTCGACGCCCACCTGAAGCCGGATCAGCACATCGCCGAAACTCTCGGAGTCCGAGGGAGTGATGTGCACGTCTCCGTCCCCGCACGGCCGGCCCACACCGTCGATCAGCAACTCCCGGCCGAAGGCCCAGGTCACCGGAGCGTCACCGGGCAGGTGGAAGGTCAGACGCACGGCATAGGGATCACAGGTCTCGTAACGCAGCTCCACCGGAATGCGGAAGGAGAGCTCCTCCGAGACGACGAAGCTCATCATGACCTCTGCCTGTACTACCGACTCGCGCATCGCCTACCCCGTCGTTTGCCGTCCATGGCCGGGAATCGTCCACCTAAACACTTCTGGCATCTTGCTTAACGTGTACACCAGATCACAAGGAGTGAGTTTTCAGATGCTGATAGAGACGGAGAGCGTCCCCAGCAACTGGTCGATCTCGCTCTGCAGTCGCCGCGCCGCGGGCAGCAGTCGATCGGCCTGGTGGGAAGGCATGGAGATGGCCACCGTGGCCGCCGTGCTGCCCAGCGTGAGCGGGATCGCGGCGCAGACCGTTCCCAGCGCGTACTCCTGACGTTCGATCATGGGCTGCATACGTTTGGTCGATTCGAGACGGCGAATCAAGGTCTGATCGTCACGCACCGTGTACGGCGTGACGGATCGCACGGGATAGCGGGATAGGTGGTCCCTGCGCCCCTCCGCGTCGAGCTGGGACAGCAGACACTGGCCGATCGCGTGCGCGTGCCCCGTCTCCCGGAAGTCCGCCCACTCCTCGACCGCGGGGTTGCCCGGGGTGTCGGCGACGCACTGGACCTCGATCTCCCCGCCGCGGTAGACCGCGTAGTAGACGGGCGCACCGATCGAATCGCGCCAGCTTCCCAAGGCATCGGCGATCGTGCTGCGACGTTTCTGCTGGGCGCCGCTGCGGCTCAGCCGCTCGGCCGCCTCGCCGAGGAAGAACAGTCCCTTCTCGCGGCGCAGATATCCCTCGTGCACCAGGGTGCGCAGCAGGTGGTACGCCGTGGGGAGAGCGAGTCCGGCTTCGCGAGCCAGTTGCTTCGCGGGCGCCCCGTGCTCGTGACGCGCGACGGACTCCAGAAGACGCATCGCACGCTGCACCGAACCGATGAGGGTCGTGGGATGCGGCTCGGAGCCGGAAACCTTCGGTCCTGCGGGTGCGGTGTCAACCGTGGCCAAAGGTCACTCCCGAAGCGCGAGGGGGCCGCCCGCGCGAGGGTGTGACACGGGTGGGTTCGAAACGCCGCTCCCGAGGATCAACCCCGCGGCGAGTTCCGGACTTTAACCGTCTGCCACCGATCGCTGATGACATGCCTCGAAAACTTCCCCCACCCGAGGGAACTGACGTTCCCCTCAGCGGTGAGGGCCTGCCGGACGATGAGATCCGGCGGATCACCTGTCCCCCGTGCCGCCCGTCTACCAGTCGCTCCTCGACGAGGAGCCCGACATGAACTTCCGTACGACGTAGATCAGTCCGCCGACCAGTGCCACGAAGAGCAGCAACTTGAAGAGCAGGCCGATCACGAATCCGACGACACTCGCTATCAGGCCGCCGAACACGACCAGAGCGATGACCGGCACCGCGATCCACTTAACCCACCACGGCATCCCCGCGAAGATCTCTCGCATCGCCCTTGTCCTTGTCTCTCTGCCCGTTTCCGAGTGCTGTCCCTGATCGTTCCCGCCGTGCCGGCGGGCCACGAACGTCCTGCCTCGATGCTAGGCGCGGCAGGGGTGCCGATGGGGGCCTCGCACCCCTTGTCCTCCCCTGACCGTTCCCCTAGGGAACCCTGAGGCGGACGTCAGCTCTCCGGCGGAGAGAAGACCACGACGACCCGCAGATCCTCGCTGATGTGGTGGAACTTGTGAGCCACCCCCGCGGGTACGTACACGACACTGCCGCGCGCCACCTGCGTCGTCTCCATACCGACCGTGATCGCGGCACGGCCGCTGACGACGAGGTACACCTCGTCCTGGCGGTGGGGCTGCTGCGGGTCCTGTGCGCCCGCGTCCAGCGCGTACAGGCCGACCGACATGTTCTTCTCACGCAGGAACTGGAGGTACGCGCCGTCGTTGGCGGCGCGCTCCGCCTCCAGTTCGTCCAGCCGGAATGCTTTCATCGCCCTTGTCCGCCCTTGCCCCGCTGCTCGTATCCGATCTCTTCTGTCACGATCAGACACATGAAGAATTTTGTAGTCAAGACGATCGCCAACGCGGGCGCCCTGGCGGTGGCGGTGTGGCTGCTCGACAAGATCACCCTGACCGGGGACAGCACGGGCAAGGAGATCGGCACGCTGCTGCTCGTCGCGCTGCTCTTCGGAGTGGTGAACTTCCTGGTCAAGCCGGTCGTGAAGGTCCTCACATTCCCGCTGTTCATCCTCACGCTCGGGCTGATCACGCTGGTGGTCAACGCCCTGATGCTGCTGCTCACCTCGTGGCTGGCGGACAAGGTCGATCTGAGCTTCCACGTCGACGGTTTCTGGACCGCCGTTCTGGGCGGTCTGATCATCTCGATCGTCTCCTGGGCCCTGAACGTCGTCCTTCCCGACGAGGACTGAGCGACCCGATGCCCTATCGCGTGTGCTTCGTATGCACCGGCAACATATGCCGCTCCCCGATGGCCGAATCCGTCTTCCGCGCGCGGGTGGCCGAGGCGGGGCTCGACGGTCTGGTCGAGGTGGACAGCGCGGGTACCGACGGCTGGCACGAGGGTGACGGCGCCGACCCGCGCACCGTCTCCGTGCTGGAGACGAACGGCTACGGCAGCGGCCATGCGGCCCGCCGGTTCCGGCCCGACTGGTTCTCCCGACTCGACCTGGTGATAGCTCTCGACTCCAGCCACCTGAAAGCCCTGCGCCGCCTCGCGCCGACCCCGGTCGACGCCGAGAAGGTCCGGCTGCTGCGCTCGTACGACTTCGCCGCCGGAGCCGATCGCGACGTACCGGATCCCTATTACGGGGGGATGGACGGTTTCGAGGAGTGTCTTGAGATGGTGGAGGCGGCGAGCCCCGGACTGCTCGCCGCTGTACGCGAGCAAGTGGAGGGACTGGCGGCATGACACATTCTTTCGAGGGAGCGGGTGACGGCACGCGCGCCGTGCGGGCTGGACTGCCCGAGCCGGTCAAGCACGAGCCCACCCTCCCCGGCCCGGTCTTCGCCGCCCACTTCCATCTGCCGGGCGATCCCACCGGCCCTTACACCTACGGTCGCGACGAGAACCCGACCTGGACCCACCTGGAGCGCGCCATCGGCGAGCTGGAGGCTCCGGACCGGGACGGCGTCGAGACGCTCGTCTTCGCCTCCGGCATGGCCGCCATCTCGGCCGTCCTCTTCTCCCAGCTGAGCGCCGGCGACACGGTCGTGCTGCCCGACGACGGCTACCAGGTCCTGCCGCTCGTACGCGGACAGCTGGAGGCGTACGGCATCGAGGTGCGCACGGCGCCGACCGGCGGCGACGCCCAGCTCGACGTCCTCGACGGAGCGAAGCTGCTGTGGATCGAGACCCCGTCGAACCCGGGGCTCGATGTGTGCGACGTGCGACGGCTCGCCGAGGCGGCCCACGCGCGCGGCGCCCTCGTCGCGGTCGACAACACCCTGGCGACGCCGCTCGGGCAGCGGCCGCTGGAGCTGGGCGCGGACTTCTCCGTGGCCAGCGGCACCAAGCAGCTCACCGGGCACGGAGACGTCCTCCTGGGGTACGTCACGGGTGGCGACGCCTCGGCGATGGCCTCCGTACGGCGCTGGCGCAAGATCGTCGGGGCGATCCCGGGGCCTATGGAGGCATGGCTCGCGCACCGTTCGCTCGCCACGCTGCAGATGCGGGTGGACCGGCAGAACGCGAACGCCCAGGTGATCGCCGAGACCCTGCGGGACTGGCCCGAGGAGCTCGCGGTCCGCTATCCCGGGCTGCCCGGCGATCCTTCGCACAAGATCGCCTCGCAGCAGATGAGGCGCTTCGGATGTGTGGTGTCGTTCACCCTGCCCACGCGCGCGCGTGCCGACCGTTTCCTCGACGCCCTGCGGCTCGTGGACGACGCGACGAGCTTCGGCGGGGTGCGGTCGACCGCCGAGCGGCGCGGACGCTGGGGCGGCGACGCGGTCCCGGAGGGCTTCATCCGTTTCTCGGTCGGTGCCGAGGATCCGGAGGACCTGACGGCGGATGTCCGGCGGGCGCTCGACGAGTCCGCGAAGTGAGCGCTTACTGAGTGACCTGCCAGTAGTAGCACTACGCACAGCGGGCGGCCCGAGCCTCCCCCCTCGTGGCTCGGACCGCCCCGGTTCTCTGCGCTAAGAACCGCGCCAACTAGGCTAGTTGACTCTGTGTCAGTGTCCAATCACGGTAGCGACAGGGGGCTATCGACTTATTTATAGTTGAAGGCTTCCGGGAAGCTGGAGATCGAAGGGAAGCCATGGATCTGGCCCTGCTGCGGACCTTTGTGACCGTGCACCGGGCCGGCTCCTTCACTCGCGCCGCCGCTCTGCTCGGCCTCTCCCAGCCGGCCGTCACCTCACAGATCCGCACACTCGAACGGCAGCTGGGGCGCCCACTGTTCCTGCGCCAGGCCCGCGGGGTGACCCCCACCACCATCGGAGACGAACTCGCCCACAAGGCCGCTCCGCATCTCGACGCCCTCGTGGAGATCACCGAGACCGGTCTCGACGCGGACTCCTCCGTGCGCACCCTCCACCTCGCCGGACCCCTGGAATTCACCGCCGAGCGCGCACTGCCCGCGCTCACCGAGCTGATCGGCGACGACGGCCACGGCTTCGCGCTGCGGGCCTCCTTCGGCAATGCGGAGGAGACGCTGGAAGGACTCGCTGCCGGGCATCACGATCTGGCCATCTGCACGGCACGCCCCCGGGGGTCCCTGCTCACCGCGACTCCGCTCTGCGACGAGGAGCATGTACTGGTAGCCGCCCCCCGCTGGGTCGCCCGAATCGGCTCCGACACGTTGCGACGCCACGGTGCGCACGCGCTGGAGAACCTGCCCGTGGTCGAGGTGCACGAATCGCTGCCGTTCATCGCCCGCTACTGGGCTTCCGTCTTCGACTCCCTGCCCGCCGCATCGGGCACCGTCATCGTTCCCGACCTGCGGGCGGTGCTCGCCTGCGCCACCACCGGCGCGGGTCTCGCGGTCCTGCCGCGCTATCTGTGCGGGCCGGCTCTGGAGCGGGGCGACGTAGTGGCGCTGAGCGAGCCGACGGTTCCACCCCTTCGTACATACTTCCTGGTGGTACGGACCGGCACACTGGCCATGCCGCATATCGCGCGGGCCCACGAGTGGCTGCTGCGCGCCGCTACCGGCTGGTCGTGACGCAGATGCCTCGCCTGCTCCGGACGGCGATGTTTCACGTGGAACCAACCGGGCCACATTCCTCCCATGACCGACCGACCCGTGGTCAAGCGCACCGCCCGGGCCGTCCTGCTGGACGGCGACGACTTGATCTTGATCAAACGGACCAAACCCGGCGTCGATCCCTACTGGCTGACGCCCGGCGGCGGGGTCGAGCCCGAGGACACGACAGTTGTCGACGCGCTCCATCGTGAAGTGCACGAAGAACTGGGCGCCAAGATCACCGATGTCGTGCCCTGCTTCGTCGACACCGTCGAACACATCGGCGAGGACAGCGGCTCGACCGGGGTGAAGGTGCAGCACTTCTTCGTCTGCCACCTGGAATCCATGGATCCCTCACTCCGCCATGGCCCCGAGATCGAGGAACCCTGCGGCGACTACGAGATCGTGCGCATCCCCTTCACTCGCGTGGGCATCGCTTCCGTCCACCTCGTACCGCTGTCGCTGCGGCACTATCTCGACGGGAACATCGAGGGCGTACGAGCGATGCAGGCACCCGATCTCGGCTGAACAGTCCGCTGCTGCGAGCCGGGTTCGGTTGGTGGCCCGGGTGGGTGATTCGGGTTCGAGTTCGGTTTCGGTTTCGGGTTCGTGCTTTCGGTTCGGTCCGGTGTCAGTCGCGTGCCGCGACGAGATCTTCCACCGCGTCGTGACGGATCCGTTCCGACGGGATACCGATGTCCCGGAGCGCGTCCACGCCGTTGCGGATCATGCCGGGCGGGCCCGAGAGATAGGCGTCGTACTCGTTCCACGGGCCGTATTCGCGGACCGCGTCCGGCAGTTGGAGGTGCGCCTGCTGGTCGACGATGGGACGCACCGCGAGCCATGAGTGGCTCTGCTGGAGCCGGAGCATGGTGTCGATGTCGTACAGGTCGTGATCGGTGCGGGCCCCGTAGAAGACCTCGACAGGCCGCCTCTGCCCGTGCTCGGCAACGTCCTCGACCAGTGCCTTGATCGGCGCGATGCCGGTGCCGCCGCCCAGGCAGAGCAGTCCGCTGTCGGTGGTGTGGTCGACGGTCATCGAACCGGCGGGCGGGCCGAGCCTGACGATGTCGCCAGGGCGGGCCCGGTGCACCAGCGCGCTGGAGACCCAGCCTGCCGCGACCGCCTTCACGTGGAACGACAGCAGCCCGTCCGAGCGGGGCGCGGAGGCGAACGAGTAGTGCCGCCAGACGCGGGGCCACCACGCGGTCTCCAGGCTCGCGTACTGACCGGCGAGGAAGGGGTACGGCTGATCGGGGCGGACCGTGACGACAGCGACGTCCGGGGTCCGCAGATCGTGCGAGACCACCTCGGCGTACCACCAGGCCGGGGCGCGCAGTTCGTCCGCCGCGGCGGCGTCGATCATGATCTGGGAGATCTTCGTGTACGCCCTGACCCAGGCCGCCTCGGTCTCCCCGTCCCAGGCTGCCTCGGCGAACCGGCTGAGCGCGCCGAGGAGGCACTCCCCCACGGCGGGGTAGTGCTCGGGGCGTGTGCCGTACTTGCGGTGACCGCGGCCGAGATTCTGCAGATAAGAGGCCAGGACCTCGGTGTTGTCGATGTGTTCGGCCGCTGTCAGCAGGGCCTTGAGCAACCGGTCCCGCTGGGTGTCCATCGCGGCCGGGAACAGAGGGCGCAGGTCGGGATGGCGGACGAAGAGCAGCGCGTAGAAGTACGAGGTGACCTTGTCGGCGACGGGCGCCACCTCGGCCATGGTGCGACGGATGAGGACGGCGTCCGGGGAGGCGGGCCTCGCGGGGGCGGGCGAGGGCGCGGGCACTGAGTCCGGGGCGGGTGCGGAGACCGCTGTGGGCGCGGAGACCGCTGTTGGGGCCGGGACCGGCGTGGGGGCGGCTGCTGTGGGAGCTACGAGGTGAGAGGGCCGCCGGCCGCGGACGGCGTGCTCATGGTTCGGGTGCTCGTGGTCTGGGTGCTCTCGGTCTGGGTGCTCTCGGTCTGGGTGCTCTCGGTCTGGGTGCTCGTGGTCCAGCTTCGGCGAAGGGGGAGGCCCGTTGGGCGTCACCGCGGGGGGCGTCACTGCGGGGGGCGTCGCCTCGCGCGAAGCCGCCGGGGGCACGGACGAGACGGCACGGGCGGTGCCTTCGCTCTCGCCAGGGATGCGGCTGGGGCCGGGGCCGCCGTCGACGTCGGTTCGGTTGACGTCGGTTCGATCCGTGTCCGGTCCGAGCTCCGCCTCCGGGGGTATTCGCCCCTGCGTCGGGCCGCCCTCTCCCGTCGCGGACCTGCGGACGGGCCGCAACGCGGCCAGGCGCCGCCCCCCGGTCGCCCCCTGCTCGCCGCCCGCGGGCGGCTCCGGTGGCGTGTGCGGCGTGAACCAGCCGCCTCCGCCGCCACCCCCTGAAGTGCCGTTGTCGGCCGACGTGGTGGTCGGAGCGTCCATGCTGTGCCTCGCCTCGAACATCTTTCGGTCGGTCTGCGCACCTCCTCGATCGGAAGATGCCTGCTTTCCCCCCGCAGACTGCTTGCTTCGCCCCGTTCCGTCCTGTCGGCCAATGCGCCCATAGTGGACCGCGTCATCGCACACCGTGGACAAGTGAGCCGAGAATGTGACATTGGCCGCACTTCAGCCGAGTCAGCATCCCACCCGGTACCACCAGCCCGGTCACGTAACCGGAAATGCGAGTCTTCGATATTCCTGTCCCGTTATGCTGCATTGCCCTGCGATCGCCCCGACAGGATGTGCGGACACCTCGTCGGACACGAACCGGAGTCGACCATACCGGCCGCGGTCCGACGCACAAGTCCCCGCTTCCTTACGTCAGGAAATGCGTGGTGGACGTCTCGCCAGTTCTCTCAATTACCGGGCGGGGCAAGCCAATTCACAGGGTGTACGCCGAGGCTAGTACGCGGGGTTACTCCCGCTGTCAGATGCCTCAGCAGCTCGCGCCCAGCACGGTGTTTCACGTGAAACTAAGCCGCCCCGCGCGCCGGGCCAACCTCGTCGTCCATGTAGCCGCGTCCGCCTGCTGGCTCGGGCTCACGCTCGGGCTGCTCGCCCTGGGAATCACCGCGACCACCACCGGGTCCGCGGTCACCGTTGAAGCCTCTGTCCGCGCCATGAAGACCTTCGCCGACTGGCTTCTGCTCCCCCTCGCGTTCCTTACGCTCCTCACCGGCCTGGTGCTGTCCCTGGGCACGCCGTGGGGGCTGGCGAGGCATCGGTGGGTCTACACAAAGTTCTGGCTGACTCTGGCCACCGCCACGGCCACCGTTCTCGCCCTGCGCCCCGGGGTCGACACCGCGGTCGCCGCGGTGTCGGACGGTGGACCGTTGCCCGACCCCGGTGACGTCTTGTTCGGACCGATCGTCTCGCTGTCCGCGTATCTCCTCATGACGGTGATCTCGGTCCTCAAGCCCTGGGGGCTGACCCGGCGCGGGCAAAAGATCCGTACGGCCGCCCGCAAACCGGTGGACGCGGAAGCCGTCCGTCGGACAGCCTGATCTGCGTGCCGACTCCTTCCACCGCCGCTCTGCCCATCCGCCGTCTGACGCCTCGCGATCTCTCCGCCTGCGCCGACCTCTCCGAGAACCGGGGCTGGCCCCGCGAGGAGCACAAGTGGGGTCTGCTGCTCACGGCCGGTACGGGCTATGGCATCGACGACCCCGGCGGGGGCCTCGTCGCCGCCTGCATCGTGACCGACTACGGGCCCCGGGAACAGCCGGATCTGACAGCCATCGGCATGGTGCTGGTCGCCGAGCGGTACGCCCGCCAGGGCATCGGGCGCCGCCTGATGCGCCACGTCGTGGCCGAACTGGGGACCACCCCGGTGACCCTGCACGCCACGCCGTACGGGCGCCCTCTCTACGAGGAACTCGGCTTCAAGACCATCGGGCGCGCCGAGATGGTCCGTGGCCGCTTCAGCCCTCTTGGCCCGGAGCCCGAGGTGTCCACACGCGCGGCGACGGCCGAGGATCTCGTCACGATCCTCCGCCTCGACGAGGAGGTTTTCGGCGCGGACCGGACGCACATGATCACGCGGCTGCCCGCCTTCTCCGACCAACTGCGCGTCGCCGAGGAGAACGGCCGGATCATCGGGTACGGGGCCGCCTGGCCCAACATGGACAACCATGTCGTGGGCCCGCTGATCGCCCGGGACACCGAGACGGCGAAGGCGCTCATCGCCTCGCTGGCCTCGCGTGCCGACCGTCCGCTGCGCACGGACATCGATGTACGCCATGAGGAATTGCTGGCGTGGGTCAAGGAGCGCGGGCTCGCCTCCGTGAGTTTCAACGCGGTCATGACGTACGGCATCGGGGAGTTGCCCGGCGACTGGACGCGGCGCTTCGCTCCGCTCACCGTGGCCGCGGGCTGAACCGGGCGAACCGCCCGCTCGGGGACGAGCGGGCGGTTCGCTGTCGCGGGGCGCTCCGGGCGCCGGGCCTCCTGGGTTGCGTCGTCGAATTCGCGCCTGCCGGCCCGGCGGACGACGGGAATGTGACGACAGGACCTAGGCGAGGGTCCGCACCGCGGCGGTGGCGAAGCCGTGGTCCTGCTCGGGTGCGCCGCCGCCGACTCCGATCGCGCCGATCAGGCGGCCGTCGCGGTGCACCGGCACACCGCCGGCGATGAACAGGAGCGGGCGGTCGAGCGCGGTCGGCAGGGTGTGGAAGAGCCCTCCGGGCCGGACGGCCTCGACGAGGTCCGCCGTGGGAGTGCCGAGTTGCAGTGCCGTGTAGGCCTTACGGGTGCTGGTCTCACCTGAGATCAGGACCGCCCTGTCGTCCCGCCGGAAGGCGAGCAGGTGGCCGCCCGCGTCGAGGACCGTGACGCTGACCTTGACGTCCGCGGCTTCCGCGGCACGACGGGCGGCCGTGACGAGCGCCTCGGCGTCCTGGATGGTCAGCGGGGTGACGGTGGTGGTGCTCATGAGGGGTTGCTCCTTGCGAGATGGTGCGGTGTGGGGGATTGCGACCGACGCTCAGTGGTGGACGATGGTCTGCTGCCGCACGGAGTGCGCCTGTTCTGGCATTACGGCGACCGGGTCCGCCGAATCGGCGGAATCGGCGCGGCGTTCCAGCGCGGCCGAGAGGACGGCGAGCAGCAGAGCGGCGGCGGCCAGGACGGCGCCGACCCAGTTGGGGGCGGTGTAACCCATGCCGGCCGCGATCACGACGCCGCCCAGCCAGGCAGAGAGGGCGTTGCCGAGGTTGAAGGCACCGATGTTCACGGCGGAGGCGAGTGTCGGAGCTCCGTGCGCCTGGTCGAGCACCCGCTTCTGCAGCGGCGGAACGGTGGCGAACCCGAGGGCTCCGATCAGCGTGATGGTCACGGCCGCCGCGATCTTGTTGTGCGCGGTGAGGGTGAACAGGGCGAGTACGACCGCGAGGGCGCCCAGTGACACGTAAAGCATCGGCATCAGGGCGCGGTCGGCGAACCTGCCGCCGACGAGGTTGCCGCCGACCATGCCGAGGCCGAAGAGGACGAGCAGCCAGGTGACGGATCCGTCGGCGTAGCCGGTGACGTGCGTCATCATCGGCGCAATGTAGGTGATCGCGGCGAAGACCCCGCCGAAGCCCAGCACGGTCATCGCCATGGCGAGCAGGACCTGGACGTTCTTGAAGGCGGCCAGTTCGTGACGCAGTCGCACGCCCTCCGGCTTGGGCATGTCGGGTACCAGCCTGGCGATGCCTGCCAGGCCGAGGACCCCCAGCGCGGCGACGACCGTGAAGGTCACGCGCCAGCCGGCGGACTGCCCGATGAGCGTGCCCAGCGGTACACCGACGACGTTGGCGACGGTCAGGCCGGTGAACATCATGGCGATGGCGCCGGCCTTCTTGTCCGGCGCGACCAGGTCGGCGGCGACGACCGAGCCGATGCCGAAGAAGGCACCGTGCGCGAGCGAGGCGACCACGCGTCCGATCAGCATGACGGTGAAGCTGGGGGCGACCGCGGAGATCAGGTTGCCGACGATGAAGAGTCCCATCAGCAGCATCAGCATCCGCTTGCGGGACACCTTGGTGCCGAGCACGGTCATGAGGGGTGCGCCGAACATGACTCCGAGCGCGTAGCCGGTCACGAGGAAACCCGCGGTGGGGATGGAGACACCGAAGTCGCCGGCGACTTCGGGCAGCAAACCCATGATCACGAACTCGGTGGTTCCGATTCCGAAGGCCCCGATCGCGAGGGCCAGAAGCGCGAGAGGCATGGGGGATGACCTTCCAGAGGATTGCAAGAGCGCTTTACGTGCGTTCACAATAGTTGCAGACGCGGGTTAAGTGCAAGCGCATGATATTGCGATCGTGCCCTATCCTGGTGTCAGCCGCTCCGGGACGGAGGAAATGCCATGACAGCGACGGACCCCGCACTCACCGCTCTCGCCCAGGGCTGGTGCGCCCTCTCTCTGCTGCACGGGAGGATCGAGGCGCACATCGAACGAGCCCTGCAGACGCGGCACGGTCTGAGCGTGCGCGAGTACTCGCTCCTGGACGTCCTCAGCCGCCAGCACGACGGCGACGGCGGCCATCTGCAGATGAGGCAGGTCGCCGACGCGGTCGTCCTCAGCCAGAGCGCCACCACACGACTGGTGACCCGGCTGGAGGACCGAGGCCTGCTCTCGCGCTACCTGTGCCCCACAGACCGCCGTGGCATCTACACGAACGTCAGCGAGGCGGGTCTCAAGCTATTGGGGGAGGCTCGGCCCACCAACGACGCGGCCCTTCGGGAGGCGCTGGACGAGGCGGCCCGCAACCCCGAGCTGGCCCCGCTGGTGCGCGTCGTGGAGTCGGCGAGCCTGCCCGCGCCCGCATAGGCAGGTCCACCACGGACACGGCTGTGCCGTTCTCGTCCTGCGTAGGCTGACGCCATGGGAGATCTTGAGATACGCCCCGCGGTCGCCGACGACATCCCCGCGATCGTCGCGATGCTCGCCGACGACCCGCTGGGCTCACAGCGTGAGTCACCGGGCGACCTGACCCCGTACCTGTCCGCTTTGGAACGCCTCAGCGTAGATCCGAACCAGCACGCGGTCGTCGCTGTACGGGAGGGCCGGGTCGTCGGCACACTTCAGCTGACGATCGTTCCCGGGCTGTCCCGCCAGGGAGCGACCCGCTCGATCATCGAAGCCGTACGTGTCCATGCCGACGAGCGGGGCAGCGGTCTGGGCACCCGTTTCATCGAGTGGGCCGTGGACCGATCCCGGAGCGAGGGCTGTGAGTTGGTACAGCTGACGTCGGACGCCACTCGGACAGATGCTCACCGGTTCTACGAACGTCTCGGCTTCACGGCCTCGCACGTCGGGTTCAAGCTGCAGCTCTGAAGAGTGTCCCGGCCAAGCCGGGTCATGGATCGTGACATGGCAGATCCATGCGCCGCAGCCAGGAAGGCCGCTATTTGATCCCGCGCCACCCCTCTGGGTCCACTCCACCCGGGACCGGAGCGCCCTCACCGTACGGCTGACGCGTGAAGACGAACGAGCCGAGGTCCAGGTGGGTCACCGACCCGTCAGGCGCCTCAACGGCCCGTAGAAGCTCACCGGCGTAATAGCCGTCGAGCCCGGTCCAGGTCCCGTCGCTCTCAGCCCGGAAACGCGAGCGCCGGCCGTTGCCTGCCAGGGGCCCGAGCGTCACGCCGCCGTCGGACGTGAGACGCAGCGCGAAAGGATGCGTCCCCCAGTACCAGGGCCCGGCCAACTCCAGTACAGATCCGTCGACTTCCGGCAGCGGCCGCCACGGCTCGGGAATCCGGGGCTCGGCCTCCGCGACGATACGCACGAGGTCGGCGGCTACCGTCGCCACCGGTGGACCCGAGGTGCAGTTCGCGAGCACGACGGCGGCGAGGTCGTCCTCGACACTGATCATGAGCCCGGCGAGAAAGCCCGGGAGGGAACCGCCGTGCCCCACCAGAGTCCGGCCGTTCCGATGCTGAACCTGCATACCGAGCCCGTACGCGGCACCGGCCGCCACCTCCTCCGGTTCGGCAGGCGCGGCGGGCGTACGCATCTCCCGTACGGACTCCGCGCTCAGCACCCGGTCGTCGCCCCGCGCGAGGAAGACGGCGAAGCGCGCCAGATCGCCGCTGGTCGACCAGAGCTGACCGGCCGGCGCCATCAGCCCGAGGTCCTCGACCGGCTCGGGAAGCATGACGTCCGCCCAGGGGTGCACGGCCCAGCCGCCCGCATGAGGTGCTTGCGGCTGTCCGCTCGTCCGGTGCAGTCCCAGCGGTTCGAGCACCTCGCTCCGTAGGACCTCCTCCCAGGAGGCACCCCGCAGCTCCTCGATCAACGCGCCCAGCAGGGTGTAACCGGGGTTCGAGTAGTGGAACCGCCGCCCGACCGGATGCCGGAGCGGCTGCTCGCCCAGGACGTCGGCGAGTTCGGGACGCAACGACCCGGGAGTGCGCTCCCACCAGGGGCCGGGCGACTCAGCGGCCAACCCGGCTGTGTGCGCGAGAAGCTCGGCGATCGTCGCCTCCCCCGCGCCGGTGCCCGGGAGATGCTTCTCCAGCGGATCACCGAGGTCGAGCAGGCCCTCGTCCCGCAGCCGCAGTACCAGGACGGCCGTGAAGGTCTTGGTGATCGAACCGATGCGGTACTGCACGTCCTCGTCGGGTCCGTGACCGTCCACCGAGGTGCGGGACCCGTGCCATACCGTGTCCCGGCCCCGCACCACCGCCGCGACCAACGACGGCGCACGCCCTTGCGCCTGGGCAGTGGCGATTCTGTGCAGCAGGGCCCTGCGCGTGGCGGGATGCAGTTCTTCCGCGGAAGTCGTCGTCATGGCCCCAGTCCACCTGCCCCGACGTCCCGCGTCGAGCACATGTGCCGCCGGGCTGTAGGATCTCGCGGCCCGTGACACAGGCCGAGCTTCTGACCAGCAGTTTTCAAACTGTCTCACGTCGTGCCCACCTGCTCATGTCTCAGGGCGGGTGGCATTTCCTCATGCCCAGCGGAGGGGGCCACGACGGCGGGCCGGGATCTCCCGACGGACGGTGTTCTCCGCTCATCAACTCGTCGAAGGCCAGTTCAGCGGGGTCATGACTCTCCTGCTCCGATGGACAATTCCCTCGTGCCATCACGCCTGTTGTCATATCTTCGAAGCGCCCCGCGTCGTAGCCCACTGTTATTCGTAGAGAGCAGCCCTGTGCGGCAGACGACGTGATACTCCGTCACCTCCTGGTCGGCGGAACCGAGAGGAGAGAAAACTCAAGATGACGGACGACAAGGGGGGCGCAGTGCCAGCCGAGGAGGCCGCATCGGCTACGGGCGGCGAGGGCTTGGCGGCCGAGGTGCACTACCCGCCAGTGGACAATGGTCTGGACTACCTGGTCAGCGTGGTTGATCACCTACGCGGCGATGAGGTCGGCCGTCGGGAACTGAAGTACGCCGTGGTACACCTGCAGGCCGCCGTCGAGTGCCTGCTGAAGTACCGGTTGGAACTCGAGCACTGGAGCCTAGTGTTCAAGAACCCCGGCGACGCAATGCGCAGCGACCTGGATGACGGCAGCCTGACCACCTGCACCGTGGATCAGACGATCACTCGCCTCGTCAACCTTGCGGGCGTCGCCATCAGCTCGAAGGAGGACAAGGACCTCAAGCAGCTGGCCAGCCTCCGCAACCAACTGCAGCACTATGGCCGCCTGCACGACGCCAAGGTCAACCGGTACGTGATCGAGGCGAAGGCCGCGGACGTGTTGGAGTTCCTGATCCACTTCGTGGACTCCGAACTGCTGCCCCGCCTCGACCCACCGGACGGGGAGACGGCTGAGTCTCTGGCACGCATCCACGAAGGACTCGACGAGATCCGTGGCTACGTTGCGGCGCGGATGCGGCGGCTGCGCCCCGACCTCGACCCCGTGAAGTCCCGTACCGTCCAGTGTTGGAACTGCGACCAGTACGCCTTGGTTGTCGGGGACGAGAAGGGCGCCTACTGCTTGTACTGCCACTACCGGCGCGGGCCCGACGACATCGCGTCGGCATACGCGTACGAGATCCTGGACCGCACCGAGTGGTCGGCGGTCCGCGGCGGACTGGATCCGGTTTACTGGTGTCCAGCCTGCGACGTCGAGGCCTTGGTGCGTGGGGCGCTCGCTGCGGCCGCCCCGAGGAACCCGGTCGACCTGTGCTTCCACTGCGGCGAGACCTTCTCCGGGATGGAGGAGTGCTTCCGCTGCGGGAAGCCGTTCGCGCCGACGGACGGCGAATCCGTCTGCGACGGCTGTCTGCGTGAAGCAATCGCCGCTGAATAGCTCCCGCACTTCGCCGGAATCCGTACGCGCCCTGAGGCGCGGCCGACTTGGTCCGTGAGCTTTACGTCTGGCCCGCCTTTGGCCAGTGTGCCGGTCTTCCCACATAGTCCAGTTAGTCGGTACAGCCAAGCCTCCACCTCACGGGCCAGCCCCGGTTTACCCTCTCCGCCCGCTGCGGAAGGCGGATCGAGAGGGCGGAAGAGACGAAGTGGTAGCTCGTCCCGATGGCATGGACAGATCACAGATGGCAAGAACAACGAGGTGGAAATGGGTAACGGTGAGGGCTTCACCGAGATCTCCTTGAGAGATCTCGGCCCCAAGCCGAGGGGGCAAATGATCACGCCGGCATGGCAGTACCTCAAGGCGGCCAATTCCAGCGTCCAAGGCATCTTCGACGGTTTGTCCGTGCTGCGTCGGGCCCGGGCCGAAGCGCGCGAGGAGTTCCGTGGGCGCCTGGGCACCGATGAACAGAACCTGCTGCGTGCCGCGCTGGTGTTCACCTTCAGCGGGTTGGACGCCTGCTGCAAACGCCTTGTCCGGGATACGGCCACGGCGCTGATCAAGGGCAACGCGGACGCGGCGCGGAAATTCGACGAGTACTTGGCCCACGAACTTGCCGTCGGCCCATCTGATCCGGTCGCCGCCGCGATCCGCAACAAAACGCCCCGCGACGAGTTGATCAAGTTGTACGTAGCGGCGCGAACGAAGGCGAGCATGCAGGGGAGCGAAGATCTGCGCAAGCGGGTACGCGACACTCTGGGAATACCCAACGCGAAGGTATCCAAGCAGCGGCTCGCGCTGCTCGACCCTTTCTTCACCGCCCGCAATGACATCGTGCATGACATGGACTACGAGGACCCGAGCGGCACCAGTACGAAACGGCACACCCGCGCACCGTTTCGAGGTACGCGGTCAGGCTTATGCTGGCGGACCGGCAGTGCACTCATCGGGTACCCCTTTCGTCTACTCCAAGTCTGCCGCGCGGCAGACTCCGGATGGTCCGTTCGCAGAACGGACCATCCCACCCAGCGAGGATTCACCAACGCCATGCGCCCAACCGCCGACGCAGCCTGGCGAACCGGCCGCCCGTGATCTCGCCAGCTTGCTGCGCGAGCTCATGCCGATCGCGTTCACGGTTTTCGGCGACCTCGTCGGGCGAGTACCTGCGGCTCCACTGCACCTTGCCCTTGCGGATCCAGTAGTGCGATCGACATGACAGGGCCCAATTGCCGACCGAAGGTGTCAGGGAGACGTTCTCGCCGTCGTAAGTGAACGACCACTGCGCCGGCGACAACGGCGTGATCACTTCTTGCCCGCAGCCACAGCAACACAGATGGCCGCAGGTGCTGTACGCGATCGAGACGTACAGCGCTCCCTCCTCCATAGGAGCTGGAAAGCTCTCAACGAATTCCGGCCGAAAGAAGCCGACCGCGGTCACGTTAGGTCCTCGTTGGAGATCTCGTTCGTGATCAACGAGTAGGTGGCGAATCCCTCTCCCGTCGCATCAGCGTAGGTGCCGACATGGCGCTTCCAGCGGATGATCGCGAGCATCGCGTTGAGCGCGTTCAGGTCAGCGGTCTGGATGTTGCGTCCGTAGTCGTCTCGTTCGGGTGCAGGGATCGGAATCCTGCGGCGAGCCTGCTCGCGGCGCCCCGGCAGACTCGTCGTGACCCGCAGCAGGCCGCCGAGTCGGCCGTCGGTCTCGTCGATGCCCAGTCCAACATCGATGAACGGCACGTCTCGGGCCTCCAGCCAGTCCATGATGACGGGCTTGCCGGCGGCGTCGTCCGATGCGAGGAAGACGAACGTCGCCCCTTGGAGGATGTCGAGGTTGTCCTCGTCCAGGTACTGCTCGCACGTGGTGATGCCACGGTGCATGTTCGAATAGACCGCCGAGAAGTGCGTGGCCTTGTTCGGACGGTTTCGCAACGTGTCGAGGGTAGCCGCGCCCGGTGCTCGGAACGCGTTGTGGTTGTCGAAGGTGTCGCCGTCGACGAGCAGGATCGAGTCGACCTCGGTCTTGGAAACCTGGTCGAGGATGTAGCTCCCCGTTCCGCCGAGGCCGACGATCACGATCCGGTGGCCTCGGTACCGTCGGTTGACGGCGGCGAGGCCAGCTCGCGACGTGGCCGTGTCCCGGTAGACGAACGGCGTGTCGTCGTCGATCTCCTGCCAGGCCGCCCCGGGGGTGGGCGTCACCGAGTTGTCGATCGCCTGTGCCTGGTCGGCGACCATCCGTGCATATGCCGTGACCTTGGAGTACTGGTCGGGGTACCCGTTCGGCGTCGGCTTGCTGGAGAGCATGAAGCTCGCCGACAGCCCTTCGGCGATCACCCGGGACTCGGGATTGGCCATCGCCAGTTTCTGGCCGTGCTCGTCGCAGGGGGTCGAACCTCCGAACCAGATGCGGTGGTCGGTGTCGGATACGACGCGATCTCCGCTGACGGTGACCGGATAGGCGAGGAAACCGTACTCAACGGTCCTCGCCTCGGTGACGTAGGGGATGTGGCGCACGAGCAGGTGTCCCGCCTGCACGACGACGTCGAACCCTTCGTCGAGCAGGCGGGACAGGTCGGGGTCACGAACGAGAGGTGCGGTAGACATCGAAGACCATCCCCTCCTTCACTCGCACGCTGTGGCCGGCAGTCAGGCTCCCCGACCCGTGACCATCGTGGCCACGGCTGTATCGGACTGTGATGGTGTCCTCGCCGGTCCCGGGCTGGCCGGGGTAGGCGAGCTCGACCACCTGCTCAAAGGAGATTTCCCTCGCCCCCCAGGGATGCGATCGGGTGTTAACGATGATCGTGACGGGGCGGGGCCCGTGGGCGTCCTGTGTCATCGGGTACTCCTACGGCGTGGGAACGGGCCGACCGACACCCACGCCGAGTGTCGATCGCTGATCGAAGTTTCGAGCAGTTACAATGTAGCAGAGGTGATCGACATGTCGAGCACTACGAGAGATCAGGGGCAGTGATGACTGACAGTCCGAGCGTGGACGTCAAGGCCTTGCATGCGGCCTTGGAGGCGGCCCGCCTGGAAAGAGGTCTATCCGGACGCCAGTTGGCGAAGGAGATCGGGGTGAGCGCATCCACCATCTCGCGCATGGCCAACGGTCTGAAGCCTGATGTCATGGCCTTCGCGGCTATGACGACGTGGCTACACATGCCGGCGGAGGCCTTCTACGTGGTTCCAGGTACGGAGGCACACGCGGAGGAGCCGGAACTCGTGGCGTCCCTCGTTCCGCTGCTTCGAGCTCGCCGGGACCTCTCCGAAGGAGACGTGGAGTACCTCCAAGAGGTCATCGGGGCGGCCGCGCGGCGGTTCCGCACGGAACGTGGCTCCGGGAGAAACTGAAATGCGCTGGACGCAGGCCCTGATGCGAGAGGTGGCCCAGGAGGAGCGAGCTGCGCTCGGCCTGAGGACGAACGCACCGTTCGACCCGTACGCCCTCGCCGAGGAGCACGGCATCGACGTGTACACACTCGGCGGTCTGGTCGAATTCGGCATCGGCCCAGGGGCCCTCAGCCACTTCACGGCGGTCGACTCGTCCGCGTGGTCAGCCGCCTTGGTGCCGCTGGGGACAGCACGGGTCATCATCGAGAATGAGTCGCACGCCATTGCCCGGCGCAGGTCGAACATCGCGCACGAACTTGGCCACCATCTACTGGAACACCCCTTCGACAATGTGATCTTCGGCGAGGACCACAAGCGCCAGTTCAATGAGGAGCAGGAGAAGCAGGCAACCTTCATGGCAGGCGAGTTGCTGATCCCGCTCACCGCGGCGGAGCGTATGGCGTTCGACGGTTGGGACAACGCTCGCGTCGCCGCTGCATACGGAGTGAGTGAGCAGTTCGCCCAGATGCAGATGAAGGGCCAGCGAGTACGGGCACAGCGGGCCGCGAGCAGGTACGGATTCCGGACCCCGACAGGGCACTCTCGATAATGGACCACGGGCACTCACGCTGTGCTGGCTAACCGGCATCATGCGTAAATGTGCCTCGAAACGTTGAACATATCCAACCGACCCGGGAGCAGCGGACTGGCGTCCTGAGGGCGTAAGTGCGAGCCAGCCGAGGCGCGAGAGGCAGCATCAGCGGTCGGCGTGGGCCTGACTGGCGATATGTCCGCTGGATGTACGACATAGCTCGCCGACTGCTGCCGCACAGTAGGTGCAGGCCGACGCTGTCGCCGTTTCGGTGTGAAGCCATAGATTTTCTCGAGCACCGTGCAACGTGCGCTTCCCTTCGCCCTTTCTCCCTACGCAACACGTGCCGGGCTGAGCGTCACAGTAGGGGCACGCCACTCCCAGTGTCCCGAGGCGCCGTTTTTCTGCCGCCTTGCGAAGTTCATGTTCGCGCACCGTCTGTCGCCGCAGTTCCTCCTCCTCGTCAGCCCGTTCCGCAGCCGCGTACTCCTCGTAGGAGTCGAGATGGTGGCTACAGGCGCCCTTGCGGAGATCCCACCGGCACCAGCCTCCCTTTTTCCGCTCTATGGCGCAGTGGAAGCGCAGCGGCGTCTCACAGTGGTGCGGGCAGGGACCGTACAGCCTCGTGTTGTGGCGACAGGGGCGGAAGGTGGTACGCCCAAGGACACCACACACGTCGTCAGAGCGGGCTTGCTCGCCAGCTTGGGCGAACATCTCGGCATACTCCGGCCAGCCAGCATCCTGAGCCCACTTCCGCCACCAGGCCGGTTGCGCCTGTACGGTCACGAGGCCGGTTTCGTCGACGTGCCACACAGCCTTGGGCACTTCCGTGGCGGTGGACAACATTAGCGCTCCGAGTCAGTTAGAGCCTGCTGATGCGGGCTGGGCGTTGCTGTCGGAGACATTAGGAGACGGGGAAATAGCCTGTTTGCGGTTCAAGCACACGGCGGCCATGATCCACTCGTCTAGCGCAGCGCGGTCTGCGGTTTACCGACGCCTCGAACGTACAAAGACACAGCACGGTATCGGCTGCTCACTGATACGGGTCCTGTACCGGGGTGGTCGCCCATGGGGAACTGTGCGCCGGTAGGTCAACGTCTCCGGTGCACTCATCGCCCCGTCCGTTCACCCGCAGGGACTTTCCCGACAGCCGCAGCCACCCTTTTCCCGAAAGATGTTGGCTTCATGGGTCGGCCGCGCTCAGCTCGTTCGAGCAGGGCTTGGCCTAGGGCCTGTGTGATGTCGTGATCAGTCAGTTGCCTTCAGCAGGTCGTTGATCCAGATCATGGAGGCGCGGAGGTGGAGGCCTGCGAGGTAGCT
>NZ_JBIUVD010000016.1:0-228533 GCF_044742785.1 Streptomyces sp. NPDC087844 | reverse complement strand
CACCCCCCAGGTCATGCCTTCGACAGGGGGACACAGTCATGCCGGACCCGGAGGCCAGCGGCCCCGTTGCGGAACCGCAGAAAACATAACGGGGGGCATCAGGCGGCGAGAGTGAAGTCGTCGGGGTTGAAGGGTTTGTTGAGGTGCGGGGCGAGCAGATGCGCGGCCAGACGCGGGGGGACGGCGTTGCCGATCTGCGAGAACCGTTGGCCCTTGTTGCCCTGCCACGGATAGCCGGCGGGGAAGCTCTGCAGCACGCCCGCTTCCTGCGCGGTGATCTTGATCGGCTCGGGCTTCGGCTGCTGCTCGCGGTCGGGAAGGCTGGAGGTGGTGTCGGCAACCCAGGTGCATTCGTTGGCCCGGTGGCCAAAGAACAGTGTGCCGGCGGGCTCGTCGGCACGGCGCACGGTGGCGTTGGCCTGGTTGTTGCTGCGCAGCGACCACGACCAGCGGGGCGCCTCGGCCGTGAACGTGGTGCCTGGTGTACCTGCTGGATGGATCTGTGGGCCGCAGGCCCGCACGGCCGGGCCGGAGCCTTTCTGCCGGGAGGCCAGGAGCGCTTCCGTGGTACGGGGTGTCCAGGTACCGCGGTCGCGGGCGTCGGCGAGGGCCTTGCGGGAGCCGGAGGGAAAGGGTTCCGGGCCGCCTCCTGGTCCGCCGCCGGCGCACACGGTGGGCACGGGACGGTCGGTGGCGCCCCATCCCAGAGCTTCGGCCATTGATATCCACCGGGCCCGGGCCGGCCCGAACAGGCTCTCCGGCTCCGATACGTGGGCGTGGGTGGGTGTCGGGGGTTCGGCGGTCCGGACGCGGGAGGCGAGGAGGATGGCCCGTCGCCGGGTCTGGGGGACGCCGTAGTCGGCGGCGTTGAGGATCCCGGTCCAGACGGAGAATCCCCAGGCGCGCAGGACGGCTGCGTACTGCTTCCACAGCGGCAGGACGTCCGGGACCTCCTCCATGACCACCCACTCGGGCTCGCCCGCCAGGTTGAGGGCGTACAGGTAGCGCATGGGTTCGGCCGCGAGCAGGGACCGTTCGTCGCGGCACGCGGCCAGCAGCGCGGCGCGGGTGTCACGGCCAGCGGCGAGGTCGACAACGGCTTGGTGGACGAGCGGCTGGTCGAGAAGGCCGAGGCGCTTGCCGGCCATACTCCATGCCTGGCACGGCGGGGACGCGATGACCCCAACGGTCCGCCCGACGAACGGCCACGCCGGATACTTCGCCACATCCGTCCGGATCGTCAACTGCCCAGCTGCAGCGCGTGTCCGGCACGCCCAGAGGTCCCATTCCAGGCCGATGTCACGCACACCGAGCACGGACAGTGCGTGGCTCCAGCCGCCCGGACCCGCGAACAGATCCACCACGGTCAAGAAGCAAGCCCGAAGTCGTCCTGTATCGGAGCGCCTTCACCGCGGCACGCCCAGGGCGAGCAGCCGTCGGCCACCCCGTTCTCCAACTCGTCCGCTGATGTGTTGCGTTCGTCGAGTTCTTGTTGGCGCGCCGCCCACTCGACAGCTGTGACGTGGTCGATGGGGGCCTGGCTGAGGGGGACGCGGGAGCGGTGTAGGAACGCCTGCCCGAGCAGCCGGTTGCCGGAGGCATTGGCCCGGGCGTTGCCCTGGCGGATGGCCGCGTCGAACGCGACCACGTCCTCCCATTCTTCCGGGCTCGCGTCCCGGATATTCCTCCATTGCGCGTTTCCGTGAAATGGACAGCCCAGGCAACTCGATTTTGGTGTATCCGCCAGCCCGATGGAAGTCAGGTAACGGACGCAGTCCGCGCTGGACCAGTTGAGGTCGATGAGCGGATGCCGATTGTGCATGTACTTGACGTCGGCGTCCTTGGCCCGGTGGAATATATCTGTCGAGATGCCCACCCACTGCTCGACGAAGATATCCTTGGGGATGCGGTGCGGGTAGGGATATCCGAGAAGCTCCCGGACTTTCTTCTTGATCGGCCTAATTTTATATTCCCCTGTACAGTGGCGCCTGTTCATGCCCTGCTTCCCGTCCTGGTTGAGAACGTAGAGAGGCATGGAGGCAAAACGGTGATCGGGGTCGAGTGCGTCGTTCCGAATGTTTCCCGCAGAGACCCGCAGGACGGGTATCCCTGCCGGGGCAGCGATTTCCCGTTCGAGGCGGTCGAGGTGAGCATAAACGGTGCGCGGTTCCCATCCGGTGTCAGCGAAGATGGCGTAATCAGCCTTCGGGAGAACTCCGTGCGTCGGCAGGGCGAGCAGGGTGCTGGACTGAACTCCGGCACCGAGCGAAATGCAGGTGATGAAAGGAGATGAGGAAATGCTGGGTCCTTGCGTTGAGCGGGAATGCCCAGGCGGCATCCCCGGAGAAGAAGGAGGTGCGCTCAGCGCCGCGCAGGAGCAGGAAGGGCGACGGGGCGTTGTCGGTGAGGTGGCGGCTGCAGGCGCGATGCCCTCCTGGTGATAGGGCGGAGCGGACCTGAGCGCCCGCGACGTGGTCTTGGGCTGCGGAGCCCAGGACACGGTCTTGGTCTCGAAGCGTGTTACCGGCGCGCTAGCTGCACGGCAGGAAGCTTGGGAGCGGCTCTCGCGGGGGTCATCGCTTTGGCTGCGGGACGCTGTGCGGCCAGGACCTGCTGCCCTTGTTCGGTGACGGTGACCTTCTGCCCGCGGGCCAGGGAGGTGCTGGTGTCCCGGTCGACGAGCCCGCGTGTGGCCAGGGCACGGAAGGTGGCGATGGAGACGCGGGTGCCGTCGCTGGTGGCGACGCGGGTCACGCCCAGCCCGCGCTGCGAACTCTCGTGCAGCCTCCCTGCGCCGGAGGCGAAAGCTTGGAGGGCGTCGTACTGGGCGCTGGTGAGTGCGGGGGCGGCAGCCCGCTGGGCGGAAGCCGATTCATCTCGGGTGGCGGCGAGGGCGCGGGTGATGCCGGTGGCGACGTAGTGGCATCCGGTCGCGCTCAGGTCGAGTTGGCGGGCGGCGTCGACGAGATGGCCGGTCATCTTCGGGATGGCCTCGGCGCGGCGAGTGGTACGCACCGACTCGTCGTCCGCCGAGTAGCCGGCGAATGGGGCACCTTCATAGGGGTTGGCGTACAGCGCGCTGGCGAGGTCGTTGCCGGCCTGTGAGGAGGCGACCACGACGGAGGACAGGCACTCCAGGCCAGCGCTGCTGCCGGCGACGGCGGTGTATGCGCTGGCGTCGAGGGCGCGCAGGCGAAAGAGGGCGGTGGCCGTCAGGTCCTGGGCCCTGAGTAGGAGCGGGCTGATCCGGTGCAGCGCGTCGGTGCCGGGGGTGTAGGAGATGTCGAGGACGCTGGTGTGCAGGGCCTCGAATTCGCGTGCCAGAGCGCGCAGTTGCTGTGCTTGTTCTGCCGGGCTGAGCGGGGGCATGGGGGGGTATGGCTCCGGGAGGGTTGGTCAGCGGCTTCGGGTGGCCGTCTGTGCGGCGGCGGGCGCGGGTGGTGTGCTGCGGGGCCCGGTGGCCGGTGGATGGCTCAGGGCGGCGGCCAGAGCGGTGGTGCCTGCGCAGGTGAGACGGACGCGGTCCTGGAACGGCCCGCCCATGTAGGCGGAGGGCGCGGACTTCAGGTCGCGCTCGGCGAGTCCGTTGGACTCCAGCGACCGCAGGGTGGCGATCAGCACCCGCTCGTCGCGGTAGTGGACGTACTGCCGTCCCGGGGAGCTGGTGGCCACGACGTGCCCGCAGGCGATCTCCCAACGCGACGCCATCGACCTCCTCGGCCACGCTCTCCGCAACCCCACCGAGATCACCGGCAAGCCCGACGACGGCGACGAACCACCCCTCGCCGGAGCCGCCGTCCGCTGACGTTGCCGTCAATTACTGCCGTCAGACCACGCTGAAGCCCTGCCAGATGACACCTGACAGGGCTTCAGATTTGCATCCGTGGATTCACTCCGGGTGCCGCTGACAGAGCATTCTCACCGGAGGCGTCGAAACACATCCAGAGCGGTCCCCCTCCCTTACGGGAGAGGATTAGAGCGTATCGATTTCGTTCCCCTTTGAGTCAATGATCGCGTAGTCGCCGGGATAGGGGACCCAAACCCCAATCCCGTTAGGCCACGAGACAATCTCAAGCGAGGCCACGTTTGAGATTGCGGTCCGGAGATATACCGCCTCACCATCACTCAGGGAGAAGGTGGTTCCTACCGGCTCGAAGCACACCTCGATGCTTTCCCCTCGCGCCGCCACAAATTTCAGGTCTACGACCTGCTCTTCCTTGCTCACCTGACTATCTCCAAGCATCGATGATCTCCTGAGTCAGCCGCACGCGCGCCGGTGCAGTCTTTCCGCCCTTTCCTGCGAGCGCTGCACTCTGGTAGAAGTCCTGCAATTTCTCCGCGTCACCCCTGCTTGCCAACCCTCGCAATTCAGTCGGAGAGCGTGTTCCTGCGAGGTGAGAGGAATCTCCGGAACCCCAGACGCGCCCGCCCACTTCTTGCAGGGTGGCACCTTCAAGTTTCGGAACGCCGACCCTGCCGCCCGGATTGGCGAGATCGGTGGCGTTCCCCTTGGAGTCGACCGAGAAGCGAGGATCACAGTTGCTGTTGTGAACCAAGACCGGCGTCTGACCAGCCAGCACATAGTACGTATGGATGCTCTCGACTGTGAGGTTTCGAGTCTCCAGCCGTCCCTCAAAGGATCGAACGGTACTTACATCGACTGTCGGCAAGGGCTACGGCCCAGGGAGGCCCTGAGTGTGGCGGATGCGAGTAGCCGTGGGCGAGCGATCATGCTCGGCCCACGGGCTCCGGGGGTGCGCAGCGCTTCGCGTGTTCAGCCGTCTGTAGTCAGGTCTGGCAAACCGAATGCTGATCCAATGCTGACCCAATGCTGACTCTACTGACGTGTAATTAGAGGCGTGACTAGGTCGGATGTCGTACGACAGTTGTCGGTCGGGAGCAATGTGAGGGCCGCGGCTGGGCGGTTCAGCACCGGCCGGAACCGCGTGCGCCACCTGTCACGGGCCTCCCTGCCCGCCAGGATGCCGGCCACGCGACGTCGTCGATCGCCAGCCACGGCGCGGCGGAGACGGCAGTCGGCGTGAGCCCCGTGAACGCCTTCACTTCGCGGTGCAGATGGGACTGGTCGACGTAACCGCTCTCGGCCGCGACACCGGCGGGAGGGAAACCCGCCGCGAGCAGATGGGCCGCATGGTCGAACCGCACCAGCTGGGCGGCCCGCTTGGGGGTGACGCCGAGCTGCGCCCGGAAACGCGCCCACAGACGCTTGCGGCTCCAGCCGACGTCGTCCGCCAGGCCGTCGATACGCATCCGGCCCCTGCTGGCGACTGTCCGCCTCCAGATGTGGGCGACCTCCGGATCGACCCGTAGGCCGTCCCCGATCCGCAGGCGGACGGCGTCCGCCGCCATCGCGAACCGCTCCTCCCACGATCCGGCTGTACGCAGCCGCTCCTCGAAGCGCCCGGCGTCGCGGCCCCAGACGTCCGCCAAGGACTCCACGCTCCCGCTGCCCCCGGCCGACGGGCCGAGCACTGCGGCCGCCACATCCGGCTGCAGCCGGATCTGCAGGCACGCGCCCACCAGGCCGGACGCCCGCAGCTCCCCGGGGGCCAGGCCGATCACGACACTGCCGCGTCCGTGCAGCCGCTGCGTGTCGTAGACCAGGCCGTCATCGTCGCTCAGATCGATGAGCAAGGTGACGGACGGATGCGCGACCATCGCGATGTCGACGGGCGCGGGGACACGGTGGCGGAATCCGGCCATGCTGATGCCCGGCAGCCGGTCCGAGGGCTCCGGTACTGCGATGTCAACGCCCGACCACGCGGGTGGCACGCCCTGCGACAACACGGCGCCAGTCTAGGTCGGGCCTGCCGGCGGGGTTCCGGCGCACAGGGTCGCGAAGTCCAGCAGCAGCCGGCCCACCGGCTCGGGCGCTTCCAGCATGGGCATGTGCCCAACGCCCGGCAGCATCTCGACCCGCACGCCCGGCACGACGCCGTACTGGCGCGCCGACGCCGGATCCCACCGGGGATCGGCGGCGCCGAAGACCACGAGCACCGGGAGCCCGAGGGCGGCGAGCCGCTCGGGCACGGACTGCTCGGCGAGGTACGCGGTGTTCTCGCGCAGCACCTTGCGGAACGCGCGGTACGTGGTGCTCCGCACGTCGGCGACCATGCCGGGCGGAATGGGCGCAGGCCCGGCGAGCGTGGCGCCGATGCCTTTGCGGATCATCGCATCGGAACGCCGCCACCACAGCAGCGGCCCGAAGGGCGGTGCCAGCATCACGCGGAGGACGGCCGGCTGCGGCAGGAGCGCGTCGAGGTGCGGGCCGGTGCTGATGATCGCCAGCGAACCCACCAGGTCGGGGCGCTGCTCCGCGAGCGCGGTGGCGACGTATCCGCCGCTGGAGTGGCCGGCCACGGTGACGGCGCGCAGCCCGAGTTCGTCGAGCAGCGCCGCCACGCGGCCCGCCTGCGCCGGAACGTCGTAGGACGCGGCGCGCGGCGACTGGCCGCAGCCCGGGAGGTCTATCCGGACGACATGATGACGGGCGGCGAGGGCCGGGACCACCGGCCCCCAGGAGGCGCTTGAGGCTCCAGACCCGTGGATGAGCAGCAGTGGCGGCGCGTCCCGCGGTCCGTCACGGTCCACATGCATCGGCTGCGCGTGCTGTGCGTCGTGGGCGTTCATAGAGCGATGGTGCGGGGGGCGGCGGCTGCCGGTCTTGTACGAATGTCGCCAACGGCCCGCAGAGGGCGCGCCCCGCGTCTGGATGTCAACGATTCTGCTCGTGCTGGCGCTGTCGGGACCGTGTGTATCGGATGCAGTGGCGGATGCTGTCGTATGTAACCAAGTGTCGTGGTGGTCTATGAGTTCTGTCCGGATCTGCCTTCCGTTGAGCTTCCTACCGATCATGCTCTCGACCATGTCGGCGAGTTCGCCTGTGACAGGGGCAGTCAGGGGACCTGTCTCTGTGGTGGTCAGCCGTGGGGCCTCCAGGGCGAAGCGGACGTCCCAGGAGCGGAGGTTGTAGCGCTTTGTGGGCGGCGTCGGCGTCAGCAAGGGTACGTTCGAGTACTTCGGCCGAGTGCCGTGCCCTGCGGCCGTGGCGAGGTTTTCGAGGAGCGGCTTGCCGAACCACTGTGGTGGGCCGCAGAGATAGCAGTGCAGGAAGCTGGGCTTGAGATGGTTGGCGCGAGCCAGACGCCGGATGTAGGAGTTGACGGACTCTCCGAGGCAGGGGCGGAGCCGGACCGGCAGTGGTGCGAACCGGGGCGGTAGTTCGCTGTTCATCGGAACGTGGCGGTCTTCGTGGCCAGTGACGCCGTGGTGTGGGCGGTGTGGTCGAGCGGAATGGCCTGGAGGCTCTTCTTGGTGAGCTTCTCGGTGCCGGTGAGGATGGCGTCCACGGCGGCGACCAGTCCTTTCCACTCGCTGTTGCAGGGGAAGGGACGGGAGGGGATCAGGGTGAAGCGGCCGGCAATCTGGGCGCCCCGTGTCCCGGACAGCAGGCCGGATTCGGAGATGTCGATGCCGGCATGGACGAAGGTGGCGGCCAGGCGCTCGGAGAAGTACTTGAGCCTGTCGGCGACTTCGGGGCCGTGGCGACTGGCGAGTGAGATGTCGTGGAGTTCGTCGACCAGCACCAGCACCAGCACCAGCCCGGTGCGGGTGTCGGTGCAGACACCGACCGCGGCCTCGATGATGTTCGAGCGTGCCCGCACTGGCCGGACATGACGGTGGGGCGGCACCAGGCCGCCCCACCGAACCCCCGCTGCCCGATCGGCTCGCTCAGCGCAGGAGCGCGCCGAAGCGGGCGCCCGTGGCGGGCGCTGAGAGGTCGCCGGCGCCGAACGCGAGGGACGACGTGGCCGTGAGACCGGTCGCCGTGCCGTTCAGCACCCAGACCGCGCCGTTCCAGCTGTTCTCGGCCAGGGAACCGGCCGCGAGGTCGGCGTGGCCGTCACCGTCGACGTCCAGCAGCGCGCTGCTCGCGCCGAACTGGTCGTCGTTCTCGGCGACTCCGGGTACCCCGGCGGTGTCCTGGTGGAAGGTCTGCGTACCGGCGCCCGTGACACCGGAGGCGCTGCCGGGGACCAGGGCGATCGAGCCGGCGTCGGTGATGTCGCCGATGTCCTCGCCCGGGATGCCGAGCGCGATGTCGCCGAAGCCGTCGCCGTTGACGTCCGCCACCGAGACCGTGGAGCCGATCCCGTCGCCCTCCTCCTCCACGCCGGGGAAGCCGGGCAGGTCCTGGTCGAAGGTCTGTACGCGCTCCTCGGACAGGCCGGAGGCCGACCCGAACGCGATCTGGACCTTGCCGCCGTTCCAGTGGTTGCCCACCACGACGTCGTCGAACCCGTCGTTGTTCACGTCCCCGATGCCGGTGCCCGTACCGGTCGCCGTGCCGTCCGCGGGGACCCAGCCGCTGGTGAAGCCCGTGCTGCCGCCGCCGAGGAACAGGCGGTTGCCCCACTGGCCGTCGCCCGCGTACTTCCAGGCGACGATGTCGTCCTTGCCGTCGCCGTTGACGTCGCCGGTCCGGGTGGAGCGGATGGGCCCGCTGATCGAGTCGCCGTCCTCCTGGCAGCCGCCGTTGGTGGCGCAGGACGCGTCGTCTGCGTCGTAGCCCCACCAGTGGGCCTTGTCCAGCAGCGGCAGGGTGGCGGTGGGCTGTCCGGCACGGGTGACCGGGCCCTTCCATACGGTGGCGTCGCCGCTCGCCGGGTCGTCGCCCGCGCCGGACAGGTAGGAGAACAGGGCGAGGTCCGTCTTGCCGTCGCCGTCGAAGTCGCCGGTCGTGGGGGACTGCCCGTACCCGGGTACGGCCGTGCCGCCGGTGAGTCCGGAGGCGGAGCCCCAGAGGATGACGGAGCCGGGACTGCCGCCCGAGATCACCAGGTCGCTGAAGCCGTCGCCGTCCAGGTCGCCCTTGGTGAAGTTGGTCCCGAAGCGCTGGTTCGCGGTGGCGGAGCCGGGAACGCCGCTGGTGGAGCGGCTGATGAGCTTCTTGTCGGCGGCGGAGACCCCATTGGCGGAGCCGTAGGTGACGGCCACGTAGCCCGCCTTGGCCTTGCTGGAGATCGTGGCGTCCGGAGCCGACACGACCAGGTCGGCGTATCCGTCGCCGTTGAAGTCGTCCTGCGTGTCCGCGGACCCGGTGGCCGCCAGCGCCGGGCCCCCGGTGAGAGCCATGGCGCCGAATCCTCCGGCGAGCAGCACCGCGGCTGCCAGGGGTGCGGTGAGCGCGGTACGGGTCCGGCGGTGTGCTCGGGACATACGTGAGCCTTTCGAGTCGAGTCGGTCGGTTCTGTACGCGGAAGGCCGCGTTCAGTGGGTACGACTCAAGCCGGGCGATCCCAGTTGTACGTCTCAATGTCATGGATACGTAACCGAAGAGACAGGTGTTGCGCTGAACTCCCTTGTCGTCACAGGGAGTTCAGCGCATAGTCCCACGCGTGTTGTAAGTGGGCGTGCTGGTAGCAGCAGGTGAGTGTCGGCAGCATGGAGCGCTGGTTGCCTGATGACAGGGCGTGAGGCGTTTCCACCCTGACGGGTGATTGGACGGGCGACCCCGGCGGTGGGCATGTAAAGGCTCCTGGTAGACGGGTTCACGACCAGGATCACCAGTCCGCCAGGAGCTTTCGCGTGCTTGTCCACCCGTCCGGTATCGATCTGTCCAGCCGCACCCTGCAACACCTCCCCGGTCTCCTCGCAGGTCACCGTCGTCGGATCGGCTCCCGGTGGCGTCGCCCGACCTGCGGCCGACAGGCCCTGCTCGTCCTGGCCCACCCGCGCTGCGGCGACACCTACGCGTTGTTGGGCTGCATGCGCAGGGCTGTGGCGATCTCGCGGACGCTGATCCCCGGCCGGCTGTCGATGAGGCGCAGAACCTCCACCTGGGCGAGCGGGCGGGTCGATTGGCCGGTCGGCGGTGTCTGGCGCTGGCGGAGTGCCCGGTGCAGCGTCCACGCAAGACGGACCAGGTCGTCGGGCAGCCGAGTAGCCCGCAGCCCGCAGCCCGCCCCCACGTCCCTACTACGTTGCCTGCATGCCAGGATCTGTTTCTCGTGATGCGGGAATTGGGCAGGGGCGTCGAGGGCGGAATGCGACCGCCGACCGGGCGCTGGACATCCTCCTCATGTTTGACGACGACCGGCTCGTCCTCTCCGCCGCCGACGTGGCGACCCGTCTCGGAGTGGCCCGCTCGACCGCCTTACGGTACCTGCAGAGCCTGACCGGCAACGGCTTCCTGGAGGAGGACGACGGCTCGGGATTCCGGCTCGGGCCCCGGGTCGTCGATCTCGCGCGTCTGGCGCGCAAGGGCGTGGGGCTGTCGGACCTGGCGCGGCCCGTCATGCGCGGACTGGTGAAGCGCACCGGTATGCCCGCCCTGCTCACCCGGAGAACAGGTGGCACGGTCGTATGCCTGGAACGCGTGGACGCGGGCACCTCGCTGCGCCTTTCCTGCGAGCGCGGGGAGGTCCTGGCCATCAACGCCTGAGCTTCCGCCCTGGCCCTGCTCGCCTGGGCGCCGACGGAAGAAATCGACGAACTCCTGGCCGGCCCGTTGGTGAAGTCGGCCCGGGGCGCGGTTCCGGTCTTTCGACCGGCCCGTTTCCCCGGAGCCGCTTCCCGAACCGGGCATGCGACTTGGCACCGCACCCGGCTCTCCACAAGCCCCGAGGGGGTTCGTGGTGGTTGTTCTCATCCCGTGGCGTTCCAGGGGGTGGGAATCGTCAGGCCCCGCTATCGGTAGCGAGTGGTGCCTACCGTGATCGGGTTGACCGCCGGGTTGATCCGGGTGAGCAGGGCGTCGAGCGGCTGGTTCGTGCCGACCTCCCGGCGCATGTCTGGACCTTGGCCCCGCGACTGCTACGGGACCTCCGCCCCACCCACAGCCATCAGTCGGCAACGGACCTGCCCACCGCCGAACCGGCTGTGGGCGGCTCGGGCGACCGCGGATGGTTCCCACGTTCACCACACAATCGATCGGTCAGGGAGACGCCCAGCTCTACTCCGGCAGCATCGCCACGCCTACGCCGCAGGCTTTCAACGTGGCCTCCCCACCGGAACAGGAAATCCGGCTTCGGAGTTGACCCGTCTATCCGAAGACGGACAGTCCCGGCACGTCCCGCCGTTGTCGGGGCCGCTTGCCACCCTCCCCGGCGGACCCCGGATCAGGCTGCCCCCAGCTTCACCAGACCGCTGCGACGGCCCGGCGGAGAAGGTCTTCCACCTCCACTCGATTGCGTAGCGCCTCGTGGCGCACCCCCGCTGCACCGAAGCCACCCCTCGCCGATCCCGGGGCGCTGCGTGCCCGCCTCGCCGGGATCCGGAAGCAGGGATGCGCGGTGGGTCATGGCGAACTCGACCCCGACGTGCTCGGGATCGGGCTCCGGTGAGGGGTGAGAGAGGCGACATCGTCGGGGCGCTCGGTGTCGCGGCCTTCTCCCATCCCACCGGGTGCCGGAAGGAGAAGTGCCGCACCACATCGAGAGCGTGTGCCAGGCGGCCGAAGATCTCTCGGGTCAAGCGGCGCGCATGGGGATCGGCTTAACGCGGAAAGTCGTACACGGCACCCGTACGATGTCCTGCATGACAGGACGTAAGTCAGGCAAAGGTACTCCGGTGGGCCAGTACCGGGAACGCAACTCGACCGCGGAACGTGCGCTCGACATCCTCGGACTGTTCTCGCAGGACAAGCTGTCCCTCTCCGGCCAGGAGGTGGCGACCGCTCTGGGAACGGCACGTTCGACCGCCTACCGCTACCTCCAGAGCCTGGTCGGCAGCGGGTTCTTGGAAGAGGACCCCCAGGGCGGGTTCCGGCTCGGCCTGCGTGTTCTGGAACTGGCGCGCCTGGCCCGTCGGGGGTACGGGCTGTCGGAGATCGCGCTGCCTCTGATGCGGGAGCTGTGTACCGAGGTCGGCGAGACGGTACTGCTGACTCGCCGTGCCGGAGGCGCCGCCATCTGCGTGGAGCGATGCGAGGCGGAGCATCCGGTGAGAATTTCCTACGAACGCGGCAGTGTGCTCCCTGCCAACGCCGGGGCCTCCGCCCTGGCGCTGCTGGCCTGGCTGCCCGAGCAGGAGTGCCGCGAGCTGCTGGAGGCCCAGAGACTGCAGCGGTTCACCGCGCGCACGATTACGGACGTCGACGGTCTCATGGAACGGCTCGCTCAGATCCGCCAGGACGGGTTCACCGTCAGCCGGGGTGAACTCGATGCCGACATCCTCGGTATCGCCGCCCCGATACGCGGATCGTCCGGGGGCGTGGTGGCCGCGCTGAGTATCGCCGCACTGGAGCACCGGGTCCCGGATCGACGGCTTGACGAGGTGGTCGCAGCGGTCCGCCGTGCCGCTGAACTCATCAGCGGCCAGCTGGCGGTCGTGGGGGACTGACCAGAGGGCCCGCCGGGAGCGCCGGTGGGCAGCTGGGCGTCGACCGGCGCCCGTTTCGCACCGGACGGGACCGATCATCATGACAACGGCTGCGGTCAGCATCCGTCCGTGTGGCTGCGCGCAGTAACCTTCGCCCCCCCCGCGGGGAGGAGACGCTACGCGACCGGGTACGGGAGGAGGCCGGCCGTTGTCTTCTCCCAGGCGGCCCGCGAATCGGTCAGCAACCCCGGTTCCGTGCCGACCGGATCGGCCTGTTCGCGTGCGTCGTTCGCCAGGTTGTACAGGTGATCGCTGTCGGCGGCGTCCCGGTAGTACTTCCACTCGCCCCGCCGCAGCGCCCGGTTGTCCCGTACCCGCCAGAACAGGTCATGCTCCGGCGCCTTCTTACCCTTCAGCAGATATCCGACGAGGCTGGTGCCGTCCAGCGGGTACGCCGGGTCGGGCCGGGCGCCGCCCACCTCCAGCAGGGTCGCGGTCCAGTCGGGGGAGAGGTTCGGTGCGTGGCTGACCTGGTGGCTCTCGATCCGGGCCGACCGGCGCACGATCGTCGGCACCCGGATTCCGCCTTCGAGGAGCACGGACTGCGCACCGCTGAGCGGCCAGTTGTAGGAGTAGCGCTCCCCGCCGTTGTCGCTGGCGAACAGCACCAGCGTGTTCTCCTCCTGACCAGAACGGCGCAGCGCCGCGAGGACCTCGCCGACGGGCGCGTCCAGGCTCTCCACCATCTGTGCGTACTTCTCGACATTCGTCAGCAGGCGGCTGCCGCCGAGGCCGCGGTACAACTGGGCGGGGACGAAGCCGGGTTGCACCTTCATGATCAGGGAGTCCTGACGCCAGACGTCGACGACCTTGTCGGCCTGTCCTTCGGGGGCGAGGTCCTTGAGCTCCGATGACGTGGAATCCGCCGGGAGCAGGTCAGGCGCTGTGGGAGCCGGACATCAGTCCTGCCAGGTCGTCGGGCTTGATGAACGAGGGGGGTGGGGGCGGCCCCCAGTTGAACAGTCCCTTGGCGCCCTCGAAGACTTCCGGCTTCCACAGCTGGTCGTCGACGATGCAGTCCAGGTCCGAGTAGTACTCGGAGAAATTGCCGGCGGGGTCCTTGAGGTACCAGAAGAAGTTGGAACCGGCGTGGTGCCGGCCCAGGCCCCAGACGTGGCGTTCGGGGTGGTCCTCCAGCATGGCCGTGGCACCGCGGCCCACCTCGTCCACGTCGTCGACCTGCCAGGAGGTGTGGTGCAGGAACGCCACCGGAGCGGCGAGTACGAGGATGTTGTGGTGATCGGTGGAACAGCGCAGGAAGGCGCCGACGTCACCCATCAGGTCGGACACCTTGAAGCCGAGACCGTCACGGAAGAAGCCGGTGGTGGCCTCGAAGTCGGTGGTTCCCAGGACCGCGTGACCCAGCTTCCGGGGCCGGACCCGGTCGCTTCGCAGCAGGGCGGGCGCTCGGGTGCCGGCGCGTTCGATGCGTCCTGGGCCGTTGTAGGGAGTGGGCGGGGTCTCGGGCTGGGTGGCGCGGGGTTCCACCTTGAGGACGGTGCGGACGCCGGTGATCTTCTCGTAGGCGGTGAGGGCGCCGGCTTCCTGCTGTGCGAAAACACCCAGCCGGTCCAGCCGGGCGGCGGTGGCGGAGAGGTCGTCGGGGGAGTCGACGCCCACGGTGATCTCGACGAGCCGGCGTGTGGGTGTGTGGACGACCTGGAGCTGGCGTCCTCCGTCCCGGGTGCCGAACCAGCCGTCCCCTTCGGGCGCGAGCCCGAAGTCGGTGTAGTACGCGACGGTCTGAGTGGTGTTGGGGACACCCATGACGACGGAGGACAGACGGTGCAGGGCCATGGTGAACTCCTGAACGCGGGAAGTACGTGGTGGTGGGTGCGCCGGCTTCAGGCGCGGAAGGTCTGGCAGAGCTTGCCGATGCCCTGGACGTGGCTCACGAGGACATCGCCGTCGGCGAGCCGGCGCTGCGGTGTACGGCCCATTCCGACACCCGCGGGGGTGCCGGTGAAGATGACGTCACCGGGCAGCAGGGTAAGGACGGCCGACAACCGGGCCACCAGGGCGGGCACGGAGAAAACGAGGTCTCTGGTCCGGCCCTTCTGCACCTCCTCGCCGTTGATCGAGCAGCCCAGTTCGAGGTCGTCGCTGTCGGGCAGAGCGTCCGGCGTGACCAGGTACGGCCCCATGGGGGTGAACCCGGGGAAGGACTTGCCCAGCCCGAACTGAGGTGCGGGTCCGGTGAGTTGCGTGATGCGTTCCGAGATGTCCTGGCCCACGGTGAGTCCCGCGATGTGCAACCAGGCATCGTCCTCACTGACCCTGTGGGCCGGCTCGCCGACGACGGCGACGAGCTCGACCTCCCAGTCCGTGTGGCCCCCTTCGGGGAGCCCCACTTCGGTGACGGGGCCCGTGATGCTGGAGACGTACTTGGTGAACACGGGCGGCAGGGTGTCGGGGACCGCGAAGCCGGACTCGGCCGCGTGCGCACGGTAGTTGAGTCCCACGGCGAGCACCTGCCGCGGAGCGGGGGCGGGTGAGCCGAGGTCCGTGGCCGAGAAGGGCCGCCCTGCGGGCAGTTCGGCACTCGCAGCCCACGTACGGAAGGCGGTCCAGCGCTCGTAGACCTCTTGGGGGTCGGGACCGAACCGGCCGTCACTGGCGTGCTCGATGTCGACGGCCGTGTCGTCGTCGGTGATGATGACGAGGCGTCCGGACAGGTTGGCGGTACGCACGTGCTGCTCCTCTGAAGGATGGGGGTGTCGTGCGGGTGGTCACACGAGGGGGGTGATCTTCTCTTCGATGCCGAGCAGGGCCTTGCCATACACCTCGAACGCCACCGTCGGCGCGGCGACCGCGTGCCGGCCCGCGGTGTTGGCGTCGCGCCAGATCCTCTGCAGGGGGTTGACGTCGGCGAAGGAGCCGGCGCCGTGCACGCTGACGAGGGTGTTGATCGCTTCCAGCACGTTCTGGATGGCCCAGCCGGTGTCCGCCCGCACTCGGGCGCGCTGGGTGAAATCGAGGTAGACCCCGTTCTGCGCGGCCTGGTCGATCTCGGCCGCGGCGCGTTGCGCGTGGAGCGTGGCGGTGTCGATCCGCAGGGCCGCCTCGGCGATCTGCAGCTGCACGGCGACCGACTCGGCCTGCGTCTCGTAGAAGGTGTACGAGATCGGCTTGCGGGCGGTCTTCTCCATGACGTACTCAAGTGCCGCGCGGCCCAGGCCCAGTTGGGGTCCGGCGAGCACCAGGGCCAGGATGGGCACGAAGGCGGAACGGGACAGGACCTCGTCCGTGTGCTCGGTCGGATACCGGCCCTCGATGGCGGCGGGCACGGACAGGACCCGGTGCTCGGGCACGAAGACGTCCTCGGCGATCAGACAGTTGCTCGCGGTGCCCTTCATCCCCGCGACGAACCAGGTGTCCTCCAGGGCGAGGTCACCGCGGGGCACGAGCGCGAGTGCCTGGTCCACCACCGCGCCGTCCTCGTCCGTGAGAGGAACACCGAGCACGGCCCAGTCGGAGTGCGAGGAACCTGAGTTGTAATACCAGCGCCCCGAGACCTGCCATCCGCCGTCGACCTTGGTCGTCGTGGAGGTCGGACTGAGTACCCCGGTGACCCGGGCGTCGGGGTTGGCGCCGAAGACGTCGTCCTGGGCTTTGGAGGGGAAAAGGCTGGTGAGCCAGTTGCAGACGTTCACGAGGGTGACCACCCAGGAGGTGGAGCCGTCCCCCTCGGCCAGGGCGGCCGACACGTCGAGCATGGTGCGCATGGACGTCTGGTGACCGCCGTACCGACGGGGAGTGGCGAGCTTGAACAGGCCGGCGTCCGCGATGGCGTCGATCACCGGGTCCGGTACCTGGCGGCCGGTCTCCGTGGCGGCCGCGTGCTCACGCAGCAGTGGCCGCAGGGCTGCGGCGCGGGCGACGAGGTCCTCATGAGTCGTCATCGGTGTGCGCTCTTTCTGTCATCGGCGGGACAGCGGTCCCTGGTTCGGGCGGGAGGAGTGATCAGCGCGCGCAGGCTGCGACGTGTTCGCGGATCGTGTGGCGAGGGCGGTCGGCGAAGGCGGAGTGGGTGCCGAACGTGCGGTGCCCGTAGACGAGCGGTGCCGCCGGCGTCGTTTCCGCGTGGGTGACCAGGCCGAGGATCAGAAGGTGGTCACCGCCCTCCACGGCTCGGGCCACCTCGCACACCAGCCATCCCGGTGCCGAGCCGAGCCGGGGAAGGCCGTGATCGAAGTCGAAGTCCACGCCGGCGAAGCGGTCGGCACCGCGGCGGGCGAAACCCAGGGCGAGGTCGTCCTGGCTCCGGGCGAGCACGTTCACACCGAAGCGTCCGGTGGTGGTGATGTGGGACAGGACTCTGGACCCGCGGTCGAGAGCCACGGTCACCATGGGCGGGCGCAGCGACAGGGAGGCGAAGGCGCTGACCGTCGTGCCATGGGGGAGACCCTCCGCCGTAGCGGTGACGATGGTGACTGGGGCGCAGACACCGGCCATGAGGTCGCGGAATGCCTGCTCACCGAAGGAGGGGATCATGAGGATCTCCATTCGTCATAATGATTACGGTGATGCTGCATCCGGGTTACATGGGGCGTCAAGAGGTGCGACTGTATTCGCCATAATGATTTCTCGGCGCCGGTCGAAGGGCGGAGTGGCTGTGGCGGCACGTAAGGAAGATGCTCAACGTCGAGGTGCGGGCGCGAGCAGGGCGGTCGATCCACCGGCATTGCGACGCGCCGAGTGGGGGCAGGCGGGAAGTGTGTCTCGTGCCGAGGCCGCGGCGGACGCTGTGGCCGAACTGGCCGCGCGTGTCACTCCTGGCACGCGACTGGGTACGAAGGACGAGCTCCGATCGCGCTGCGGGGTGTCTGTCGGGACGTTCAACGAGACGCTGCGCCTGCTCCAGACGCGGGGAGTGGTGACCGTGCAGCGCGGTCCGGGAGGCGGTCTGTTCGCCGCCGAGCAGACCCCGATGACGCGGCTCGCCCACTCCGTACTGGCCCTGGACGCGTCCCAGGGTGATGTCGCGCAGGCGTTGCGCATCCGCAACGCTCTTGAGCCGCTGTTGTGGCAGGACGCGTTGTGGCATGCCTCGCCGGCCGATGTCAAAGACCTCCGAGTGTGTCTGGAGGGCATGGCCGAGGCCGCGGCCTCGGGTGACGCGGACGAGTTCGTGGTGGCCAACTGGCGGCTGCACGCCAGGGTTGCCGACATCACTCCGAACTCTCTTCTGTGTTCGCTCTATGTGGCCCTCCTGGAGCTGGTCGAACGTCATGCCCTGGCGGTCCGGCCGCAGGCCGGCGTCTCTCTCGCGCAGCACGTCCGCGACCGCTGGAAGCTGCATGCCGCGATGGTCGACGCCCTCGACGGGCGAGACGAGGGAACTCTCCTGCGGCTCGTCGCTGAGCACGACACGACCAAGGCCGTCGATGAAGGGTGAGGCGGGGGCGGTGCCGACGGCCGAGAGGAATATACGACGGGACTGTCTTGTATAGGAGGACCATTGTCCTGCTATTCCGGTCATCCTGCCAGGGGTGTGCGCCTCTCCACCCTTGGCAGGTCTCCCACCGTGCACCCGGCCGATCCTCGATCCTGGAGCGGATCGAGGGATCGACCCTGTTCAGGCCGTTGGGTGGCCGGTTTCCCGGCTGATCGGATGTGGATGCTGGGCGTGTGCACTGTGGTCGGCGGCATCGGGCTACTCGCCGGGCTCTTCTGGTGGTCGATCGGGGTCGCGGCGGCTGCGAGTAGCGTCGCTCATCTTGTCGCGGCGCTCGCCTTCCACCTTGAGTCCCGGAGTGTCGACCGGCCGATGAACGGCGTCATCGTCTTGACGGCCCTGTCTGTCGCCCCTTGGTACTGTGCGCGTCGCGTCGGTGGCCGTGCGAGCGCCAGGTGGGTGGCGAGATGTCGTAGGTCAGCCCACCTGCTCACCAAGTTCCTTTGCGATGCGTGTCAGCGTCGGCGCGACCCTCTCGGTCCATCCTGTGTCGGCGCGTGAACTGGGCGCTGTCACTGCGATGGAGGCGCGGGTGTGGCCGTGCCCATCCCGTACCGCGGCGGCCACTGAGCGGACTTCCGGCTCACCCTCGCCGTCGTTGATCGCGTAACCGCGCTCCCGGACCGCCCGCAGCTCGGGGAGAAGTTGGTCGAGAGTTGCGGATACTCAAGTCCCCTTTTGTATCAAGCGTTTGACACAACGCTCCGACAGAAGCCATCTTGTACCCATCGCTTGGTACAAGATAATTCGGGGGATCTCCAGATGCTCGACACCGTCCCGCTGCAGTCCCGGATCCTCGACCATGCCGACCACTACGCCCGTTGGTCCGGTCTGGCCATCGGGATCGTGGCCGCACAGCATCTGATCATGATGAACAGCGGTGACATCGCGCTGCCCCTGGTGTTCGCCATCACCGCTTTCGGACTGTGCGCGGTGGGCGGTGTGCTGCTCGGTGACGCCCTCACCCTGCCGCCGCAGGAGGCGGTGCGCACCGCGAGCCTCGCCCCGCGCCTGATCCGGGACCAGGTGCCGCCGCGGATGGCGCCCCTGCTTCTTCTGCAGGCGGCGTTCCTCGTGGTCCTGTTGCTGATCGGCGCGGTCACCGCATCCTCCGTCGTCGACCGGCCCGACAGAGCGGGGAGCGTCATCAACGTCACCTGCGAAGGGATACGCACCTCGCTCGGCCCCTGGCCCGGCCTGTACTACAGCGGCCCGATGTTCGCCGCGCTCGCGGTGGCGACCCCGGTCTGCGTCTGGGCCCTGCGCCGCATCGCCGACGGCACGGCCGACGAACAGCAGCGCCGCGACCGTGCGTGGGCCATCACCGGAGCCTGGGGGCTGCTGGTGTCCAGCCAGGTGCTGCTCGTCGTGCTGATGCTCTTCGTCGCGCTCACGGACAAGGCCTGCGCCGGCCCGCTGGGTGCTGCCACCATCGTGGCGATCTGCCCCCTGGGCCTGCTGGGCATGTTCTGCTTCGGATGGTCCCTGGCCACCGTGGTGGCGCCCAGGGCGGTCGACGACGAGGCAGCCTACGAGGGGACTCCCGGCGATGAGTGACCCCGTCGTCCGCGTCGACACCACTGGCCAGGTACCGCCGTACGAGCAGATCCGCGCCCAGTTGGCCGCGCTGATCCGCACCGGCCGGCTGGCCGAGGGGGAGCGGCTGCCGACCGTGCGCCAACTCGCCACCGACCTCGGGCTGGCGCCGGGCACGGTGGCCCGCGCCTACCGTGAACTGGAGGCCGGCGAGCTGATCCGCACCCGCCGTGGCGCGGGCACCAGGGTCGCACCGCTGCCGCCGGACGCACCCGCGCACGATGCCGGCCGACTCACCACGCTGGCGCGGGACTTCACCTCGGCCGCCCGTGCGCTCGGCGCCGAGAGCGAGGACATCCTGACCGCCGTCCGTGACGCCCTGGAGCCCGGATCTCCTTCCTCTCCACCCGCACCCGGAAGCGGAACGCCCGGCCACAGAACGGCGGGTGTCACACCGGCGGTTCAGCGGCTGCCCCGGGGAGCGGCACGGTGAAGAGGGCGGCGCGCGGCACGTCGTAGGGGCCGCCTCGCGCTGCAGGGCACGCCGTAGCCGGAGGCGTGCGGTGGCGGTGTGACCGCCGCACCCGCCCCAGCAGCTACCGATCACCGCTGCCGCGCAGATATCGAGTGATCATGGCGGTCAGCTCCTTCTCCAGCCGTTCGATCTGGAGGGGGTGTGGGCTCGCCATGAGCTTGTGGGTGTTCATCTCCACCGTTCCCACGACGAGTTCCGCGGCCATGTCGAGATCCTCCACCCGTACGTCCGGATGCCGGGCGAGTACGTCGCGTATCTGCTCCACCCGTGCCTTGCCGTGCCGGTCCATCGCTTCGATCAGTTCGCTGGAGACCGGCGCTTCTTCGATCATCATCCGCAGGAGTTGCGGGTCGTCGCGATGGTGGTCGATCGCGTCGCGGACGAGGGCCAGCACCGTCTCCTTCAGGCTGCCGGGGGTCAGGTCCAGCTCTTCGGCTCCCGTCCAGCCACCGCGGTCGATGTGACGGACCAGCAGCTTGGCGAGGATGGCGTCCTTGTTCGGGAAGTACTGGTAAAGCGAGCCGATGGACACGCGGGCGTGCTCGGCGATGCGGTTGGTGGTGCCGGCGGCGTAGCCGTACTCGGCGAAAACGTGAGCAGCGGCGCTGAGGATGCGCTCACGCGTAAGTTCGGCGCGCACCTGCCGAGGCGTACGACGTGGGGCGAGACGGCGTTCGTCGGAGGGCATCCAGTGATCCTTCCGGGCGGTGGAAAGCGAGTAGCCAAAAGTTGAGCTTTTACTCAGAATGATGCCATGACCTGCGCAAACAAGCGAAGCGAAGTAATCGGAGCGCTTCCGTGATCCCCCAGGTGGGCATTCCTCGCGAACGCACGGCGATCACATGGGAAGTGCGGCGGCGCGAGCTGCTCACACCCGGCTTCGCCTGCGTCACCCTCGGCGGCCCCGACGTGCGGGACCTCGTCCCTGGAGGCGGCGACCAGGCCGTCCGTCTCTTCTTCACCAGGGAGGGGCAGAGCGAACTGAGGATGCCGACCGCCTCGAACGAGGCGGCGTGGATGGTCCAGGTGATGCTCATGCCCAGAGCGGCCCGCCCGTGGGTGCGCAACCTGACCGTCCGGCGGCTGCGGCCCGCGGAGCAGGAGATCGACATCGAGTTCGCCCTGCACGGCGACTCGCCCATGAGCTCGTGGGTGCGCCGGGTCGGGCCGGGCGACCCGGCCGGGATCTACGACCTGGGGACCAGGTACCGGCCGCCCGCACATGCCGGGGGCGGCTGCTGGTGGGTGACGACAGCGCGCTGCCGGCCATCCTGTCGATCCTGCAGGGCGACCCGGACCCGGTGCCCACCGAAGTCTTCGTGGAAGTGGCGACCGAAGCCGACGTCCGGCCCGTTCCCGCGCGGGCCGGTGTGCGCTTCCACTGGCTCAGCCGCGACGACCGGAGACTGCGGCCCGGCGTCCGCGCGCTTGAGGCGATCCGCGACGCCGAACTGCCCGAAGGCCCCCTCTACGCGTGGGTGGCCGGCGAGTCCCGGCCGGCCACCGGCGTCCGGCGGCACCTGGTCGACGACCGCGGCGTACCCAAGCGGGACATCTTCTTCCATGGCTACTGGCGACCGGGCCGGTCCACCCCCGGCTGAAAAGGACTCCCATGCAGCAGCACACCCTCCGGCCGGACTCCGTGCGCCGGCTCTCGTCCGCGGCCGAGGTCGAGGCGGTCGTCGGCCGTCCGGCCGCGATCGTCATGCGCAAGCAGATCGGCGTCCTCGACGCGGGCTGCCGTGACGTCCTGGCCCACAGCCCGGTCGCGGCCCTCGGTCACCGGGACGCCGACGGCACCGCCCGGACCACCTTCGTCGGTGGGGCGCCCGGGTTCGCGCGCGTCCACTCCCCGAAGCGGTTCTCCTTCCGCGTTCCCGGGCCGGCCGTCGCGCACGGTCCGGTCTCGCTGTTCTTCCTGCTGCCCGGTGTGGGCGAGGTGCTGCGCGTCAACGGCACCGCGTCCGCCCTCAAGGGCGGGGAGACAGCCGTGGACATCACCGAGGCGTACGTACACTGCGCGCAGGCCGTCATCCGGTCCGGCCTGTGGGAGCCGCCCGCCCCGTTCCGGGCAGCAGAACCGGTACCGGGCGAGGGCCCGCTGACCGGCCCCGGCGTGAGCGACTTCCTGGCCGCCTCACCCTTTCTGGCCCTGTCCACCTGGGACACGGACAACGGCGGTGACACCAGCCCGCGCGGGGATCGGCAGGCGGTCGCCCGCATCCTGGACGGCCGTACCCTGGTCCTCGCGGACCGCAGGGGGAACAAGCGCGCGGACACCCTGTACAACCTCCTGCGGGACGACCGGTTGTCGCTCGCCGCGCTCGTCCCCGGCCGCAGCGGCGTGCTGCACGTCCACGGGCGAGGCGCCATCACCGACGACGCCGCCCTGCTGCGGATGATGGCTCTGCGCGGGGTGCCCCCGCATCTCGCACTCGTCATCGACGTGGAGTACGCCGAGGTGAGCGGCAACGACGCGGTGTCCGGTGCGAGGCTGTGGACGCCCGACGGACGGGCCGGTCAGGGCCGCGTACCCGACATGATGGCCCTGGGCGGTGCCCACCTGGCCGCCAACTCGGCGGAGTCCGGGAGCAGATCGGCATGGCTGATCAAGCTCGTCACCTCCCTTCCCGGGGTGAGCCGGCTCCTGCGAAAGGTCGCCGACCGCGCCTACGTCTCCGGACTGCGCAAAGAGGGTTACGACGGCGTTCGCGCCCCCGCTGCCGCACACCGCGGCGACGCCTCACAGGATGCCCCCCAAGTCGGCGCGGTGCAGGGCCCGTTGCGGCCTGTGCGTGTCCGCGAGATACGCCGGGAGACACCCACCGCCCGAACCCTGGTCCTTGAGGACGCGCCCGGTCGGGCCGAGCGATTCGACTTCCGTCCGGGACAGTTCTTCACGCTGGTCACGGACTTGGAGGGCCACCCGGTACGGCGTGCCTACTCGGCCTCCTCGGTCCCCGGCGCGACACAACTGGAACTCACCGTCAAGCACGTGGAGGGCGGACGCTTCTCGACGCACGCCCACCGCGGCCTGCGTCCCGGGGACCGCCTCGCGGTACGCGGCCCCTCCGGCACCTTCCACGCCCCGGCGCAGGCCCCCGACGAGCTGGTGCTCATCGCGGCGGGCAGCGGCATCACCCCCATGATGAGCATGATCCGAACGCGCCTCTCCGATCCTGCGGCGGCCGGCAGGATCCATCTGCTCTACAGCAGCCGGAGTCCCGAAGACATCATTTTCGGCGACGAGTTGACCCGAATGGAGGCGGAGTGTCCGGACCGGCTGGCCGTCACCCACGTCCTCACCCGCCGCGACGGCCGGCTCGACACCGAGGGCGTCCGCCGATGGGTGACCGGCCTGTCCCTGTCCGACGGCGCACACCACTATGTCTGCGGCCCCGAAGCGCTGATGGACACCGTTCAGGACGTCCTGCGGCAGTTCGGCGTGCCGGACGAACGCATGCACCAGGAACGCTTCAGCGGTGGCGTGGCCGCTCCCACCGCCGCGGCACCCCAGGAGATGAGAGTCGAGAAGGAGGGGAGCCTCGTCGGAGCCACCGTGGTCGAGCCCGGCCAGACGCTGCTCGACGCCGGTCTCGCCGCGGGACTGCGTATGCCGTACTCCTGCACGGTCGGCAACTGCGGCGAGTGCATGGCGCGGCTCGGCGGCGGAGAGGTCACGCAGCCCGAGCGCACCTGCCTCACACCGGAGCAGAAGGCCGAGGGGTACGTGCTGACATGCGTCGGTTGTCCCCTCTCGAAGGTGACGCTCGACATCACCGATCCGGCGGCCCCCGAGGAATCTTGAGGGCCGGAGGCGGCACCACCACGTGCGGGGATCCGGTCCGGCGGCAGGGCCGGGTCGGCGATCAGGGTGCCGGTCCAGGCCTCGCGCAGCCGGGCGAAGAGCGCCGGCCGGGATCGGCGAAGTCGTGGATGGTCCGGCGGATGTCGTCGGCGGTCCGCACGGCCTCGGTGGCCTGGCGCCGGTCGGCGGTGGACCCTCAACCGCGCCGCAAGCGGTTCGCCGGCTCGTGGGTACCGAGGCGGGCCGGGGCCAGGAGGGGGAGGTCGTCGTCTCGTGCGTCATGTGGGTACCGTAGAACTTGACGTCGGTGTAAGAAGCAAGCGGAAATGATGTGATCTGCGTCATGCGAATCGGTGAGTTGGCTCGGCGCACGGGCGTCAGTGAACGGTCGCTGCGGTACTACGAGCAGGAGGGCCTGCTGACCGCGGAGCGGACACCGGGCGGGCACCGGGACTACACGGAGCCGGCGGTGGCCCGGGTGCGGCGGATCCAGGAGCTCTACGCGGCCGGCCTGTGCAGCTCGAAGATCGTGAGACTGCTGCCCTGTATGAGCGACAGTGACGGCGGACCGGCGGAGACGGCGGACGAGTTTTTGGTGAGCGAGCTGACGGCGGAGCGGGCCCGCATCGACCGCGTGATCGAGGATTTGCGGCGATCCCGCTCCCTGCTGGACGCCATCATCGACACCGCCGCCGCACCCCCGGGCCGAGGGCACCGCACGCCTCGGCCACGGTGAAGCGGGCCGTCAGCGGCCGGTGCTCCTCGCTGGCCGGCCACTTGACCGTCTCGCCGGCGCTGGTGCGCACGACGCGCCCGTCGCGGGTGCCGACCAGACCGACGCCGTCGGTGACGTGCAGGACCTGTCCCCTGGCGTGGGAGTGCCAGTTGGTACGCGCGCCGGGGGTGAACCGCACCAGCACCGGGTCGACCCGGACACCCCGATCGAGGAGGTCGCCGGGGCGGTCGCGGAACTCGTACAGGCGGGCAAGATACGCCACTTCGGTCTGTCCGAGGCGGGCGCGGTGACGGTCCGCCGGGCGGACGCCGTCCATCCCGTGACCGCCGTCCAGAGCGAGTACTGCCTGTGGACCCGCGACCCCGAGCCCGAGGTGCTGCCCGCGCTCGCCGAACTCGGCGTCGTCGGACGCGTGCCGTTCAGCCTGCTCGGCAAGGGCTTCCGCACCGGCACCGCGGACACCACGACAGCGTTCACCGAGGGCGACATCCGCACCACCATCCCGCGGTTCGACCAGACAACCTTGCCGCCAACCAGGCACACGTCGACCACGTCACCGCGCTCGCCCGCGCCCGCGCCCGCGCCCGCGCCCGCGCCCGCGCCCGCGCCCGCGCCCGCGCCCGCGGCGCCACGCCGGGCCGGCTCGCGTTGGCCTGGCCGCTCGCCCAGCCCTCTGGATCGCCCCGGTCTCCGGTCTCCGGTCCCCGTCGCGTCGAACGCCTGGAGTGAGACGGCATCCGCCAACGGGTTCCGCGAAAAACCCGTTGGCGGGCCACGGCGGCCACTGCTACTTTTCCGGAGGCCGTGCGAGAGAACGAGGAGGTGGTACCCGTGACATCACTGTCGACATGGGTGCTCTCCTCCGGGGTCACGGTCGGGCGATAGGTCGTCCGGGAGCGCCGTTCAGCAGCACTCCCGAAAGGCCCGACCAATGCGCGACACGAGCACGCACTTCACTTCCGAGCGCCGCCTTGACGACGGCGTCCTCGAACGCGAATTCACCCTCGGCGAGATCCCCGGCACCCTCTGGACGCCTGAATCCGCCGCACCGGCCCCGCTGATCCTGATGGCCCACAACAACGGCCTGCCCAAGAGGGATGCCCGGTTGGTGGCCCGGGCCCGGCACTCCGCGGCGCACGGCTACGCGGTGGCCTCCATCGACGCCGCCGGGTGCGGCGACCGGCCCCGTTCCGCCGCCGACGAACAGGTCCGCGCCGACCTCCGCCGGGCCATGCGGGCCGGCGAGCCGGTCGACGAGATCTTCGAGTCCGTTGTCGGCCCACTGGTCGAGAAGGCGGCCCCGGAATGGCGGACCACCCTGGACGCCCTCCTTTCGCTGCCCGGGATCGGCGGCCCGGTCGGGTACTCGGGGTGGACCGCCCTCGGCATCCGGCTGGTGGTGACCGAACCGCGTATCGCAGTCGCCGGCTTCTTCGCCGGGGGATACGTGCCCCACGCCCAGCGCGAGGAGGCCCGGCAGGTCACCGTTCCGCTGCTGCTCCTGCTGCAGTGGGACGACGAAGGGAACCCCCGGCAGCGGGCCCTGGACCTGTTCGAAGCCTTCGGCAGCAAGGAGAAGACGCTGCACGCCAACATGGGCGGGCACACCGGCACCCCGTGGTTCGAGGTGGAGGACGGGGGCCGGTTCTTCGGGCGGCACCTGAAGTGAGGCCGGGCTGTCCGGCCGCCGGCAAGCGGTAGGTGGTAGGCGGCACCGGCCGCGACGCCGCTGGTCGAGGCAGGCTCCGGCCTTTCTCGACGAGCGGCGTCGCCCCGCCGCGATCAAGTGAAGGGCGCGGTGGGTGAGCCGGGCAGTGCTGCTCCTTGCGGCGCGCCGACATCAAGCCGGACCGGGCACGGCCCGGCGCTGCCCGGTCCGGGCGTGCGCGGCCGCGGGTCCGTCGTGGGTGGTCGCGCCGCTAGAGAGCGCCGACGGGTTCGGGGCGGCGGGCCAGCAGGCGCAGGCATGCCACCGGGCGGTCGCGTACGGGGCGGCGGGTGACCGTGGCGCCGCGGGTCGCCACCGATTCCAGGCGCTGGTGGTGCAGGTCCAGGATGAAGCGCATCAGCCGCCGGTGTTCGTCCGAGCAGTGGTCGAGCAGTACGCCGGCCTCCCGGAGCGTGCTGCGCGCGGTGCGGGCGGTGGCCGCGACCAGCGCGCGTACTCCGGGCAGGTCGCGGCCCCGCTCCAGATCCTCGCGGGTGATGTCGTACCGGTCGAGATCGCTGACGGGCAGGTACAGGCGCCCCTCGCGCAGATCCTCGTGCAGGTCGGTCAGGATGTCCGTCCGCTGGGCCGCGTCGGCGAACAGCCGGCAGGCGGCGGCGAACTCGGCGCTGCCGCCGCCCTGATGGGCCAGACCCGAGGTGATCATCAGGAACGGCCAGGTGAGCTGTTCCACGTACCGCTGGTAGTCGGCCTCGGTGGCGAAACCGGGGAAGTCGAGGTCGATCCGCGCGCCGTCCAGATACGAGTCGACCCACCGGCGCGGCAGCTCACGAGAGGCCGCGGTGTGCAGGAAGGCGCGCAGCAGCGGGTGCTCGGCGGTTCCCGAGCCCAGCGCCGTACGCACCTGCGCGTCCCACGCGTCGTAACGCCGGGTGCGTTCCCCGACCGTGCCCCGGTCGCAGACGTCGTCGGTGTAGGAGGCGAACGCGTATCCGGCGAGGACGTGGGGCTGATGGTCCGCGGGCACCATCAGGCGCACCGCCAGGTAGCCGGCCGGCTCCCGCCGCCGCATGAACCGCGCGGCCTTCATGTAGTCGTCACGCAGCGTGCCGTGGCTCACCCCGGCCGCTTCGAGACTCTTCCGCCAGGTCCGCACGTTCCGCTCTCCTGAAACTGCCGGTCTGCAACCACCGAAGCGACGCAGGCTATCAGTCACGTGATCTTCGGCGGACGGCAGGTCCGGCGGGCGGCGGGTCCGGACGGCAGGTCCGTGCGTCAGCGGCGCCTGCGCAGGGTGTACGCGGCGCCCGCCGTGATGAGGAGCCCCGCCGCGCCGCCCGCGACGAGGGGCAGGGCCGGGGCCCGGTCGTCCTCGTCGGAAGTGGCGGAGGAGACCGCCTCGCCGGGATCGCTGGTCACCGTCTCCGACGGCTGCGGGGGAGCGCTGGTCACGTCGGTCGGGGACTTCGAGGGGGAGGGAGCGGCGCTGGTCTTTGCCGCCGCGGACTTCGTCGGCGACGCCACGGGCTCGCGCGTCGCGGACCCGGCGGACCCGGCGGCCTTCTTCGCGGCGGGGAAGACCACGTCCGAGCACGAGTAGTACGTGTCCGGCGTACTCGTGTTCTGCCAGATCGTGTACAGCAGGTGGCGTCCGGTGCGGTCGGACGGCAGCTCGGCCTTGATCCGGTAGGCGCCGTTCACCAGCGCCGGGTCGGTGGCCGTCGCGAAGGGCCGGCTCGGCAGGTCGGACCACTTGAGCGGCTTCGTCGGGTCGTAGCCGTCCTTCGTCAGGAACAGCTTGAACGTTCCTGTGTGCGGGATCGTCGACTTGTAGGTGAGCGTCATGCCCGCTCCGGCGGTGAGCCGGGTCGAGGGCCAGTCGGCGCGGGCCAGATCCAGGCCCCGGTAGGCGGCGAGGCCCGCGCTGCACAGCTTGCCGTCGGGGACGACCTGCCGGTCCCGGCCGTCGACTCCCGCCAGCCGCAGGTTGTCGAAGACGGCGACACCGGAGGCGGCGGCGGCCCGGCAGGCCGCCGACCGGGCCTGCTGCCCGCCCTCGGGGGAGCAGGCCACCACCCGGCTGACCGGATCCGTCGGCGCTCCGTGCGCGGCGGCGGGCCCGGCGGCCCCCACCGCGAGCAGAAGCGGGGCCGTCCCGGCGAGGACGACGAGGGCGGCGGTGCGGGGTGCGGTCGTCATGGGCGGGATTCCTCCTGGGACGGCGGACAGGGGAAGCCCGCTGTCCCTGAAGTACGGGGGCGGCGCAAGGGGCGTTCAACTCGCCGCCCACGGGCAATGCCCTCCCGTCGGCCCCCCTCCGGTACACGGGACCTGGCGTCCATGAACCAGCAGGTGGACAGCTGGCGCCGACTGCCCGAGGACGTGGCCCGGACGTATCTGCGGGAGAACGGATCGCTCCCGTAGCAAGGCCGTGACGACTGTGGCCGTACTGGTGCGACGGAACGGCTTCCGCCACGACCTCCGCGTCGGTAGACGTCTTACATGGAAAACGGGGGACACCGCCCGACGAGGCGGGGAAAGTTATGCGAAACGGTGGTGGGAGCGGCCACGCTCGAAAAGCCCAGGCTGCTGAGCGAGGTGGATTCCGTGCCCTGCGACGGCTACCAGAAGCTGGGCAGGTCGTTCCCGAAGCAGCAGCTGGAACTGCAGCGGCTGTACGGGGTTTCCCAGCGGGCCTTCGAGAGGGAGACCAGGGTCTCGCTGATGGCCACCGTGGAGTACACGCTGCGCAGCGCGCTCGCCTCTCCGCAACTCGACGAGACGCAGCGCAGCTCCAGCCTTGAGGACTACCTGGACAAGGAGATCGCCGGCATCAGGGCCAGGGTCCGCCAGGACAGAGCGGTGGCTGTCAGCCGCGGGCTCAACGTCGGGCTCTCCAGCGGGCTGCTGCTCAGTCTCGTGCTGCTCAGCCTGCCGCTGATGGCGGGCGCGTGGGGGTGGCTCGGGGACCTGGGAATCACCCTGAACTGCAGCGACCGCTGGACGCTCCTGGGTGTCTTCCTGAGCGGCGGTGCCGGGGCGTTCGGCGCGGTGTTCAGCGTGCTGGCGCGGCTGCGCAACAGCGGGGACGAACTGACCCGTCGCAAGGCCAACGGACACAGCGCGGCCGTCGTGCCGGGCCAGATGTCGCGGAGCATGCGGTACGAGGGCGTCTATCGCGTGGTCATCGGCTGGGTCCTCGGTATCGCCGTGTTCCTGTTGCTGAGCGCCGAGTTCGCCCAGGTGATCGACGTACCGGTCGCCACGGGCGACATCTGCGGTGGCCAGGAGGCGGCGAGCACCTCGTTCTGGGTGTTCTGGTGCGCCATCGGCTTCCTGTCGGGCTTCAACGAACGATGGACCTTCGGACTGCTGAACCGCTCGTCCCGTTCCTACGGCGCGGACAGCAGGGACGGCGCGGGCACCAGGGACGGTGCGGACAGCGGCGGGAGGGACAGGTCTCAGGCGTCCGCCACCGACTCGAAGTCCACCTGACCGCGCGCCCCGTCGAGCACGGCCACCCACCCGGCGTCGTGCTGGAGCATCACGCCGAAGGCCGGCTTGAGCGGGGCGCCCACCGTGCCCCAGGACGTCATGCGGTGGACGAGGGCGGCCACCGTGCCGCCCTCGGCCGGCTCCTCGCCACCCACCCAGCCGTAAAAGTTCACCGTCCGCGTCCAGGACGACCGCCCAGCGCGCGCCCTCCGCGTGCAGCCGGGCTGTCCAGCACCGCCGCGGGCGTGTCGTACTGCTCGATGCGGCCCTGCCCGTACACGGCGACGCGGTCGCCGAGCCGGACGGCCTCCTCGACGTCGTGCGTGCCCAGCAGCACCGTCTTGCGCACCACCGGGTCGGCCGTCGCGATGTCCTCGCCGCCGACGAGGATCCGGCCCGGGTCGGTTCGATGAGCCGGTCGACCATCATCGTGGTCGTCGTCCCGCCGCAGCCGGACGGGCCCACGAGCCTGACCGGTTCGCCCTCGGACACCTCCCGCGTCCGTCACTCTCCGCTCACCAGCACGACCTCAAGGGTGCGGGGACCGTGCACCCCCTCGACCCGGTCGAGTTCGATGTCACTGGTCGCGGACGGACCCGAGATCCAGGTCAGCGGGCGGGCCGGGTCGACGCGCTCCAGGCCCTGGGGCACGGAGGACACGACCTGATCGGGGACGCGTACGACGCAGATGTGGTGGTCCGGGACCAGGGTGGTCCGGCGGCGGCCCTGATCCGGGCTCCCGTCCAGCACGATGGTGCCGGTCTCGGCGATGGCGACGGCGCACGCCGTGACCACGCTGTCGACACGGTCCAGTTCGTCCGGGGTGTCCATGGCGGAGTCGGGCACCTGGGTGACCTCGGTGGCCGCCAGCCACCGGGGGTCAAGGCCCGTCGGTACGGAGACCGCCGCCGAACCCCGCTCGGCCAGCAGCCGGGCGATCGTCGCCGCCAGCTCGCCGGCCGTGCAGCGGTGCACGAGTGCCCGGTAGTCCGCGAGGTTCTCCGCCAGCAGATCCACCGTCTCCTCGACACTCCGGTGCCCGTGCTCGCGCAGATACGGGCGCGCGAAGGCCTGGTCGTACGGCGTGTCGTCCTGTGGCACATCGGCCAGCGCGCGCCGCACCCGGGCCAGGATCAGATCCCTGCTGCTCACTTCGAGGTGTCCTTTCCGCCGCGCGTCGCCTGTCCGCCCCGGGTCCGCTGCCACCAGTCGCGGAAGGGCTCCGCCGGAACCGCCGGCAGTGACCGGGTCTCGCTCCACGCCTTGCCGGGTCCTGGCAGCGTCCGCGGGTGGAAGCGGCGGGTCCGGGAGGCCATCCGCTGGCCGGTGCGCAGCGCGCCCGGATGGCTGAACGCCCACCGGGCGGCACGCATCGCGGCACGCTCGGCGGCATGCCCCTTCGCGGGCTTGAGGACGACCTTGGTGCCCTCGCGGGTCACGGCGCCGCCCTGCACGACCCGTTCCCGCAGATGCACCAGCACCTCCGGGATGTCGATCGCCACCGGGCACACGTCGTAGCAGGCGCCGCACAGCGAGGACGCGTACGGCAGTGAGGCGTCGATCTCGCTCTCGGTGCCCCGCAGTTGGGGGCTGAGGATCGCGCCGATGGGGCCCGGGTAGACCGAGCCGTACGCGTGGCCGCCCGCCCGCTCGTAGACCGGGCAGACGTTGAGACACGCCGAGCAGCGGATGCAGCGCAGGGCCTGCCGGCCCACCTCGTCGGCCAGCGTGTCGGTGCGCCCGTTGTCGATGAGGACCAGATGGAAGGTCTGCGGCCCGTCCCCCTCCGTGGTGCCCGTCCAGGTCGAGGTGTACGGGTTCATGCGCTCGGCCGTCGAGGAGCGGGGGAGGGTCTGGAGGAAGACCTCCAGGTCCTGCCAGGTCGGCACGATCTTCTCGATGCCGACGACCGAGATCAGCGTCTCGGGCAGGGTCAGGCACATCCGGCCGTTGCCCTCGGACTCCACCACGACCAGGGTGCCGGTCTCGGCGACCATGAAGTTGGCGCCGGAGACACCGACCTTGGCACGCAGGAACTTCTCGCGCAGGTGCAGACGCGCCGCGTCGGCCAGTTCGGCGGGCGTGTCGGTCAGGCCCTCGGGCGCCGGGCGGCCCCACTCGCCCATCTCACGCGCGAAGATCTCCCGGATCTCACCGCGGTTGCGGTGGATGGCCGGGACGAGGATGTGCGAGGGCCGGTCCTTGCCCAACTGCACGATCAGCTCGGCGAGATCGGTCTCGTAGGCGTTGATGCCCTCGGCTTCGAGCGCTTCGTTCAGCCCGATCTCCTGCGTGGCCATCGACTTGACCTTGACGACCTCGCTCTCACCGGTCGCCTTGACCAGGTACGTCACGATCCGGTTGGCCTCGTCCGCGTCGGCGGCCCAGTGCACGGTGCCGCCCGCCGCCGTGACCGACTCCTCCAACTGCACCAGATACGTGTCGAGATGGCGGAGCGTGTGGTCCTTGATCTGCTTGCCGGCCTCGCGCAGCTCGGCCCAGTCGGAGAGTTCCGCGACCGCCTTCTCGCGCTTGGCGCGGATGGTGTGCGTCGCGTGGCGCAGGTTGCCGCGCAGGGTCTGGTTGTGGACGGCCTCGTGCGCGGCCTTCGGGAAGGCCGGCATACCGACGAATGTGCCACCGCTCATGCCAGTTCCTCTTCCGTGCTCGCCAGGATCTCCGCGATGTGCACCGGGCGCATGCCCGTCCTGAGCCGGGTCATGGTGCCGCCGATGTGCATGAGGCAGGAGTTGTCGGCGGCGCACAGCACGTCGGCGCCCGTCGACTCGGCGTTGCGGACCTTGTCGGCCCCCATCGCCGCCGAGACGTCGGAGTTCTTGAGAGCGAAGGTGCCGCCGAAGCCGCAGCACTCGTCGGCGCCAGGCAGTTCCTTCAGCTCAAGTCCCCTGACGGACTGGAGCAGTCGGCGCGGCCGGTCGCCCAGACCGAGACTGCGCATTCCGTGGCAGGTGGGGTGGTACGTCACGGTCTGCGGGTAGTACGCGCCCACGTCGGTCACCTTGAGCACGTCCACCAGGAACTCGGTGAGCTCGTACGTCTTCGGTACGACCGGCGCGAGGGCGGTGGCGAGGCCGTCGCCGCGGCCCTCCGAGCGGGCCCGTTCGCCCATCCGGGGGTACAGCTCACGCACCATCGCGCCGCACGAGCCGGAAGGGGTCACGATCGCGTCGTACTCACCGAACACATCGGAGAAGTGCCGGGCCAGTGGTTCGGCCTCGTGGCGGTATCCGGTGTTGTAGTGCGCCTGCCCGCAGCAGGTCTGCGCCATCGGGAAGTCGACGTCGACGCCCAGCCTGGTCAGCAGCTTCACGACGGCTCGGCCTGTGTCCGGATAGAGCGTGTCGTTGACACAGGTCAGGAACAGGGCGACACGCATCGCGGCTCCTATAGATCATTCATCGGATGGGTATACGTTACGCGCGGCTGAGCTTCGCCGTAATGACGTGTGCCGACCGTGCGTTTTTCGGTGCGAATGCCGGTCCGTCGTGGCCGGCCGGGCCCCGCGGCGGAGCCGCACATCGGTACAGCCCCGCGCCCCTGACGGGGTACACCGGTGCTGGGGTGGGACCTCATGTCATCGGCCGGTGAGTCGGGCCTCCGCCGCTTGCCATGCCGCCGTGGTGCCCTGAGGCTCGTAGCGGGTCAGTCGCTGGGTACGGGCCAGCAGCGCGCGCATCTCGGCCCGGTCGCCCACCTGGCCGTTCGTCCGGGCCTGCACCAGGACGTTGCCCAGGGCCGCCGCCTCGGGCGGGCCCGCCACGACCGGGAGACCGCAGGCGTCGGCCGTGAGGCGGCACAGCAGGGCGTTGCGGGCGCCGCCGCCGACGACGTGGACGACGTCGACCGGGTGGTCGGCCAGTTCCTGCGCCTGGAAGATCGCCCGGCGGTGCGCGAGGGCGAGCGAGTCGAGGATGCACCGGGTGATCTCGGCGTGCGACCCAGGCACGGGCTGCCCCGACTCCCGGCAGGCGTCGGCGATCCGGGACGGCATCCGGCCGGGGGCCAGGAACGCTGCGTCACCCGCGTCCACGACGGACCGCAGCGCGGGTACCTCGGCCGCGGCGGACAGCAGCTCGCCCAGGTCGGGGTTCCCCCACTCCCGCAGGCACTCCTGGAGGAGCCACAGGCCCATGATGTTCCGCAGGTAGCGGACCGTGCCGTCCAGCCCCAGCTCGTTGGTGAAGTTCGCCGCGCGGCTCGCCTCGGTGAGGACGGGCGCCGTCAGCTCCAGGCCCACCAGCGACCAGGTGCCGGTGCAGATGTACGCGAACCGCTCGCCCACCGCCGGGACGGCCGCCACCGCGGAGGCCGTGTCGTGGGAGCCGACCGTCGTCACCGGTACCGGCCCCGTCAGCCCGGTCTCCTCCAGCACGCCCGGCCGCAGCAGACCGGCGGGGTCCCCGGGCCGCCGCAGCGGTGCGAAGAGGCCCAGGTCGATACCGAGGCGCGCCGCGACGTCGTACGACCAGTCACCCGTGCGCGGGTCGATCAGCTGGGTGGTGGAGGCGTTGGTCAGCTCGGTGCCGGCCTCGCCCGTGAGCCAGTACGTCAGCAGATCCGGGATGAGCAACAGGCGCTCGGCATGAGCCAGTTGAGCGGAGGAGCCCGCCGCCACCAGCTGGTACAGCGTGTTGAAAGGGGCGTACTGGAGTCCGGTGGCCGCGTACAGCTCGGCGGCGGGCACGGTGGCCCACACCTTCTCCGCGACGCCCTGGGTGCGGGTGTCGCGGTAGTGCACCGGATTGCCGAGCAACGCCCCGTCGGCGTCCAGCAGGCCGTAGTCGACGGCCCAGCTGTCGATGCCGACCGAGTCGACGTGCCCGGCCGCGCGCAGCCCGTCGAGCACCCCCGCGTACAGGGACAGGATGTCCCAGCGCAGGCCCTCGGGCGTACGCACCGGCCGGTTCGGGAAGCGGTGGGCCTCCGTCAGCTCCAGCGAGTCGGGGCCGACGCGGCCGACCATGACGCGTCCGCTGGACGCGCCGAGGTCGACCGCGGCGTACGACTTCACAGCCGATTCCCGAGTGCGGTCCGTCATCGGAGGAACGCGGCGGCGACGCCGGCGTCGACCGGGACGTGCAGACCGGTGGTGTGCGTGAGGTCGCCGCCCGTGAGGGCGAAGACGGCGTTCGCGACGTGCTCGGGAAGGACCTCGCGCTTGAGGATGGTCCGCTGGGCGTAGAACTCGCCGAGCTTCTCCTCCTCGATGCCGTAGGTGGCCGCGCGCTGGGCGCCCCAGCCGCCGGCGAAGATCCCCGAGCCGCGGACGACGCCGTCGGGGTTGACGCCGTTGACCCGGATGCCGTGCTCGCCCAGTTCGGCGGCGAGGAGACGGACCTGGTGGGCCTGGTCGGCCTTGGTCGCCGAGTAGGCGATGTTGTTCGGGCCCGCGAAGACCGCGTTCTTGGACGCGATGTAGATGACGTCGCCGCCCAGCTCCTGCGCGATCATCACCCGGGCCGCCTCGCGCGAGACGAGGAAGGAACCGCGGGCCATGATGTCGTGCTGGAGGTCCCAGTCCTTCGCCGTGGTCTCCAGGAGCGGCTTCGAGATGGAGATGCCGGCGTTGTTCACGACCAGGTCGACACCGCCGAAGGCGAGGACCGCCGCCTTGAAGGCCTCGGCGATCTGCTCCTCGGAGGTCACGTCGACGGCCACGGCGACGGCCTTGTCGGGACCGCCGAGCGCGGTGGCGACCTCGGCCGCGTTCTCCGCGTTGAGGTCCGCGATCACGACACAGGCGCCCTCGGCGACGAGCCGCTCGGCGATCGCCTTGCCGATACCGCTGCCGGCGCCGGTCACGAGCGCGACCCGGGTGGCGAGCGGCTTCGGCTCGGGCATCCGCTGAAGCTTGGCTTCCTCAAGGGCCCAGTACTCGATGCGGAACTTCTCGGACTCCTCGATCGGCGCGTACGTCGAGACGGCCTCCGCGCCGCGCATCACGTTGATCGCGTTGACGTAGAATTCGCCGGCCACGCGTGCGGTCTGCTTGTCCTTGCCGAAGGAGAACATGCCGACGCCGGGGACCAGCACGATCGCCGGGTCCGCGCCGCGCATCGCGGGGGAGTCGGCGTCGGCGTGCCGCCCGTAGTAGGCCGCGTACTCCTCGCGGTACTCGGCGTGCAGTTCCTTCAGCCGTGCGACCGCCTCGTCGAGGGAGGACGTCGGCGGCAGGTCGAGGACGAGCGGCCTGACCTTCGTACGCAGGAAGTGGTCCGGGCACGAGGTGCCGAGGGCGGCGAGGCGGGGGTGCTCGGCGCTCGCCAGGAAGTCGAGGACGACCTCGGAGTCGGTGAAGTGGCCGACCTGGGGGCGGTCCTGCGAGGCCAGCGACCGGATCACGGGCGCGAGGGCGGCGGCCCGCTCCCGCCGCTCGGCGTCACCGAGGGCCGCGTACCCCTCCAGGACGGGACCGAAGGGCTCGGCCTTCCCGCGCTCGACGAGGAACTCCTCGGCGGTGCGGATGATGTGCAGCGAGTTGCGCTCGCACTCCTCGGCGGTGTCGCCCCAGGCGGTGATGCCGTGTCCGCCGAGGACACAGCCGACGGCCTGCGGGTTGGCCTCCTTGACCGCGGCGATGTCCAGCCCCAGCTGGAAACCGGGCCGCCGCCACGGCACCCACACGACACTGTCCCCGAAACACTCGGCGGTCAGCTTCTCGCCGTCGGCGGCGCAGGCGAGCGCGATCCCGGAGTCGGGATGCAGGTGATCGACGTGGGCCGCGTCGACCAGCCCGTGCATGGCCGTGTCGATCGACGGCGCCGCCCCGCCCTTCCCGTGCAGGCAGTAGTCGAAGGCGGCGACCATCTCGTCCTCGCGCTCGACGCCCGGGTACACGTCCTTCAGCGCCAGCAGCCGGTCGAGCCGCAGCACGGCGAGCCCGCCCTCGGTCAGGGTGCCCAGGTCACCGCCGGACCCCTTGACCCACATCAACTCGACGTCCCCGCCGGTCACAGGGTCGGCCCCGGTGCCCTTCGCGGACGTGTTCCCACCCGCGTAGTTGGTGTTACGAGGATCAGCACCGAGCCGATTGGACCGCCCGAGCAGAGCAGCGGCTTCAGGATGGGGACGGGGATGGGTTGCCATGTTCCAGTTCCTTAAAGAAGAAGAGAGAAGAGAGGGGAAAGCCCCGCAAGGGGCGCGGGGCTGTGTCGATCTGCGGCTCCGCCGCGGGGCGCGACCAGCCACGAGCGACCCGCAGTCGGCCACCGGCCTCCGGTCCCACGGCGAGCGGACCGCCGAGGCCGAGGGGGAGCCGGGGTCAGGCGCCCCAACCGGCCTGCTGCCCACCCACCCGCTCCGCGGCGATCTTCTCCGCCCACCCGGACCGGTGATACGCCGCGATCGGATCGGGGTCGAGCCCGAGCTCCTCCCGAACCTCCGCGACCAACGGCCGCACATCCGTGTTGTACGCGTCCATCAGCACGGCGTTGGCGGCCAGCACGTCACCGGCCCGCTGCGCGGCGGCCAACGCGTCCCGGTCGACGAGCAGCGCCTTGGCCGTGGCCTCCTGCACGTTCATCACGGACCGGATGATCGCCGGGATCTTCGCCTCGATGTTGTGGCACTGGTCGAGCATGAACGCCACGTCCGCCGTGAACCCGCCACCCCGGATGACCTCGTACATGATCCGGAACAGCTGGAAGGGGTCGGCCGAGCCCACCATCAGGTCGTCGTCCGCGTAGAACCGCGAGTTGAAGTCGAACGCTCCGAGCTTCCCCTCCCGCAGCAGCGTGGCGACGATGAACTCGATGTTGGTGCCGGGCGCGTGGTGGCCCGTGTCGACGACGACCTGCGCCTTGGGGCCGAGCTTCAGGCAGTGGGCGTACGCCGTGCCCCAGTCCGGCACGTCGGTCGCGTAGAAGGCCGGCTCGAAGAACTTGTACTCAAGGAGCATCCGCTGGTCGTCACCGAGACGCTCGTACACCTGGGCAAGAGCCTCGGAGAGCCGGTCCTGGCGCTCGCGGATGTCGTCCTGGCCGGGATAGTTCGTGCCGTCCGCGAACCACAGCTTCAGGTCCTTCGAACCCGTGGCGTCCATGATGTCCACGCATTCGAGCAGATGGCCCACGGCCTTCCTGCGCACCGCGGCGTCCGGGTGGCAGACGCTGCCCAGCTTGTAGTCGTCGTCCTGGAAGGTGTTGGAGTTGATCGCGCCGAGGGTCAGGCCGCGCTCCTCGGCGTGCTTGGCCAGCGCCGCGTAGTCCTCGACCCGGTCCCAGGGGATGTGCATCGCCACGGTGGGCGCGGCCCCCGTGAACTCGTGCACCTTCGCCGCGTCGTCCAGCTTTTCGAAAGGATTGCGGGGGACCCCTGGCTGCGCGAACACCTTGAAGCGGGTTCCCGAGTTCCCGTACGCCCACGACGGCGTCTCTACTGCCTGGGTCTTGAGGGCGGCCTTCACCGCGGCGAGCTCGGTCACTTCGGGGCTCCTGTGACTTCCGTTGTGGCATCGGTTCCGAACGGCTTCTGAACACCATGGCTCTGAAACGATTCAGAAGGCAGAAGTTATGAGCCCCCCGAAGGGCTGTCAACCCCTGCGGCGCGTACGCCTTGCCGTGACTCGGTTGTGACCTTTGGCTATCGAAAATTTCGGCCTGTACCCATTGACGTGACCTGGGCTACATGTCTAACGTCCCGGCAACCTAGTTGAAACCTTTCACGACGTCGTGAGGCCGCATCGCCCGCGTCGTTGAGGAGCCCCTCATGACCCACCGGTCCGACGCGGATCCGGCCCCCGTGCTGGCACTCAAGGACATCTCGAAGTCCTTCGGCGCCGTACGCGCCCTGCGGGACGTGTCCCTGGAACTCTTCCCCGGCGAAGTGCACGCACTCGCCGGAGAGAACGGCGCGGGCAAGTCGACCCTCATCAAGACGCTCGCCGGCGTGCACCGACCGGACGCCGGTCAGGTGCTCCTGGACGGCGAGCCCACCCTCTTCCACGGTCCCGCCGACGCCCGCGACGCGGGTATCGCGGTGATCTATCAGGAGCCGACTCTCTTTCCCGACCTCTCGATCGCCGAGAACATCTTCATGGGGCGCCAGCCCCGGCGGGCCCTCGGCCGGATCGACCACAAGGCCACGCACGCCGCGACCCTGGCCCTCATGAAGCGTCTCGGCGTCGAGCTCGACCCCGACCGCCCGGCACGCGGCCTGTCCATCGCGGACCAGCAGATCGTCGAGATCGCCAAGGCGCTCTCCTTCGACGCCCGCGTCCTGATCATGGACGAGCCGACCGCCGCACTCACCGGCAGCGAGGTGGCCCGCCTCTTCGGAGTCGTCCGGGCGCTGCGCGAGCAGGGCTCGGCCGTGCTGTTCATCTCGCACCGCCTGGAGGAGATCTTCCAGATCTGCAAGCGGGTCACGACCCTGCGCGACGGTGCCCTGATCTCCAGCGAACCGATCGACGGCATGACCGAGGAGGATCTCGTCCGCCGTATGGTCGGCCGCGACCTCGACGAGCTGTACCCCAAGCAGGACGTCAAGGCGGGCGAGGTCGCGCTGAGCGTGCGGCGCCTGACCCGCGAGGGTGTCTTCACCGACGTCTCCTTCGACGTCCGCCGCGGCGAGATCGTCGGCCTCGCCGGACTCGTCGGCGCCGGGCGCACGGAGGTCGCCCGGGCCGTCTTCGGCGTCGACCGCTGGGACGCCGGAGAGGTCGAGCTCGACGGGAAGAAGCTGACGAACGGCGCGCCCTCCACGGCCATGGCCGCGGGTCTCGCCCTCGTCCCCGAGGACCGCCGCGCCCAGGGCCTGGTGATGGACATGTCCATCGAGCGCAACATCGGCCTCACCGGACTGCGCAAGACCGTGAAAGCGGGACTGATGGACCGCGGCGCCGAGCGCAGCCGCTCCCTCGACTGGGCCGTCAAGCTCCAGGTCAAGTACGCCCGGATCGCCGACACCGTCAACACCCTGTCCGGCGGCAACCAGCAGAAGGTCGTCCTCGCCAAGTGGCTGGCCACCGGCCCGAAGGTGCTGATCGTCGACGAGCCGACCCGCGGCATCGACGTCGGTACGAAGGCCGAGGTGCACCGGCTGCTCAGCCAGCTGGCCGCCGACGGGGTCGCCGTCCTGATGATCTCCTCCGACCTGCCCGAGATCCTCGGCATGGCCGACCGGGTCCTCGTCATGCACGAGGGCCGGCTCACCGCCGAGATCGCACGTACCGACGCCACCGAGGAAACCGTGATGGCCGCAGCCACCGGGAGGGCAGCCGCGTGACGGTCACCGCTCCCAACCCCGCCCCCGCCGCCGAGGTGCAGAAGTCCAGCGGCACCCGGCTGGTGGACCGCGTCTTCAAGATGCGTGAACTCGCCATCCTGCTGGTCTTCCTGGTGATGATCGTCATCACCCAGATCGGCAACAGCGACTTCCTGTCCGAGCAGGGCATCAAGGACCTCCTCCTGAACGCGACCATCCTCGTGCTGGTCGCCACCGGCCAGTCGCTGGTCGTCATCACCCGCAACGTCGACCTGTCCGTCGGCTCGACGCTCGGCATCAGCGCCTTCGCCGCCGGCACCTACCTGGAGGGCGGCGGCAACTCGGTCGTCGCGGTGGTCCTCGCGGTCCTGCTCGGCGTCGGCTGCGGCCTCGTCAACGGACTGCTCGTCAGCCTCGGCCAGGTGCCCGCGCTCGTCGTCACCCTCGGCACGCTCTACATCATCCGGGGCATCGACTCCATCTGGGTCGGCTCCCGGCAGATCACCGCGGCCGGCCTGCCCGACGACTTCATCGACTTCGGCTCCGGCGGCATCTCCGCCGTGCCGTACCTGGCGCTGATCGCGCTGGCGGTACTGATCGCCACGGCGTACTACCTCAAGCACTTCGGCAGCGGCCGTGAGCTGTACGCGCTCGGCTCCAACCCGGAGGCCGCCCGCCTCGCCGGCATCCCCGTACGCAAGCGGATCCTCGCCGCGTACACCTTCTGCGGAGCCCTCGCGGGCCTCGCCGGCGCCCTGTACCTCGCCCGGTTCGGCAACGTCGACTCCGGAACCGGCAACGGCTACGAACTCACCGTCGTCAGCGCGGTCGTGGTCGGTGGCGTCGTCTTCACCGGCGGCTCCGGCAGCGTCTACGGAGCGGCCCTCGGCGCACTGCTCCTCACCTCCATCAACAGCGTGCTGCCCGCCCTCGGTGTCAGCTCCGTCTGGGTGCTCGCCATCAACGGCATCCTGCTCATCCTCGCCATCGCGGTCGACCGGATCGTCGCCCTGCGCGTGGCGACCGCACTGAAGAAGAGGAACGCCCGCCATGGCTGACTCCGCTCTCACGCGCGCCGTCCGCTGGTCCGCCCTGAAAAGGTGGGATTCCGCGGTGGGCGCCCTCCTGATCGTCGTCCTGTTGCTCTCCTTCACCACCGTGGACGGCTTCGGCAACGCGCTCAACCTGTCGTTCCTCATCGGCAACACGCTGCCCATCGCGCTGATCGCCCTGCCGATGACCATGCTCGTGGTGTCCGGCGAGATCGACCTCTCGGTGGCCTCCACGGCCGGTCTGTCCGGCGCCGTGATGGGTGCCCTGTGGAACCAGGGCATGACGATCGAGACGATCATCCCGATCTGCCTGCTCCTCGGAGTGGTGTGCGGGCTGATCAACGGGCTGCTGGTGACCCGCCTGGGTCTGCCGTCCCTCGCCGTCACCATCGGCACCCTCGCCGCCTACCGGGGCATCGCGCAGATCGTGCTCGGCTCCGACGCGGTGACCGACTTCCCCACCCAGTACCTGGACTTCGCGGCCGGCCGCCTCGGGGACACCTTCATCCCGTACGCGCTCCTCCCCTTCCTGGTGCTGCTCGCGATCGCCGTGGTCGCGCTGCACGCCACCCCGTTCGGGCGATCCCTGTTCGCGGTCGGCGCCAACGAGGAGGCGGCGAGGTTCGCCGGCATCCGCGTCAAGCGGCAGAAGCTGATCCTGTTCACCGTGACCGGGCTGATGGCCTCGCTGACCGGCATCTTCTGGGCGCTGCACTACGCCAGCGCCCGGTACGACAACGCCACGGGGCTCGAACTGTCCGTCGTGGCCGCCGTGCTGCTGGGCGGGATCGACTTCGACGGCGGCAAGGGCACGCTCGGTGGGGCGATCGCGGGTGTCTTCCTGCTCGGTGCGCTGCAGAACGTCATGAGTCTGCAGGATGTCTCGGCGCAGTCGCAGATCGTCGTCACCGGCGTTCTGCTGGTGCTGTCCGTGCTCGGGCCGCGGGTCGCGCGGCAGGTCTCCATCGCGCGGGCGGGGCGCCGGGCGGCGCGAAGTTCCACTGGGTAGCTCCGCTGGTTCGGCAGTTCGTCGGCTGCGGGGCCGTTGTGGCTGGTCGCGCAGTTCCTCGCGCCCCTGAAGGCGGGCGCGCCGTACTTCAACTCTGTAAAGGACCCATCATGCGCAAGTCATCCCTCCGTCGAGCCTGTGCGGTTCTCGCCGCCACCACCTCTCTGGCCCTGGCCCTCACCGCCTGCGGTGGGGGGACCTCCAAGGACGACGTCAAGGACGAGGGCGGCTCGAACGCGGCGGCCGGCAAGGCCGACCCGAACGCGGCCACCAAGAAGGGCCTGACCGTCGGCTTCCTGCCCAAGCAGGTCAACAACCCGTACTTCACCTCCTCCGACAAGGGTGGCGAGAAGGCCCTCACCGAGCTGGGCTCGAAGTACAAGGAGGTCGGCACCAACAGCGGCACCGACACCGCCGGCCAGGTCTCCTACGTCAACACGCTCACCCAGCAGCAGGTCGACGCCATCGCCGTCTCCGCGCAGGACCCGGGCGCGCTGTGCACCTCGCTCAAGCAGGCCATGAAGAACGACATCAAGGTCGTCACCTACGACTCGGACACCAAGACCGACTGCCGCAACGCCTTCGTCTCGCAGGCCAGCGCCGAGGACCTGGGCCGCACCGAGGTGCAGCTCCTCGCCGAGCAGATCGGCTACAAGGGTGAGATCGCGATCCTGTCCGCCGCGCAGACCGCGACGAACCAGAACACGTGGATCGACTTCATGAAGGACGAGCTGAAGGACCCGAAGTACAAGGACATCAAGCTCGTCAAGACCGCCTACGGCAACGACGACGCCCAGCAGTCCTTCCAGCAGACCCAGGGCCTCCTCCAGGAGTACCCGAAGCTGAAGGGGATCATCTCCCCGACCACGGTCGGCATCAAGGCCGCCGCCCAGTACCTGTCGGGCTCCAAGTACAAGGGCAAGGTCAAGCTGACCGGCCTCGGCACCCCGAACGACATGCGCAAGTACGTCAAGAACGGCACCGTCGACGCGTTCGAGCTGTGGGACCCGGCGAAGCTCGGCGAGCTGGCCGCCCGCACCTCCGTCGCGCTGGTCTCCGGCCAGATCACCGGCAAGGAGGGCGAGACCTTCAAGGCCGGCGACATGGGCGAGTACACCATCGGCAAGGACGGCGTGATCAACCTCGGCAAGCCGACCGTGTTCAACGCCAAGAACATTGACCAGTTCGACTTCTGAGACAGGCGCCGACAGCAGGGCCGCCCTCCGCGTCGCGGGCGGCCCGGCCGACGGCACTTACCCCCCCCACGACCCCGGAGTGGTACTTCATGCAGCGCGTCTGTTTCCTGCTCAAGGTCCGCGAGGACCGGCTCGACGAGTACCGCGAGAGACACGCCACCGTGTGGCCCGAGATGCAAGAGGCGCTCTCGGCCACCGGCTGGCACAACTACTCGCTCTTCCTGCGCGAGGACGGCCTGCTGGTCGGCTACTTGGAGACCGAGGACTTCGCGGCCGCGCAGGCGGGCATGGAGGCAACCGGGGTCAACGCCCGCTGGCAGGCCGAGATGGCGCCGTTCTTCGAAGCACTGGACGGCGCCAGACCGGACGAAGCCATGAAACCGCTCAACGAGGTGTTCCACCTCGCCTGAAGCCCTGCCGAACCACTGATCCACCTACCCACTGACCCACCTACCCACTGACCCGACCCCTGTGCTCTTCCCTCGCTCGTTCTCGTTCTCCTCGTCCCCACACACCAAGGAGCCCCGAACATGAAGAGACGCACCCTGCTGGCGACCGCCCTGCTCGGCACCGCGGCCGCACCCGCTCTCGCCGGGACGGCCAGGGCGGCAGCCCCCGGCCCCTCGGTCACCCGGACCGGGACCACCACACTCGACAGCCAGGCCATCTTCTTCGTCTCCTACGACGGCTTGGTCAACAACAACTCGTTCCAGAAGAACGCCCTGCTCACCTACAAGGGCCACCAGTACGCCGCCTGGTACACCGCCGACCGCAACGCCGTCATCGGCCGCCGCGTGCTCGGCGCGAGCACCTGGTCGACCGTCAAGGTCGGACACACCCTGCGGTACGACGACTCCCACAACGTCATCTCCATGGGTCTCTCGAAGACCGACGGCCGCCTGCACCTCCACATGGACTCCCACAGCGACGGCTTCACCTACGTGAAGTCGGTGGCCGGGCTCATGGACAACCCCGCGGGACAGACCTGGACCACGAGCCGCTTCGGCGCGCCGCAGTCCACCCTCGACGGGCTCGCCCTCACCTCGCAGTTCACGTATCCGCAGTTCGTCGCCACGCCCGACGGGAAGCTCCAGCTCAGCTACCGCGTCGGGGTGTCCGGCAACGGCCGCAACGCCCTCGCCGAGTACAACGGCACATCCTGGACCGCCCTCGGCGAGTGGAGCGGCTCCACCGGCACGTACACGAGCGAGCACGGGTCCAGCACCGTCCGCAACATGTACCTGCACGGCATCGACTACGACCGGAACGGCCGGCTGCACTCCTTCTTCACCTGGCGTGAGCAGAACGGCGCGGTGATGTGCAACAGCGGCGGCCTGACCAACCACGACACGGGTTACGTCTACTCGGACGACCGCGGCCGCACCTGGCGCAACGACGCCGGTACGGTGGTCGGCACCACCGGCACCTCGAACACGGTCGCCGTCACCGACAGCGGCCTGGTGATCGACGCGCTCAACCCGGACCACTCCCTGATGAACCAGGAGAGCCAGGCCACCGACTCCGCCGGCCGTCCGCACGCGATCATCAGTTACGTTCCCGGCCGCTTCGGCCAGTGCACCACGAACTACGTCGGCGACCGGACGGCCAACGGGCGCGCCTTCCACGTACGGAAGACCGCCGCCGGAGCCTGGAGCAAGACGGAGATACCGGTCGCCCTCAACTCCAGCCAGCGCACCAGGCTGGTCCTCGACAAGTACGACAACGCGTACGCGATCCTGCCGTACGGACGCATCGCCGCCGCGTCCGCCGCCTCCGGACACACCGACTGGACGACCCTGTTCGACGGCAGCGGACTCGACGCCTTCGGCGAGGTCCTCGTCGACGAGACGCGGATCGCCCAGGACGGCGTACTGTCCCTCCTTCACCAGGTCAGGTCCAGCGGTACGACGCCCTCGGCGCTGCGTGTCATCGACTTCGGACTGCCTGCGTGACGCAGTCCGTTCCGGGTGGGCACGCGGGTAATGTGACTGCGTGCCCACCACTCACCGTTCCATGGAGGTAACCGCCTGATGGCCCAGTCGGTGGGTATCAAGGACGTCGCCCGAGTCGCCGGAGTCTCCGTCGGCACGGTCTCGAACGTCATCAACCGCCCGGACACGGTCGCCTCCGAGACCCGTGCCCGTGTGCTCTCCGCCATCGACCGGCTCGGCTATGTCCGCAGCGAGTCGGCCCGGCAGTTGCGCGCCGGACGGAGCCGGATCATGGGCCTCCTCGTCCTGGACATGGGCAACCCCTTCTTCGTGGACGTGGCGCGGGGCGCCGAGCGGGCGGCCCGCGAGACCGGGCTCGGCGTGATGGTCTGCAACAGCGCGCAGAGCGCCGGCGAAGAGGCCGACTATCTGTCGCTCTTCGCCGAACAGCGCGTCCGGGGCGTCCTGTTGACCCCCGCCGACGCGACCGGGCGCAACATAGAGGCGTTCCGCCGGCACGGCATCCCCTTCGTCCTCGTCGACCGCGTGGCCGAGGGCACCACCGAGTGCTCGGTGTCCGTCGACGACGTCGCGGGCGGCGCACTCGCCGTACGGCACCTGATCGACGCGGGCCACCGCTCCATCGCGTACGTGAGCGGCCCGCCCGGACTCACCCAGGTCACCGACCGCCGCACGGGCGCCATGAACGCCCTCGCCGAGGCCGGACTCGGCCCGGAACGCCTGCGCGAACTGCCCACCGAGCGCCTCGACGTGGCCGCGGGCCGCGACGCGGGAGCCCGGCTCCTCGGCCTCGCCGACCGTCCCACCGCCGTCTTCTGCGCCAACGACCTGCTCGCCCTCGGTGTGCTGCAGGCGATGTTCGCGGCCGGGGTGAGCGTTCCGGACGACCTCGCGATCGTCGGCTACGACGACATCGAGTTCGCCGCGGCGGCGGCCGTCCCGCTGACCTCGGTGCGCCAGCCCGCCGTGACCATGGGCGCGCTCGCCGCGGAACTGCTCCTGGAGGAGACCGAGGCCGACGCGGCCCCCGGCGCGCACAAGCACCGGCGCGTGGTCCTCCAGCCGGAACTGGTGGTCCGGCGCTCCAGCCTCCCACCGCGCTGAGGAGTGTTCCGGGCTGAGCGGTGGTGCTGAGCGGTTGTTCAGTACGTTCCTGTTCCCGAGGTGTTCCACGGCCTGATCGGCCGGTCAGTACGGATTTCTTGATCCCCGGCCTCGGCTCGCCGAAGAACTTGTGCTGAACTGGTTCGCGGTCAGGAATCCGTCCGTCTCGGGAGCCCCTTTTGAGCGCCAGTTACCGTCAGCCCGGTGTCGTCCTCAGCGACCGCCGGTTCACCGTGCCCCTCGATCACGACGCCCCCACCGGGGAGACGATCGAGCTGTACGCCCGTGAGGTGGTCGCGAGTGACCGGGCGGACCAGGACCTGCCCTGGCTGGTGTATCTCCAGGGAGGGCCCGGATTCGGCGCCAACCGCTTCGTCGGCAGGCAGGCCTGGCTGGGCCGCGCCCTGCAGGAGTACCGCGTCCTGCTGCTCGACCAGCGCGGCACCGGCAGCTCCACCCCCGCCAACCGGCAGACGCTCCCGCTGCGCGGCGGACCCCGCGAACAGGCCGACCATCTCGCGCTGTTCCGCGCCGACTCCATCGTTCGCGACTGCGAGGCGATCCGCCCGGCCGTCACCGGCGGCGCCCCCTGGGCCGTCCTCGGCCAGAGCTTCGGCGGCTTCTGCACGACCCACTACCTCTCCACCGCGCCGGAGGGGCTCAGCACGGCCCTGATCACAGGCGGCCTCCCGACCCTCGACGGGCACGCCGACGACGTCTACCGGGCCGCGTACCCGCGTATCGAGCGCAAGGTCGCCGCGCACTACGCGCGTTACCCCCAGGACATCGAGCGGGCCCGGCGGATCGCCGAGTACGTCCTGCTCAACGAGCCCGTCCTGCCCGGCGGCTACCGGCTCACCGTCGAGGCCTTCCAGTCGCTCGGCATCCTCCTCGGCGGCGGCGAGGGCAGCCACCGGCTGCACTACCTCCTGGAGAACGCCTTCGTCCGCACCGCCCAGGGCACGGCCCTCTCCGACGCCTTCCAGGAGGAGGTCAGGCCCCTCCTCTCCTACGCCGGACATCCCCTGTACGCGCTGGTCCACGAGGCCTGCTACGCACAGGGCGAGCGCCCCACCGCCTGGTCCGCCGAGCGGGTCCGCGCCGACTTCCCCCAGTTCGACGCCGCCAAGAGCCTCGCGGGCGACGGTCCCGTGCTCTTCACCGGCGAGTCCGTCCACCCCTGGACCTTCGACTGCGACCCCGCCCTGCGCCCGCTGCGCGAGACCGCGGACCTCCTGGCCGAGCGCACCGACTGGCCCGTCCTGTACGACGCCGCCCGGCTCGCCGCCAACGAGGTCCCCGTCGCCGCGGCCGTCTACCACGACGACATGTACGTCGACACGGACCACGCCCTGCGCACGGCCGGCACGATCCGCGGCCTGCGCACGTACGTCACGAACGAGTTCGAGCACGACGGCGTACGAGCGGGCGGCCCCCGAGTCCTGGACCGCCTCCTGTCCCTGGCGAGGGACGAGGCCTGAAGGCCCCGCAAGGGGGGGCGCCCTCCGGGGGCGCGGGGAACCGCGCGCCCAGCCACAACGGACCCGCAGGTCACGTCCGCTCCCTAGTCTGATCCCATGACGAGATTCAACGATCACGCAGTCCTGATCACAGCCGCGGGCCAGGGCATCGGCGAGGCAACGGCACACCGCTTCGCCGAGGAGGGCGCGTCCGTGCTGGTCACGGACCGGGACAAGGCGCGTGCCGAGCGGGTGGCCGCCGCGATCCGTGACAGCGGCGGCACGGCCGCGTCGTACGCGTGCGACGTGACCGACCCCGCCGCCGTCGAAGGGGCGGTCACCACGGCAGTGGACTCCTTCGGCCGCCTCGACGTGCTGGTCAACAACGCCTACGCGTGCCACACCGACCCCGCCTCCTTCGAGGAGCACGAGGACGGCCCCTGGTACGAGGACTTCGAGATCACCCTGCACGGCGCGTACCGCTGCATCCGGGCGGCCCTGCCGCATCTGGTGGCCGCGGGCGGGCGAGGGGCGATCGTCAACATCGGTTCGGTCAACGCCGAGCAGCACTTCGGCTCCCACGCGTACAGCGCGGCGAAGGCGGCACTGGCCTCGCTCACCCGTACCGTCGCCGTCGAATCGGCCCCGCGGGGTGTCCGGGTGAATCTCGTCGAGCCCGGCACCGTCCGCACCAACGCCTGGGACGACCGGGCCGAGGTCCTCGTACGGGCCGCCGCCCACTACCCCTTGGGACGGGTGGGCGAGCCCGCCGACATCGCGTCCGCCGTCGCCTTCCTGGCCTCGGCGGACGCGGCCTGGATCACCGGAGTGACGCTGCCGGTCGACGGCGGCCTGCTGGTGAGCAACCTGGCGATGATCCGTGACATGTCCTGAGACCGGGCGACACAACAGAACAAATTCCAGGGAGAGTTGAACCGCGGGCGCGCAGGACGGCCTACCTCTGCCGCGTGATCCGACCCCGCCACCCACGCCGCGGCCACCGGTCGGGCGGTGATCACCACGGGCGCGCCCTGCGTACGCTGGGGGACATGCAAGACGAACCCGGCAGCGCGGCCCCCGCCCGCACCGACCTGACAGCCGACTGTGCCCAGTGCTTCGGGCTGTGCTGTGTCGCGCTGCCCTTCGCCGCCTCGGCGGACTTCGCGATCGACAAGGCCGCCGGAAGCCCCTGCAGGAACCTGCGGACGGATTTCGGCTGCGGCATCCACACGGAGCTGCGGCAGCGGGGCTTCAACGGCTGCACGGTCTACGACTGCTTCGGCGCCGGCCAGAAGGTCTCGCAGCTCACCTTCGGGGGCGAGGACTGGCGCTCGGGAAGCAGGGAGCACTCCCGGCTGATGTTCGACGTGTTTCACGCCGTACGGCAACTGCAGGAACTGCTCTGGTATCTCACCCAGGCGCTGGAGCTGCCCGCGGCCCGCCCGGTCCACCCCGAACTGCGCCGCGCGCTCGACCGCGCCGAGGCGCTCACCCGCCGGGAGCGGGAGGAACTGGCCGAGCTGGACGTGACGGCGGTCCGCCAGGACGTCAACGTCCTGCTGCTGCGCGCCAGCGAGCTGACCCGCGCCGGTCTCTGCCGGGACAAGTACAACAAGAAGGACAAGAGGAAGGAACGCCGGGGCGCCGACCTGATGGGGGCCCGGCTCAAGGGTGCCGATCTACGGGGCGCCAACCTCCGCGGTGCCTACCTCATCGCCGCCGACCTGACGGGCGCCGATCTGCGCTCCGCCGACCTGATCGGCGCCGACCTGCGCGACGCCGACCTCACGGACGCCGACCTGACCGGCGCCCTCTTCCTCACCCAGCCGCAGCTCAACGCCGCCAAGGGCAGCGCGGGCACCAGGCTTCCGGCGTCATTCACCCGCCCCGGTCACTGGACACCGTGACGCCGACGGGGCCTCCCGGGCCCCGGAGACCTCCGGCCCGCCGGGCGGCGCGGGGGAGCGGCGGCCGAGCCGCAGTGTCAGCCCCTCCGGCATCAGCGTGAGCCGCTCCGCCACCCGCAGCCGGTAGGCGGGGTCCGGCAGCAGCTCGTACCGGCGCAGGAGCAGCCCCAGGACGAGGGTCGCCTCGTGCAGTGCGAACTGCCGCCCTATGCACGCCCTGGCGCCGGTGCCGAACGGCTTGAAGGTGTGGGCGGGCCGGGCCCGTACCGCCCCCGGCTCGAAGCGGTCCGGATCGAACCTCTCCGCGTCCGGGCCCCACGCGTCGGGATCGCGGTGCAGCAGCGGCATCAGGACCAGCGCCCACGCGCCCCTGCGCATCGGATGGACATCGCCCAGGACCGTGTCCTCGCGGGCCTCGCGCGCGAACGCGGGCGCCGTCGGCCACAGCCGCAGCGACTCGTCGAGCACGCGCCGCACGTACCGGAGCCTGGCGACCTGGTCGTAGGCCGGTTCCGGGGTGTCTCCCCAGACGCGGTCCACCTCGGCACGGGCGCGGGCGGCGATCCCGGGGTGCCGCGCCAGATGGTGCAGGGCGAAGGAGAGCGCGCCCGACGTCGTCTCGTGGCCGGCGATCAGGAAGGTGATGACCTGTCGGCGGATGTTCTCGGGCGTCAGCCGCTCGCCGGTCTCCGGATGGGCGGTCTCCAGCATCCGGTCCAGCAGATCGCCGTCGCCGGCCGGCCCGTGCAGCCGCGTCTCGACGACGGCGTCGACCGTGCGGTTGAGGTACGCCACGTCGGCCCGGTTGCGGCGGGTGGCCGTGCGCATCAGCACCGGCGCCACCGGCGGGGGGACGACATTGAGGCGCTGCGCGTACGACAGGGCGCCCACCATGGCCGTGACGAAGGGGTGCGGCCGGGCCCGCTCGAACGAGTCGAAGTCATGGCCGAAGCCGGTGCGGGCGATCGTCTCCAGCGTCAGCTTCGTCATGTCGCCGGGCACGTCGACGGCCCGTCCCGCGGCCTGTGCGCCGTCCCAGCGGTCGGTGAGCCGGGAGGCGACCCCCAGCATCATCGCGTGGTAGCCCTCCATGGCCTCGCGGCTGAAGCCGGGCACCAGCACGTCGTGCGCCAGCTGCCAGTTGGGCTCGTGGTTGTACGCCGTGAAGAGGCCGTCCCCGGCGACGGGCCGGAGGTTGGCGACCCCCAGCCCCACATGCTTGGCGAACCGTGACTCGTCCGCCAGCTCACCCGTGAGCCCCGCGCCCCAGACGAAGACGACCTCCTTGCCGAACCCCTTGCGCCGGAAGATCGGCCCGAGCCTTCGTCCGACACGCAGCGAATCCTGCAACGGCGTACGGAGGTTGGTCCCGACGGCGTCACCGATCAGCGGCACCCGGTAGGGCGGGTGCGGGATGCGGCGCAGTTCGGGCCAGCCCAGCTCCGCGCTGCGGAACCCCTTCGGCAGCGCGCCTTTCGGCGCGCCCTTCGACGACCGGGTCTCCCTCGTGCCCGCCATCACGTCATCTCCCCTGCACCGGCCGCCGGTTGCGCTTGTTGTACGCGGATTCAATAGTGTCCGCCAGTCTGGTACCGCTGTTGAACCGACGTCAAGTAAGACGCTGTGCAAGACGCCGTGCAAGGCACCGTGTGAGATGTCGGTCGAGTCGGCGGGCCGGGTAAAGTGCGGGCATGGCCGCCAAGGAGGGGGAGCGCACGCGTCGTCGGCTCAGTACCGAGGAGCGCCGGGAGGAACTGCTCACGGTCGGGGCGAGGCTGTTCTCGGAGAGTCCGTACGACGACGTCTGGATCGAGCAGGTCGCCGAACTCGCCGGTGTGTCACGGGGGTTGCTCTACCACTACTTCCCGACCAAGCGGGACTTCTTCGCGGCCGTCGTCGAGCGGGAGAGCGGGCGCATGCTGCGGGTCACCGCCGCCGTGCCCGGAGTGCCCGTGCGTACGCAGATCGACGCCGGGCTCGACACCTTCCTGGAGTACGTCCAGAAGCACGCGCACGGCTTCCGCGCCTTCCATCGCGCGGAGGCGGCGGGGGACCAGGCCGTCCGGAAGGTGTACCGGGAGACGTTGGCCGCGCAGCAGCGGCAGATCCTGGAGGCGCTGGCGGCCGACCCGGAGACGGCCTGGACCGAGGAGGATCTGCCGGTCCTGCGGATCGCCGTGCGGGGCTGGCTGGCCTTCATGGCGGCCGCCTGTCTGGAGTGGCTCAAGGAGCCGGATCTCTCCCGGGAACAGGTGCGCGACGTGTGCGCGCGAGCTCTGCTCGGAGCCGTCCGTCCGTGAACTCCCCGTCACAAAGGTGCCGTGAGCGGCGCCGCGTGGTTGGCGTACACCTCGATCTTCTGTAGGTTAGGCAAGGCTTACCTAAGGGAGGTTTGGGATGGGTGACCGTCACAGCTGGACGGCCGCACCGGCCACGGCGCAACGTGCCCGCTCGGTGCTCGCCGCGGCGTGGTCCTGCGCGGTGACCGCGGAAGGCGGTCGGGAGGAGTTCATCGGCGTACACACCGTCGCGGAGGACGGCAGGGTGCTGCTGCACCTGCCCGACGACAGCGTGCTCACCACGGCCGCGATCTGCGCGCCACGCGGAGAGCCGTCCGCCGTACTGGAGTTCGCCGACGTAGCGCCCGTCCCGGTACGCGACCGTATCCGCTCGCGCCTGTGGATGGCGGGCTGGTTCGCGCCCGAGGACGAGCACCTGACGTTCCACCCGACCCGCGCCGTGCTGCGTGAGTCCGGCGGCGCGGTCGTCGTCGACCTCGACGAGTACGCCGCCGCCGAGCCCGACCCACTGGCCCTCGCGGAGGCCCAACTGCTCACCCACCTCGCCGATTCGCACCCGGACGCCGTCGAGCGGCTGACCCGGCTCGTCGAACCGGACTGCCTGCACGGCGCCGTTCGGGTGCAGCCGCTCGCCGTCGACCGCCACGGGCTGACGCTGCGCATCGAGCGCGTCCGCGGCCACGGCGACGTACGACTGCCCTTCCACCGGCCCGCGGACGACGTCGGGCAGCTCACCGAGCGCATGCACGTCCTGCTCACGCAGGCGAGCGGCGCGAGCTGCCCGCGCGCGCTGCAGCGGCAGCGCACGGAGAGCGAGGGGTGAACCGAAGGGCGAGCCGAGGGCGACGGGCGACAGGTGACGGGTGACGGGTGACGGGTGACGAGAACGTGCCTCCGGCGGACCGGAGCCGGGCTCACCAGTCCCCGTCACCGACCGGTTCGCCCGGCGCGTCTCCCAGCGGCTTCACCTGGCCCGGCGACGGCGGCTGCCACGGAGTGTGGTCGTCGCCGAGCCAGTCACCGACCGGCTTGACCGCGCCGAGTTCGTCCGTGGGGTCGAGATCCGTGGCGTCCTGGTCGTAGTAGTCGAACCAGGGCAGCCCCGCGCGGGTGTAGGCCGCGCGGTCGACGGGGGACGGCGGGGGAGCCTCACCCGTGATGCGCCGCCACTGAGGCGGTGTCACGAGGTGGACGAAGACCCGCCCGGACGCGGTGGTCGACCAGTCCGACAGCGGGCGGTCGTCCTTGTAGACCTCCTGGCGCATCGAACCGCCGACGCCCAGACCCATCGCCCCCGAGGCGCGGGGCGCAGCCGCCGGGGCCGCCGGCATCGCACCGCCCTGCTGCGGCATGGAGCCGGGCGCGGCCATGGCGCCCGGGGCGGACACGGGCGCCGGAGCGCCGTAGCCGCCCGACGCCATCAGGGCCTGCCTGCGTGCCGTCTCCTCCGCCAGCCGGCGCTGTTCCTCGTGCCACGCGTGCAGCGCGGCGTCGGTCAGCGGGAACGACTGCAGCTGTACGCCGCCCCAGACCTCCTCGCCGGTCACCTGGCCCTCGACCGTGGCGCCCAGCCCGAGCGGCACCGCCACGAACTGACGGACCGTGCCCTTCCCGGAGTTGATGCCGTCGAGCCACGGCTGGCGGGGCAGCACCACGTAGTTCTGCGGGTCCCGGGCCGGCCGGGGACTCCACGGCTTGCCGGACACCGCGCACACCTTGCCCGCGCCCACCTGCAAAGCCGCCGGTTCGGTCGTGCCGCCGAAGCTCAGCCACATCGCCTCGCGCAGATGGACCGGCAGCATCACTCCGCCGCGGGCCAGCCACTCGGCGGGCACCGTCTCCGGGTAGTCCTCCACGCGCCGCAGCGGGAACTCGCCGAGCCCCGGGGGCAGCGCGTGCGTGCCCGTCTCGGGCAGGCGCAGGGTACGGATGAACCGGACCCGCACGACACCCGCCACAAGCAGTGAGTTCCCGTCGATCCGGACGGTGCCGTCAGCCATCCGCACTCCCTCTGTCGTCATGTGCCGCCCCGTGGGCAGGTCGCCCTGTCGTGGCGGTGTCGGTACATCACGTAGTACGACTTGAGGAGGCCTTGCGGTTCCGTCGCGAGCGGCGCAGACGTCGGCCCAGGCGGTCCAGCCGGGGCATGCGCTCGCGCTGTTCGCGCGTACAACGGTCCAGCTCCTCCAGCAGGCGGCGGGAACGGTGCTCCATGTCGAGTTCGTCGAGGATCCGGGTGACCTCGGTGACCACGGCGCCGTACAGCTGCCACTGGCGCGCGTCCCGCTGCACCTCCTCCAGGAGGAGCTGGGCCAGCTTGTCGCGGGTGGCCGTCGCGGCGGTGAGTTCGTGGGCGAGCCGGGACTCCGCCGATTCGGCACTGCGGCTGACGTCGGTGGTGACCAGCACGGCGAAGCTGACCACGGCGTCACCGACCTCGGACAGGAGCTGCTCGAACACCTCCCCGATCCGCGACTCGAACAGCCGCTCGGGCGCGCGTTCCTTGGCGAGGTCGGTGAGGGTGCGGGTGAGCACCCGCAGGACCACCGTGCAGATCTCCAGTGTGTCGAGCCCCGTGCGCAGGACGACCCGGTGCAGCAGCCCCTCCCGTACACGCGGATTGAGCCGCAGGCTGTCCTCGGCCTGCTTGAGGGCCGCGTCCACGTCGACGATGTCGTGGTCGAGCCGCCGAGCCTCGTGGAGGCTCTCGGCCGCGACGGCCACCTGTGTGCGGCCGGCCGCCTCGTCGCCGACGCGCAGCATCAACCGGCGCATCCGGCGCGCCAGATCCTCGATGGACTCACCGGCGGCGCCGACCCACACCGGGGGAGCGAACAGCAGATTGCAGCCGAGGCCCACCACGGCACCGATCACCGTCTCCAGGATCCGGGCCCAGGCCGTGTCGCCGATCCGCGTGACGCCGAGGACCAGCATGGCGCTGATCGCCACCTCGGGCACGAACTCGCTGACCCGCACCAGGTGCCCGACGGCCAGCGCGGCCAGGATGAGCAGTCCCAGACTCCACCAGGTCAGCCCCACCAGGGCGCTGAAACCGATGGCGACGAGGACGCCGGCCACCACGGCGTTCACCCGCCGGATACCGGTGGTGAGGGTGGCGTAGAGGGTGACCTGGACGACGAGGAGCGCGGTCAGGGGAGCGGTGAGCGGCGCGGCCTCGGGGCTGAAGCGCAGAGCGACCACGTAGGCCACGGTCGCGGCGGCCGCCGCCCGGACCGTCTGGACGATCACGGGCTCCTGCCGCCACTTCGTCACCTGGGCGCTACCGGCGGCCCACACTTCACGTACATCTCGCATCCTTGGCCACTTCCCGTTCGACAGCCGCATCGAACGCGAACGGAAGGATCAGCTCCGCCGATGCCACCCACCGTCCGGTCGGTCAGGGGCGCCTCGGGAGCGGATGAGGAGCGGATGAGGAGTGGATCAGGAGTGGAGGCGGTCCAGGAAGGCCGACACATGGCCGTTCATGCGGGCGACCTGCTCCTCCACGGTGAGACTCTCCTCGAAGCGCGCCCCGGGTCCGGGCAGCTTCTTGCCGCGTACGTAGAGGGAGCAGGCCAGGTCGGCGCAGATGTAGACGCCGACCGAGTTGCCCTCGCGGCCGGCCGGACCCACTTTGCGGGCCGTCATCAGGGAGACACCGTTACCCGGGTGGGTGGTCAGGCACAGCGAGCACATGCTGCGGTGCGTGAAGCCGCGCTGCTGCGAAGGGAAGCGCAGGGTCACGCCGACGGGGCGGCCCGACCGCTCGGTCACCAGGTGACTGCGGTCGGGCGCCCCGGGGTCGCGCCAGCCCAGGAAGTCCAGGTCGTCCCACGGCCGGTCCGCCAGATCGTGTGGTACGAACAGGCGCTTGGCCTCTCCCTTGGAGCAGTTGACGAACGAACTGCGGATGTCCTGCTCGGTGAGCGGCTTCATGGCGGGTTCTCCCGGCGGGTCGTGGGCGGTGCGAAAGCTGAACCTAGGGTCACTAGGTTATGGCCTAGGCTACGTAGCCGATCCAGGGAGAGCCAATGTGTTTTTGTGGGGGCGATATGGGGAGCTTTACGCGTCGCCGCCGAGGTCCGGGTCCGGGTCGGGACCGGCGGTCGAGTCCGTGTCGGAGAGGCGCAGTGCGAGGGTGCGCAGGAGATCGGTGCTCTTGATCTCGGTGCGTTCCGTGTCGTGGATGTCGGCGAGTTCCGAGAACAGGAAGGCGAAGGCGCCGACCAGGGAGATGGCCGCGGGCATCAGGGCGTCGATGACTGCCTGGCCCGCCTCGGCGGGGGTCGCGTCGCCGGGGACCTCTACCGAGGGGAAGACCTCCGTCACGAGCCTGCCGAGCTGGGCCTCGCCGGCGTCGATGTCGATCTCGGTGTCCTCGTTGAGCCTGCGCACCATTTCCTGGGTCTCGGTCAGGACGCCGATCGCTCGGAGGATGATCTCGCTCTGTTCCATGCGGGGAGCTTATGCGGTGCGCTTGTACGGGGGCGGGGGTGGGCGTTGCGGGGTCGGTGCGGGTTGTTCGTGGCTGGCCGCACCGTTCCCCGCGCCCCCTGCGGACGAAGGACTGCCGAAGCCGAGGCGCCCTTCAGGGGCGCGGGGAACTGCGCGATCTTTGAGGCGCGCGAAGGATGGCGCATGGCCCGGCGGTACGAGGCCTGGCTGCTGCCCCGTCCGCTGGACGAGGTGGCCCGTACGGCCGCGTCCGCGTACGGCGCCCTCGACGAAGTGACCGTCCCGCGGCTGGTCCATTTCGACCTCTGGCGGGGGAACATCCTCGTCGAACGCCCCGCCGGCCGCGGTGAGCCCCGGATCGGCGGGCTGATCGACGGCGAGCGTATGTTCTGGGGCGACCCCCTGGCGGACTTCGTGTCCCTGGCGCTGCTCGACGACATCGAGAAGGACGTAGCGTTTCTGGCGGGCCATCAGGAAGGCGGAGGGCGACCCCGGTTCACCGATCCGGCCCGCCGCCGTCTCGCCCTCTACCGCTCCTACCTCTACCTGATCATGCTCACCGAGACGGTCCCCCGGGACATGGGGGACGAGCACGACACCTGGCTCCGGGACACCGTGGCCCCGGAACTCGACGTGGCACTGCACGAGTTGCCCCGGTAGGCGTCAGGCGTCAGGCGTCAGGCGTCAGGCGTCAGGCGTCAGGCGTCAGGCAGCCTTGCGCTGCCCGGCGCCGTGCTCCCGGACGATCTCGGCGTACCGGCGCCCGCTCCCCTTCACCGTGCGCCGCTGCGTCCGGTAGTCGACGTGGACGAGGCCGAACCGCTTGTCGTAGCCGTACGCCCACTCGAAGTTGTCCAGCAGCGACCACGCGAAGTAGCCCGCCAGCGGAGCCCCCTTGCGGGCCGCGGAGGCGCAGGCCGCCAGGTGCTGTTCGAGATACCGGGTGCGCTCGGGGTCGTCGACCGTGCCGTCCGGGCGTACGACGTCCGGGTAGGCGGAGCCGTTCTCGGTGACGTACAGCTTCCGGGCGCCGTACTCGTCCGTGAGGCGCAGCAGCAGGTTCTCGATGCCGGCCGCGTCGATCTCCCAGTCCATGGCCGTGCGCGGCACACCGTGACGGCGGACGGCAGCGGCGTACGGGGCAGGGCCCGTCGGGTCGTCCGCGATGGCCGACGGGAAGTAGTAGTTGAGCCCCAGCCAGTCCAGCGGCTGGGCCATGACCGCCAAGTCGCCTCGCTGCTCCGGGAGTTCGACTCCGTACACCTCGCGCATGTCCGCCGGGAAGCCGCGGCCGTGGACCGGGTCGAGCCACCAGCGGTTGGTGTGCCCGTCCATGCGCCGGGCCGCCGCGATGTCCTCGGGGCGCTCGGTGGCGGCCTCGATGTAGGACAGGTTGTTGACGATGCCGACCTGGGCGCCGGGGGCCGCGGCGCGGATCGCCTGGGTGGCGAGGCCGTGGCCGAGGAGCAGGTGGTAGGACGCGCGGACCGCCGCGGTGAGGTCGGTCAGGCCCGGGGCCATCCGGCCCTCCAGGTGACCGATCCACGCCGAGCACAGGGGTTCGTTGAGGGTCGTCCAGTGCTGGACGCGGTCGCCGAGGCGCTCGGCCACGACCGTCGCGTACGCCGCCAGGTGGTGTGCCGTGTCGCGCTCGGTCCAGCCGCCCCGGTCCTGGAGCACCTGCGGGAGATCCCAGTGGTACAGGGTGACCGACGGTGTGATGCCGGCCTCCAGCAGACCGTCGATCAACGAGTCGTAGAAGTCCAGGCCCTTGGCGTTCGCCGGTCCTTCGCCGCCCGGCACCACCCGTGGCCAGGCGATGGACAGCCGGTACGCGTTGGTGCCCAGCTCCTTCATCAGGGCGATGTCCTCGCGCCACCGGTGGTAGTGGTCGCAGGCGACATCCCCGTGGTCGTCGCCGTCCACCTTCCCCGGTGTGTGCGAGAAGGTGTCCCAGATGGAGGGCGAACGGCCGTCCTCGGCCACGGCACCTTCGATCTGGTATGCCGAGGTGGCCGTGCCCCACACGAAGTCCTGGGGGAGTGCGGCGAGATCGATGGTCACAGAAGTCCTCTCGGAACGGGGGGTGTCGAACGGGGGACGGACGGTGGTCACTTGACGGCCCCGGCGGTGAGTCCGGCGACCAGATAGCGCTGGAGCAGCAGGAACCCGGCGACCACGGGCACGCTCACCACGAGTGAGGCGGCCATGACCTGGTTCCAGTACACGTCGTTCTGCGTGGCGTAGCCCTGCAGGCCCACGGCGAGCGTGCGGGTGGTGTCGTTGGTCATCACCGACGCGAACAGCACCTCGCCCCACGCCGTCATGAACGCGTACACCGCGACGGCGACGATCCCCGGCACCGCGGCGGGCACGACGACCCTGAAGAGCGCGCCGAGCGGCCCGTTGCCGTCCACCATCGCCGCCTCGTCCAGGTCGCGCGGCACCGACTCGAAGTACCCGATCAGCATCCAGATCGAGAAGGGCAGCGAGAACGTCAGGTAGGTGAGGATCAGACCGATCCGCGAACCGAAGAGCGCGATACCGGTGGCGTTGCCGATGTTCACGTAGATCAGGAACAGCGGAAGCAGGAACAGGATCCCGGGGAACATCTGGGTGGACAGTACGGTCACGGTGAACAGGCGCTTCCCGCGGAAGCGGTAACGGCTCACCCCGTACGCGGCGAAGATCGCGATCACCACCGAGAGGACCGTCGCCACGCCCGCCACGATCAGCGAGTTGACGAAGTACTTCGCCAGCGGGACCGTCGACCAGATGTCGATGTACGGGCGGATCGTCAGTCCGCTGGGCACCCAGCGGAACTCGCCCGACACGTCCTCCAGCGGCTTCAGCGAGCTTGAGAGCATCACGTACACCGGCAGCAGGACGAAACCGGTGAGCAGGGTGAGGAAGATCCGGCGCGACCAGACGAACGAGCGCGGCGCGGCCATCGGAGAGCGCCGCGCCCCTACCGGCTTCCCGGGCCGGGCCGCCGTAGTGGTCCTAGACATCGGCCGCCCTCCGTCCGCGTGAGGTCAGGACGAGATACACGCCCGTCACGACCAGCAGGAACAGCAGAAGCAGCACGGACATCGCGGATCCCGTCCCGAAGTTCCACGTCACGAACGACGACTGGTAGATGTGGATCGAGATCAGGTCGGCGGCCTCCGGGGCGGCCTTGCCGAACAGCACGTACGGCGTGTTGAAGTCGTTGAACGTCCACAGGAAGAGCACGAGGACCAGCACCTGGTTGACCGGCCGCAGCGACGGCAGCGTGATGCGGCGCAACTGCTGGAGCATCCCGGCCCCGTCGATCGAGGCCGCCTCGTACAGCTCCTTGGGGATGTTCTGCAGGCCCGCCATCACGATGAGGAAGGCGAACGGCCAGCCCTTCCACACCGAGACGACGAGCAGCGCGACGAAACTGTTGTCGCCGATCAGCCAGAAGGACGGGCTGTCGGTGAGGCCCAGCTGGTCGTGCAGTACGTGGTTCACCAGGCCGTTGTCCCGCTGGAACATGAAGGCCCAGGTGATGACGGCCGCGTACACCGGAAGCGCGTACGGGACGAGGAAGACGGCCCGCAGGAAGCCCCGGCCGCGGAAGTTCTCCTGCATGTACACCGCGGCCGTCGTGCCCAGCAGCCAGCATAGGCCGACGGACAGGACGGTGAACGCGCAGGTCACGAAGAACGAGTGGAGCAGCGCCTCGCCGATGGGCGCGTCGAAGTCCACGGACAGGCTGTAGTTGTCGAAGCCGGCCCAGGGCGCGGCGCCCCAGTCGCGGATGTAGAACTGCGTGAGCTCCTTGAAGCTCATGACGACGCCGATCACCATCGGCACCAGATGGACGAGGAGTTCGAACAGCAGGGCGGGCAACAGGAGCAGATACGGCAGGGCGATCCGGCGTACCCGCCCGGTGCGACGGTGCGGGGCGGGCCCCGTCGCACCGGGCGGTGCTTCCTTCCCGACCGCGGGTTCGGCGGTCACGGTCATCGAACGCTCACTTCTTCGGCATCTGCTGCTGGGCCTCGTCGAGCTTCTCCTCGACCGAGGCCGTGGTCACCGGCCGGCCGGCCGCCGCGTCCGCGAAGAGCTCCTTCACCGCCGTGCCGACCGCGGTCTCGAACTGCGACTCGTTCGCCACCTGCGGCAGCGGGGCCGCGCTCTTGGCCAGCGTGTCCCGGATGACCTTCAGGGCGGGCGTGTTGAACGCGGGGTCCTGCTGGGCCGCCTTGACCGGCGGGATGGACCCGTAGGTCTTGTTGAGGACCGTCTGCTCGTCCACGCTCGTCATGAAGTTCACGAACTTCAGGGAGCCGTCGATGTTGTCGGTGTTCTTGAAGACGGCCATGTTGATGCCCGCCACCATCGAGTTGACGGCCGTGTCGGCACCCGGGGTGCCGGACCGGACCGGCACCGGCGCGACGCCCCACTCGTCGTCGCTCATGCCGTGGGCCTTGAGCGTGGCCGCCGCCGTCTGCCAGAGCACCATCGCCGTCTTGTCCTTGGCGAAGTCCTGGAGGGACTGGTTCTGCGCGTACTCGGCGTTGCCGGGTGCGATGACCTTGTCCTTGCCCATCAGGTCGACGTACTGCTTGACCGCCGCCACGGCCCCGTCGGAGGTGAAGTCGGGCTTGCCGTCGGCGTCGAAGAAGTCGGCGCCGTGCTGCTTGCCGAGGACGAAGACGTGGTGGATGTTCTCCGACAGGTTCGCGCCCTCGGCGCCCAGCGCCCACTTGTCGTCCTTGGAGATCCTCTTCCCGTCGGCGACCAGGTCGTCCCAGGTGGCGGGCGGTCCGGATATCCCCGCGTCCTCGAACATCTTCTTGTTGTAGTAGAGGGCGTACGCCATCGAGTACAGCGGGACCGCCGCCGGATCCGAGCCGGTCTCACCCGCCGAGCCGAGCGCCGACTCGACGAACCGGTCCTTGCCGCCGATCTTTCCGAAGTTCTTCGCGTCCCAGGGCAGCAGGGCCCCGGTCGCCTGGAGCGAGGCGGACCAGGTGTTGCCGATGTTGAGGACGTCCGGGCCCTGGCCCGAAGTGGTCGCGGCCAGGATGCGGTTGAGGAGGTCCGACCAGGGGATGACCTCCAGCTTCACCTTGATGCCGGTCTGCTTCTCGAACTTCTTCAGCTCGGGAGCGAGGGTCTTCTTGTCGACCTCGATGCTCGGGCCCTGGTTGGAGGCCCAGTAGGTGAGCGTCTTCGGCGAGTCGTTGGACCCGCCGTCCGTCGACGAGCCACCGCCGCACGCGGTCACGGCGGCCAGCAAGGAGACAGTGACCGCGCTCGCGGCCGCGGCTCGGGTTCTGCGCATGGCGTCAGGCGTCCCTTCCTGAGGGAAAGCGGGAGGGCGTGGTGCGTTCACTTCTCGAACGACCCTCACGGCTTAATTTAGGACGTGAGTTAAGCTCCGTAAGAAACTCGCGTCAAGGGATCGCGCAGCGGTATCTTGCAGGTCGGGGGTACGGCGGGAAGGAACCACATGGCGGGCCGGAACGGGCGAACGGTACGTGACCTGCGACGAGGCAATCGCACGGCCGTGCTGAGGAGGCTCTACTTCGACGGACCGATGAGCCGGTTCGAACTAGGGCCCGCCACCGGGCTCAGCTCGGGCTCCATCAGCAACGTCGTCGCAGAGCTCGTCGCCGACGGCCTGGTGGAGGAGGCGGGCAGCGTCGACTCCGACGGTGGCCGGCCCCGCACCCTGCTCCGGGTCGCCCCCGCCAGCGGCCACATGATCGGTGTGGACGTCGGCGAGACCCGCGTCCGCGTCGAGCTCTTCGACCTGTCCCTGACCGAACTCGCGCGCACCGAAAGGCCGTTGGAGCACCAGGGTTACGACGTCGACGTCATCGTCGGCCACATCAGCGACGGCGTCGCCGAGGTCCTGGCCACCGCCGGCATCGCCCCCGAGCGACTGCTGGGCGTCGGTATCGGCGTACCCGGCATCGTGGAACGCACCGCGGCCGAGGGCGCCGTCGTGCACGGCCAGACCATCGGCTGGCCCGCCGTCCCGCTGGAGTCGCTGCTCCGTGCCGCCTGCGGGCTCCCGGACTCCGTCCCGTACTTCACCGACAACGGCGCCAAGACCCTGGGCCAGGCCGAGATGTGGTTCGGCGCCGGACGCGGCGCCCGCAACGCGGTCGTGGTCCTCTTCGGCTCCGGTGTCGGCGCCAGCCTCGTCTCGGACGACGTGGAACTGGGCCGGGCGGTGGAATGGGGCCATCTGACGGTACGGGTCAGGGGGCGCCGCTGCCGCTGCGGTGCGCTCGGCTGTCTGGAGGCGTACGCCGGGGCCGAGGCCCTGCTGGAGCGCTGGGAGGAGGCGGGGGGACGACCGCCGAAGGGGGTCGACGAGGAGACGGCCCTCACGGCCATGCTGGCGGCGGCCTATCCGGTCGAGGGCGGGGCGGGAGGCGGAGTGCGTGCCGGGGCCTCCGCAAGCCCCGGCACCTCCGCGTCAGCGGGTGGCTCGGCGGTCGGCGTCGGGGCTGCGGAAGGCGCGTCCGCGGGTGGCCCGGCGGCCGGTGGTGCGGCGGCCGACGGGTCAGCGGCCGGCGGTACAGGGGCCGGTGACGCGGCGGCCGGCGGTGCAGGGGCCGGTGACGCGGCGGCCGGTGGTGCGGGGGCCGGTGGCACCGCGACGGGCGGCACGGCGGCCGACCCGGTGGCCCTGGCCGTGCTGGAGGAGACGGCCGAGTACCTGGGCGCGGGCCTCTCCGACCTGATCAACCTCTTCCAGCCCGAACGCATCCTCATCGGCGGCTGGGCCGGACTCCAGCTGGGCTCCCGCTTCCTGCCCGCCGTCCGCGCCCACGCCGTCTCGTACGCGCTGCGCCACCCGGCCGAGCGGGTCACCATCGAGCTCGGCGCCCTGGGCCCCGACGCGGTCACGGTCGGCGCGGCGATCCTTCCGCTGGCAGACTTCTTCGCACGCGGCGGACGGCGTGCGGGCACGGGACCAGGGTCGGGGGACACCCCGCCGCCGGCCTGGCGCGCGGCCCTGGAGGAGCGCGCTCCGCACTGACGCGCGGGGGTTCCTGCGTTTGCCGGGTGGTCCCGGCAGGTACCCGCACACTGGCCGACAAGGGATTTCCGCCCCGCGAGGCCCGACGTGGAGGGGAGCGCACCGTGAGCGAGTACGGGACCAGGACGCCCGAGGAGAACGAAGGACCCGTGCCCCGGGATCTGCCGGACCAGCAGGTGCAGGAGGGCGAGGACCCCTGGGACGTCGTCACGCCGCCCGAGTCCGGGCCGAGCGAGGACTCCGAGGGGGACGGCGGCGTACGGGCGAAGCCGGACGCCGCCGTCCCCGACACCGACGAGGCGGGCACCGGCCGGCAGGGCGACTCGGGCACGAGCACGGTCCACCCCGAGGACCCGGAGCCGGAGGAGTCTCCTGCGTGAGCGCGTGAGCGCGTGAGCGCGTGAGCGCGTGAGCGCGTGAGCGCGTGAGCGCGTGAGCGCGTGAGCGCGTGAGTACGTGAGTACGTGAGCGTCTGTGCTTGCGTGCCCGTGTCCGTGCCCGTGCTTGCGTGCCTGAGGTGGCGCGGCCGGTTGTGACCGCGTGCCTCAGGCGAAGGCGTCGACGCCGGTGAGCTCCGCGGAGAGGGCCCATAGGCGGGCCGCGGACGCCGGGTCGATCGCGTAGTCGCGTACACCGACCCCCGTACCGTCGGCCGGGGCCGGCTCGGCGATGTCGCAGTCCTCGCAGTAGACGCCGCCCATGCCGGACAGCTGCGGGGAGGTCGCCGCCCACACCTGGGTGGCCGCGCCCTGCTCGGGGGTCTTGAAGCCCTCCGGATTCAGCGGGACACCGTTCTCGTCGATCCAGCCGCGCTCGACCATCTCCTGCCGGGGGAGGTGGCGCTGGAGAGGCGTGAGGATGCCACCCGGGTGCAGTGCGAAGGCCCGTACGCCGGAGTCCTCGCCCAGTGCGTCGAGCTGTACGGCGAACAGGACGTTGGCCGTCTTCGCCTGCCCGTACGCCTCCCACTTGTCGTAGTCGCCGCGGTTGAAGTGCGGATCGTCCCAGCGGATGTCCGAGGCGTGGTGGCCCGTCGAGGAGACGGAGACGATCCGGGCGCCGCCCGGGGCGATCGCCGGCCAGAGCCGGTTGACCAGGGCGAAGTGGCCCAGGTGGTTGGTCGCGAACTGCGCTTCCCAGCCGGGGCCGACGCGGGTCTCGGGGCAGGCCATGATCCCGGCGTTGTCGATGACGAGGTCGATGGTGCGGCCCGAGGCGAGGAACCGCCCGGCGAACGCGCGGACGCTCTCCAGGTCGCCGAGGTCGAGCTCGTCCACCTCCACGCCCTCGATACCGGCGACCGCCTCCTCGGCGACCTCCCGGCGCCGCGCGGGAACGACGACCCGGGCGCCCGCCTCGGTGAGCGCGCGTGTCGTCTCCAGGCCGAGCCCCGAGTATCCGCCGGTGACGATCGCGAGCCTGCCCGTGAGGTCGATGCCGGCGAGTACGTCGTCCGCGGTGCTGTGCCGGTCGAAGCCCGAACCGATCTTGTGCTGTGCAGTGGTCATACGGGCGACGCTACGGATTGGAGCGCTCTCGAAGTCAAGCGACGCCCCCCGAGAACGGGAAAGCCCGAGAACGGAAAAGCCCGAGAACGGGAAAGCCGCGGAAAACGGGAAAGGCCCCGACCGGACGGGGGAATCGCGGTCGGGGCCGTCTGTGGGTGGCCGCGGATGGCGGTCGCCTCTCGGCGGTGTGCTCCACAGGGCTTCAGCCGAACGATCTTCCCTGTGGGCGGAAGGTGAGGCCCGGGGACACTGTCCCATCCGCACCCACAGCTGATTTAACGGGAAACTACTGACGGGTGTTCCCAGGTCGGAGCGGTACCGATCGTGATCTGCGTCACGGCCCTGTCAGCCTCCCGCCGCCGGCCGGCTCCTTGGACAGCGACGCCAGGAGATGGGCCGGGTCCCGGTATACGGAGCTTGCCCCGGCCTTCTCCAGGTCGCCGCGCGGGATGCCGCCGCACAGCACTCCCACGCACAGGACACCCGCTCTGGTCCCCGCGCGCATGTCCCAGACCGTGTCACCGACGAAGAACGAGTGCTCGGCCGAGGCTCCGGCGAGTTCCAGGGCGTGCTCCACCGGGTCGGGCGCGGGCTTCCCGGAGTCCACGTCGTCCGAGCTCGCCGTCGCCCTGATGACGTCGTCGGCGTCGATGGCCCGCCGGAGCGCCGCCAGCTCCGCCCCGCCGGCGGAGGTGGCGAGCACGACCGTCCAGCCCTCGCTGTCGAGACGCCGCAGCAGGTCACCGGCGCCGGGGAACGGGCGCAACCGCTCGAAGTACGTGCCGTAGACGGTCTTGTGGGCGGCGCTGATCGTGTCGTCCTGCCCGGTGTCCCGCCCCTCGCCCAGCAGATGCGCGATCAGGTCGTCGGAACCGAGGCCCACCGCCCGGTGGACGTCATGCATCGACACATCGTGCCCGGCCTGCCGGAACGCCTCCCACCAGGCCGTCACATGCAGATGGTTGGTGTCGACAAGAGTGCCGTCCACATCGAATACGGCCGCCCGCTCCATATATCGTCCCTTCGCCGCGGTGTCGCGTTGTCGCGTTGTCCAGGTATCCCAGTACCGCGTCAAAGGGCCCGTACGCCCGCGGGAGTCACGCGATCTCGCGTCCAGGCCAGCAGTTCCTCCGCCGACCAGGTGGTGACCACACGCTCCGGGGGCACTCCGCACTCCTCGGCCCGCGCGCATCCGTACGCCTGCCACCCGAGCTGTCCGGGAGCGTGCGCGTCGGTGTCCACGGAGAACAGCGCGCCCGCCGCGACCGCCCGGCGCAGCAGCCGCCGCGGCGGATCGAGCCGCTCGGGACGGCTGTTGATCTCGACCGCCGTGCCCGTCTCGGCGCAGGCGGCGAACACGGCGTCCGCGTCGAACTCCGACTCCGGCCGCCCCCGCCCGGTGACCAGTCGCCCCGTGCAGTGCCCCAGCACATCCGCGTGCGGATTCCGTACGGCGGCGATCATCCGGCGGGTCATCGCGGTCGCGTTCATCCGCAGCTTGGAGTGCACCGACACCACGACGACGTCGAGCCGTTCGAGCAGCTCCGGCTCCTGGTCCAGCGATCCGTCGTCGAAGATGTCGCACTCGATTCCGGTGAGCAGCCGGAAGGGGGCCCAGCGCTCGTTCAGTTCCGCCACCACGTCCAACTGCTCCCGCAACCGCTCGGGGGACAGACCGCGGGCCACCGTCAGGCGCGGCGAGTGATCCGTGAGGACCGCCCACTCGTGCCCGAGCCGCGCCGCGGCACGGCCCATCTCCTCGATGGGGCTGCCGCCGTCCGACCAGTCCGAGTGCAGATGGCAGTCACCGCGCAGCAGGGCGGTCAGCTTCTCGCCGCCGAGGACGAGGGGCTCCGCGGCCTCCTGCTCCAGTTTCTCCAGATAGCCGGGCAGCTGTCCGGCCAGCACCTCGTGCACCACCTGCGCGGTCTTCGGCCCGATGCCCTTCAGCGACTCCAGCGACCCCTCGGCCACCCTCCGGGCCACCTCGTCGGCGGACAGTTCCGTGACGACGTCCGCCGCCGTGCGGAACGCCCGTACGCGATAGGTGGGGGCCTGGGACCGCTCCAGCAGGAAGGCGATACGGTCCAGTGCCTCGGCCGGGTCCATGGCTCAAGCGTGGCCCAGCCGGGCCGGGTCCGCACGGCAGCCGAGCGCCATGACGACCGACACCGCCGCCCGTGCAGGCTTATCGGCGGCACGCGTGTGGAACCGGTGGGATCATGACTGAAATCGCCAGCCCCCACATCTCGTACCCGCGGATCACGGTCCTGGGCGTTCAGCCCGGCGATCCGCCCTTCCGCATCGTGGAGATCGACGGCGCCGTCATCGGCGAGGCCAAGAGCCTCACGGATGTCCTGGTGGCCGCCGCGGCGTACGGCATCCCGGTGCACGACGCCGACGACCCCGCCGTGGTCCGCTGGGTCGGCGGGGACAAGCTCACCTGGCATCCGCGATAGCCGTGCGGCGGCCGGCCGGGCGTCCGGGTGAATTCCGAGGGGTCCGACGGGGGGCGCGTCGAGCTGTGCCGTTCGCGCCGTGGTGAGCCGTCGCGGGTGGCGCGCCCCCGCGCATCGACGGACCGCGGAAGCGGGCACGGCCGTGCATGGGGCCATTGCGCCCAGGGCACTTTGATCGTGCGGTGGGCGTGACCCGAGGAGGGGAGTGGCACGCCCGGCACGGGCGGACGTACCGCGTGACGCACGGGCCACGCGCGGGCTTCGTACGTACGGGCGGAGCCAGGCCGGGCGATCCCCGGGCCTGGCTCCGCCGCAGCCGGATCTCCGCTTCTCAGCCGACCGTCCACTTCTGGTTGGCGGCCCCCGTGCAGGTCCACAGCTGCAGCCGGGTGTTGTTGGCCGAGTTGTTTCCCGTCACGTCCAGGCACTTGTTGGCCTGAGGGTTCACGATGTCGTTCGCTCCGCTGACGACCCACTGCTGTGCTGGTACGCCCGCGCAGTCCCAGAGTTGGACGGGCGTACCGTCGGCCGTGCCACCGCCGGCGGCGTCCAGGCACTTGCCCAGCGCCCGGATGGTGCCGTCCGAGCCCACGCTCCACTGCTGGGCCGCGGTGCCGTTGCAGTCGTAGAGCTGAACGGGCGTGCCGTTGGCGGGATTCGCCCCCGCCACGTCGACGCACTTGCCCGCGAGGCCCTTGACGGCCGAGCCGCCGCCCGCGCTCTCGCCCGTCGTCACCTTCACCTCGTCCACGACGAGCTGACTGGGGAAGGTGGTCGAACCGTCCGGGTCACCCGGCCAGTAGCCGCCCACCGCGAGGTTGAGGATCAGGAAGAACGGCTTGTTGAACACCCACTGCCTGCCGCCCAGGTCGGCGGGCGTACGCCGCTGGTAGACCGTGCCGTCCACGGACCAGGTGACGGCCTCGGGCGACCAGTCGACCGCGAAGGTGTGGAAGGCGTCGGCGAAGGCCTGTCCGCCGGGCAGCGAGTAGCCGGCGCCTATACCGCCGGAGCCGGAGTAGCCGGGGCCGTGCAGCGTGCCGTGCACGGTGCCGGGCTCGAAGCCGACGTTCTCCATGATGTCGATCTCGCCCGAGTTGGGCCAGCCGACCTGTCCGATGTCGTTGCCCAGCATCCAGAACGCGGGCCACATGCCCTGCCCGCGCGGCACCTTCAGCCGGGCCTCGACCCGTCCGTAGGTGGTGGTGAACTTGCCCGCGGTGTTGAGGCGGGCCGAGGTGTACTCGCAACGCCCGTACCAGCACTGGTAGTTGTTCGGGTTCTCGCGGCGGGCCTCGATCACCAGGTGGCCCTGGCCGTCGAGCTTCGCGTTGTTGTTGCCGGCCGTGTAGTACTGCCGCTCGTGGTTGCTGACGTTGTCGCCGGTCTCGATCTGCCACTTCGAGGAGTTGACGGCCGAACCGGCGGCACCGTCGAAGGTGTCCTGGAACGTGACCGCCGCGGCGGCGCTCGGAGCGGGGTCCGCCTGGGTGTGCGCCGCCCGCGCCGGATCCGCTTGCGCGGGGCCGACGGCGACGGACGCGAGGAGTGCGGCGGACAGGGCGGCCAGGAGGTATCTGCGGAGCAGGCGTGGGGAGTCCACGACGTCTCCCTTCCGTACGGCGATCCCCGTGGGGGAGGAGCCGACTGAGGTGGGGGGTAAGCGCTTCGACTCTTGATTTAAGAAGTGAAGTAAGGGGTGCGTCAAGACTCTGGTACAGACCAGCTGTTCACACCCCCGCGGACTCCCCGCCCCAGCCCTCAGGCCGCGGCGGCCTTGCGGTCGCGTCGCCGCGGATGCACGGCGCGGCTCATCCGCCGACCGAGGAGCAGATAACCGATCAAAGCGCCGGAGGTGTTGAGGATGACGTCGTCGATGTCGAAGGCGCGTCCGGTGATGAACGTCCCCTGCACCACCTCGACGAGCAGCATGGCCAGGGCGGTCAGCAGGGTCACCCGCAGGATGCCGCGTGCCTTGGGCACCAGAAGCGGCAGCAGCACGCCGAAGGGGATGCCGAGGACGATGTTGCCGCCCACCTGCTTGAACGCGTCCCGCAACTCGGGCTGGTCGAGGTAGGCCCGCAGCGACCGGCCCGGGTGGATGTTGTTGTGCGTCAGCGCCTCGGACGCCGGCGACGGCTGGAGCGTGAGCTTGGCCAGCACGGCGGCGAAGGCCACCATCGTGGCGAAGGCGAGGAGGATGACGAGGAGGCGTACGACGAAGGGGGGCCGGCGCCGCTCGCGGACCGCCTTCGAGGACGGCGAGCGTGGTCGCTTGGACGACGGTTTGCGGGGCGCTTTCGAGGACGGCTGTTCGCCCTTCGCGCCGCGACGGAAACGCGGCTTCGCGGCACGGGAGTCCGTCTTCTCGGGGCCCGAGCGTGACGCGGAGCGGAAACGAAAGGCGGTACGGGGGCGTAGCGCTTCGCGGGCCATGCAAACCCTCCAGTTTGGGACTGCGGTGTGGTGGAACCCGCATACCCTTTGATCGGTCGAAGATGCTGCTCTGACAGGGCGGTTGGGATCGCACCGGCCGAGACGCGAACGCGCCCACGAGCTGCGCTTGGCTGCTCGCGGGCGCGGTCGTGCGCGGAGTGCCGACCGGGCGGACGGTACCTGGTCGAGGGCTCAGGTCCCGTAGGTCACGCGCACCTCCTTGAACCCGAGCGAGCCCAGCAGGCCCTTGAGCATGCTGGTGGTGTTCTCCTCGGCGCGGGCGGTCAGCTCGCTGTCCTTCGCGGCGTCACCGATGTGCCGGGCGGCGAGCCGCTGCACGGCCCGCTCGTCGTTCGGGTTGTCCGAGAAGACATCGCCGAGCCGGTCGAGGAGACCACGCTGCTTGGAGACGGCGTACGAGTGGTCGGGGTCCAGTGCCGGCTTGCCCAGGGCGGCGTGGGGGAGCCTGAGCGTGGCCGATGTGCGGTCCTTGTTGACCCGCACGTCCTTGTCGCGGATCTTTCCGAGGTCGACATAGGAGTCGACGGTGCCCGCGCCCACGTACAGGGTGCGGGTGCCCCGGACCGCGTCCGGCAGATACTTGGTGTCCTTCTCCAGATCCACCACCACCTGGAAGTTGCCCGAGGCGGCGTCGTAACGGCTGATGTCCTGGATGGACTTGAGCAGCGTGGGCCCCGTCCGGTCATGGGTTTCCTCGCCGAACACGTCGCCCAGTCCGGGCAGCAGGCTCCACCGCAGACCGGCGAAGAGCACCACCAGAACCAGCACGACGGCACTCACGATCTTCGCCCATCCGGGCACGCGCTTAAGAGACGTCGTCATGTGGACCGTCCTCCTTCCTCCTTCCTTCTGCCCTCCAAATGCCCTGCCAGACAGTCACGTTGGCGCACTTCGATCGGGCCGTCGTCCGTGCGGGTGTTTCGGGTGTGCGAGGAGCGGGAGGCTCTATGAGTACTCCGAGGCGGCCTCGGGGCGCCCGAGAGCCTCGTCCATGCTCGACAGCGGCGGCATGATCTTCGCCAGCTCGGTCACGCGCAGGATGCGCAGGGTCAGAGGATGGGTGCAGACCAGGTGTACCTGTCCGCCCTGGGCGAGGACCCGTCGGCGGGCCCGGTACAGCAGACGCAGGCCCGAGCAGTCGAAGAACTCGATGTGCCGCAGGTCGAGGACGACCTGGGCGTCCGGGCGTCCCGTCGCCGCGTCCACCCCCGGAATGATGTCCAGCGCGGCGAGGATGTCGATCTCGCCGTGGAACTCCAGCACGGTGTGTCCACGCTCTTGGTGCACGCGCAGGTGCGGGGAGTGCGGCCCAGGGTTGTGGCGCACGACGACATCACCTCCAACAGGGTCACCGGGGACCAGGGTGACGTCGTTCCGTGAGCATAGAGCCGACGTGGCGCAGCTTGAGACCGCTCCACCGTCCCTCACCCTGCAAGTTACCCTCGTTAGAAGGAATTTCAGCATGTTCGATTGACATATGTCTGTCATTTAAGAGACGCGCTGCATCTTCCCTGCGCCCCGCGGTGCGCCCCGAGGCACCAGAAGGCCCCGCGACATCACCGGGGATGTCGCGGGGCCCGCCACAGGAACCGCCTCCTGAACCACCGGCAGAACTAACGCACCTGCCGGCAGAACTAACGCACCTGAAGGACGAGCTTCCCCACCGTCCGCCCGGTATCGCCCAGCGCGTGCGCCTTCGCCGCCTCGGCCAACGGGAACACCTCCGCGACCGTGGCGCGCAGCGTCCCCGCGGCGACGAGCCCGGCGATGGCGCTCATCCCGGCCTGGTCGGCCTCCACGAGCATCTCCACCGCCCGCACCCCGAGCCCCGCCGCCTCCTCGGCGAGCTCCGGGGACCCGGACGGCAGGATCGACACCAGCAGTCCGCCCGGGCGCAGCGTCCGCAGCGAACGCGAGCGGTAGTCGCCCCCGACCGTGTCCAGGACGACGTCGACGTCACGCACGGCCTCGGTGAAATCGGTCTCCCGGTAGTCGACGAGTTCGTCGGCGCCCAGCCCGCGCAGGAACTCGTGCTTCCCCGAGCTGGCCGTACCGATCACATACGCTCCCCGCTCCTTGGCGATCTGGACGGCCAGGTGCCCCACCCCGCCGGCCGCGGCATGGATCAGCACCCGCTGCCCCGGCCGGACGTCCGCCGTGTCGACCAGCGCCTGCCAGGCGGTCAGCGCGGCGAGCGGTACGGCTCCCGCCTGTGTGTGGTCGACCTCGGCGGGCTTGCGGGCGAACGCCCGCGCGGGCGCGGTGACGTATTCGGCGTGCGCCCCTACGCCGAACGGGTAGGGCAGCATGCCGAAGACCTCGTCGCCCGGCTTGTGGATGCTGACGCCAAGACCGACGGCCTCGACGACCCCGGAGACGTCCCAGCCGAGGACGAACGGCGGCTCGCCCAGGAAATTGCCGTTCGCCCGGTGCTTCCAGTCGGTCGGGTTCAGGCCCGCCGCGTGCACCCTGACCAGCACTTCGCTCGGACCCGGCTTGGGGATCTCCAGTTCCACCTCCTTGAGGACCTCGGGACCGCCGAGGACGTCCTGACTGATCGCGCGCATCGTGTTCGCAGTGTTCATGCGTCCCAGCCTGCCCGGCTTCGGAGACCCAGGAAATGGCACGATTGCCATTGTTCGATAGGATCGTGCCATGCAGCGGTCAGTGGCGCAGAGGCAGAGACAGAGACAGACGCAGACGCAGGTGCAGCCGTACTGCGGGGCGCGCCCCGCGCACCCGGAGCGGACGGGGGACTCCGCTCACTCCGACCGCCAGGGGTACGAGGGCCATGTCGAGCGAGTCGTCGTGCTCGCCCTCGACGGGGTCTATCCCTTCGAACTCGGCATCCCGAGCCGGGTGTTCGGCTCCGCCGAGGGCCGGTACGAGGTACTGACCTGCACCGTGGACGGGCGGCCGGTCCGCAGCAACTCGGACTTCTCGATCACCGTCGAGCACGGGCCCGAAGTCCTGCGTACGGCCGACACCGTCGTGATCCCGCCCTTCGCGCTGACGGACCTCGGCACCGACCTTCCCGAGGCGGTGGCCGACGCGCTCAGGGCCATCGGCCCCGACACCCGGATCGTCTCCATCTGTACGGGCGCCTTCGTGCTGGCGGCGGCCGGCATGCTGGTCGGCCGCCGGGCGACCACGCACTGGCAGCTGGCCGGGCTGTTCCGGCAGATGTTCCCGGACGTGGACCTCGACGCCGATGTGCTGTTCGTCGACGAGGGCTCCCTCCTGACCTCGGCGGGGGCCGCGTCCGGTGTGGACGTCTGCCTGCACCTGGTGCGCAAGGACCACGGCAGCGAACTGGCCAACCGGGTGGCGCGTTCCTGCGTGGTGCCGCCCTGGCGTGACGGCGGCCAGGCGCAGTACATCGAGCAGCCCGTGCCCGGACCCACGGCGACGAGCACCGCGGCGACCCGGCACTGGGTGCTGGAACGGCTCGGCGAGCCGCTGACTCTGACCGAGCTGGCCGATCACGCGCGGATGAGTCCGCGCACGTTCGCCCGCCGTTTCAACGACGAGGTCGGGATGAGCCCCGGCCGCTGGCTCATCCAGCAACGTGTCGTCCGGGCACGGCAGTTGCTCGAATCCAGCGACCTGGCGGTGGATCAGATCGCCGGTGAGGTCGGGTTCGCCACGGGTACCTCGCTGCGGCAGCATCTGCATGCGGCGATCGGGGTGTCGCCGCAGGCGTACCGCCGGACGTTCCAGGCAGGCCGCCGGCCCTGAGGCCCGTGCTGACCGGCCCGGCTTCCCGTCACCGACTCGGGGTCTCCGCCCCCGGACTCCCGCTGCGCGGTTCCCCGCGCCCCTCAAGGGGTGCGGCCCCGCTTTCAGGGGCGCGGGGAGCCGCGCGACCGGCCCCCACCGGACCCGCAGACGGATCTCACCCGCCCCGGCCCCCCTCCCACCGCACCGCGTGCAACGCCACCAGCAGACGCCACACCTTGTGCGCGATCTCCTCCGGGGCGCCCTCCACGAGCCCGTGCAGCCAGTCCGCGAGGACGCCGGCGAAGGCCGCGGCGACGGCGGAGGCGACGAGCGGGGCCTGCGGCGCACCGGCGAGTTCGCGTTCGGCGAGGCTGCGGGCGCGCAGGTCCTGGTGGAGGACACGGCCCAGCGGACCCCCGCCGCCCGGGGTCAACAGGGCGCGGTACAGCGGGGCGTGCGGGGGCAGGCCCGCGAAGAACCCGAGCAGGGCGTCCGGTGCCGACGTGGGGTCGGGCCTGCCCCGCCAGGCGTGCAGCGCGTCCACGGCGTCACGTACGACATCGGCGCAGGCGTCGACGGCCAGCGCCTCCAGGTCGGCGTAGTGCAGATAGAACGTGGCCCGGCCGACCCCGGCCGCCCGCACCAGCGAGGCGACGCTCACCTCCGTGAGCGGCCGCCGGGCGCACTCGTCGAGGAGGGCCCGGCGCAGCTTGGCCCGTGTGCGTTCGGCCCGGGGGTCGGAGGTCACCGGGCGACGAGGACGGCGGCGAGGGCGAGTGCGCCGGGCAGGGCCTGCGCGAACAGGATGCGCCGGTTCGCGGTCACCGCGCCGTACACGCCCGCGACGACCACGCACACCAGGAAGAAGACCTGGGCGTGGAACCCCGTCGGGTCGTCGGCGACCAGACCCCAGACGAGCCCGGCCGCGAGGAACCCGTTGTAGAGCCCCTGGTTGGCGGCGAGCGGGGCGGTGGCCCGCGCCATCTCCGGGTCGAACCCGTGCAGCCCGCGCCCCGGCTTCCGCTCCCACAGGAACATCTCCAGAACCAGGATGTACGCGTGCAGGGCGGCGACAAGGCCGACGAGCACGTTCGCGAGCGTCTGCATCGGGGTTAGCTCCTTCAGGGGCCGACAACATACTGGACAGATGTCCAAGTTTCCTGGACGACTGTCCAATATACATGGACGACTGTCCAGAAAAAGCACCGCCGTTGTCGGACCCGGGCGCTAATGTTCCGCCCCATGAGTGCTGACTGCGACAAGGCGACCGCTCGGGGATCGAGGACCCGGCGCGGCTGCTGCTGGTGGCCGAGTGGGGTGGCGAGGTCGTGGGACATCTCGCGGGCGTGGTCGCGGAGGGTTCCGCGATGCGTCCGCTGAAGGTCGCCACCCTGCTCAGCCTGTATGTGCGCAGGGCGCATCGCGGTGCCCGGACCGGCGCGCGGCTCGTGGCGGCCTTTCGCGACTGGGCGCGCGAACAGGGCGCCCAGCGGGCGGAGGTGACGGCCTACGCGGCCAGCCAGGACGCGATCCGGTTCTACGAGCGCAACGGCTTCGGGGCGTACACACTCACCCTGGGGCAGTCACTGTGAGCGTCACCACGTCACCGCGTCGGCGCCGCCCGTCGCAGGTTCAGCGCGCGCAGCGCCAGTTGCATCTCGAACTGGGCGGTCGGGTCGTGGAGCCGGTCCCCGAACAGTTCGTCCAGCTGGCGCATGCGGTAGCGGACCGTCTGCGGGTGGACGGCGAGCCGCGCGGCGACCTCGCTCGCGTTGTGGCCGCACTGGAGCCAGCTGAGAAGCGTCTCCGCGAGGCGCTCCCGCTGCGGCAGCCGCACGCTGTCCAGAGGACGCAGATGCCGGTCGGCCATCGCGTCCACCAGGGCCTCGTCGCGGAACAGCAGCAACGTGGCCAGATGGTCCCGGCAGCGCACCAGTTGCGTGTCGGGCAGCACGCCCCGCCGGGCGAGGTCCAGCGTCTCGGTGGCCCACCGCAGCGACCTCGCCCCTTCCTGGAGCGCGACGTTGGGGCCCATGGCGGCCCGTAACCCCTGCAGTGCCCCCGCGACGGCCCTGGCCCGGCCGGGGCCTTCGGGGTCGGGCACCACCAGCACGGCGGGCTGCACGTCGAACCGTGCCAGGAACTCCGGCGGCACGATGGGCGGCGGTCCCGCGGACCGCGACCCGCGGTCGATGACGACCACGGCCAGCGAACGGGGCACCGGCCACTGCGCGGTGTGCGCCAGCTCGGTGATGGCCGCGACCGACGCGGGCGGATCCACGATCAGCAGATCGATCAGCCGCGTACGCCGTTGCCGCAGCTCGCCGGCGGCGTGCAGGCGCGCCTCCGTGTACCCGGTCGTCGTCGCGGCCGCCATCTCGTCGAGGTGCAGGAACAGGGCCTCCCCGAACGCGGCCAGCACATGGCGCGGCAGCAGATCGGCGTCGACCAGGGCGTTGATCCGGCGCCAGGCCACCCGCGCGCCGAGGCGCAGGGCCGACTGGAACGAGTCGAGACTGCGCCCTTCGTCCGCCTCGCCCCGGCCGATGCGCTGATACGTCGCCCGCACCGGCTCCCCGTCGCTGTCGGGCTCGGCCATCCGCTGCAGGAACCCCTGCAGGGCGTGCTCCACGCCCTGGTGCACGACCTGCATGTACGTGTCGTCCGTCGGCCGCGCGTACTCCGGGATCTCGGTCCTGATCGCCCGTACGACCTCCTCGGTGATGTCGACGAAGAACGGTCTGAGCTGGTCGTGCAGACCCGAGGGGAACGAGTTGAACGGGCCGTCCACCGCTTCGGCGACGTCGGCGGCGGTCACGGCCGTCATCCCGGCCTCGCTCGCCGGTATGCGCAATCCGTTCACGCGGCGGCTCCTTCCGCACACGGAAAGTGGGGCACACCGACGTTACCCGCGCGGATTCTGCCCAGCTTCATCGTCGGCTGACAGAGACGCACCCGGGACTTGTCACTTCACGACAACTGCGGGTTGTCCACTACGCGTTCGTCGCCACATGACAACCGCACACGACCCCCGCCCGTCACTTCATGACCAGGGGAATCCTGGAGCGCGCCACCACCCGCCGTGGACGCCGGTGGCGGCCACGGCGGCCCAGCGTCAGCAACGTGACCAGCGCGCCCGCCAGGACGCAGCACGCCGCGATCCGCAGTCCCAGGTCGTACCCCTCCAGGAAGGCGTCGCGCGGGTCGGCCCCGGACCGCAGTTCCGCCCGCTCGCGCCGCGTGAGGACCACACCCACCAGGACCACCCCGAACACCCCGGAGACCTCGCGCGCCGCGCTGACCAGGCCCGTCGCCATGCCCATCCCGTCCTCCGGGACCCGCAGCAGGGAACGCACCGTCAGGGGAGTGGTGAACGCGGAACCCCAGCCGATCATCAGCAGCCCCGGTTGCAGGTCCCAGAAGCCGGCACCCGCGCCCGCGCCCGAGACGTACAGCAGCCCGACCGCCACCAGGCCGAGCCCTCCCGCGATCGAGACATGGGCGCCCAGCGCGCGGGCCGCCCGCTCGGCCATCGGCGTCCCGAGCAGCAGCGCTCCCGCCAGCGGCAGAAAGGCCAGCCCCGCTTCGGTGGGGGAGAAGCCGAGCACCCGCTGGAGATAGAGGGCGGTGAAGAAGAACACCCCGTTGACGCCGATGCCCCACAGCACCTGGGCGAGGATCCCGCCGGTGAGGAACCGGTCGCGCAGCAGCCGCAGTTCGACCAGAGGCCGCGCGGTCCTGGCCTCCACGACGACGAACGCGCAGGCGGCGACCGCCGAGACAGCCAGGCAGTGCGGCACGGGCGCGGCGGTGAAGCCGTGTTCCTGGCCGCGCACGAGTCCGTACGTGAGCAGATAGAGCGCGAGTACGGACAGCAGTACGCCGGGCACGTCCAGTCCGCTCCGGCGGGGCGAGGACCTGGCGGGCACGGCCGGCATCAGCAGCAGGGCGAGCACACCGAAGGGGACGTTCAGCGCGAACACCCAGCCCCAGCCCCACCGTTCGGTGACGAGGCCGCCCACCACGGGCCCCAGGGCCAGCGCCACGGCCAGGGCCGCCGTCCACAGGCCCACGGCCGTCGAACGCAGTCGCGCGGGCAGGTCCACCGCGATGACGGCGAGCGAGGCGGGAATGACCAGCGCGGCCCCGACCCCCTGCACCGTACGGGCCGCTATCAGCGCGCCCCCGCTGTCCGCGAGGGCGCACGCCGCCGAGGACACCGTGAAGACGACGATCCCGGCGGCCAGCACCGGCCTGCGTCCGCACAGATCGGTCAGCCGGCCGCCGGGGAGCAGCAGTGCGCCGAAACTGAGCACGTAGCCGGCGGCCACCCACTCCAGGTCCGGCACCGTCAGGCCCAGTTCGCGCTGCACGGTCGGCAGGGCGACGTTGATGACCGTGTTGTCGAGCGTCGTGATGAAGCCGGTCAGTGTGAGCAGGGAGAACAGCGCGAACAGCCGGGCACGTCCCACAAGCCGCTCCTTCCGTCTTCGCGCGGATCGTCCGCACGGATTGTCGAGGGGGCGGGGGTGTCCGGGCTCTGGGCCACGGTGTGGAACCGGGCCCGCGCTTTTGTCAGGGAACTGACAGAACGCGTGAGTCGAACTGTCAGCACGTCCTCTAACCCACCGGTGGCTCACAGGCGGAACCTGGGTCACCGCTCCAAGCCGGTGCCCATGCCGGACCGGTGTCCGCCCAAGGCCGGTGCCCGCCCCACCGGGCACCGCCCGCCGTCCCGATCAGCTCCGCCGCCGACCCAGTTGGAGACGCCATGACCTCCGGAGCCGCCATGAACTCCGCCGGGCCCGCCGCCGACGAAGCCTCCCTCACGGACCATCTGAGGTACTGGGCCGAACACCGTCCGCAGCAACGGTCCTTCAGCCATGTCGCCTTCCCCGACAGCTCCTCCGGCGGTCTGCACCGCACGCTCGGCTGGCGGGCGCTCGACGCCCGGGCCAGAGCGGTGGCGGCCCGCCTCGGCACCGTCGCGTCCCCCGGTGAACGGGCCGCCCTCGTCCTGCCACAGGGCCTGGACTACGTGTCCGGGTTCCTCGGCTGCCTGTACGCCGGCGTCATCGCCGTACCCCTCTTCGGACCCGAACTGCCGGGCCACGGGGACAGACTGGCGGCCGTGCTCGCCGACTGCGAACCGGCCTGTCTGCTCGCCGACTCCACCGCGGCCGGCGCGATCCGCGACTTCGTACGGGATCACCGGCTCCCGGACGTCCCGGTGATCCCCGTCGACCGACTCATCGCCCCGCGCGACGGATCCGGCCCGGACTGCTACGGTCGCCGATCGGTGTCGAGGCCGGTGTCGGGCCCGGAGTCCGGGCCGCAGCCGAGACCCGAGCCGGACGACATCGCCTACCTCCAGTACACCTCCGGCTCCACCCGCAGTCCGGCCGGCGTGATGATCAGCCATGCCAACGTCGTCGCCAACGCCCGCCAGGCGCTCGACGCGTTCGTCGCCGACCCGCGGACGAGCACGACGGTCGGCTGGCTGCCGCTCTTCCACGACATGGGACTCGTCCTCAGCATCGCCGCACCCGTCGTGGGCGGCTTCCCGTCCGTCCTCATGGACCCCGGCGACTTCCTCCGCGACCCCTCGCGCTGGCTGCGTCTCCTCGCCTCGTACGAGGGCACGATCAGCGCGGCCCCGAACTTCGCGTACGACTACTGCGTGGCCCGCACGGCCCCCCAGGACGTCGAGGAACTCCGCCTGGACCGCGTACGGGTGCTCATCAACGGCAGCGAGCCCGTACGGGCCGGCACGGTGGAGCGCTTCCGTGAGGCCTTCGCGCCCGCGGGGCTCGACCCCACGACACACTGCCCCGCGTACGGTCTGGCGGAGGCCACCGTCTTCGTGACCGCGAGCCCGTTGGGGGAACCCCTCTCGGCCGTCGCCTGCCGGGCCGACGCGCTCGCGGCGGGGCGGATCGAGGAGACGACGGCGGACGACGGGCACGCGGAGTCGGCCGTACTGGTCTCGTGCGGCACCCCGGTCGGGCAGGAACTGCGGATCGTCGGGGCCGACGGCGGCGTACGGCCGGCCGGACACGTCGGAGAGATCCAGCTGCGCGGGCCCAACATCGGCCTCGGCTACTGGAAGCACGCCGGACTCACGGCCGAGACCTTCGGCTTCGGCGCGGGGGAGGACTGGCTGCGGACGGGCGACCTCGGAGCCCTGCACGAGGGGCGGTTGCTCGTCACCGGCCGCCTCAAGGACGTACTCGTCGTGGACGGGCGCAACCACTACCCCCAGGACATCGAGGAGACCGTGCAGTCGGTCGTCCCCCTGGTCCGCCGGGACCATCTCGCCGCCTTCGGAGTGACCCGGCCCGACGCCGTGGGCGAGGAACTCGTCGTGGTCGCGGAGCACCGGCGGGACGCCGACCCGACGGCACAGGACATCCGCGTCGCCGAACGCGCCGTGCGCGCCGCCGTCTCGGCCCGGCACGGGCTGCGCCTGGGCTCACTGCTGCTCGTACCACCGGGCTCCGTCCCGCGCACCAGCAGCGGCAAGGTGTCCCGCGCGGCCACGCGGAAGCGTTTCCTCGACGACGGGTTCGGGCCGCGATGAGCGCGTCGCGCACGGCGGTCCGCGCGCTGGTCGCCGAACGGCTGCACGGCTGGTACGGCCTGCCGCCGGCCGAGTTGACCGACGACCGTCCGCTGGCCGAGGCCGGCCTGACCTCCCGCGACGCGCTGGCCCTGACAGCCGCGCTGGGCGAACTGGTGGGACGGCGGCTGCCGGACACGCTGCTGTGGGACGCGCCGACGATCGACGCGCTGGCGGAGCGGCTGGCCGGGGACGCCCCGACGACGACCTCCGCCCCAGCCCCTGCCGCCGCACCCACCCCGGCCCCCGGGGCCGCCGTCTCCGTCGCCGTCGTCGGCGTGGGCTGCCGCTTCCCCGGCGGTGTCACCTCCGCCGACGCCTACTGGCGGCTCCTCACCCGGGGCCGGGACGCCGTCGGCACCCTTCCGGCCGGCCGCTGGGACCCTTTCGTACGGGACCCGGAACAGCTGCCGGACGATGTGATCCGGCACGGCGCCTTCCTCGGCGGGCTCGACGCCGTCGCCGGTTTCGACGCCGAGTTCTTCGGGATCCCGGCGCACGAGGCCACCGCCATGGACCCGCAGCACCGCATGCTCCTGGAGGTCACCCGCGAGGCCCTCGACCACGGCTCCCTCTCCGCCGACGCGCTCGCGGGCACCCGTACCGGTGTCTTCGTGGGGATCAGCGGCAACGAGTACGCGCACCTCACGACCGCCGACCTCCGTGCCGTGGACGCCTGGACGGCCACCGGCGCCGCCCTGAGCGTCGCCGCGGGCCGCCTGTCGTACACCCTCGACCTGCGCGGCCCCAGCCTGTCCGTGGACACGGCGTGCTCGTCGTCGCTGGTGGCGGTGCACCACGCCGTACGCAGCCTGATGTCGGGCGAGAGCGACACGGCACTGGCCGCCGGAGCGAACCTGCTCCTGACCCCCGCCGTCACCCTCGGCTTCCAGCGCGCGGGCGCCCTCGCGCCGGACGGCCGCTGCAAGGCCTTCGACGCCGCCGCCGACGGGATCGTACGCGGCGAGGGCTGCGGGGTCGTCGTCCTGAAACGGCTCACGGACGCCGAGCGCGACGGCGACCGCGTCCTGGCGGTGATCCGCGCGACCGCCGTCAACTCCGACGGCCGCTCCAACGGGCTCACGGCCCCCAACGCCGAGGCCCAGCGCGCCCTCCTCGCCGAGGCGCACACCGATCCGGGAACCGTGGACTACGTGGAGGCCCACGGCACGGGCACCGCCCTCGGCGACCCGATCGAGGCGAGCGCGCTCGGTGCCGTCCTCGGCCGTGACCGCGCTCCGGAACAGCCCCTCCTGATCGGTTCAGCCAAGACCAACCTCGGCCATCTGGAGGCCGCCGCCGGTATCGCGGGCCTGGTCAAGACCGTGCTCGCCCTGCACCACGGCGAGATCCCCGGCCAGCTGCACTTCACCCGCCCGGGACCGCACGCCGACCTCGACGCGCTCGGGTTGCGCGTGGTCACCTCGCCCGAACCCTGGCCCCGCTACTCGGGCACCGCCACCGCGGGCGTCTCGGCCTTCGGCTTCGGCGGCACGAACGCCCACGCCGTCCTCACCGAACACCGCCCCACCCGTACGAGCCCGCCCGCGTCCGGGACCACCGAACGCCCCGCGCTGCTCCTGCTCGACGGCCCGACCACCGACCGCGTGCGCGCCTACGCGGGCGAGCTGACCGCCTGGCTGGACACCCCCGGCGGCCGACGCGTACGCGAAGCCGACCTCGCCCGTACGCTCGCGGGCCGCACCGGCCGCGGCCGGCACCGCGCGGCTCTCGTCACCCGGGACCGCACGGAGACCGTCACCGCGCTCACCCGCCTCGTCGACGGAGTTCCCTCTCCCCACCTGATCACGGGCCACGGAGCCCCGGGCGGCCCCGGACCGGTGGTATGGGTCTTCTCCGGCTACGGGTCCCAGTGGCCCGGCATGGGCAGCCGGCTCCTCGCGACGGAACCCGTGTTCACGGCCGCCGTCGACCGCCTCGAACCCCTCCTGCGCGAGCACGCGGGCCTCTCCCTGCGCGCCGGGCTCCACCCCGACGCCGACCTGTCGACCCCCGCCACCGTCATGCCCGTCCTGTACGGCATGCAGATCGCCCTCGCCGAACTGTGGCGGTCGTACGGCCTCGAACCCGCCGCCGTCATCGGCCACTCGCTCGGCGAGATCGCGGCGGCGGTCGTGTCCGGGGAACTGGACCCGTCGACCGGCGCCCGCATCGTCGCCGTCCGCTCCCGGCTGCTGGCCCGCCTGGACGGCGGAGCCATGGCGGTCGTGGACCTCCCGGCCGCCCAGATCCCAGCGCTCGCCCGCGAGTTCGAGTCCCTGCGGGTCGCCGTGCACGCCTCGCCCGCCCAGAGCGTGGTCACGGGGTCGGCCGAGGACGTCGCGGGACTGGTCGCCCGGGTGACCGAGGCCGGCGGCTTCGCCCGCTCACTGGGCGTGTCCGCGGCCGGGCACTCGCCCGAAGTGGAGCCGCTGCTGCCGGAACTGGCCTGGGAGCTGGGCGAGATCCGGCCCTCGTCGCCGCGCTGTCGTCGCTACTCCACCGCGCTCGACGATCCCCGCGCCACCGTCCCCTGCGACACGGAGTACTGGGCGGCCAACCTGCGCAACCCCGTCCGCTTCGCCCAGGCGGTGCGGGCGGCGGCCGAGGACGGAAACCGGGTCTTCGTCGAAGTCGCGCCGCACGCCACGCAGTCGCATCCGCTCACCGAGACGCTGCGCGACGCCGGGGCCGAGGACGCGCTCGTCGTGCCCACGCTGCGCCGCGGCACCGACGACGCCACGGGTTTCCGTACCTCGCTGGCCGCACTGCTCGTCCACGGCGTACGAGTGACCCGGCCGAGGGAGGGGCTGCATCCCGGGGCACGCATCGTGGACGTCCCGCCGCCCCGCTGGCGGCACCGCCGGTTCTGGGCGGGCGAGGAGACACCGTCCGAACAACCGCTCCGGACCGCGCGGCCGACCTCGGCGCCGGGGCCCGTCGCTACCCCGCTCGACCGACTCCGGCTGTGCGTGGCCGGGGTGATGGGCTACGCCCCTGACCGCCTGGATCCCGACACCCCGCTGACGGACCTGGGCCTGGACTCCCTCACCGCTGTCCGCATAAGGACCGCCGTTCAAGCGGAGTTCGACGCCGACGTGGCCCCGTCCACCCTCCTGAAACAAGGAACGCTCAGAGCGATAGCCAACCTGTTGACCGCACCCCTGCCAGGCACGCGGGGAACTGCGCGACCAGCCCCAACGCACCCGCATCCGCCCGCGAACGCCCTGCGCACCTTTCCCTCCACCGGCCCCCGCACCCCCCTCTTCCTGGCCCACGCCGCAGGCGGCTCCGCCGCCGTCTACGCCCGGCTGGCGGCCCGCCTCGACGGCGACCGCCCGGTGTACGGGTTCGACCGGCGGACGGACCCCGACGACGTGCCAGGCCGGGCGGCCGAGTTCGCCCGACGCATCACAGAGACGCACCCCGACGGCCCCTGGACACTGGGCGGCTGGTCCTACGGCGGCCTGGTCGCCCAGGAGGCGGCCGGCCTCCTCGCCCCGCACGGCCGGGTCGCGGCGCTGGTCCTGCTCGACTCCGTCCTGCCCCTGCCCACCCGCCTCCCTCCGGCAGAGCAGGCCCTGCGGCACTTCCGCGACTTCGCCGCGTACGTGCAACGCACCTACGGCGCGGCGCTCGACCTGCCGTACGACGAACTCGCCGGGCTCGACGACACGGGGAGGATCGACCTCGTCGTCAAGGTGCTGCGGGACACCGTCGAGCTGCCGGAAGCCGTCCTCGAACACCAGCGGACCTCCTACCTGGACCTGCGCAGCGGCGAACGGCACCTGCCCGGCGGGTACGCGGGCCGCACCCTGCTCTACCGCGCGAGCGAACCCGCCCCGTACACCGTCCGGGACCCCCGCTACGAGCGTGAGGACGCGACGCTCGGCTGGGACGCGCACTGCACCGACCTGACCGTCGTCCCGCTGCCTGGCCACCATCTGTCGCTGCTCGACCCACCGGTCGTCGACGACCTGGCCCGGTTGCTGACACGCGATCTGCGGGACTCCTGACGCGGGACTCCTGAAGGGACTTGCCCCATGACTCGTAAGCGCAGATGTGCCGCTCTCGCGGTGACGACGGCCCTGCTGGGTACGGGCGTCGTACTCACCGCCCCGCCGGGCGTCGCCGCACCCGTCAGAGCCGCCGCACCCGTCGCGGAGGCCGCCGCGAGTGCCACCGTCGTCGGCGAGACGTGGCTCGACGCCCGGACCGTCGACCTCACGATCGCCTCCCCGGCCGTCGGCGCCGCCCTGCCCGTACGCGTCGTCCTGCCGACCGGGTACGCCGCGCACCCCGACCGCACCTGGCCCGTCCTCTATCTCCTCCAGGGCGCCCACGACGACTACACGTCCTGGACCAGGGAGACGGACGTCGTCGACTTCCTCGCCGGGCAGGACGTCCTCACCGTGATGCCCTCGTCAGGCCCCACCGGCATCCCCACCGACTGGTGGAACTACGGAAGCGCCGACGCGCCCGACTACGAGACCTTCCAGGTCGAGGAGTTGATGGGCGTGCTGCAGCAGAGGTTCCGGGCGGGGACGAAGCGCGCCGTAGCGGGTGTGTCCACCGGCGGCTACGGCGCCCTGGCCTTCGCCGCGCGGCACCCCGGCACCTTCGGCGCGGCGGCCTCGTACAGCGGGATCCTCGACACCACGGCCCTCGGCATGCCGACCGTGCTCAACGCCATCGTCGCCCGGGAGCAACTGCTCCCGCTGACCCTCTGGGGCAGCTACCTGCTCGGCCGGGAGAACTGGAACCGGCACAACCCCTACGCCCAGGCACGCGCCCTGCAGGGCACCGGACTGTACATCTCGCAGGGCAGCGGCCTGCCGGGCGGCGACTTCGGCAACCTCGAAGGCGCCCTGCTGGAGGGCACGCTCTGGGCTCAGGCCCACCGTTTCACCGCGCGGCTCGACGCCCTGGGCATCGCGGCCCAGGTGCACCTGTACAGCGGGGGAGCGCACGCCTGGCCGAACTGGCGGCAGGAGTTCAAGGCGTCCTGGCCGACGCTCGCGAAAGGCCTCGGCCTGAGCTGACCCCGGCCCGAGCGGACCCGAGCCGACCCCACCCAAGGAGGAACCACCATGGACGCTCTGGCACAGGCCGTCGTCGCGGGAGCCGACCGCACGGAACTGGCACACCTCCCCACCCCCGGCCGCTTCACCGCCGCCCATCTGCGCGCGGAGGACGTGGACAGCTTCGCCGGGGTAGCCGACAAGGACGTCCGCAAGTCGATCCACCTCGGTGACGTACCGATGCCCGAACTCGCCCCGAACGAGGTGCTGGTGGCCGTCATGGCGAGCGGCATCAACTACAACACCGTCTGGTCGGCGATGTTCGAGCCCATCCCGACCTTCTCCTTCCTCAAGCACTTCGGCCGCCAGGACCGGTGGGCGGCCCGCCACGACCAGCCCTTCCACGTGATCGGCTCGGACGCGTCAGGAGTCGTCGTCCGCGCCGGTTCGGGCGTCCGCAGATGGCAGGTCGGCGACCAGGTCGTGGTGAGCCCGGTCTACGTCGACGAGGAGGACCCGGCCACCCACGCCGACGGCATGCTCGGCAACGGCATGCTGGCCTGGGGCTTCGAGACCAACTATGGCGGCCTCGCCCACTACGCCGTCGCCCGGGCCAGCCAACTCCTGCCCAAACCAAGCCACTTGACCTGGGAGGAGGCCGCCTCGAACCCACTGTGCGCGGGCACGGCGTACCGCATGCTCGTCAGTGACCGGGGAGCCCGGATGACCCAGGGCGACGTGGTCCTGATCTGGGGAGCGGCCGGCGGGCTCGGCGCGTACGCGGTCCAGTTGGTCCGCAACGGCGGCGGGATCGCCGTGGGCGTGGTCAGCAGCGAGCGCAAGGCGGAGTACGCCCGCCGCCTCGGGTGCCATGTGGTCATCAACCGGGAGGAGATCGGACTCAGCGGCGGTGAGGCGCCCGCGGACCCCTCCGTCGCCGGCAAGCGCCTCGGCAAGCTGATCCGGGCCGCGACGGGGGAGGACCCGCACATCGTCTTCGAGCACGTGGGCCGGGCCACCTTCGGTGTCTCCGTCTTCGTCGTACGCCGTGGCGGCGCGGTGGTCACCTGTGGCTCAAGCACGGGGTACCACCACGAGTTCGACAACCGTTATCTGTGGATGCGCCTCAAGCGCGTCATCGGCAGCCATGGCTCCAACCTCCACGAGCAGGCCGCCGTGCACCGTCTCCTCGACCTCGGCCACCTGGCCCCCGCGCTCACCGAGACCTACCCCCGCACCGACACGGCGGAGGCGGCCAGGCTGGTCCAGGGCAACGCCCACCTGGGCAAGGTCGGCGTCCTCTCCCTGGCCCCGGCGCCCGGCCTCGGTGTCACCGATCCGGCGCGCAGGGAGCTGGTCGCCCGCCCCGTGTGACCGAATCGTAGTAACAGCCCCGACGCGTCCGGGCCCCGTCGCTCACGACGGGGCCCGGACCATGAGAACGACGGATCCCGACAGGTAACCCGTGGCGTATGCACCTATTTACCCCGCCCGTGGTGGATCATGGTGACGAGTCAAGGGATTTATCGACTCGAATGGCCTGATGGGAGCGTGACGAAACCTTCACGGCGAGGGGTCGGTCAGGGTGATCCACTGGAGATCAAACCCGATAAGGTTCCCTGAGGTGCGGCGAGTTGACGCGACAGCGATCGGTTCACTCGCTGTCCGCGCATGCCTGTCACGGGGTCGACCACCTCGTGACGAGTGCAGCCCCCGAGTTTCCCCCCTGTTCGATCGTGTTGCTTTGAAGGATGCAGATGGAACTTGCCACTCCGCCACCGGCGGCGCGGGCACCGGTCCCCTGGTACAGCTGGTGGCTGCTGCCACTGGCCTTAGGGGCCGGCACCGTCGTCGCCGCGGTCGTCGGCTCCGACCAGGTCCGAATACCCGCGATCGTCTCCGGCGTCGTCGTCACGGCCGCGAGCGCCGTCACCGTACGGCTCCTGATCCGCTTCCAGCGTCAACTGCGCAGCAGCGCGGGTGAGTTCAGAAACGCGCAGGCCGAGCACTCCCAGCAGTGGCAGCAGCACGTGGCCGGCCTCGAACGGAAACACGCCGCCGAGCGCGCCGCCCACGACGCACAGCTCGCCGAACAGGCCACGGCCTACGAGACGCGGATCGCCGAGCAGAACCGGGCCTGGCAGGAACAGCTGGACCGGCAGCTCGCCGCGGTCGTCCAGCTCGCCGACGGCCTGCTGCCCGACGCGCTGGAGCGGCTCAGAGCCGGTGACTACATCGACGACCTGCTGCCCACGGCCGACCAGGGCGCCGAGGTCGGAGCCGACCTGCGGGCCGCGCTGCGCAAGGCACTCAGAACCGCGCTCATGGGTGTGGAGCAGGAACTCGACCGCTCCACCTCCGCCGAGCAGGCCGTCATCAGCATCGGCAGCCGCATCCACGTACTGACCAGCAAGCTGCGCGGTCGGCTGCACGAGATGCAGGGCGAGCACGGCAGGCTGCCGTCCGTCGCCCAGGGACTGATGGAGCTGGACCAGGAGCTCGGCCCCGCCGACTCCCTGGCCGCGAGCATCGGCGTACTCGGCGGCACCGACCGGCCCGGCCGGCAGTGGCAGGAGCCGCAGCGGCTGCTCAGCGTGGTGCGCGGCGGCATCGGCCGGATCAGGGACTTCGACCGGGTCCAGGTGCAGTACCTGCCCGAACTCGGCGTCGACGGCGGTCTGGTGGACCACCTCACGCTGATCTTCGCCCATCTGCTGGACAACGCGGCGCGCTACTCGCCGCCCACCGAGCCCGTGATCGTGTCGGGCAAGGAGGTCCCGAACGGCGTCGGCGTCGAGATCCAGGACTCCGGCAAGGGCCTGAGCGAGGAGAAGAAGCAGGAGGCGCTCCAGGCGCTCGAAGGCGTGGCACCCGGCCCCGGTATCGGCGGCGTGTCCGAGGACGCGCACCTCGGTCTGCGGGTGGTGGGAGTGCTGGCCCGCCGGTACGGCATCAGGGTCACCTTCGCGGACTCGCCCTGGCTCGGCACGTCGGTGGTCATCGTGGTACCTCACAAGTACTTCAGCCAGCTTCCCGCCGTCGTCACCCCACCGGCCCCGGCCGCCGAGGTCACGACCGCGCCGGACACCGAGGCCGTCGAGAGCGACACGGCGGCCGTGGCGACGGAGCCGGAGGAGACCGGGGACACCACGCCCGGCGGTCTGCCCAGGCGCCGCAGGCGAGCCGAGTCCGAGCGGCCCAAGTCGGCCGCACGGGAGGACGACTCCCTCGCCACCGCCTCGCACGCGGTACCGCCGGACGCGTCCTTCACCGGCCTGGCCGCCTTCGCCACGGCGGGGCGTGAGCCGATCGCCGACCGTGAGCCGGCCTCCGGCGTCGAGTCCACAGAGCACCGCACGGAAGAGAGCGACTAGTCCTCATGACGCAACAGGGAACCGACGTGAGCTGGGCGCTCCGCGATCTGGTCGAGAGCATCCAGGAGATCCGCTTCGCCCTTGTGGCCTCCAGCGACGGCAAGGCCATCACCTCCTACGGTGCCGACGACCCCGACGACGTGGACCGCTTCGCCGCCGTGGTGGCGGGACTGCAGGCACTGGCCCAGCCGGTGGCCGAGCAGTTCCCCAAGTACGCCGGGCAACTGCGGCTCGCGATGATCGAGGTCGACGGCGGCCACCTCTTCGTGGTGCGCGCGGGTGTGGAGACCTATCTCGGCGTCCTGGCCAGGGAGGGGCTCGACCAGGGCCTCCTCGGCCACCAGATGAGGGACCTGGCCCGGAGGATGGGTGAGCTCCTCGGCACCACTCCGCGCCTGGAGGAGCACTCTGGATGAGTGGTCCCCGTCGACCCAAGGACCCGTCCGGTCTTGAGCGCTACTACGTCCTCACGGGCGGTCGCAGCGGACCGGGCGGTTCGTCGTCGAGCCTTGACGTGGCGACCCTCATCACCTCCCGTGCGGCGGCCGGCCCCGGCCTGCAGCACGAACACGAGGAGATCCTCCGGCGCTGCCGTGATCCGTTGTCGGTGGCCGAACTCGGCGCCCACCTCGGACTGCCCTTCAACATTCTCGCGGTGCTCTTGGCCGATCTGCTGGACGCAGGCCGCGTTGAAGCCCGTGATCCCATCCCGGCGTCAGGCGCCGGTCGCGGGCCCGACCTCGCGCTCCTTGAGGAGGTACTCAGTGGACTTCAAAGGCTTTGACCATCCCGACCGCAACCCGGCCGACGGCACCCTGCCGGCCGGTGCCCGCTCGGTGAAGGTGATGATCGCCGGCGGCTTCGGCACCGGAAAGACCACCATGGTCCGCTCCGTCAGCGACATCAAGCCGCTCACCACCGAGGAGACGCTGACGCAGGCCAGCGCCGACGTCGACAACCTGATCGGGGTGGCGGACAAGCAGGAGACCACGGTCAGCCTGGACTTCGGCAAGATCGGCATCAACGACCAGCTGATGCTCTACCTGTTCGGCACCCCCGGGCAGGAACGATTCTGGTTCCTGTGGAACGGCCTGTTCAAAGGTGCGCTCGGGGCCGTCGTCCTGGTCGACACCCGCAGGCTGGCCTCCAGCTTCCGGGCCATCGAGGAGATGGAGCGGCAGAACGTCCCGTTCGTGATCGCCCTGAACGTCTTCCCGGACTCCAAGGACCACCCGGTCGAGGAGATCCGGGACGCCCTGGACATCTCCCCGGACATCCCGGTGGTGGCCTGCGACGCCCGCGACCGGGCCTCCAGCCGTGATGTGCTCATCGCGCTGATACGGCACCTCAAGGAACGCTCCGCAGTCGCACTGGAGTCCCGATGACCGACCAGCCCTTAAACGACGGCCCCGACGCCCCGCGCGGCTGCCCGGTCGCGCACGGCGGGGGAGCGGACCCCACCCGGCTCTACGGGCCCGAGGCCGCCGTCGATCCGATCGGCATCTACGGGCGGCTGCGCAAGGAACACGGGCCCGTCGCGCCGGTCCTGCTGGAGGGCGACGTGCCCGCCTGGCTGGTGCTCGGCTACCGGGAGAACCGGCGGGTGCTCGACAACCCCCGCCAGTTCAGCCGCGACTCGCGGATCTGGCGGGACTGGAAGGAGGGCCGCGTCGAGAGCACCTCACCGCTGATGCAGATGGTGGGCTGGCGGCCCGACTGTGTCTCGCAGGACGGCGAGCCGCACCGCAGGCTGCGCAGCGCGGTCACCGACAATCTGCAGGCCGTCTCGGGCCGCGGTATCCGCCGCCATGTCACGCACTTCGCCAACAAGCAGATCGACGCGTTCGCCGAGGCGGGCACCGCCGACCTGGTGTCCGAGTACGCCGAGTACCTGCCGATGCTCGTACTCACCAGGGTGTTCGGGCTCGCGGAGAGCGAGGGGCGGCGCCTCGCAGAGTCGTCCGCGCAGGTGATCAAGGGTGGCGCCGAGGCGCTCGCCCACAACGACCGCATCATGCAGATCCTCGGCGAACTCACCGAGCGCAAGCGGGTGGAGCCGGGCTCCGACTTCACCACCGGGTTGCTGGAACACCACGCCGACCTCGACGAGGACGAGATCGTCAACCATCTGCGTCTTGTGCTGATCACCGCGCACACCACGACCAGCAACCTGCTCGCACGGGTGCTGCAACTGGTCCTCACGGACGCGGGCCGGCTCTCCGGGCTGGTCAGCGGGCAGTTGAACATCTCCGCCGTCGTGGAGGAGGTCATGTGGAACACTCCGCCGCTGGCCGTCCTGCCGGGGCGGTTCGCGACCGCGGACATGGAACTCGGCGGGCACCGGCTCCAGGAGGGCGACCTGCTGGTGCTCGGCCTGACCGCCGGCAACATCGATCCGGAGATCCGGCCCGACGTGGGTGTCTCCGTGCACGGCAACCAGTCGCATCTGGCGTTCAGCGGGGGGCCGCACGAGTGCCCTGGGCAGAACATCGGACAGGCGATCATCGAGACCGCCGTCGATGTTCTGCTGCACCGGTTGCCGGGGTTGCGGCTCGCCGTGACTCCGGAGGAGCTGACCGCTACCGCGTCCACCTGGGAGGCGAGGCTGGACCGGTTGCCGGTTCAGTTCGCCACGTAGGCCTGTTCCGGGTCGTGTGTCGGGTGCGGTGCGGGTGCGTGGGGGCTGGTCGCGCGGTTCCCCGCCCCCTCCGAGAGCACCTCTTCGGCAGCGGTGCCGAAGAGGTGCCGGGAAATCGTTGTCGGACTGCCGGAAGTCGGACTGCCGGAAGTCGGACTGCCAGGAGTCAGACCGCCAAGAGGTCGTCCAGGGAGCCCTTGCCCGCCAGTTCCGCCTGGGAAGCGGGGGTTTCCTTGTCGGCGGCGTAGCGGCCCGAGGTCAACGCCCATTCGTAGTTGCCGTTGATCCAGTGCTGGATCGCCTCGACGCCCATCCGGACCCTGCCGCGCTCCTCCTCGTTCAGACCCAGCTCGTCGCACATCCGCGGGACCTGCGACTCCAGTTCGAGGTACTCCGCGAGGCGGTCCGAGGTCATCCGGAACGCCTCGTCGGCGGCCTCCTGCCAGCCGCACCGGCGCTCGCGGTGCAGGACGGCTATCAGGTTGTGCCCGTCGCCCCGGCGTTTCTCGCGCTCGAAGGAGTGGATGTCGTTCATGAAGCCGATGGTGTCGGCGGCGAGGTCCCGCATCCTCTCCATGAGCGGATGGGCCTCCGCCTCGGGAGGCACCTCGAAGCCGCGGCTGCGCTCCCCGGCGTCGATGCTGTGGTGGATGCCCACCGTACGGCGACGGAACGCCGCGTACTCCTGGAGGTCGAGCGTGCCGGCCAGGCCGCGGGAGGCGAGGTCGACCTCCTCGGTGTGCGCCACGAGGAAACGGCCCCAGGAGGCCGCGAACCGGGTACGCCATGTCAGAGACATGCCATCCGAAAGATGGGCCCATACCTCGGCCCAGGCCATCGTGATGGGGCAGACCACCCGGGGGGTGATGCCCGCGGGCCGCAGGGGGGTGACGATGAGTTCCCGTGCCACCTCGGCTATGCGGTCGGCACGGTCGGGCCTGCCCGAGTCGAACTGGTCGTCGAAGAGGAAGGCCAGCGAGAACCAGTTCATCAGGACGACCAAGTCGTCGGCGGAGGCGTGGGGATAGGTACGGGCGGCAGCCTGGGGCAGGTCCCAGGACCGGTACTCCTCGAAGCCGGCGTTGCTGCGCACCAGGCCCTTGTCCCACACCCAGCGCAGATGGCGGGCCTGGGCGTAGTCCAGGTGTGCGCTGACCGGGGTGGCGAAGGGGAGGTCGAACCTGACGTCCTGCGGCATTCGCGTCCTCTCTAGAGACGAATTCACAGGGCCCCCGCCCCTGCGCGCGGGCATGCGAAAGTGACGCCCACTGACTCGAACTGCGCTTCCTGAGGCGAAAGTTGACTCGATTTACGCTACGAGGTTGCCCTGATCGTAAATGATCTATGCCGCGACCTCGGTGACTTCACCGTGACCTGCATTACATCGCTCCGTGACCTCGGCGATTTGTCGGCCTCCGTGGCCGAATGGGCGCGGTTGCCCCCTCGGGGCCGCACGCGACCGGTTGCGCGGGCTGTTCCGCGCGCGACGGGGTACCCGGTCAACGAGCAGTGGGCGGATGGCCGTTCGCGCTCGGTCCGTCTTCGGAGGAGATATGGCACAGGTAGTGGCAGGCATCGTGGTTCTGGACTGCTCGGAACCTGAGAAACTCGCCGCGTTCTACAAGGAGTTCCTCGACGGCGAGGAGACCGACGCGACGGCGAACCGGGTGGAGATCAGGGGGGCCGAGGGCATGCGGCTGGCGTTCCGCAGGGACGTGAACGCGACCCCGCCCAGCTGGCCGCGCCCCGAGAACTCCCTCCAGGCCCACCTGGACTTCTACGTCGATGACCTGGACGAGGCCGAGCGCAAGGTCATCGGGCTCGGCGGGCGCCCGCTGGAGACGAAGGACGCGGGCGGCCCGTACGAGGAGCGCGGATACGCCGACCCGTCGGGCCACTCGTTCACCTTGCGCACGGAGTCGGCGACCGCGCCCAAGCAGGGCTGAGCCCGGTCGGGGCCGGGCCGCCCCCGGGAACGGACCGTTCAGGCGCGGTGGGCGCGCAGGGCCGCCAGGGCGCGGTCCGCGTGCGCGCTCATCCGGATCTCGCTGCGCACCACTTCGAGGATCGTCCGGTCCTCGGCGATGACGAAGGTGACCCGCTTGGTGGGCGCCAGCGAGAAACCGCGCTTCACCGCGAACAGCTCGCGGACCGTACCGTCCGGGTCGGACAACAGCGGATACCCGAGGGTGTGCTTCTCGGTGAACTCCCGCTGACGCTCGACCGTGTCACCGCTGATCCCCACCGGCCGAGCCCCGGCGGCCGTGAACTCGGCGGCCAGATCGCGGAAGTGGCATGCCTCGGAGGTGCAGCCGGCGGAGAGCGCCGCCGGGTAGAAGAACAGCACGACGGGCCCTTCGCCCAGCAGCTCCGAGAGCTGCCGGGGCGTGCCCGTCTCGTCGGGGAGAGTGAAGTCCTCAACCGTGTCGCCCACCGCTGCCTGGTTCGTCACGACTGCTCCCTGACTCTCGGCCACCTGTAGGAAGGCCACCGTACTGGACGGTACGGAGCGTCAGTCGCGGCCCCCCTTGTCGTCGCCGGGCCACACTCCGGTGGAGCGCTCGATGGCCTTCGCGCCGGTGCGGTCCACCGCGCTGCGGACGACCGCGAAGATCGCGCCCTGGACGGCCGCCGCGAGCAGCACCTCGCCCCAGCCGCGGTCCTTGTCCAGCGCGTCGGGCGCGTCGTCCTCGTGGCGGATCACCTTCCAGACCTTCTGGAACGCCAGCCCGGCCAGGGTTCCGCTCGTCCAGCCGAGCAGGAATCCGACGGGCTTGTAGACGACGGGCAGGCTCTTCTTCTTCGGCACCAGGCTCTCCTTCGGTAGCTGTTTTTCCAGGACATCAGGCGAGTGTCCAGTTCAGCGGCGAATACGCGGCCCCGCTCCCGTCAGGGCCGGCCCGCCGCCGGTACCTCTTCGCCCTCGCGCACGGGACCCGGCGGGCTCCCGTCCCCGAACGGGCGCCCGCCCAGCTCCTCGCGGCCGTGCGAGGTCAGCCAGCCGGAGAGATCGGGGCCGCGCGGCACGACACGGGTCGGGTTGATGCCCTCGTGGACCTGGTAGTAGTGCCGCTTGATGTGATCGAAGTCGACGGTGTCCCCGAACCCGGGCGTCTGGTAGAGATCGCGGGCGTACGCCCACAGCACCGCGTCCTCCGTCAGCTTGTGGCGGTTGCACTTGAAGTGGCCGTGATAGACCGCGTCGAAGCGGACCAGGGTCGTGAACAGCCGGATGTCCGCCTCGGTGATCGTGTCCCCGACCAGATATCGCTGCCCCGCGAGCCGCCGCGACAGCAGCTCAAGCCGCCGGAACACACCCTCGTAGGCCGCTTCGTACTCCTCCTGGCCGGTCGCGAACCCGGCCCGGTACACCCCGTTGTTGACGTCCTCGTACACCTCCTCCATGACCTCGTCGATCTCGTCGCGGAGTCCTTGCGGATAGAGGTCGGGCGCCCCTTCGCGGTGCAGGTCCCGCCACTCGGTGGCGAGGTCCAGGGTGAGCTGCTGGTAGTCGTTGGTCACCAGGCGCCCGCTGTCCACGTCCACCACGGCGGGCACACTGACACCGCCCGGAGCACCCGGCTCACGGGCCTCGTACGCCTCGGCGAGGTAGCGGATGCCCAGCACCGGGTCACGGCCGCCCGGATCCAGCGTGAAGCGCCAGCTGCGGTCGTCCTGGATCGGGTCGGTGACCGCCATCGGCAGGGCGTCCTCAAGCCCCAGCAGCCGCCGCGAGATCACCGCGCGGCTCGCCCAGGGGCAGGCCCGGCTGACGACCAGCCGGTAGCGCCCGGCCCCGACCGGCCAGCCGTCGCGTCCGTCGGCCGTCACACGGTCCGAGAAGTGGCTCTTCGACCGCTTGAAGGACTTCTTCCCGTACGCGCTGTTGCCCTCGACGCTGCCCTCGGTGTCGCTCATGCGGTGTCTTCCTTTCGTACGTCCGCCTCCGTACGTGTTCCCCGAAACCGCCGTCACCTTCGTGTGAGGAAGGGTGAGCGGGGCATTCGGCGGAGGTGAACCGTAAGCCTTCCTCCTCCTCGGACCGCCGCACCCGTGTCACCGTGCTGGTGGCACTGGCCGCCAACCTCGTGATCGCCGTCGCCAAGGCCGTGGGTGGTCTGTTCGCCGGATCGCCCGCCCTGCTGTCGGAGGCCGCGCACTCGGTGGCCGACAGCCTGAACGAGGTCTTCCTCCTGGCCGCCCTGCGGCGCAGCCGGCGCCCCGCCGACAACCGTCACCCCTTCGGCTACGGCAAGGAACGCTTCTTCTGGTCACTGCTGGCCGCCGTCGGCATCTTCCTGATGGGCGGCTGCTTCTCCTTCTTCCAGGGCTTCGAAGCCCTGGGCAGCGAGGGCTCCGAGTCCCACAGCGGCTATGTGGCGGGGCTCGTGGTCCTGGTCGTGGCGCTCCTCGCCGAGGGAGGCTCCCTGCTGCGGGCGCTGCACCAGGTGCGGCAGCAGGGCGGATTCTCGGCCGAGATCCGTGACCCGGCGCTGCGCACCGTCATCGCCGAGGACGGCACGGCCGTACTGGGCGTGCTCTTCGCGATCACCGGCATGGCCCTGCACATGGTCACCGGCCAGGTCGTCTACGAGGCGTCGGCCTCCATCGCCATCGGGGGACTCCTGGTCTACGTGGCGTACCGGCTGGGCCGTGACGCGCGCGACCAGCTGATCGGCCAGGCCACCGACGAGGAGTCGAGCAGCCGCATCCGTGCCCTGCTGGAGGCGCAGCCCGAGATCGACTCCGTGGAGTCCCTGCTGACCATGCAGCTCGGCCCCGACTCGACCCTGGTGGCCGCCCGCGTCGACCTGACGCCCGGCCTGGACAGCGAGGAGGTCGAACTCGTCGCCGTACGCATCAAGGCGTCCGTCTCCAACCTGGTCCCGCAGGTCGACCAGATCTTCCTCGACGTGACCGACGCCCGCCTGGCGCGCCGCGCGGCCGCACAGGAAAATGGCCCCGCCGCGACGGGGGAGCGCGGCGGGACCTGAACGTCGGGTGCCCGACGCTCACCGGTTCATGCACACCTTCTTCGAGCGGGTCAGTCGCCGGTGGTCGGCTCCAGGACGAAGACCGGGATCTCGCGGTCGGTCTTCTTCTGGTAGTCGGCGTAGTCCGGGAAGGCGGCGACCGCCCGCTCCCACCACTGGGCCTTCTCCTCGCCGGTCACCTCCCGCGCGGTCATGTCCTGGCGCGTCGGGCCGTCCTGGAGTTCCACATGGGGGTCGCCGACCACGTTGTGGTACCAGACGGGGTGCTCGGGCGCGCCGCCCAGTGAGGCGACGGCGGCGTAGCGGCCCTCGTGCTCGACCCGCATGAGCGGCGTCTTGCGGATCTTCCCGCTCTTCGCGCCCCGGGTGGTCAGCACGATCACGGGACGTCCCGTATCCCGCAGGGTCGTTCCCTCGGTACCGCCGGAACGCTCGTACAGCTCCACCTGATCGCGCACCCACTGGGTGGGACTGGGCTCGTACTCACCCTCAAGAGGCATGTCATCCATCCCATCGATCGTCGTCGTGTACGACTCGTGCAGGTTCGTGCCGACCACCGTCGACTCCTGCCGACTCCTGCCGACTCGGAATTCAACACGCTCGCCTCGTCCGTTTCATCCCGCACGAGACGTTTCACCCTGACACCTGCCCGAGTACGGCCGTACGAGTCACCGCTAGAACGGGAAGTGCGCCTGCTGCGTGGCCAGGGTCACCCAGCGGGTGTTGCTGAACGCCTCGATGCCCCAGCGCCCGCCGAAGCGCCCGTACCCGCTGCCCTTGAAGCCGCCGAACGGAGCGTTCGGCTCGTCGGCGACCGACTGGTCGTTGACATGCACGATGCCGGTACGGATCCGCCGGGCGACCCTGAGCCCATGGGTGCCGTTCTCGGTGATGATCCCGCAGGTCAGCCCGTGCTCCGTGGAGTTGGCGAAGGAGATCGCCTCGTCGTCCGTGGTGAAGGTGCTGATCACGGCCAGCGGGCCGAAGGCCTCCCCGTGGTACAGCTCGGCCTCCTCGGGAAGGTCGGTCAGGACGGTCGCCGGATGCACGGCTCCCTCGGGCGCGGCGCCCCCGGTGAGGACGGTCGCGCCCTTGGCGACGGCGTCCTCCACGAGCGCCGCGACCCGGCGGGCGGCGTCCGGGGTGACGAGCGGGCCGACGACGGTGTGCGGATCGGCAGGGTCGCCGGACGCGAGCGACTCGGTCTTCGCGGTGAACTTGGCCGTGAACTCCTCGGCGAGGCTCTCGTGCACGAGGATCCGGTCGGCGGACATGCAGATCTGGCCGGAGTTCATGAAGACCGAGAAGACGGCGGCGTCGACCGCGTAGTCGACGTCGGCGTCGTCCAGCACGATCACCGAGTTCTTGCCGCCGAGTTCGAGGACCGCGGGCTTCAGATGCCGGGCCGCGTGCACACCGATGATCCGGCCGACCCCCGTGGAGCCGGTGAAGTTGACGGCCCGTACGCGCTCGTCGGCGACCAGGGCCTCGGCGACGGCGGCCGCGTCCTCGGGGGCGTTCGTGATCACGTTCAGGACCCCGTCGGGCAGACCCGCCTCGCGCAGGATGTCCGCGATGAACAGACCGCAGGCGATCGGCGCGTCCTCGCTGGGCTTCATCACCACGGTGTTGCCCGCGGCGAGCGGCGCGGCGACGGCCCGTACCCCCAGGATGACCGGGGCGTTCCACGGCGAGAAGGCGGCCACGACACCGACGGGCTCGCGGATCGCGAGTCCCAGCGCGCCCTCCTCCTGAGCGCTCAGGACCTCTCCGCGCGGCGCGGTCACCGCGGCGGCGGCCTCGCGGAGGATGTTCGCGGCGAGACCGACGTTGAACATGGCCCAGGGCCGGGTGCCGCCCACCTCGCCCGCCATGATCCGTACGGCGTCCTCGGTGCGGGCCTCCAGGAGGTCGGCCGCGGTCAGGAAGATCTTGCGCCGCTGCGCCGGACCGAGCGCGGCCCACCCCTCGAACGCGGCGTCGGCGGCGTCCACGGCCCGGGTGACGTCCTCGACGCCCGCCGCGGCGACCGTGGCGTACAGCCGCGAGCTGTAGGGATTCACGTCCTCGGCGGTGCGGCCGGAGACCGCGGGCTGGTCCTTGCCGCCGATCAGCAGGTCACGATGGAGGGTCATGCGCGGCTCTTCCCGTCGGATCGACGCGCGCGACGCGCTCCGCGACGGAACGCCCGCGTTCGTCTGGTGAACAATCGTCCATTGAAGTTTCAATTGAAGTCTGCAACCCGCGGGGGCGTCAGTCAATGGCCGACCGGCACGCCGTTCGAGTCGGACCAGCCGGCTGGGGCGAGCCGGCTGAGTCGACCAGCGCGCGGGCCGCCCGCCCGGCCCGGGCGGCGGGTTCCGCGCTCTGTTCGACGGCGGCGGTGACCATGGCGCCCTCCGCCAGCAGATACAGGTGACCGGCCAGCTCGGCTGGCAGCCCGGCGTCGTCCACCAAGCGGCCCACATACTCCCTGAAGGCCCGCTTGTGGGCGCGGACCTGCTCGGCCACCGGCTCCGACACGGCGCCCAGCTCCCCGTACGAGTTGATCCAGGCGCAGCCGCGGAAGCCGGGCTCGCGGAACCAACCGCCCAGCCAGTCGAAGACCGCGAGGACGCGCTGCCGTGCGTCCTCGTGACCGTCCACGTACTTGGCGAGCCGCTGCCGCCAGCGGAGGTCGCGTCGCTCCAGATAGGCCACCACCAGGTGCTCCTTGGCGGGGAACAGCTGGTAGAGCCGCTTGAGCGAGACCCCGGAGGCGCCACGGATGTCGTCCATGCCGACGGACTGTATGCCGCGCCCGTAGAACAGCGCCTCCGCCGCGTCCAGGGCCCGTTCCCTGGCGACCGGACTGTCCATGTACCGGCTCACTCCTTGGCGTCCTGACCTTGAGCCCTGACCCGGTGTCCTGACTCGGTGTTTCGACTGGCGTCTTGACGCGAGAACCAGCGTTCTCTACGTTAGCAGCCGCCCGGAGAACGTACGTTCTCCGGGCGGGCCCTCACCAGCTCGCCGGCAAGTCCATTCCGAGAGGATCCGCATGACGGACGCCGACCGCCCGCCCCTGCCGCCCTTCACCCGCGAGAGTGCCGCCCAAAAGGTCCAGGCGGCCGAGGACGCCTGGAACACCCGCGACCCGCTGAAGGTCTCGCTCGCCTACTCGCGGGACTCGGTCTGGCGCAACCGCGACACCTTCGTCACGGGACGCGCCCAGATCGTGGAACTGCTCACCGCGAAGTGGCGGCGCGAGGAGGAGTACGCCCTGCGCAAGGACCTCTGGGCCTTCGACGGCCACCGCATCGCCGTCCGGTTCCAGTACGAGTGCCGTGACGCCGACGGCCAGTGGTGGCGTTCGTACGGCAACGAGCTGTGGGAGTTCGACGAGCACGGCCTGATGACCCGGCGCGAGGCCAGCATCAACGACGTGCGGATCGAGGAGAAGGAGCGCCGGATCCTCGGCCCCCGGCCGGACTCCGAGCGCGGGGGACCAGGGGCTCCAGGGGGACAAGGGGGACGAGGGGGATCGTTGCCGGTTCAGTAGGGTTCGCGGGTGACTGAAAAGGCTCGGAAGCCCTTCCTCTACGTCGTCGTCTGCGCCGCCGGAGTCGCCGACGGCATCGGTGGGTTGATCTCCCCGGCGCAGGAGCGCGACTGGGAGGTCGGTGTCATCGCGACCCCGGTGGCCACGGGTTTCTTCGACCTCGCGGCGGTCGAGGCGCAGACGGGCCGGCCGGTCAGGTCCGCCTGGCGTTCGCCCGGTGATCCGCGTCCGTTCCCGGACCCGGACGCCGTCGCCGTGGCGCCCGCCACCTTCAACACGGTCAACAAGTGGGCGGCCGGCATCTCCGACACGCTCGCCCTCGGCACGCTCTGCGAGGCGTACGGGATGGGCGTGCCGATCTCCGTACTGCCCTGTGTGAGCGAGGCATTGACCGCCCACCCCGCCTATCGGGACAGTCTGAAGAGGCTGCGCGGGATGGGGGTCCGGTTCGGGGAGCACGCCTTCGGTGGACCGGAGCAGCGCGGGTTCCGCTGGGAGCAGGCGCTGGATCTGCTGGAGCGCTGATGGAGCGCTGACCGGGGGCGGGGCGGGGGTGGGCCTGGGGGCGGGTCCGCGGGTCAGCCGGTCATCGGGTCCTGCGGACGTAGTCGTCGCTGTCGGGCGTCGACACCTGAACGTCCCGGCGCACGATGCTCAGCCGGTCGCCGAAGCCCGCGAGGGCCTTCTTGAGGCCCTTGTCGGTGTACTCCACGACGACGACCCGGTCGTCGAAGGCGTCCGCGTACTCACCGCACTCGTCGTACGCGCCGCACTCCTCCACCACGGCGAAGTCGAGCCCGGCACGGGAGCGTCGGTCCGCGAGCTCCACGGTGTTCTTCTGCGCGATGGCCAGGCCCCGGGTGTGCGCGCGCCGAGACAGCAGCTTGATGAAGGACACCGCGTCGTCCGCGTTCAGCAGCCCGTGGGAGCGGGTGTAGCTGTCGTAATTGTCCGGCTCGACCGCGTCGAAGCCCTTGTCCGCGCAGCCGTCGATCCACTTGTCGACCCGGGCCGCGACCCGCTTGCGCTTGGCGGGTGTGCCGATGTCGAGCAGCGCCTCGTCCCAGTCGGCGTCGATGACGACCTCGCCCTTCTTGTCCCGCAGCAGCAGGTCGTCGGGCCAGTCGTCCTGTTCGTCGGGCTGGGCCTGGAAGGCGTTGACGTAACAGATGTTGTAGAGACCGCGCGCGGGGTCGGCGCCGCGGTCGCGTGCCACGATCCGGACGCCGGACGGCGGGGTGTAGGCGCCGCCGATCTGGTAGTCGAAACCGTCGGGCACGGGGGGTAGCCGCACGGCCTGGGAGCCGGACTTCGTGCTGTCCGGGCTGTCTGAGCCGGCTGTGGTGTCGGCGGGGTCCTTGCCGTCCCCGTCCGACGTGCAGGAGGCCAGGGCCGCGAGGGTCACCAGGACGGCGGCGGTCCTGAGGAATCCCGTGCGGGGGCCACGCTTGGCGGGCATGTCCGCTCCATCGATCGCGAGTACGACCCCGCCTCGGACTCGGTAACGGTCCTGGCGACTTTGGCCGGACTGCGGAACTCGTCCACCGGCTGGGCGCACCTCTGGGTGCCGGGTTGTGGATCTCGGCACGTCTGGATCAAAGCGTGCGAGGGGTTGTGCGTCAAGTTCGCGGGGGTTTGGGCTGCGCCGCGACTGCTGCCTGGAGGTGGCTTCGTGCGGCCGACCGGCGCCGACTGCGGCGTGCGGGCCGGTGGCCCGCGATCGACCGCGCCCCGGCGGCCCATCGCCGGACTCCACCAGTTGCTGCGTCCGGTCCTGGATCTCGCTCAAGAGCTTCCCGCACGTCGCGGTCCGGCGCGCCGTCCACGGCGTGGACCTGCCCACCTGCCGCAGCCTGCGGGGACGGGCCCACTACGCGCTGGGCGCGGCGGCGCGGGCCGAGGGCTACCACGCGGCGGCGTACGACCGTTTCCGTGCCGTCAACGCCACCTCCACTCCCGGCCGGCAGACGGACCTGTCCCTCTACCGGATCTTCCCCGAGCAGGGCGTCACCGCCCGCGCCCCGCTGCGCGACGTACTGCCCGACCCGCTGCGGGAGGTTCCCGGGGCCTGAGCGCGGGTAGCGACCGGCCGTGCTGCCGCACCGACGGCGGCGGGCCACCGTGCGTACGGAGGCCGGGAGAACCGTGACGGATGAAAGGAGAGCCGTGAGCACCCCGCGCAAGCCGCTCGTGATCCTGCGCCCCGACCCGCACCCCGGGGAACGCATCTTCAGGCCGGACACGCTGACCCGCCTCCACGACCGCTTCACCGTCGTCGAGCCCGACACCGAGGACGCCTTCGACCGGGCGCTGCCGGGGGCCTTCGCCGTCGTCGGCCAGCCCGACCTGCCCGCCGAACGCCTGGAGCGCGCGGGCGAGTTGAGAGCCCTGCTCAACGTCGAGGGCAATTTCTTCCCGAACGTCGACTACGACATGTGCTTCCGCCGCGGCATCCACGTCCTGGGCTGCGGACCCGCCTACGCCCAGGCCGTCGCCGAGTACGCCCTCGGGCTCGCCCTCGACCTGGCGCGCGGCATCAGCCGCGAGGACCGTGCCTTCCGCGCCGGACGGGAGCGGTACGTGTCCGACGGCACCGCCGACTCCGTACTGCTGCGCGGCGCGGACGTCGGCCTCATCGGCTTCGGGAACCTCGGCCGCTGCCTCCACCCGCTCCTCGCGCCCTTCCGCCCGACCCTGCGCGTGTACGACCCCTGGCTGCCGCCCGCCGTCCTGCGCGAACAGGGCCTGGTGCCGGCCACCCTCGACGAGACCCTGGCCCGCAGCACGTTCGTCTTCGTGCTCGCCACCGTCACCGACGACAGCAGGCATCTGCTCGGCGAGCGCGAACTGGCACTGCTGCCCGACGGCGCCCGGCTCGTCCTCGTCAGCCGCGCGCCCGTCGTGGACTTCCCCGCGCTGCTCGCCCGGGTCGCCGAGGGCCGCCTCCTCGCGGGGATCGACGTCTGGCCCGACGAACCCGTAGCCGCCGACGACCCCGCCCGCGGCCTGGAGGGCCTTGTGCTCTCCGCCCACCGCGCGGGCGGCATCCCGGAAGCATTCCTGAACATCGGCGACATGGTCGTCGACGACCTGACCCTGCTGGCCCAGGGGCTGCCGCCCGCCCGTATGCAGGCCGCCGCCCGCGAACTCGTCGGCCGCTACCGCAACCGTCCCGTCATCTGAAAGGCCCGGACCCCGTACATGAAGATCCCCTGCGAGGGCCTCCTCCTCGACAACGACGGCGTGCTGGTTGACTCCGACCTCGGTGTCGACCAGGCGTGGAGCCGATGGGCGCGGGCTCGCGGCCTGTCCGCCGAGCGGGTCACGGCGATGGTGCACGGACGGCGTTCCGCCGACACCGTCGCCCTCCTGGTGACCGACCCGGGGGAGCGGCCGGCCGCCCTCGCCGAGATCGACCGCCTGGAGATCGAGGCAGCCGCCACCACGACCGCCCTGCCCGGCGCCCTCGACCTCCTGACGAGCCTGCCGGACGGCAGCTGGGCCGTCGTGACCTCCGGAGTCACCGCTCTGGCCCGCGCCCGCCTCGCCGCGGCGGGCCTTCCCCTGCCGCCCGTGCTCGTCACCGCGGACGACGTCATGAACGGCAAGCCCGCCCCCGACGGCTACCTCGCGGCAGCGGCACGCCTCGGTGTGGACCCGGCGCGGACCGTCGTCCTGGAGGACGCCGCCGCGGGTGCCAGGGCGGGGGAGACGGCCGGTGCGTACGTCATCGGCGTCGGGACGCGCGGCCTGGACACCGGCGCCCCGGTCGTCGTACGCGATCTGCGTGGGCTGACCTGGCACGACGGCGTACTCGACCTGGGCGGCGCGGACCTGCTGCGTTCCTGACCGGGCGGGCCCTGCGGTTCGGTGCGGTCCCACCGGTGCGAACTCGGTGGGCAGCTCACCGGCGGCGTTCGGACGCGAAGGCCGCCAGCCACGCCAGCGGGGCGTTCCAGTTGATGGTCACCTCGTTGGTGGAGTACGAGCCGATGTCGTCGATGTAGCAGGCCGCGGGGGCGCACCCGGCGAGATGCTCCTGGGCCACCGGGTCCTGCAGACCGCTGTTGGGACCGCCCGCCAGGGAGCCGGCCGGCGGGTTCGGCAGCGAGGCGTCGTACTGATGCGCCCAGAACCGGTGGTGCTGGTTCTGGGAGTACGTGTCGCCGTGGCCCGTGACGTAGGAGAGATCCAGGGTGTTACGGCCCAGCAGGTAGTCCATCGACTCCAACACCCCGGCCCGGTACCGCTGTTGCCCGGTCAGCCCATAGGCGGTGGCCATGACGATCGCGTTGTTGGTGACCTGGCTGTTGGAGCCCCATACGTACCCGTTCGCGGGGATGGGCACCGCGTAACCCTGCCCGGCCATCGTGGCGAGATGCCCGTCGGCGGCGGCCGTCACGGAGGCCCTCACGCGCCGGATGTCGGAGGCGGGCAGCCCGTTCGGCGCGGTCGCCAGGGTCAGTCGGCCGAGCGCCGCGGTGTCGGCCCAGTTGAAGCCGGTCGGGGTGAGAGCGTCCGCCGAGGTGTGCCAGGGGGAGGAGGTGACCGCGTCCCGGTAGGCGCTTTCACCGGTCGCCGCGTACAGCTCGGTCGCCGCCCAGTAGAAGTCGTCGGTGACCTGGGTGTCGTTGTAGGGGCCGCCGCCGGTGCTGTCCGAATCCGGCGCGTACAGCGCCGGGTCGGCCTTCGCCGCGGTCCACGCCGTGCGCGCCACGCTCAGACACCGCTTCGCGTACGTGGAGTCGTACGGCCTGAACACCCGCGCGCACTGCGCGGCCGTCGCGGCGAGATTGAGCGTGGCCGCGGTGGACGGGCGGTGCAACTCACGCGGCTGGGCGTCCAGTTCGGGCCGCGTCGGGATACCCGTCCAGGCCGCGTCATGGATCTTGTGGAAGGCCATACCGGCGTAGGGCCTGCCGTCCGGGACCTGCATCCGCATCAGGAAGTCGAGCTCCCAGCGGGCCTCGTCCAGTACGTCGGGTACGCCGTTGCCGCGTTCGGGGATCCGCAGGGTCGAGTCGCCGAGCGCGGACGCGGTGCCCGCCCGCTCGGCGCGCGCGAAGGAGTCGACGAGCAGCCAGACGGAGATCCCGCCGTTGACGACGTACTTGCCGTGGTCGCCCGCGTCGTACCAGCCGCCCCGCACGTCCTGGGTGTAGTCGCACACCCCCGCCTGGCACGGGACGTTCGTGTCGCCCTGGTTGGGAGCGACCCCGAGGTGCCCGGCGGGCCGTGCGTACGAGGGCCCCACCAGGGAGGCCTCGATCGGCGTGCCGCTGCGCTGGTGGTAGAAGAAGGCCAGCGACTCGGAGCGCAGACCGTCGTAGAGGTTCGCGCGGATGTCGAAGGGCGCGCTGCTCCACCCGTCGACCACCAGGACGAAACCCGATCCCGTCCTGCGGAACGCGGAGAAGTCCGCCACGTGGGTCGCCTCGTCCGAGGCCGCGTCCATGCCGTGCACGACGGTTCGGCCCGAGGCGGCTGTGGCGCCCGACGCGGTGCGCAACCGCCAGCGCAGCGGCTCGGAGGCCGCGGTGACGACCGTGGCGCGCTTGGGGCCGTCCGGCAGATAGCCCGCCTGGTTGACCCGTACGGGCGTGGTGGCCGCGGCGGGATCGGCGGCGGACGGCGCTCCGGCCGCGCCGGGCGCGAGGGCGAGGCCGCCGGTCAGCAGGACAGCCGTCAGCAGCCCGGCCGTCCTGCGCCTTCCGGCGCTCTTGGTCCGACGATTCGTCGGACGGCGGCGGTCCACGTGAGGGAACATGGGCATGGAGCGTCTCCCGGTGCCTGGAATGGGGTCCATGAGTGGAGTCCGGCGCGGACGACAGAACGGTGGGAGCGCTCCCAAAGCGGAGCATTCCATGGCCATGTCACAGGGTCAATGCCCTTCGCAGGACCTTGCCCGTACGCGTGACTCAGGTCCCGAACACGTGAACTCAGGTACCGAACACACGCAGTGAAAGCCACAGTGCCACCACGGCCGGGATCAGTGTGGCGGGCACGGTGAGCAGGCCGAGGCGGGTGAACTCACCGAGATCCACGCTGTGCTCGTGCTGGTGGACGATCCGCCGCCACAGCAGGGTCGCCAGCGAACCGGCGTATGTGAGGTTCGGGCCGATGTTCACCCCGAGCAGGACGGCGAGGATCGGTCCGGGGCCCGCCGTCGCGGCCAGGGGCAGCAGGACCAGGACCGCGGGCAGGTTGTTGATGAGGTTCGCCAGCACGGCGGCGAGGACCGCGATGCCGAAGAGTGCGAGCAGGCCCGACGAGTCGGGGACCAGGTGACCGAGCGCGTCCGAGAGGCCGTTGTCCACCACGGCGCGCACCACGATGCCCAGGGCCAGGACGAAGGCGAGGAAGGGCAGCGAGGTGGCCCGCGCGACGGCGAGCGGGGTGGTGCGCCCACGGACCAGCGCCCGGACGGCCAGGACGAGGGCTCCCGCGAATGCCGCCCAGGCCGGCTCGACGCCGACCGCGGACGTCACGACGAATCCCGCGAGGGTGCAGGCGACCGTGGCCAGCGCGAACGCGGGCATCTCGACGGGGTCGGCCTCGGCCGCTGCCGGTGAGCCCTCGTCCAGGTCGTTCGGTTCGGTCAGGTCGTCGGCGAAGAAGCGCCGGAAGACCAGGTACTCGGCGGCGACGGCGACGGCCCACGCGGGACCCATCAGCAGGGCGAACCGGGTGAAGCTCAGCCCGCTGGCCGTGAACGCCAGCAGGTTGGTGAGGTTGGAGACCGGCAGCAGCAGCGACGCCGTGTTCGACAGATGGGCGCACGCGTACACATGGGGCCCCGGCCGGGCGCCGAGGCGGGCCACGGTGGCGAACACCACCGGGGTGAGCAGGACGACCGTGGCATCCAGGCTCAGTACGGCCGTGATGACCGACGCGAGCAGGAAGTTGGCGGCCAGCAGGCGTTGCGGACGCCCCTTCGACGTACGCGCCAGCCAGGCGCCGCAGGCCCGGAAGAGTCCCTCGTCGTCGCAGAGTTTGGCGAGCACGAGCACCGCGGCGAGGAAGCCCACGACCGGGCCGAGCAGTTCGGCCTCGGCCCGCGCGTGGTCGGTGGAGATGGCGCCGGTGGCCATCACCAGTCCCGCGGCCGGGACGGCCACGGTGGCCTCCGGCAGACCGAACGGCCGGATCACGGCACCGGCCAGTACCGCTACGAGCAGAAGAGCGGAAAGGGCGGTCGCGAGTGTCGAGCTCAGGGGTTCGTCCTTGGAAAGAGGTTGTCGGTTTCGTTTGGTCGTTCGGTCGTTCCGCTGTTCTGTCGTTCTGCGCAATCGAATCAGACGACGGAGCATCGAGGTGGACGGGGGTGCGAGTGTCGCCGCCCAGTCCTTCTGCTCGCTCTCGGGTTGCATATTCCACCGGAATAACGGTGTCGGTGCCCATGGTGAATTGCATTGCCCCGACTCCCTGTTGACACTTTGTCTCCTACGAAACATGTGCGGGTGAAGGGAATTGAGAGCGTTCTCTTGTTGCCTGAGGGTTCGCTGTGCCAAGGTGCAGCTTGTCGGCGTGCAGACAGTGATTTCCGTACTCGTTGGTATGGACTAATTTCGCATGGGGCTCTGGAGGAAAGTGCACGTGAACGACGCGACCCCGTTGAATTCCCCCGCGGTCGGTAGTCTGTTCGATACGACCGACGAGCGGCTCGCGGCAGAACTGAAGAAGGGGTCGGGCGGGACACCCGCCCGCTATCCCGCGGGGGAACTGCTGGGTCGGCACTGGGTACCCGTCTTCTCGTACGCTCGTCTGTGTACGAACGGTGTGCAGTACGCCGGAATGCTCGCCACCGCGGCATTCACCCGCCTCTTCGGGGAATCCGTTCGACAGGTCGGGCCCAGAGCGGCCTGGCGGCCGGAGTTGTTGGTCGCCGTGCGCCGAATAGCGGGCGAATGGGACGCGGACAAACGCCGGGGGATGCTGAGTCCCGAGTTGCAGACCGCTCCGGGGGACAGTGATCCGGCCGCGGTTCGGCTGCTCCCGCCGAACGGCCGGCGCCTGGTGTCCCTCGCGTTCCAACGGCTGCCGGAGGCCGCCCGCTGCGTCCTGTGGCACGCGGAGGTCGAGGCCGAGGAACTCGCCGTACCGGCCCGGCTGCTCGGTCTTCCTGTCCGGGACGCCTCCCAGGCGCTGGAGCGCGCACGGGAACTGCTGCGTCAGTACTGCCTCGAAGCGCATCGCGAACTCGCTCCCGACGACGAGTGCCGCCGTTACAGCCGGCTCCTGGACGTCTCGCTCCGGAGGGGTGGCAACAGCGTCGACCCCGACCTGCGACAGCACATGACCACCTGCGAGCACTGCCCGTACTCGGCCGAGCAGTTGGACCAGTCGGGAGACCGGCTGTCCGTTCTGCTGGTCGAGGGGGTACTGGGGTGGGCGGCCCTGGACTACCTCGACTCCAGGCCCGGGCGCCGGCCCGGGGGCGAGGAGACGACGGCGGGGCCCGTCGTCTCCACGGCACCGGGGTCGGGCCCCGACTCGGACACCGGGCGCCACCCGGGGGCCGACTTCTACTCGACCGGGGGTTCGTATCCGGAGGCGGGGTTGTATCCGGGTGTCGGCTCCGGCTCCGGTTCCGGCCTCGGTTCCGGCTCCGGTTCCGGCCTCGGTCCCGGTCCCGGTCCCGGTCCCGGTCCCGGCCTCGGTTCCGGTTCCGGTTCCGGCCTCGGTCCCGGTCCCGGTTCCGGCCTCGCTTCCGGCCTCGGTTCCGGTCCCGGTACCGGCGTTGGCCCCGGCCCCGGCCCAAACCCAGGTCCAGGTCCAGGCCCCGAAACTGGCCCCGCCACAGGCCCCGGAACAACTCCCGGCCCCGGCCCAGACCCCGGCTTCGCTGGTGCGCTCGACGTGGATCCCGACTCCGTCTGGGGCGCAAGTCCCAGGCGGAAGACCGATCCCCGACGGGTGGCCGATCCCCGCCGAGTGGTCGGCTCCCGGCCGGGTTCCGCGGCGGGCGTAGGTCCGCGGCCGAGTGCGGGTGCGGCCCCGGGGACCGCCGGCGCCGGGACTCCCGTGGGCATCGGCTCGTACCTGGGTGGCGGTTCGTTCCTGGGTGCGGGCCGTGCCCGGCACCCCGGCCCCCGCCACGCCCTGCGGCTTTTGCCGCACGCGGGCGCCGGCGACCCCGGTGACACCGACAGGCGCTTCCCGCGGCGGCGCCGGGACCTCGCCCTGGCCGTACTCGTCGTCGGCGCATGCGTCCTCGTACCGCTGGTCCTGTGGGCCGGTGGCGGGGACGAACCCACACGTTCCTCGGGCGTCGGGACGGCGGCGGAGGAGCCGAACGAGGTCCCGACCAGGATCGGCGCCGGCGACACAGGACCCGGCGCTCTCGCCGGACGACTGCGCAACCAGGGCAGCGGCGACTGCGCCGGTATCGCCGACGGCAAGGTCGGCGTGGGCGCGGAGGTCGTCCTCGCCACCTGTACCGCCTCGGAGCGGCAGCAGTGGTCGTACGAGAGCGACGGGCTGCTGCGGAGCCTGGCGGACAACGACCTGTGCCTCGACTCCGGGACCCCCTCCTCGGTCCGTCTGGGGGCGTGCGACGGAGACAAGAACCGGGCGGGCGCCCGCTACGACTTCACCCTGGAAGGAAATGTCGTCCCCCTGGGGCAGCCGGCGCTCGCGCTTGCCCCTGTCTCGGGGGACGACGGGGCGGGGCTGGTCCTCAAGTCCCGTAACGACGGACCGGCCCAGCGCTGGGAGATCGACACCTCGGTGGACTCGCTCCAGATGGAGTGGATCACCTCGTACACGGACGGCGAAACGGCGAAGCCGGCCCCGACATCGACCGTCGAGCCGAAGCCCAGCCGCACCGCACCGCCGCCCCCCGGACCGAAACCCACGCCTTCCGGGGCGACCCCGACCCCGCAGCCCACGGCCTCCGCTTCCGGCTGGACCTGTTACGGCTACTACTGCTGGTACGACGACGGGTCCGGCGGCGGCTACGGAGGAGGGGGCGGCCATGGAGGAGGCGGTTGGGGCGGAGGCGGTTACGGCGGGGGAGGTTACGGCGGCGGGCACTGACCTGTCCGGGGCGCGCGCCCCGGACGCCCCCGGCAGGGAGTCTCAGCCCTGGCCGTCCTCGCCGAACACCAGCTCCGCCCAGATCGTCTTGCCCTCGGTGGTGTGGCGGCTGCCCCAGCGCTGAGTGAGCTGGGCGACCAGGAGCAGCCCGCGGCCACCCTCGTCGAACGTCTTGGCGCGGCGCAGATGCGGTGCGGTGTGGCTGGAGTCCGAGACCTCCACGATCAGGGTGGAGGCGTTGTGGATGAGCCGCAGCCGGATCGGGCGTTCGCCGTACCGGATCGCGTTGGTGACGAGTTCGCTGACCACCAGCTCGGTCGTGAACGCCGCCTCGCTCGCGTCCCAGGCCTCCAGCTGCCGGACGACCTGTTTGCGGATCGGGCCGACGAGCGCGGGATCGTCCCGCACCTCCCAGGTCGCCACCTGGGAGGACGGCAGACCCTTCGTCCGGGCCAGCAGCAGGGCCACGTCGTCGGGGGCGCCGGTGGGAGGAAGCAGCGACTGCAGGATGTCGTGGCAGGTCTCGTCGAGGGAACCCGAGGTCCGCGCCAGCGTCCGGGACAGCAGCGCCCGGCTCTCGTCGAGATCACGCTCGCGGTTCTCGATCAGGCCGTCGGTGTAGAGGGCGAGGACGGTGCCCTCGGCGAGTCGCAGCTCGGTCGACTCGAACGGCAGCCCGCCCAGGCCCAGCGGCGGCCCCGGCGGTACGTCGATCTCCTCGGGTTGCCCGCCGGGCGGAATCATCACCGGTGGCGGATGACCGGCCCGGGCGAGGGTGCAGAGCCGGGTGACCGGGTCGTAGACCGCGTACAGGCAGGTGGCGCCGACCTCGCCGGTGGTGCCTTCGCTGTCCTCCGCGGAGAGCCGGACGACCAGGTCGTCGAGGTGGGTGAGCAGTTCGTCCGGTGCCAGGTCGATGTCGGCGAGGGTGCGCACGGCGGTCCGCAGGCGGCCCATGGTGGCGGAGGCCTGCAGCCCGTGGCCGACGACGTCCCCGACGACCATGGCGACCCGCATCCCCGACAGCGGGATCACATCGAACCAGTCGCCGCCCACCCCCACCCCGGCCCGTGCCGCGGGGAGATAGCGCGAGGCCGCCTCGACGGCGGCCGTGCGCGGCAGCGACCGGGGCAGCAGGCTGCGCTGCAGGGCGATCGCGGTCTCGCGTTCGCGGGAGAACCGGCGGGCGTTGTCGATGCAGACGGCCGCCCTGGCCGTGACCTCCTCGGCCAGCAGCACGTCGTCGGCGGTGAACGGATCGGGCCGCCGGAACCGGCTGAAGACCGCGACGCCCAGGGTCGCGCCGCGGGCCTGGACGGGCACGGACATCGTCGAGTGGATGCCGTGCTCCCTGACCCGGTCGGCGCGCACCGGGTCCCGGGCGAGCCATTTCGAGAGGGTGGTCGCGGCATCGGCGGCCACGATGGGCCGGCCGGCCACCAGGGAGTCGGCCTGCGGTGAGCCGGCGGGATAGGTGTCCACCTCTCCCAGCTTGACCACCGACTCCGGGTCGCCGGGATTCACCGACCGGTGGGCGGCGCGGCGCAGACTCACGGGGGCGAGGAGCGGTCCGGTGTACGGTTCGCCGCCGCGGTCGGGGGGATCCACCAGGTCGACGCTGACGAAGTCGGCGAGCGCGGGCACACAGACATCGGCCAGCTCCTGCGCCGTACGGGTGACGTCGAGGGTGGAGCCGATACGGATGCTCGCCTCGTTCACGAGCTGCAGTCGCTCCCGGGCGAGGTACTGCTCGGTGAAGTCGTGGGCGGACAGACAGATGCCGCGCACCCGGCCCTCGGCGTCGGTCAGCGGCGCCATCCGCGCCAGCCAGGCCTGGGCGCGGCCCTCGGGAGCGGTGCCCAGACAGGTCTGCACGTCTTCGCGTCTGCCGGTCAGGAGCACCCGGAGCATGTGCCCCTCCAGCTCCTCGTTCTGCGGCCCGCCGCCGATCTCCGGGAGCCGCAGGCCACGGATGTGCTCCTCCGGGAGGGCCATCGACTCGGCCATGACCGCGTTGACCCTGCGCAGCCGGAGGCGCTCGTCGAAGATCGCGGTCGCACAGGGCGACTGGTCGAGGAAGGTGGCAGCGAGGGAATCGTCCTGCGCCTCCAGGGTGCCGTTCTCCAGCGGGGTCACGACGAGCCAGTCGCTGCGGTCGCCCAGCTCGGGGCGCCGCCGGTGCGCGAGCAGCCAGACGCGCAGGGTGCGGCCGTCCGCACGGCGCAGCGCGAGCGTGCCGATCCAGCGGTTGCCGGCCGACGGACGCCGCAGCTCACCGGCGTCCGGCGCCAGCAGCTTCGAGGCGGCCCGGCCCACGACATCGGCCGGTGCGTGCCCGAGCAGACGTCGAGCGCCTTCGTTCCACTCGACGACGATGCCGTCACCGTCGATGACGGCCCTTGCCGTGGAGCTCTCGTCGAACGGATAGCCCGGACCGTCACCCGCTGTCTCGCTGTGGCTCCTCACATCGCCGCCACTCCATTGCGCACACACTCACGGTGAACAGACACGTCACTTCTGTTCCAGGGTAGTGCGTCCGGCCCCTCCTCACACGGCGCGGCGGTTCCCGCCTCCCGTGCACCGGCCTCCTCCTGTCGGCCCCGTCCGCCGACGGGGGATTCGGGCCGATGTGCCAGGACGGACAGAACGCGCTTACCGGGGCCTTGACGGGCACATGTGTCGCACTGTCAGAATCCGTTTGTCCACGAGTAGTTGTGAGCGAGCAGTTGCGAGCGAGTAGTCGTGCGCACATGTGAGCCCTTGACGAAAGGGAAACGCGGTGACGGTCACGCGCAGGTCTCTACTGATCGCAGGCACAGCCACTCCGGTGGCCCTGGCCGGGGCCTCGGACTCCTGGGCCGCCGAGGGGGCCGTGCCCCGGGCCCGGACCGGGACGGGAGGCCGGTCGATCCCGCTCCGGGACGGCTGGCGCTTCGCGCTCGTCGACCTGTCCGGCGTCACCGACCCCACCGGCGCGTACGCCCGGGCCGCCGAACCCGGCTACGACGACTCGCGGTGGCGGCGGATCTCCGTGCCGCACGACTGGAGCGTCGAGCTCACTCCCACCACCGACCACGGCACCAGCAGCGGCACCGGCTTCCTGCCGGGCGGCCTTGGCTGGTACCGGATCGCCTTCCCCCTGCCGCCCGCGTACGAGGGAAAGCGGATCTCCGTCGAGTTCGACGGCGTGTACATGGACTCCTCCGTGTACTGCAACGGCGAACTCGTCGGCCAACACCCCTACGGCTACACGGGTTTCGCCCTCGATCTGACCGACCTGCTGCACACGGACGGCACCACCGCCAACGTCGTCGCGGTCCAGGTCAAGAACCAACTGCCCAGCAGTCGCTGGTACTCGGGGAGCGGCATCTACCGCGAGGCGCGGCTGATCGTCACCGAGCCGGTGCACGTCCAGCGCTGGGGCACCTACGTGACGACCCCGGAGATCGACGACGACCAGGCGCTCGTACGCGTACGGACGAGTGTGGTGAACGCGTCGGGCACCGCGAGACGGGTCGAGGTGAGATCCGCGGTCGTCGACCCGGACGGCCGCACGGTGGCCCGGCGGACGAGCACGGTCGACGTCGGGGACACGAGCATCGCGGACCATCAAGTAAGCGTGCCCGAGCCGAAGTTGTGGTCCTGCGAGCGGCCGCGGCGCTACACCCTGCACACCGAACTCCGTGTCGACGGCCGGACCACCGACACCTACCGCACCCCGTTCGGTATCCGTCGCGTCGTCTTCGACGCCGACGACGGAATGACCCTGAACGGCACCCACGTCAAACTCCGCGGCGTCAACCTCCACCACGACCTCGGCGCACTCGGCTCCGCCGTCGGCGCGGACGCCGTGGAACGCCAGCTGCGAATCATGCGCGGGATGGGCGTGAACGCCCTGCGCACCTCGCACAACCCACCGGCACCCGAGGTCGTCGAGGCCTGCGACCGGCTGGGCATCGTGATGATGGTCGAGGCCTTCGACTGCTGGCGGCGCGGCAAGAACCGGTACGACTACGGCCGCTTCTTCGACGAGTGGTCCGACCGGGACATCGCGGAGATGGTCCTGGCGGCGCGCAACTCGCCCGCCGTCGTCCTGTGGTCCATAGGCAACGAGATCCCCGACTCCACCTCGACCGCAGGCCTCGCCATGGCCGACCGGCTCATCGACGACGTGCGGCGACTGGATCCGACCCGGCCGATCGTGATCGGCTCCGACAAGTACCGGAGCCTGCCCGCCGTCGGCTCGCCCGCCGACCTGATGCTCGCCAAGATCGACGGACTCGGCCTCAACTACAACACCGCCGCCTCGGTCGACGCCCTGCACGCCCGCTGTCCGCACCTGTTCCTGTTCGAGTCGGAGTCCTCGTCCGAGACCTCCACCCGGGGCGCCTACCAGGAGCCGGAGCACCTCAACACGGGCGAGAACCACACTCCCGGCCGACGTGACGCCTCCTCGTACGACAACAACCTCGCCTCCTGGACGATGAGCGGCGAGTACGGGCTCAAGAAGGACCGGGACCGGAAGTGGTTCACGGGGGAGTTCCTGTGGTCGGGCATCGACTACATCGGCGAACCCACGCCGTACGACGTGTTCCCGGTGAAGGCGTCCTTCTTCGGTGCGGTGGACACGGCCGGCTTCCCGAAGGACATGTACCACCTCTTCAAGAGCCAGTGGACCGACGAACCCATGGTCCATCTGCTCCCCATGAACTGGACGGACCACGAAGCGGGCGACACCGTGGAGGTCTGGGCCTACTCCAACGTGGACACGGTCGAGCTCTTCCTCGATGGAAAGTCGTTGGGCACAAGGAAGTTCGACGAGAAGAAGACCACCGACGGACGGACGTACCTGGAGACCACCGAGGCGACGGGCGACGACAAGACCGTCATCGGCGGGCCCTGGCCCGGGAGTTACACCAGTCCGACCGGCAGCGCGGGCAAACTGCACCTCACCTGGAAGGTGCCGTTCGCTCCCGGTGAGCTGAAGGCGGTGGCCAGGCGCGACGGCAGGACCGTGGCCACCGATGTGCTGCGCACCGCGGGTGAGCCGCACGCGCTGCGGCTCACACCGGACCGCAAGTCCGTTGCGGCGGACGGCCGTTCGCTGTGCTTCGTGACCGCGGAGGTGATCGACGCCCGTGGTGTGGTGGTGCCCGGCGCCGACCACTCCATCGCCTTCGACGTCGACGGCGGATCGCTGGCCGGCGTCGACAACGGGCGCGAGGAGAGCGCCGAGCGCTACCAGGCGAGCACCCGCACAGCCTTCCACGGCAAGGCTCTGGCGATCGTCCGCGCCGGGACCGGGGAGGGAAGGCTCAGGCTGCGGGCGCGCTCGGCGGGGCTGCGGACGGCGACCGTGACCGTGCGCGCCACCGCCGCACGGCCCCAGATCCGCACCCCCGCACCCGACGTCGCGCCGGACCCGGGGCCGGGCGCACCCGACCACCCGCGGGCGGACGCCAGTTACTCGGGCCGTCCGGACACCCTGCCCGCCGCCATGCTCGACGGAGACCCGGCCACCGGCTGGTCCAACGCGTTCTTCAAGGCGGCCACGGCCCTGCTGCCCGCCTTCGACGGCGCCCGCGAGGAGGACTGGGTGTCCGTCGGGTGGGGCCGGGCCCGGACCGCCGACCGGATCGAGCTCTCCTTCACGGTCGACGCCACGCACTCCCTGCCCGCCCGGCTGGACGTCACCTTCTGGGACGGTCACCGCTACCGGCCCGTGAAGCGCGCCGGCATCGACTGGGCCACCGCGTCCGACGCGCCGACAGCGGTCACCTTCGACCCGGTACGCGGCAGCCGGCTCCGGATCACCATGAGGAGCCGCCACCCCGGTGAGGCCCGGGGCGCTCTGCGGATCAGCTGCCTGGAGGTCCCGCCTCGCTGACCTCCCGCCCGCCGGCCCGGTCCTCGCCGAACCCATGTGCCGCCCGGTGCTCCTCGGCCGTCGGCTTCGCGACCTGGGCGCCCTCGCCGTACAGCGCGCGAGAGAGCCGGGTCCGCAGGTTCAGCGCCCGCCCGTTCGGGCCCGGCACGCCGTTCGCGTCCTCGGCCGGGCCGGGGTCGAGCGGCCGGGGCTGCTCGTGCTGCGTGAGGGTGTGCAGTTCGGCGGGGGAGAGGGGCCGGTGCAGTTCGACGTACTCGCCGTGCGGGAGCCGTTTGATCACGCCGGTCTCGCGGCCGTGCAACACCAGTTCCCTGTCCCGGCGCTGGAGACCGAGGCAGATGTGCCGGGTCGCCACGAAGACGAGTACCGGGACGGCGAACAGGGCGATCCGGACGGCCCAGGTGACCGTGTTGATCGACAGATGGAGGCGGGTGGCCACGATGTCGTTGCCGCCGCCCGCCAGCAGAATCAGATAGACGCTGATCCACGCGGCGCCGATGGACGTACGGATCGGCCGGTTGCGCGGCCGGTCCAGAAGATGGTGCTCGCGTCTGTCGCCGGTGACCCAGGACTCCAGGAACGGATAGGCGCCGATGAGGATCTGCCGCGTCGCCGAGGTCGGTCGCTCGTGGGTCTGAGGTGCCGGACTTCCGGACATGCGTGTGCCTCCCGTAGCGCGCTCACTACTGCGACGGTTCCGGGGGGCCGAGCTGTGACAGCGCGCGGCGGAATGTGACACAGGTCTCAGAGGTGTGCGGCATCGGGTGCGGGTGCACGTTTCAGCCCGGGCGCTCGGCGGCCAATATCCTGCCGAACCGTTCCGCCCCGTTATGAGTTGACCGGGATGGACACTGACTTTCCTTCAATGGGCGAATGTCGCCGAAGTGGCTCACGTGCCTTGTTGGGCGTGAGCGTCATGTGCAAGGGTGAACTTCCTCGCACATGGCCAATGGCCAGGTCTGATGCACCGTTCGGGATTTCATCGTGCCGTCGGGCCCGAAAGGCTCGCGGTCGGCGGATGCCGCGTGGTCGACGTCCCGGCCGCTTTCCGTGCGCCAAGCCCGAAAGGTACGCACCAGCCAGGAGCTCCTTCTCGGCGGTCAGAACTCCTGTGCGCCACCTCGTGCTGTGGAAGGAAACCGCTCAGTGCACACCCCCCACCCGCCTCGTCCGCCGTATCCGCCCGCCTCCGGTGCCGCCCCCGGAGAATCCGACGAGGGTCTCGCCGCCCTTCTCAGGGCGCAGCCGGAGGGCGAACTCACCCACCCCGTCGCGCTCCTGCTCGCGCGGCACTGGCAGTCGACGCACGACTACGCCGTCATCTGTCTCGCCTCCTCGGCGGACGTCGCCTCGATGGTCACCGCCGCCGCCTTCCAGCGGGTACTGGAACGTCTCCGGCGCGCCGGGTCCGCCGCCGCCCTGCGCCCCCAGCTCCTGGTGGCCGTACGGGACATCATCGAGGTGTGGGCCGCGGAGGACCGTATATCCGAGGCCCTTCCGGATCTCCGTAAACCGGCCGGTGGTCGCGGTATGCGCGTGACGAAGTCCATGACACCGGAAAATCGCAAGCTCGCGGAACGTTCTTTCCAGGCTCTCCCGGGACTCGCGCAGTGCGTGCTCTGGCACACCGAGGTCGAGGCCGAGCACATATCCGTACCGGCCGGTCTGCTGGGCATGGATGTCGACAACGCGTCGGCGGCGCTTGAGCAGGCCCGCGAGAAATTCCGCGAAGGCTGTGTACGGGCCCATCGTGAACTCGCGCCGAACAAGGATTGCCGCCACTACAACCGTCTCCTGGATGTTCCGATTCGGCGTGGTGGCGCCTTGCTCCCCGATGTGCAGCACCATCTGCTGGCGTGCCGGTTCTGCCGTTACGCGGCCGAACAACTGAGCCATTTCGAGGGTGGCCTCGGCGGACTGCTCGCCGAAGGCGTGCTCGGCTGGGGTGCTCGTCGATATCTCGAATCGCGGCCGAACAGCGGGCTTTCGGCGGTCCGGGCCGGCCGGCACACCGGCAGACGCCCTGTCAGCGGGCGTCGCCCCCGGGTGCTGTTCCAGCTCTCCACCAGGCAGGGGCGGCACTCCTCCCCGGGCCCGCGGTACTCGAAGGCACTCCTCACCGGAGCGGGCCTGGTCTCGGTGGCCCTGCTCGCGACCGTCCTGGTCACGAGTCTGTGGTCGCAGGACGACGACGGTGCCGATCCGTCGGCCACCGCCGGCGCGTCCGCCGGGCTCACCCCGGGCGGGCAGGCACCGCCCGCCAGGTCGTCGTCACCGCCCGGCTCGGCGGGCCTTCCCACCGGGCCCATCCGGACCCGGCTGCGCAACCTGGCCGCCGACCTCTGCCTCGACATCAAGGGCGACAGGGCGAGAGCCGGCGCGGGCGCCGAACTGGACACGTGCTCGGCCGTCGGAACACAGAAGTGGTCGTACGAGAAGGACGGCCTCCTGCGCAGCGCCGCCGACCCCGAGCTGTGCCTGGACTCCCATGTCGACGCCGGCGTGGTCGTCCTGGGCAGCTGCGCAGCGGCGTCCGCCAAGAGGGGGGACGACGTGCGGTACGACCTCACCGTGCGGGGCGAACTGCTGCCCCGTTGGCAGGCGGAGCTGGCCGTCGCTCCCGCCGCGGACGAGGTCGAGGCGGATGTCGTGGTGAAGATCCGTGACCGCGGCGACGACCAGCGCTGGCTCACCGACGGCACCAGGGCGACGCCCGAGTCGCTGTCGATAGCGGGAACGGACGCGCCGTCCGGCGAGCCCTCGGCTGATCCGTCCGCCGCCGACACGCGGATCGGCTCGAACGCCGGGTCCGGGCCCGAGTGCACCGAGCCGACGTGCGATGCCGTGCCGCGTGTCTCGGAACCGAAGGAACCGAAGGAACCGGGGGAACAGGGCGAACCCGGTGAACCGGCGGGGTCGAACCCCTCCGCGTCGAGTCCCTATACGGAGCGCCGGGCCACCACGGTCGATGACTCCGGGCCGCCGCCCGCCGAACCGCTACCTTCGCACCTGCTGCTGGTGAGGTCGGTCAGCGGCCTCGGTCTGTGACCGGCACGTTCGTCGCAGAGTCGGTGGCGGAGTTCGGCTGGGCGGGCGACCGGCTGGGCGGGCGGGCGGGCGGGTGTTCAGTCGGTCTCCTCCTCCAGGTCGTCGGCGCCGAGGTCGCACGGGCCGGCGTGTCCCGACAGAGCGAGAGTGAGGTCGAGTTCGGCCAGCAGACAGCGGATGACGTGCTCGACGCCGGCCTGGCCGTCGAGGCCGAGCCCGTAGGCGTACGGGCGCCCGACGAGCACGGCCTCGGCGCCCAGCGCCAATGCCTTGAAGATGTCGTCGCCCGTGCGGATCCCGCTGTCGAAGAGGACGGTCAGCCGGTCCCCGGCGGCTTCGACCACCCTCGGCAGCGCGTCGGCGGCGGCCACGGCACCGGCCACCTGACGTCCGCCGTGGTTGGAGACGACCACGCCGTCCATCCCGGCGTTGACGGCCCGTCGGGCGTCGTCGGGGTGGAGGACGCCCTTCAGGACGATGGGGCCGTCCCAGGTGTCCCGCAGGAACTCCAGGTCGGGCCAGGTCTTCGCGGGATCCGCGAACATCCCGACGAAGTGCATGACGGCCGCGTCCGGGTCCTCGTGCACGGGCTTTGCCAGACCTGCCTGGAACGCCGGGTCGGAGAAGTAGTTGGCGGTGCCCACGCCGTGCAGGAACGGCAGGTAGGCCTGGTCCAGGTCGCGGGGCCGCCAGGCCAGCAGCGGCGTGTCCAGCGTGACGAACAGCGCGGTGAACCCGCAGGCCTTCGCCCGGTCCAGGAAACTCTTCGTGACCTCGCGGTCCTTCGCCCAGTACAGCTGGAACCAGCGTTCACCGTCGCCCATCGCCTCCGCGACCTGCTCCATCGGCGTGCTGGAGGCGGACGACAGGATGAACGGAACCCCCTGTGCTGCGGCGGCCCGGGCCGCCGCCGGCTCGGCGTCCGGATGCATGATCGACAGGACGCCGACCGGCGCGAGGGCGAGGGGCGCGGGCAGCCGGCGGCCCAGTACCTCGACGGACAGGTCGCGTTCGTGGACGTCCCGCAGCATGCGCGGCACGATCCGGCGGCGCTCCAGCGCGGCCCGGTTGGCCCGTGCCGTACTGCCGTTGCCCGCGCTGCCCGCCACATAACCCACCGGGCCGGGCCCCAGCCGCTGTTCGGTGAGCTCCTCCAGCCGGGTCAGATCGGTGGGCAGCCGCGGCACCGCTCCTGTCATCCCGTTCAGATAGATCTCGTACTGGAAGTCCGCCCAGTGCTTCGTCATCCGTACGCTCCGCCTCTCGCCCTGGATCCGGTGGCCGGGACCGTGCCGTTCCCGCCCGCGGCCCCGCGACGATCCTGACGAGCGGGGCAAGATCCGTCCAGCACGAGGACACGCCTGACGCGGGGTCGGGCGGCCGGAGTCCGGACCCGCTCGGCGCGTCCCGGGCCCGCCGGCAGCACGCCCCCGCTGCTCAGGAACTCGCGAAGCCGCCGCACCCCGGTGGGCGGGACGCCACCGACCCGGTGGCCGGGGTCCGTCGCCGACGGCAGGCTCACTCAGGGAACGACACTCGTACGGACACCAGGCGGCCCGTCGGGTCCAGGTCCGCCGTGACCGGGAACCAGCCGTCGCCCTGGCCGGTCATCGCGCACAGCACCTGTGCGCCGCCGACCCGTACGGTGCCGGACTCCAGCGGGGAGGCGCGGACCGCTCGCATGATCTGCCAGTGGTGGGAGTGCGGGCGCAAGTCCACCATCAGGCGCCTTCGGGGGTCCGCGTCCTTCCAGTCGAAGAGCGCGGTGGCCAGGCGCATCGCGTCCGGCACCGGCAGTCCCGTCCAGCCCTTCACGCCCTTCTCACCGGGCTCACCCAGATCGGGAGCCGTGAACTCGGTGGCGGCGTCGGCCTCGGCGGCGCCCCAGAACGCGACGTCGGCCAGCCCGTCGACGGGGTCGTCGTGCCGCCAGGCGCTCAGCGCGTCGGCGTCGCCGAAGAGCAGACGGGCCCAGTCGACGCGGATCTCCCCGAGTTCCACGGACTTGACGGCGGGGGAGGGGCCGACGGTGACCACGATGCCGCTGTCCGTCGCCAGGACCGGCAGCGGACGGTCCCGGGGTACGCCGCCGAGCGCCACGACCGGCACCCCGTGCATCAGGAAACAGCCTCCGCCGCGCTCCGCGCACTGTCGTACCCGCTCCCGGTGCGGCACCCGTTCGGCGCGGGCTTCCAGTGCGGCGTCGAGGCACTGCTCCCGGCAGTGCGCGCCGAAGAGCTCGACCAGCTGCGCGACCCCGGACGCCGGGATGTCGTGGAGCGTCCGGCCGAGCTGCCGGCCGAAGGAGTGGGCCGCGGTGTCGGCGTCGGGGCCGGTGATCAGGAAGTCGGTCGCCGCGCTCACATCGGCGGCGACCGCCGGATCCCGGACACCGAACGCTCCCGGGTCCACCAGCGCCGGTGAACCCTCCCCGCTCCACATGCCCAGATGACCGCCGTCGACGATCACCAACTCACCGGACGGACAGGTGATCTCGCCCAGTCCGTAGATCTCTCCCATGGCGGGGCAGTCTACGAAGGCCGCGTTCCCGGGCAGCCCCTGCCGCGGGAGCTGTCCGGATTTCGCTGTCAGGGGTCGTCGGAACCCGCACGGAGTCACCCCTCGAAAGCAGCCACGGCAGACCGCTGACCATCGTCGTCGGAAGCCGTCGGGAGCCGTCAGGAGCCGTCGGCCGTCAGCGGTCGGCCGCCATCGGACCCCGGTTCGCCCCGGCCCCGTGATCGGCCTCGGCCCCTGGTCCCGTGATCGGCGGCACCGGTACGTCCACGGTACGGACCAGCCGCGCGCCCTTCGGCCCGTACGCCGCTCTCGGCTCGGGGAAGAACCACAGCAGGCCCAGGAACAGGACAGCCGCGACGGCCAGTGAGATCGGCAGGCCGATGTCGACCCCGCCGGCCAGATCGCCGAGCGGTCCCACGAACTGGCCGGGGATGTTCGTGAAGAGGACACCGAGCAGCGCGGAGACCCACCAGGCGGTCATGCCGCGCCAGTTCCAGCCGTGCGTGAACCAGTAACGGCCGCCGCGCTGGCGTCGGTTGAAGACCTGGAGCGCGTCGGGGTCGTACCAGCCGCGACGGGTGAGGAAGCCCAGCATCATCACGACCATCCACGGCGTCGTACAGGTGATGATCATCGTGGCGAACGTCGAGATGCTCTGGACGAGGTCGAAGCCGAAGCGGCCCACGAAGATGAACGCGATGGACAGCACACCCACCAGCACCGTCGCCTGCACCCGCGAGAGCCGCGGGAACACGGAGGAGAAGTCGAGCCCCGTGCCGTACAGCGCGGTCGTGCCCGTCGCCATGCCGCCGATCAGCGCGAGCAGGCACACCGGCAGGAAGAACCAGCCGGGCGAGATGGCCAGCAGCCCCCCGACGAAGTTCGGGGCCTCGGGGTCGACGTACTCCGGGGCCTTCGTCGCGATGATGCTCGCGGTCGCGAGACCGAAGACGAACGGCAGCAGGGTCGCGATCTGCGACAGGAAGGCGGCCCCGACCACCCGGCGCCGCGGGGTGTTCGCCGGGATGTAGCGCGACCAGTCGCCGAGGAACGCGCCGAAGGACACCGGGTTCGACAGCACGATCAGCGCGGAGCCGATGAACGACGGCCAGAACAGATCCCGCGTCGCCGCGTCCGCCGACGCCGTGAAGATTCCCGTGTACGACGGGTCGAAGTCCCCGGCGAAGGCCGCCAGGCCGAGCAGGAACAGCACGGTCGCCGAGACCACCGCGATCTTGTTGACGAACAGCATGAAGCGGAACCCGTACACGCACACCGCGAGGACCAGGACGGCGAACAGCGCGTAGGCGACGACGTACGACAGGTCGCCGCGCTCCAGGCCGAAGAGCCGGTGCGCACCGCCGACCAGGGCGTCCCCGGAGCTCCACACCGAGATCGAGAAGAACGCGATCGCCGTGAGCAGGGACAGGAACGAGCCGACGACCCGGCCGTGCACGCCGAGGTGGGCGGAGGAGGAGACGGCGTTGTTCGTGCCGTTGACCGGTCCGAAGACCGCCATCGGGCACAGGATCAGCGCGCCGGCGAGCACTCCGAGGAGTGTCGCCGCGAGTCCCTGCCAGAAGGAGAGCCCGAAGAGGATGGGGAAGGCGCCGAGGACGCAGGTGGAGAAGGTGTTGGCCCCGCCGAAGGCGAGCCGGAAGAGGTCGAGCGGACTCGCGCTGCGGTCCGCGTCGGGGATCCGCTCGACACCGTACGGCTCGACCTCGGTGAGCGAGGGCGGTGACGCCACGGAGGAGGCGGGCGAGTCGGAGGAGGCGAGGGCGTTCTGGGACAAGGAGGGGCTCCAGCGAAGGACCGGCCCTGGCGGGCTGGGCGGGGGAGCGCGTGGTGACGCGGCTGACGGGACGGCGTGTCGCTGTGCGAGGGTGCGCGCAGCGCGGGGAAGCCGTCCCCTGGTGCGGTGGTCTGCCGAAGCTATGGCGCGGACCGAGGGCCGCACCAGTGGATGAACCATCCATCTTTACGGCCCGTGGTGGAGGATTACGCCACCTGGGGGCAGCGCCCGGCCCGTCGGGACACGCGTGCACGGGGCGGGCTCGCGGGACCCCCGCATCCGGGAGGCGGCGGCCTCCCGGTCGGCGGCTCAGCCTCGGCGGAATGTTTCAGGCCTATTGCTGAGCAGGGGATATCCGGCCAGCGGGTACCTGCCGTGACCTGGCGCCCGCTCAGTCCCAAGGGAGACGCGTTCGATTTCCGTCACTTCACGCCACTGATTCAATACGCAAGGTTACTGAAACGCGTGGGGTCGACGTGTGTTTCCGCCGCGGAATCGGCAGACTCGCGCTCGCCGCACCGGCCGAACCGAGTCGGTGCGGCGATCGACCGAGCGGAAGGATGCACACAATGCCGAACACCGCGCGCTGGGCAGCGACGATCACCCTGACGGCCACCGCCGTCTGCGGTCCCCTGGCCGGGACCGCCCTCGCCACCCCTTCGCCGCACGCGCTCTACGCCCCCTCGTCCCTGGTGTTCACCACGGGCCACGGGGAGATCGCGGCCGAAGCCACACCTGAACGCGCGGTCACCCTGAACTGTGCGCCGACGGCCTCGGGGACCCACCCGGACGCGGTCTCCGCCTGCGCCGAACTGCGCGCGGTGGGCGGGGACTTCGATGCCCTGCCGACCCGATCCGACGTCCTGTGCACCCGTGAGTACGACCCCGTCGTCGTCACGGTCGACGGCGTCTGGCAGGGCAAGCGGATCTCCTACGAGCGCACCTTCTCCAACGAGTGCGTGAAGAACTCCTACGGGACGACCGTCTTCACGTACTGAAAGGGCCGGGGTCGCGCGGTCCTCCGAGTGCGTCGACGGAGGCCCGCGGATGCGGATGGGGAGTGCGAGTCCCGTCGCGGAGTGCCGCGTGACCTCGCAACAGGGGCCGGCGGAGAGACGGAGTGGGGCCGTCTCTCCGCCGGCCCTGGTGTGTCCGGCTTCATCGACGCCATCGGGTTCATCGGCTGTATCGCGGGCGGTGGCGCTGCGGGGTCCGACCTCGCGATGTCCGGAGTCGTGGAGGGCCGCCTACTCGGCGTCCGGGGCCCGGCCGGCCCGGATCGTCGTCCTCCCGCGGCGCGGTGGGCACCCCTTCTGGGCCATCGCCGCGGTCCTGGCCCGCTGCGCACCGGCGGGAGACCGGAGCGGATGTGTACCGAACTGGCTGGACGCGAGCGGGAGTTGAGTCGTCGGAGCCTGACCCGGCCGCGGGGCTCGGGCGCGCTCCACGCCCATCTCGAACGGCTCGGGAAGACGGTTCGGCAGATCTCCTCAGTCTTCGGGAGTCGGTGGAGGAGGTGCGGGAGGGAGATGTGCCAGGGGCGGGAAGCGGCCCAGGAGGCCGCAGGCGCGTAACAGGCGGTGGATGTGGGGCTGGTCGGAGACCAGGCGGAGGGCGCCGCCGCGCTCTCCGGCCCGGCGCTCGGCCCGGCACAGCGCCCGCAGCCCCGAGCAGTCGAAGAACTCGACCTCCCGGAGGTCCACCACGACCTGGGGCGCCGCGCCCGAGGTCAGGGCGTCCAGGTGCTCACTCAGGGTGCCGGCCGTCGCCATGTCGATCTCGCCCAGCACCTCGACGACGGCGAAGCCGGGTCCCGGGTAACTGTGCGCATACGGATTCGCCGGAGGCGGCCGGAACTCCGCCGTGCTCCCGGGCCCGGGTTCCGCCGCGCCTGCGAGCCCGGGGCCCTCGGTGCCGCCCTCGGGCGGTCCGGCGGCATGATCATTGGGTTGGGGTGGCATGTCGGCTCCCCCTCGTACAGGGGCGGGCGTATTCGATCTCGGTTGTTACCCGTACCGCGCCGGAACCGTCCATACCGCGCTCCGCGCAAGATCTAGTTCACTCGACCTAGTGAACTTCGGCTATAGCCGTTGACTTTTGGTCTTTATGTTTGCCCAACGCGCCCTGTTCATGGGTGTGTTGCCGACGTACAGTCGCCGTGCTGCCCCAGTCCCTGGCCGCACCACGCACTTCGTACGACTGCCCGGCCAAGGAGGGTTGGTGGTGGGAACGCCGGTACGCGCTTCCTCTGACGGGCCCGCGCTGCTCACCGAGCACGGGCTCATGGAACCGGTTCGGGAGATGGAGTTCACGGCCCATTTCGCGCGCCAGGACGGGGAGTTCGCCGCCCAGGCGGCTGCCGTGGCGGTGACGCAGGTCATCGATGCCCCGGTGTCGTTCGTCTCCCCGGTCCTCGACGCGGGCTGCTCCGCGAGCAGATGCCTGCTGGCGCGCAGCGCCGCCGACGCCTGCCGGATCGTCCTCACGGCTGATCCCTCGGGCATCACCGTCGCGGCCACCGACGACGTGGCGGTCCCGCTGGACGCCGGCGACCCGGCCGGCGCCAAGAACCTGCCGCTGCTCGCCGTCGTCGACGGACTGAACGTGCACCACGGCCCCGACGGGCATGTCTGGGTCGTGTGGAAGGGGTCGTGGCGGCGGACCGGCCCGCCCCCGGGCGACCCCGTACAGCCTTGATCCACCGGCCCCGGGGCGGACTCGTACAGCCTTAATGCATATGATGCGCAAGTGCGTGACTACTGCATAAGAACGGCGACCCCCGACGACGTCGACGGCGCCCGCTCCGTGATGCTCGACACCGTGTACCGGGACTTCGGCACAGGGTACGTACCTCGCTGGCACCGGGACATCATCGACCTCCACGGCGCCTACGTGGCGCCCGTCCGCCACACCCTGCTGGTCGCCGTCGACCGACGGGACGGAACGGTGGCCGCGACCGCCGCCCTCGACTCCCGCGGCCCGGCCCACCCGCCGAACCCGCGCCACGTGGCCGAGCGCTACCCCAGTGGCGAGACCGCCCAGCTGCGCCGGGTGTACGTCCGCCCCGAGGACCGCAGACAGGGTCTGGCCCGGCTACTCGTCGCGGGGCTGCTCGACTTCGCGGCGGCCGACGGCGGCTATCGCTCCGCCTATCTGCACACCGACCCGTCGGTGCCCGGAGCCGAGGCGTTCTGGCGTTCGCTGGGCAAGGCGGTCCACGACGAACGCGAGGAACCCGGCGGCGGCCAGGGAATCGTCCACTTCGAAGTCCCCCTGCCCTGATTCGAAGTCCTCCCGCCCTGACGACGCGGCCCCGTTCGCACCAGGCACCCCGCACCGAATGAAAGTGACCATGCTCCTTCTGCCACGCCGTCGCAGGTTCGTCGCCGGACTACTGCTCGCCCCCCTGCTCACCGGCTGCTTCTCCGCCGGCGGCGGTGACGGGTCCTCCGACAGTGCGGCGGGCGCCCGGCTCAAGGTCGCGCTCGCCTTCCCGCCCGCCGAGAACTTCTCCCCGTACGGCGCCGACGCCACCCTCCTCAGCAGGCTCGGCGTCACCGAAGGTCTGACCCGCCTCGACGCCAACGGCGTCGCCGCCCCCGCCCTCGCCGAGTCGTGGACCCGCGAGAACGACCGCGGCTGGCTGTTCACCCTGAGGGACGCCGCCTTCCAGGACGGTACCGAGGTCACCCCGAAGGCCGTCGCCGCGGCCCTCACCCGCGCCGCGGGCGCCGACCCCGTGACCGCCGCCCTCTCCGGCGTCGAACTGACCGCCGAGGACGCGGGCGGCGGCCGGGTGCGCGTCAGCACCGCCGACCCCGACCCGGCCCTGCCACTGCGCCTGTCCAGCCCCGGCCTGGTGATCCTCTCGGCGAAGGCGTACGCGAAGAAGGACGCCGTCAGCCCCGTGGGCACCGCCACGGGCCCCTTCGAACTCACCGGGACCACCGGCACCACCGCGGCCACCCTCGACCGCTTCGACGACTACTGGGGCGGCCGTGCCCAGGCGTCGGGCGTCGACGCGAAGTTCATAGCCGACGGCACCGCCCGGACGAACGCCCTGCGCACCGGCGAGGCCGACATCGCTGAGGCCGTACCCGTCTCGCAGGCGGCCTCCCTCGACAGGGCGACCCGCCGCGAGACCGCCACCACCCGCACCACCAGCCTGCTGCTCAACACCGGGTCGGGTGCCTTCGAGGACGCGAGGACGCGGGCCGCCGCCCGCGAGGCGATCGACACCTCCGCCCTCGCCAAGGGCGTCTACGAAGGACACGCCGACTCCGGCGTCGGCGTCTACGGGCCCGCCCTCACCTGGGCGGCCGACAAGCGCGTCGAGCCGGCCGGCCGGGCCGCGGCGGGTGCCGCCACCGGGAAGACGGTCACCGTGGCCACGTACGACAACCGGCCCGAGCTGCCCGAGGTCGCCCAGGTGCTGAAGCAGCAGCTGGAGAAGGCCGGCTTCACGGTGAAGCTGGAGGTGCGCGAGTACTCGCGGCTGGAGAGCGACGCGCTGGCCGGGAAGTTCGACGCGTTCGTGTCCGCCCGCAACACCATGCTCGACACCGGCGACCCGGTCTCCATCCTGGCCAGCGACTACACCTGCGAGGGCAGCTACAACCTGGCTCTCCTGTGCGACAAGACGGTCGACAAGACCGTCTCCTCGGCCGAGTCGATCAGCGACACCGCGAAGCGGCAGGACGCGGCGATGACCGCCGAGGCGGCGATCCTCGGCACGGACGCCGTCGTGCCGCTTGTCCACCAGCGGATCATCACGGGCGTCGGCGCCGAGGTCAGCGGTGTGCTCCTCGACCCGTACGAGCGCGGCCTCGTCGGCGTCGGCACCCGGCGCTGACGGGCGGCGCCGCACGTGCTCAAAGCCGCCGTACGGACTTCCCGACGGGCCGCCCTTCGCGGTGGGGCGCCGGTGCTGCTCTGGCGCGCCGTCCTCGTCGCCGCCCTGCTGTGCGGCGTAGGACTGCTGCCGTGGCTCTCGCGCACGGACCCGGCGCTCACCGTGCTCAGGGCGCGGTCCGCCGAGCGCACCGCGACCCCCGAGGTACTGGACGCGATCCGCGCACAACTCGGCCTGGACACCGGGCCGGTGCGGTTGCTCGGCGACTGGCTCGGCGGACTGCTGCACGGTGACGCGGGCCGGTCGTGGATCTCCGGCGCGGAGGTCATGCCGTCGGTCCTCCAGGCGCTCGGGGCCTCGCTGCTGCTGATGGGCGGGGCACTGATCGTCGCGGCGGTCACGGCGGCCGGAGCGTGCGCGCGGACCCTGCGGCTCGGGGCCGGCCGACGGCTCGACGAACGGCGCTCCGCGGGCACCGGGTCGGCGTTCCTTGCCACCCTGCCCGACTTCCTGACCGCCTCGGTGCTCGCCTCCGTCGTCGGCGTGCAGCTCGGCTGGCTGCCCGCCCTCGGGTGGTACGGCCCCCAGTGGATGGTGCTGCCCGCCCTCTCGCTCGGCCTGCCCGCGGGCGCGCTGCTCGGGCGGATGCTCGACGACCTGCTGCCGGGCGCGTTCGCCGAACCGTGGGCGCTGGCCGCCGCCGCGCGCGGAGTCCGCGGCCGGACCGTCGCACGGCAGGCGCTCCGCCGCTGCGTGCCCGGCCTGCTGCCGAACCTGGGGCTCTTCGTCGTCGGGCTGACCGGCGGCGCGGTGGCCGTGGAACAGATCTTCGACATCCCGGGGCTCGGCCGGCTCTCCCTCCAGGCCGCGGTGGCCCAGGACCTGCCCGTCCTCCAGGCCGGCACCCTGGCCCTCGTCGTGCTGGCGGCGGCGGTCGGCGGCCTCGCCCGCCTCACCGCACGCCTCATGATCGGCCCGGCCCTGCGCGACGGCGCGCTGCCCTCACTGCACCGCCCGACACCGTCACGCCCCACGACACCGCCCCTGCTGTACGGGGGACTGCTGCTCGCCGTCGTGGTACTGGGCCTTGCCCGCGACCCCCTTGAGCTGGACACCACGGCCCGGCTCCGCTCCCCGTCCTGGGCGCATCCCTTCGGCACGGACGCCTTGGGGCGCGACGTGCTGGCCCGGGTCGGCCACGGAGCACTGGACACGCTGGCACTGGCCGCCGCCGTCAGCGCCGCCGCGCTGCTGCTGGGCGTTCTGCTGGGGCTGCTGCCGAGGTTCTCCGGGCCGCTTGCCGACACGGTCAACGCCGTACCGCCGGTCCTCGCCGCGCTCCTGGTCACCGCGGTCGCGGGCAGCGGCCCCGCCACCCCGGCCCTCGCGGTGACCGCGGTCGCCTGGGCGCCCCTGGCAGCCCACACCTCGGCGCTGCTGCGGCAGGAACGGGCCACCACCCACCTCGCGGCGACCCGGGGCCTGGGCGCGAGTCCGCTGCAGTTGCTCCGCCACGAACTCCTCCCGGCGGTTTTGCCCCCGGTCCTGCGCCATGCCCTGCTCCGCCTGCCCGGGGTGGCCCTGTCCCTCGCGGCCCTGGGCTTCCTGGGCCTCGGAGCGCAGCCGCCGTCCCCGGAATGGGGCCTGCTCCTGTCCGAGAACCAGCCGTACGCGGAACGGGCGCCGTGGGCGTCACTGGCACCGGCCGCGGCACTCGCTCTCCTGGGGGCGGTCGCGGTGACGGCCGGCGGCGGGGTCAGATGGCCCCGGCTCCCGCGCGGACGCGCACGGCGGCGACATGCCTGAACCAGGAACACCCCTCAGGCGAACACTCCTGAGGCGAACACCCCTCAGGCAGAGACTCCTCAGGCAAAGACCCCGCACCTCCCTCCGCACCTTCACGTCCCTCTCCCCGCTGCTGCGCCTGCTCGTCCTCACCCAGCTCGCCTTCAACGTCGGCTTCTTCGCGGTGCTGCCCTTCCTCGCCGAACACCTGGGCACCGCGATCGGCATGGCGGGCTGGCTGGTCGGGCTGGTCCTCGGGCTGCGGACCTTCAGCCAGCAGGGGCTCTTCGTGGTGGGCGGCGCGCTGGCGGACCGGTACGGGGTGCGTCCGGTGGTGCTCGCCGGCTGTGCCGTGCGCATCGCGGGCTTCGGCTGGCTCGGGTACGCGGAAGCCACCTGGGCGGTCATCGGGGCCGTCCTGCTGATCGGTTTCGCCGCCGCGCTCTTCTCCCCCGCGGTCGAGTCGGAGGTGGCCCGGCAGGCGGTGTGCCGGGAGGAGGCGGGGGAGGGCCCGCGGACACACGTACTGGCGCTGTTCACCGTGGCAGGGCAGGCCGGTGCTTTCATCGGCCCGTTCATCGGGGCCCTGCTCCTGGCCGTGGACTTCCGCACGGTCTGCCTCGCCGGGGCGGCGGTCTTCGTGCTCGTCCTGGCGGGCCACGCGTGGCTGCTGCCGCAGCGCATCCCCGGCAGGGCACGGATCCGTACCGGCGGCGGACTCCGCCGCCTGGCGCGCAACCGCCGCTTCCTGGCTCTGTGCTGCGCGTACGGCGCCTATCTGCTCGCCTACAACCAGCTGTACCAACTGCTGCCCGTGGAGGTGGAGCGCGCGGCGGGCTCGCAGGCGCCGCTGGCCTGGCTGTTCGCGCTCTCCGCACTGCTGGTCGTGACGGCCCAGCTGCCCGTCACGCGCTGGGCGGGCGACCGCCTGGACCTGCGCCGGTCCATGACGGCGGGGCTGCTGCTGATCTCAGCGGGGTTCGCGGTCGTGGCGGCGGCCCGCCCCGCCGCCTGGACGGGAACGGTGGGGCTCCTGCCCGTGGCCGGCTACGTGGTCCTGCTCACCCTGGGCCAGATGCTGGTCGCCCCCGCGGCCCGGGCCTGGGTCCCCGACCTGGCCGAGAACGGCAGGCTGGGCCTCTACACGGGAGCCCTCTCGTCGATCTCCGGCCTGATGGTCCTACTGGGCAGCGCAGCCACGGGCACCCTCCTGGACACGGACCTCCCCCCGGCCGTCCCCTGGCTGGCCCTAGCGGCAATCCCGGCAACGGCGATAGCGCTACTGCCACGCCCCCCAGACACAAAAGCAGGCCCGCAGCCCCACCCTTAAGGGGCGCGGAGAACTACGCACCCAGCCCTCACGCCACGACAGCCAACAACACACCCCTAGGGCAGCAGCCCTGCTTTCGAGGGGCGCGGGGAACTGCGCACCCAGCCCTCAGGCGGCCGCAGAAGGAAGCACACCTCTAGGGCAGCGGCCCTGCTTTTGAGGGGCGCGGGGAACTGCGCACCCAGCCCTCAGGCGGCCGCAGAAGGAAGCACACCCGAGGGGAGGACCGGCCAACAAAGAGAGGCCGCCGTCTCCCTGAAGACGGCGACCCCTCGGCCTTGCGGCGACGCGCACGCGTCACATGTGAACGACCGGCGCCGCGTCAGGATCCTGCTCCGGAACCCCGGGGCGGAACAGCAGGAACGTGATCAGCGCACCCGCCGCGAAGAACCCGGCCGACCACCAGAACGCGGTGGTGTAGCTCTCGATCGAGGACTGGGCCCGCACCAGCGGATCGGCCGCGTTCTTACCGACCAGGTAGCTGGTCGCGGCGCTCGCGGCGAGCGTGTTCAGGAGCGCGGTACCGATGGAACCGCCCACCTGCTGCATGGTGTTGACCGTGGCCGAGGCCACACCCGCGTCCTGTGCCGCGACCCCGCTCGTGGCCAGAGCCATCGCGGGCGGCATCACGATGCCGAGCCCCGCACCCATCAGCAGCAGCGGCGGCAGTACGGCGGTCGAGAAGGCGGAGTCGACGTCGATGCCGGCCAGCCAGGCCATGGCGACCGTGGCGAGCGCGAAGCCGGCCGGGATGACGGTCTTCGGGCCGATCCGCGGCACCAGGATCGTGGTGGACACCTGGGCCATGACCATCAGGGCGGCCATCATCGGCAGGAAGGCCACACCGGTCTTCGTCGGGCTGAAGCCCAGGTTCAGCTGCAGGTAGTAGGTGAGGAAGAGGAAGACACCGAACATGCCCGCACCGGTCACCAGGACGGCGATGAAGGAGGCCGCGCGGGTACGGTCCAGCAGGACGCGCATCGGCAGCAGCGGGTGCGCGGAACGGGTCTGCCACCAGCCGAACACCGCGAGCAGCACACCGCCCGCCACCAGGAAGCCCCAGGTCTGGGGAGAACCCCAGTCGTGGGTCTCGGCGTTGGAGAAGCCGAAGACCACGGAGAAGAGTCCGGCGGAGACCAGCAGCGCGCCGGGCAGGTCCAGCTTGGAGTTCGCGGCGTCACGGTGGTTGTTCAGCAGGATCCAGCCGCCCACGAAGGCGGCGATGGCGAAGACGACGTTGACGTACAGCGTCCAGCGCCAGTCCAGCGCGTCGGTCAGCACACCGCCGAGCAGCAGCCCGAGCGCGCCACCGGCACCGGCGATCGCGCCGTACACGCTGAACGCCTTGGCGCGTTCCTTGGCGTCGGTGAAGGTCGTGTTCAGCAGGGAGAGGGCGGCGGGTGCGAGCAGGGCGCCGAAGACACCCTGGAGGGCGCGCGCGACGACCAGCATCCCGAAGCTGTTGGCGGCGCCGCCGAGCACGGAGGCTCCGGCGAATCCCGCGACACCGATGAGGAAGGCGGGCTTGCGCCCGAAGAGGTCGGCTATCCGGCCGCCCAGCAGCAGCAGTGAGGCGAAGGCCAGCGCGTACGCCGTGATGATCCACTGCCGGTTGCCGTCGGTGAACCCGAGGTCGGTCTGCGCCGACGGCAGCGCGATGTTCACGATGGTGGCGTCCAGCACCACCATCAGCTGCGCGATACCGATGATCGCGAGGATCCACCACCGGTTCGCCGGGCGCGCCGCGCCAGGTGCGTCCGGTGCGCCCTTGCGGGCGTCCTCGGACAGGGTCTGTGTCTTGGACATGGCAGCACTCCAGGGAAAGTTCACTCGGCACGGGGAGTACGTAAACGAAACTGTTTCGTACTCTTCGAGGCTAGACCACTTTCATCGAAACGACAAAGTTTCGCTAGCGAGACGGACGTCACACGCGCGGCGGTCGAGCCCACGGCCGGCCCCGGGTCCGGACGCCCGGCCCCGGGTCCTACCGCATCTGCCGCCGCACCAGCTCGTGCAGCCGGCCGCCCGTGTCCGCGAGCAGCTGTGCGGGCGTGCCCTGCTGCGCGATCCGGCCGTCCTCCATCACGATGACGCGGTCCGCGTCCATGACGGTGGACAGCCGGTGCGCGATCACCACGCGGGTCGCGTTGAGCGCGCGGGTGCTCTCGATGACCGTGCGCTGGGTCGCGTTGTCGAGCGCGCTGGTCGCCTCGTCGAAGAAGAGGATGCGGGGGCGCCGGATCAGCGCCTGGGCGATCATCAGCCGCTGGCGCTGGCCGCCGGAGACCGCGCCGCTGCCGGAGACGATCGTGTGCAGACCCATCGGCATGCGCCTGATGTCGTCGGCGAGCCCCGCCATCTCCGCCGCTGCCATCGCCTCCTCGGGCGTGCAGGGCTCCGTACCGCAGATGACGTCCAGGATCGAGCCGGTGAACGGCTGCGCGTGCTGGAGTACGACACCGCACTGGCGGCGGACGGCCGACTGGTCGAGAGCGGCCAGGTCCTGGCCGTCGTACAGCACACTGCCCGCGACCGGCTTGTCGAAGCCGATGAGCAGCCGCAGCAGCGTGGACTTGCCGCAGCCGCTCGGGCCGACGACCGCCACGAACTCGCCGGGGCGGATCGCGAACGACAGGTCGTCCAGGACCAGCGGCCCGTCGTCGGTGTACCGGAACGACAGCTTCTTCGCCTCGATGGCCCCGGACAGCTCGGCGGGGCGCGTGCTCGCCACCCGGACCTCCGGCTCCGCGTCCAGCACCGGCTTGAGCTCCTCGAACATCGGCAGCGCGGCCACCATCGACACGAAGGAACCCGTCAGCTGGGTGACCGAGGTCAGCAGCATGGTCATCGAGGTGTTGAAGGTGAGGAAGGCGGCGGCCGACAGGGTTCCGCGCGCCGGTCCCGCCAGCAGCATGAACATGATGAGCGAGCAGAGCGGCAGGTACACCGCGCCCAGCACGGTCGTCAGGTTCTTGATCCGGCCCACCCGCTGCTGGAGCTCACGGCTGCGCGCGAACTCGCCCGCCCAGGCCGCGTACGCGTAGTTCTCCGCCGCCGCGATCCGCAGCTTCGGCAGGCCGCGCAGGGTCTGGAAGGCCTGGTTGTTCAGCTTGTTGCTCAGCACGATCAGCCGGCGCTGCCAGCGCACCTGCCACAGACCGAGCCCGAGGAACACCCCGGCGATCACCACGAGCATGCCGATCGCGGCGAGCGCCATCGGGACGCTGAACCAGAACAGCAGCGCGAGGTTCATCGCGCCGACCGTGACCGACTGGACCACCACCGGGCCCAGGCCCGCCATCATGCGGCGGACGGCGCTGATGCCCATGGCGGCACTGGCCAGTTCACCGGTGGAGCGCGAGGTGAAGAACTTCGTGGGCAGCCGCAGCAGCCGGTCCCACACGGCCGGCTGGAGCGTGGCCTCGATCCGGCCCTCAAGGCGCAGCATGGTGAGGTTCTGCATCAGCATGAACACCGCCGACACCACACTGGCGATCATGATGGCCAGACAGACCTGGACGATCAGGCTCTCCTGGGCCTTCGGCACGAACTCGCCCAGCACCTTGCCCGTCGCGACCGGCACCAGCGCGCCCAGCGCCACCGTCACCAGACCGCTCAGCGCGAGATTGCGCATGTCCCCGCCGGTGCCCCGGAGGCTGAACCGCAACAGCCGCAGGGGCGTCAGCCCCCGGTCGGGCAGCGGCCGGTAGAACATCACCGCTCGCGGCTCGAACTCCGCCGCGTTCGCCTTCTCCACCGGCGTCTCCCGGCCGCTCGACGGATGCACCGCCACATAGCCGCCGCGCCGCCACAGCAGAGCGGTCGGCGCGCCCGAGGCGACCCGGTGCCCGACGAGCGGGCCGACGTTGTCGCGCCACCAGCGCCCGTCGAGACGCACGGCACGCGCCCGGACCCGGGAGGCGAGCGCGATCCGCTCCACCGGGTCGAGACGGTCGCTCTCCGAGCCGCCCTTCGCGGGGTCGGCGAGGGTGATCCCGGCCGCGCGGGCGACCAGCCCGCACGCCGCGTACGTGGCATCGGCGTCGGCCGCGCCGGGACCCTGGCCCGAGCGCTTGGAGATCGAGGCGAGCAGCGTGCGGTCGGCCCGCGCGCGGACCGCCTCGCCCGCCTTGATGCCGGCGGCCGTCCGGGTCTCGTGGGTGCGCTCCAGTTGTTCGATCCAGCGGTCGAGCGTGGCCAGCAGCCGGTACTGCTGGTCGACCATCGTCTGCCACATCGCCGGGTCGACCAGCAGGTCCGCCGCGGCCTCGGCGCCGTACAGGGAGCCGTACCGCACACTCCCCGGCGGTACCTGCGTCCACAGGATGTCGTCGTCGGTGAGGGCCGCGCCCCGCTCGGTGGCGAGCGGCGCCTCGAAGAGGATGGCGAGGCCCCGGCCGACACCGAGGGAGAGGGCGTACTCCAGGGGGCTGGTCGACGGGGGTACGTACTGGGGGGTGCCGTACGCGTCGTACGTCCAGGTCTCGGTCTGCGGCGGCCGGTGCAGCTCGCGCAGCTCGATACGGCGCAGGACGCACTCGCGCAGCGGCCGGCCGACGAGCGTGTGCTGGGGTCCGGCGACCGGGCCGAGCAGCAGCGAGCCGGCTTCGAGGCGGCCGAGGTGGTGCCAGTGGCCCTGCTGGGCCGCGTCCACGGCGAACAGGTCCATGGCCCCGGCCGCCACGAGCCACAGGACGTGCGGCCCTTCGAGGTCGAGGCGGGTGAGGCCCGAGCCGTCGACAGGGGTTCCCATGCCACCGAGCGAGGCGAGTACGTAATCGCCCTCGGTCGTGGGTTGTCGGTACTGCTCGTGCGGTTGCCGGGGCTGGTACTCGTTCTGCGGGTACGCGGACGTCATCTCATCGCTCCCTGACCAGCTCGGCGTACGCGCCGCCGGCCGCCACCAGGGCGTCGTGACGCCCGCGTTCCACGACCGTGCCGTGCTGGAGCACCACGATCTCGTCGCTGTCGCGCACGGTGCTGAGCCGGTGCGCGATGACCACACAGGCACAGCCGCGCCTGCGCAGGTTGTCCATCACGAGCTGCTCGGTCTCCGCGTCCAGCGCGCTCGTCACCTCGTCGAGCACCAGGACGCTGGGCCTGCGGACCAGCGCCCGCGCGATCTCCAGGCGTTGGCGCTGCCCGCCGGAGAAGTTGCGTCCGTCCTGCTCGACCCGGCTCCGGATGCCGCCCGGGCGGCGCGTCACCACGTCGTACAGCGCCGCGTCCCGCAGTGCTTCGACCACCGCCTCGTCCGGGACCGACGGGTCCCACAGGGCGATGTTGTCGCGGATCGTGCCCTCGAAGAGGAACACGTCCTGGTCGACGAAGGAGACGGAGGACGCGAGCGCGCCGCGCGGGATGTCCTCCAGCCACTGCCCGTCGATGCGGATCACGCCCTCCCAGGGCGTGTACAGGCCCGAGATGAGCCTGGACACCGTCGACTTGCCGCTGCCGGAACCGCCGACGAGGGCGACCTGCCGGCCCGGTCCGACCGAGAGCGAGAACCCGGAGAGCAGTGGCTCGTCGAGCGGGCTGTAGCCGAAGGTGATGTTCTCCAGCTCGACATGGCCCCGCAGTCTGCGGGTGCTGTCACTCGCGCCGCGCCGTGAGTAGAGCGGGTCGGCGGCGAAGTTCTCGACGTCCTTCAGCCTGGCCACGTCGGCCGCGAAGTCCTGGATACGGCCCGCGACACCGTTGAGGCGGGTGATCGGCGCGGTGAAGCGGGTCACCAGCGCCTGGAACGCGACGAGCAGACCGACGGAGATGTGCCCCTCCACGGCCCGCATCCCGCCGATCCACAGGATCAGGGCGCTGTTGAGGGTCGCGAGCGTCGGCGCCACGACACCCAGCCAGGCGCTCGGCACACCGAGGCGCTGCTGCTCCTCCAGCGTGGTGGCGTGCTGCCCCGCCCACTTGCGGAAGTAGCCGTCCTCGCCGCCGGTCGCCTTCATCGTCTCGATCAACTGCAGGCCTGTGTACGCCGTGGTGGTCAGCCGCGCGCTGTCGGCCCGCAGCTTCGCCGTGCGTGTCGCCCGCAGCCGGATCACGACCCGCATCGCCACCACGTTGAGCAGGGCGACCCCGACGCCCACCGCCGTGAGCTGCGGATCGTAGGTGTAGAGCAGTACGGCGTAGAGGACCACGACGACCGCGTCCACGCCCGCCGCCGCGAGGTCCCGGGCCAGTGTCTCGGCCACCGCGTCGTTGGACTGGAGTCGCTGGACGAGGTCGGCCGGGCTGCGCTGCGAGAAGAACGTGACCGGCAGCCGCAGCAGATGCCGGAGGAACTTCGCGCTGCTGAGCGTGGAGGAGATCAGCCGGCCGCGCAGCAGGTTCGCCTGCTGCAGCCAGGTCAGCACCACCGTCAGCAGCACACTCGCGCCCATCGACGCGAACAGCACCCCGAGCAGCGAGGTCTGCCCGCCGATCAGGAACATGTCGATGTACGTACGGCTGAGCGCGGGCACCGCGGCGCCGACCGCCACCAGCAGCAGGCTGGCCAGCACGGCCGCGGGCATGGTGCCCGAAGTGCCGCGCAGCCGGGCCGGCATGGCGCCCATGACACCGGGCCTGCGGCCGCCCTTCTCGAAGTCCGGCCCCGGTTCCAGGACGAGCACGACGCCCGTGAAACTGGTGTCGAAGTCCTCCATGGAGATGAAACGGCGGCCCTTGCCGGGGTCGTTGATGTGCACCCCGCGCCGGCCCAGGCGGCGCCCGATCCCGTCGAGGACGACGTAGTGGTTGAACTCCCAGAACAGGATCGCCGGCGCCCGCACCTCGGCGAGCGCCGCCGTGTCCATCTGCATGCCCTTGGCCGTCAGACCGTAACTGCGCGCCGCCTTCAGCAGGTTGCCGGCCCGCGAGCCGTCGCGCGAGACACCGCAGGCGATACGCAGCTCCTCCAGCGGGATGTGCCGCCCGTAGTGGGCGAGGACCATCGCGAGGGAGGCGGCGCCGCACTCCACGGCCTCCATCTGGAGGACGGTGGGCGTACGGACGCGTCTGCCCCGGCCCCTGGGGACCTTGCGCCTGGGCGGCGCCGAGCGGCGTCTGCCCCGTACGGGCGGCGGCAGTTCGGGTCCCGTCGTGCGCGTGGCGGACGAGGTGTCCTGGGGTGCGGTCACGGCAGCAGCCAATCGATCGGGCGCCGGTCGTCCAGGCGGATCGAGCCGGAGGCCATGGCCATGGAGTCGAGCCGGAACGGCGGCCCTTCGGCGGACGACCACTCGTAGCCGGACTTCGTGCCGGACGAGGTGTCGAGCCGGACGAGGACGGCCACCGGCCTGCCCTTCTCGGTGAACTGCTCGCCCAGCTGGCCGTCACCGAGGAAGGCGGCGATCTGCTCCGGTGACTGGGCGGCCCGGTCCACCGACTTCACATGGCCGCGCAGCACCCCGTACTCCTGGGTCGGCACGGACTGGACGGTCAGGTCGACGGCGGCGTTCGTGGGGATCGTCGCGGCGTTCTCCGCGGGCACGTACACCGTCGCGTACAGGGGGTCGTCGGTGTCGGCGACCTTCTCCACCGCGGCGACGTTCGTGCCGGTGCTGATGATCGCGCCGATGGTCGCGGCGAGCCCGGAGACCCGGCCGGCGGCGACGCTGCGTACGACCGTCTCGCCCTTGGCCGTACGGACCTTGAGGACGGGGGCGTTCGCCTTGATGCGGCGGCCCTGCTCGGTGAGGACCGCCGTGACCTGGCCGGAGACGGGGCTTTGCAGGAGGTAACTGCCCTGCCCGTGCGTGAGGACGGCGGGCGCGCTCACCGTGGACGCCACGGAGCCCGTCACGGCCCAGACCGACGCGGCCGCCATGACGACGACCGTCACGCCCAGCACGAGCCAGCCCTGGGGGCGGGCGAAGCGCACCGGCAGGTCGAGCTCCTCCGGCGACTGCAGTTTGGCGAGGGCCTGTTGGCGGAACTGCACGGATTTCTCACCTGCGTGTGACTGGTGGCGCGTCCCGGAGGCGAACCGAGCCGGAGAACGAAAGATAAGGGGGAGTACCCGTGAGTCCCGGAACCGGGGAACGGTGCCGGGACTCACGGCACGCTAAGCGATCACAGAAGTGATCAGAGACCGGCGACCAGGCCGGTGACCGGGGCGGTGTTCAGGCCGGTCACGCCCTCGACGGTGCCGACGGCGGTGTCGACCAGGCCGGTGACCGGGGCGATGCCGTTCACGGCACCGGTGACGGCGCCGACGGCGTTCAGCGCGAGGCCGCCCGAGACGTTGTCGAGGTCGGCGTCGGAGATCTCAGCGGTCTGGACCTGGGGGGTGGAGTTCATGATGAACTTCCCTTCCTATTGATATTCACAAGGGGGGAGCGGCCCTCTCCGGGGACAGATGGCCGGCCGCGACCGCGAGCGCCCGGATCCCGAAGCCGAAATCCGGAGAACGGCCCCCGCGGTGCAATGGATCAAAGCACGGTGTCGCGTCGCTCATCCAATCAACGGGTCATGTGATCTGGGTGTTTTCGAGCCGGATCGGTTCAACCGTGCAGGCCTGCGCACCGCGTGGTGGCGACTTCTTCACATGGCCCCGGGGGTCATCCACATTTCGGCGACACGGGGCGGAACCTGAATCGGGCACACCTCGCCAATGACGCGGCACGCGACGATCCCTTGTGCGGATTCGTCGCGTGCCGTGACTCCACTGCGTATGCGATGTGCAGATTTGCTGGAGCCAGGATTCCGCTCCAGCGGGTGAGCTTTCTGTCATCACCTCATCGCCGACTGTGACCGACCGACCGGCCGTCAGTCGAGCTTCCTGAGGATCTCGGCCGCGAGCGGCGCGGAGGAGGCGGGGTTCTGGCCGGTGACGAGGTTGCGGTCGACGACCACGTACGGGGCCCAGGGCTCGCCCTCCTGGAAATCGGAGCCGATCTCCACCAGGCGGTCCTGCAGCAGCCACTTGGCCTTGTCCGCGAACCCGGCCTGGGTCTCCTCGATGTTGGTGAACCCGGTCAGTCGGTAGCCGGCGAAGGCGTTGCCGCCGTCCTCCCCGGTGGCGGCCAGCAGTGCGGCCGGGGCGTGGCAGACCACACCGAGCGGCTTCCCCGACTCCAGGGCGCGGGTGAGGAGGCGGCCCGAGTCGGCGTCGACCGCGAGGTGCTCCATGGGCCCGTGGCCACCGGGGTAGTAGACGGCCGCGTACGCGTCGAGGTCCACGTCCGTCAGACGGATCGGATGCCGCAGCCCGTCGAACGAGGCGAGGGAGGCGGCGACCCTGTCCGCGCCCTCCTGCCCGCCGTTCAGCTCGTGGGCCAGACTGCCCTTGTCCACGGTCGGTGTGACACCGCCCGGGGTGGCCACGGCGATCTCGTGGCCGGCGGCCTTGAAGGCCTCGTACGGGGCGACGGCCTCTTCCGCCCAGAATCCGGTCGGGTGCTTCGTGCCGTCCGCGAGAGTCCAGAAATCGGCACCGGTCACTACGAAAAGAATCTTCGACATGTATCGAAGGTAAGCCTGTGGGACACAGAGTTCCAATGGGGGATCAATGGGGAGATCCCCGGGGATGCAATGGGGATGTCGGATTTCCTGTGACGTCACGGGAATGGGGTCGAATGCGCCCGAATGAACCTGAGCGGACTGAGCGGACTGAGGGCCATGTGGCCGTATTCCGGTCACTTTCGCGCTAGTGCCTTCGGAGCCCCGATCAAGGCGTCGATCGGGGCGCTCCCCGTGTCGCCGGCGGTTTCGAGCGCGCGGGAGTGACGCCGTCCGTCGGGAGCCGGTCCGTATCTGTGGTGGTCAGCGTCATGGGGCCGTTGGTCCCCGCCGCCGGGGCCCGTACCTCCGGCGCGGCCGATTCGCGCTTTCGCAAAGGAAGTTGTGCGAGGACGTTGAACGCCCCAGGTGCCGCTTGCGTATCAACAGCCATCCAGGCGCCCGCAGTCAGCCGTCATCCGGCGGCTCGGACCCCCAGTCCCCAGGAGGTCATGAAGTTGAGTCACAAGCGGATACCGAAGCGCAAGGCCGTCATAGCCGCAGGAAGCGTGGTCGCGCTCGGCGCGGCGGCATTCATCCTGCCCAACGCGATGGCGTCCCAGACCGATGCGACGGAAGGTGCCGCCCCCAGAACGCTGAAGGCCGCGGACGCGTCTGACCTCGCCTCTCAACTGGCCGAACTGCTCGGTGAAGATTACGCCGGTGGGTACTACGACTCCGGCAAGCAGCAGCTCATCATCAACGTCGTGGGCGACAACAACAACATCATCCTGGCGGAGAAGAAGGGCGCGGTGGTCCGCCAGGTCGAGAACAGCACCGCCGAACTCAAGACGGCGTCGCAGACACTGAAGGCCGACGCGACCATCCCCGGCACCTCCTGGGCCGTCGATCCCCGGACGAACAAGATCCAGGTCACCGCCGACAGCACCGTCACAGGTGTGAAGTGGGACCAGTTGGAGTCGACCGTCCAGACGCTCGGCGCGGGCGTGGCGACCATCAAGAAGTCCGCCGGTGAGTTCAAGACGTTCGTCGAGGGCGGCGACGCCATCTTCGGCGGCGGCGCGCGCTGCTCGCTCGGCTTCAACGTCGTCGCCGACGACGGCAGTCCGGCCTTCCTGACCGCGGGCCACTGCGGTGTCGCCGCCGCCGCGTGGTCGGACGCGCAGGACGGCGCGCCGATCGGCACGGTCGAGACCGCCACGTTCCCCGGTGCCGGTGACTTCGCCCTCGTCAAGTACGACGACCCGGCGACCGTGGCTCCCAGCACGGTGAACACCGGTGAGCAGAGCGTGGAGATCCTGGCGGCGGCGGATGCCGCGGTCGGCGAGACGGTCATCCGGATGGGCAGCACCACCGGTCTCAACGACGGTGAGGTCACGGGCCTCGACGCCACCGTGAACTATCCGGAGGGCACGGTCACCGGTCTCATCCAGACCAACGTCTGTGCCGAGCCCGGCGACAGCGGCGGTTCGCTGTTCACCGCGGAGGGCAGCGCGATCGGCCTGACCTCGGGCGGCAGCGGCGACTGCACCGTCGGCGGCGAGACCTTCTTCCAGCCGGTGACCACCGCGCTGACCGCGGTGGGCGCGACGCTCGGTGCGGGTGAAGAGGCCGGCGCCGGGGCCGGGGAAGAGGCCGGGGCCGGTGAGGAAGCGGGCGCCGGTGAGGAAGCGGGCGCTGGTGAAGAGGCCGGGGCCGGTGAGGAAGCCGGTGCCGGTGGTGACGCGGTCGGCGGCGAAGCCGTCGGTGGCGAGGAGCAGGCCGGCGATGCCGGTGACCAGGCGGGCGACGTTGCGGACGACGGTTCGGCTCACGACCAGTGAGTTGACCGTGCGTCAGTAGCGGTGCCGTTCGGAGCGGCCCGGTCCTCCGGCGGGAGGATCGGGCCGCCTTCGTGTGTACGGGCCCCTACGGGGTGAGCGGGGGAGTCCGGACGACTGTCGGCTGCGGGCCGGTGGGGGCTGGTCGCGCGGTTCCTCGCGCCCCTTGCGGGGCCGGCCGTTGCGCGGGGCAGTAGTGGGGCCACGTCGCGTCGGCCGCGCGGTTCCCCGTGCCCCTTACGGGGTGGGCGTCGCCCGGAGGAGGAGCAGGGCCACGTCGTCCTGGCGTTGGTCCGCTGTGCCGCTGTGGTGGACGAGGCTGTCGGCCACCTCGTCCAGGGGGCGGTCGCCGATCTCGGCGAGGAGGTCCGCGAGCCCCGCCAGCGCGTCCTCGATGTCGACGCCGCGGGACTCGATCAGCCCGTCGGTGTAGAGGGCGAGCAGCGAGCCGGGCGGCAGTGCCACGTCGGTCGTCGGGTAGACGGCGTCCGCGTCGATGCCCAGCAGCGGACCGCCCGCCAGGTCGAGCACCCGCACCTTGCCGTCCGACCTCCGCAACAGGGGCGGCGGGTGCCCCGCGCGGGCCATCACCAGCTGCCCGTGCGCCGGGTCCAGGCGCAGATAGACACAGCTCACGAAGAGCTCGGTGCCCAGGTCGATCAGCAGCCGGTTGGTGCTGCTCATGACCTCCCCCGGCGACTGGCCCACCGTCGTGTAGGCGCGTACGGCCGTACGGATCTGTCCCATCAGGCCCGCCGCGGTGACGTTGTGCCCCTGCACGTCCCCGATCACCGCGGCGGCCTCAGCCGTGGCCTCCGCGCCCGTCGGGACCAGGTCGTAGAAGTCCCCGCCGATCTCCATGCCCTGGGTGGCGGGCAGATAGCGGGCCGCCGCCTCGAAGCCGGGCAGCGACGGCAGCGAGTGGGGCAGCAGCGCGGCCTGCAGACCGTGTGCCAGCTTGTGTTTGGCGTCGTAGAGGCGGGCCCGGTCGAGCGCCTGCGCGACGAGCCCGCTGAGGCTGGTCAGCACGGCACGCTCGTCGGCCGGGAAGGGATGGGGCGCCGCGTACGCGAGTACGCAGGTGCCGACCGGCCGGCCGGACGCGATGAGCGGCAGATACGCCCAGGCCGCCATGTCACCGGCCGGCCGCTGGTCCGGATAGAGACGCGCCAGCTCCTGGCCGGAGGCGAAGAAGGCCGGCACGCCGCTCACCAGGGCGTGCGTGCCGGGCGAGGGCTCGCTGAGCTGCATCCCTTCGAACCGTTCCAGCTCCCGCGGGTCCGGGTAGCCGCGCTGTCCGAGGACATGCAGCCGGCCCGCCTCCGAACCGAGCATCACCAGCCCCTGACTGCCGACGGCGGGGGCGATCTCGTCGGCGACCAGCTGGACCACGTCCTGCACACCCACCGCCTGCGTGAGCGCCCCGGCCAGGCTCAGCACCTGCGAGATGGAGACGAGGCGGGTACCGGTCTCCCCGTGCTGGAAGGCCGCGGGGCCCTCCCGCGCCACGGCCCTGGCCCGGGTGATGCGCACGCTCAGCCCGTTCGTACTGGGATAGAGGCGGAACGACAGCCACTCCGAGGGCGGCCGCATCGCCACGAACGACGTCACCTGCTGGCTGAGCAGCGCGGCACGGTAGCGGTCCTCGTAGACCGGGTCGTTCAGCCAGGGCACGGCCGCCCACAGCTGGGTGCCCAGCAGAGCGCTGACCGGCAGCCCCAGCAGCTCGGCCGACGCCGCGTTGGCGAAGGTGATCCGCCCCTGCAGATCCAGCGCGCACAGCCCGTACGGCAGACGCGCCACCATCCGCGCCGCCTCGACCGTGCCGAGCGTCCCCGCCACGCTCGCGACGGGCGCCGGGGAGAGCAGATCGGGCTCCGGCCGGATCTGCCGGCCCCTGTCGTGGGCGCGTTCCAGCCGCATCGCGAGCCGGTCGCAGGCGGCCGTCAGATGGTCCCGCTCCCAGTCCGACAGCTCCCCGGGATGCGCGCCGGGCCAGGTCACGAAGAGCGCCCCGTACGTGGCCCGGTCGGTCGCCACCGGCAGCGCGGCCAGCGCGAACGGATACGGCAGGACCACCGAGATCCGCGGGTAGCGCCGGGCCATGTCCTGCTCGCCGCCCACCCACACGAGCCGCCGGTGACGCGCGGCCTCCGCCACCGGGACCGGCGCGCTCAGGCCCAGCCGCTCCCAGGGAGCCGCGAACGCCCTGGGCAGCCCGGCCATCACCGCCATCTCCAGCACCGGTTCGGCCGGGGCCAGCAGGTACACCGCGCCCGAGTGCGCGTGCACGTCGTCCATGAGGGCGGCCAGTGTCAGGGAGAGCAGCGGCCGGCCGACCGGAGCCGGGCCGACCCGGGACGGCTGACCGGACGCCTGCCATCGGGACACACCGACCACCTCCCTCGGCCACACGGAGGAGCCCAGAGGTCAAGGCTCCCCCGCGGGAGCGGTTCCCGCACGGCGAGGGCCGGGGGCGCGCCGCCGCGCCCCCGCCGGGCGCCCCCTGTGTCCGTTCCGCGCGCCGTTCTACGCAGCGTGACCCCGGTCGGCGGTATCCCCGGCAGGCCCCGAAAACTCTCCGTGACGCCACCGACGGGCCCGCAGCAGGAGCCTCACGCACGTCCGGCCGACGGGCCACCCCACTTCGTGACAATCACAGGGGCTGCGCCCGCGTCCCGGAAGCGTTGTAATGACGGACGTGGTCAGTGAGGGCGATGCGGGACGCAGCACGAGAACGCCGCGTGCCGAACTTGCCCTCAAGGCGGTCCGCACGGACCTCGGCTCTCCCGAACGGCTGCGGAGCGTGCTCGAACAGGCACTCGTCTACGGCGGCGCTACCCTCGCCCTCGTGTACGCACCGGGGGACCACGGTGACCAGCTGTGCCTGATCGAGTCCGCGGGCGTCCCACGGGCCCTGTACGGCGTACGCGACAGCTATCCGCTCTCGGGCGGCTCACCCGCGGCCGACGCCTACCGTGCCGGGCAGCCCCTGTGGCTCGGCCCCGCGGAACTCGCCGTGCTCCCCGGCGCCCGGCCCACGCCGGCCGGGGACCACTGGCTGGCCGCCCTGCCCCTGCCCCCCGACCCACGGGGCGGCGGCTGCCTGGTGGCCGTGAGCGAGAGCCCGGGCGGCTTCGACACCGAGGACCGCAAGTGCCTGGAGCTGTTCGCCGAGGCGGTCTCCTTCCCGCCCCCGCCCGGCACCGGCGAACCCGAGGCGCTGCCCAGCAGCTCGTTCAGCCTGGCCATGGACTCCGGCCGGGTCGAGGTCGACGACGTGATGCTGGAACTGTTCGGACTCGTGCCCGCCGAGTTCGACGGCAAGGTCGAGACGCTGCTCAGCATGACCGTGCCGGAGGACCTGCCCACGCTGATGTCCGTGGTGGAGGCCGACCACATGTCCATCGGCGAGCGGGAGCTGGAGTTCCGCATCCTCCAGCCCTCCGGCGAGCAGCGGTGGCTGAGGCTGCGCGCCCGGCTGCTGCCCGCCGCCGACGGGCGCCCGTCCCGGCTGGTGGGCACCGTCGCCGACGCCTCGAAACTGCGGTCCGGCGGCAACGAGGTGGCCCGTGTCCAGCGCCTCGCCGCCGCCCTCGCCACCGCGGGCACCGTCCGCGACGTGGGCCAGGCGGTCGTCACCGCCCTGCGCCGACCCCTGAACGCCGACCGCATCGCCCTGGCCGAACTGGAGGGCGACCGCCTCGTCGTCACCGTCCTGGACCCGCCGGAACCGGAGGCATGGCCCGAGGTGTGGCGCACCGAGTGGCGCTCGGAGTGGCCCGACGCCCCTGTGCGCACCATGCCGACGCTGGAGACCGCCCTGCGGGAGGGCCGCGCGGCGATCTGGCCCGCCGGCACCCCGCTGGAGCCGGCGCTCGCCGACGTCGGTCCCGGCGGCCTCGCCGTCCTGCCCCTGCCGGCCGGCGGCCGGATGGCAGGGGCCTGCCTCATCGGCTGGGACACCCCGCACGACTTCGGCCCCGACGAGCGCGCCCTGCTCACCGCCTCCGCCGGACTGGCAGGCCAGGCCCTGATGCGCGCCCACGCCTTCGACGCCGAACACGAACTCGTCGGCATGCTCCAGCGCACCCTCCTCCCGCGCAGACTGCCGCCCCTGCCCGGCGCCGAGGCCGTCGCCCGCTACCTGCCCACCACGGCGGGCCTGGAGGTCGGCGGCGACTGGTACGACGTCATCCCGCTGCCCGACAACCACGTCGCCCTCGTCATCGGCGACGTCCAGGGACACAACGCCCAGGCCGCCACCCTGATGGGCCAGATGCGTACCGCCCTGCGCGCGTACGCCGTCGAGGGCCACCCCCCGGACGTGGTCGTCTCGCACGCCAACCGGCTGCTCATGGGCATGGAGACCGACCTCTTCGCCACCTGCTGCTATGTCGACGTGGACATGGCGGAGGGCACGGCCTGGTGCGTACGGGCCGGGCATCTGCCGCCGGTCCTGCGCCACCCGGACGGCACCACCGACATCGTCGTCACGGAGGGCGGGCCGCCCCTCGGGGTCATCACCCAGGCCGACTTCCCGATGAGCCCGCTGCCGCTCCAGCCCGGCACCGTGGTGGCCCTCACCACGGACGGCCTCGTCGAGTCCTCCGAACTGGACCTGGACGACGGCCTGAACCGGCTCGCCGGCCAACTGGCCGCGGCCGACCCCGCGCACCTCGGACTCGTCGCGGACGCCCTCCTCGCGGACGCCAACCGCGGCGACGACGTGGCCCTGCTCCTCCTGCGGTACGACGGCCTGGACCTGAGGCCGCTGCGCGAGAGCTGGACGGTGTGGCGCGTCCCCGAGGCGGTCCGCCACGCCCGCCGCTTCACCCGGCGCGCCCTGCGCGCCTGGGGCGTCGGGGACGAGCCCGACGCCATCCTGCTGATCGTCTCCGAACTCGTCACCAACGCCCTCGTGCACACCGACGGCCAGGTCCGCCTCGACCTCACCCTCATCAACAACCGCATGCGCGTCGCCGTCGCCGACGCCTCACCGCGTTCGCCCGTCAAACCCACGAGCATCGGCTGGGAGGCCACCGGAGGCCGCGGCATACTGCTGGTCGAGGCCCTCTCCGCCACCTGGGGAACCGTCCCGGTCAGCGGCGGCAAACAGGTCTGGGCCGAACTCCCCCTGATCGAGCCCGTCGAGCCCGTCGGCGACTGAACCGGGAGACCGAGCAGGGAGACTCACTTCCATGCGCCTCCTCCTCATGTCCGACACCCACCTCCCCAAGCGCGCCAAGGAACTGCCCGAGCCACTCCTCGCCGAACTCCCGCGCGCCGACGTCGTGATCCACGCCGGCGACTGGGTGGACACCGCGACCCTCGACCTCCTCGAAAGCCGCTCGCACCGGTTCATCGGCGTGTACGGCAACAACGACGGCCCCGATCTCAGGGCCCGCCTCCCCGAGATCGCCCGTGCCGAACTCGACGGCCTGCGCCTCGGGGTCGTCCACGAGACCGGCGCCGCCCAGGGCCGCGAACGCCGGTGCGCGGAACGCTTCCCCGACCTCGACGTCCTGGTCTTCGGCCACAGCCACATCCCCTGGGACACCACGGCCGCCGCCGGACTGCGCCTGCTCAACCCGGGCTCGCCCACCGACCGCAGACGCCAGCCGCACTGCACGTACATGACCGCGACCGTGACGGACGGCCGGCTCGACGACGTCCGCCTGCACCGCCTGCCGCCGCGAGGCTAGCCCTCACGGTCGTCGCGGGTGGATCTCCCCGTCCGTCGCCGCCAGCGGGGCGCCGCTGCCGCCCCAGCGCAGCGCGACGATCTCCGCGGCGACGGACACGGCCACCTCCTCGGGCGTACGCGCCCCGAGGTCCAGGCCCACCGGTGAACGCAGCCGGGCCAGTTCGGCCTCGTCGAGCCCGCCGTCCCGCAGCCGCTTCATCCGGTCGTCGTGCGTACGCCGGCTGCCCATCGCCCCGATGTACGCGGCCGGGCGGCGCAGCGCCTCCTCCAGGAGCGGCACATCGAACTTGGGGTCGTGGGTGAGGACACAGATCACCGTGCGCTCGTCGGTGTCCGTCCTCCGGAGGAAGCGGTGTGGCCACTCGACGACGACCTCGACGCCCGCCGGGAAGCGTTTCGGGGTGGCGAACACGGGCCGCGCGTCGCACACCGTGACCCGGTATCCGAGGAACGCGCCGATACGGGCCACCGCGCCCGCGTAGTCGATCGCCCCGAAGACCAGCATGCGCGGCGGGGGAGCGAAGGAGTGCAGGAAGACCGTCACGGCGTCCTCACGCCGCTCGCCGTGCGGCCCGTAGTGCCGTCGGCCGGTCGCCCCCAGGGCCAGTTCGCCCCGCGCGTCGGCGGTCACGGCCACGTCCAGGCCCGTCGTGCCGAGCGTTCCCGACACCTCGTCCGCCCAGACGGCGAGGGTCGCCCCGCGCTCCGCGGGGCCGTCGATCACCGTCGCCACGGTCACCGGGCGGCCCGCGCCCACCGACTCCGCGACCGCCCCGAAGGACGGATCGAGGCCGGCCGTCACGGGCCGTACGAGGAGGGTGATCTCCCCGCCGCAGGTCAGCCCGACGGCGAACGCGTCCTCGTCGCTGTACCCGAAGGTCTCAAGCCGTGCCTCGCCCGACCCGACGACCTCCTGGGCCAACTCGTACACCGCGCCCTCGACGCAGCCGCCGGACACACTGCCCACGACCTCGTCACCCGGCCCGACGGCCATGGAGGCGCCGGGGTCCCGGGGCGCGCTGCGGCTGACGGCGACGACGGTGGCGAGCCCGAAGGGGGAGCCCTCCGCGTACCACCGGCCGAGCGCCGGGAGGATCTCACGCATCGTCCGCTCCTCTCACCACCGCGGCCAGACGTTCCAGCGCGGCCGGACCGTGGCCCTCGACGAACGCGTCCACGCTCGGCAGTGCCGCCGCCATACCTGCGGCCACGGGTGCGTATCCGGGGCGGGCCTTGCGCGGATCGGCCCGGATCACCCGGTGCGCGAGCCGGTGCAAGCGTCGCATCTGGGCGGCGAGGGGTTCTGGATCGCCACGCTCCCAGCCGTCCGACAGTACGACGTCGGACGGCGCCCCGGGCCGCAGCGCGTCGAGCGCGCCGATCAGGGCCGGTACGCGATCGGGTCCCGCGTCGACCCCGGCGGCACGCGGGGCACGGGCGAGTGGACCAGCAGAAGACGGGGTTCGACCTCGTCCTCGTACTTCGTGCCGTCCACCGTCACCGAGATTCGGGTCATGTGCCCTCCCAGGTAACCGTGCGAGGGTGCGTGGGGAATCAGCCACCGGACGTGATGGGCGTCACTCTAGAACCGAGTCCCGGGAGGGGCGAGTGCCTCGACAGGCCTTTGTTGAGCGTTAATCCGTTGCCGCGGGGCGCCGCCGCCTGCTGCACTACGGAGCATCAGCCGTAAGGCACCGTCGTCGTGTGGGACCGAGGAGCAGCAATGCGCGCACCGTTCATGTCCGTCCGGAAAGGAATCCCTCTCATCACAAAGGACATGACACGCGGTGCACGCACTGAACCTGGGCATTCTGGCCCACGTAGACGCGGGTAAGACCAGCCTGACCGAGCGGCTGCTGCACACCGTCGGGGTCATCGACGAGATCGGCAGCGTCGACGACGGCAGCACGCAGACCGACTCCCTCGCGCTGGAACGACAGCGTGGCATCACCATCAAGTCCGCCGTCGTCTCCTTCGAGATCGACGACGTCACGGTCGACCTCATCGACACCCCCGGCCACCCGGACTTCATCGCCGAGGTGGAGCGGGTGCTGGGCGTCCTCGACGGCGCGGTGCTCGTGATCTCGGCCGTGGAAGGCGTTCAGGCGCAGACGCGCGTCCTGATGCGGACGCTGCGACGGCTGCGCATCCCGACCCTGATCTTCGTCAACAAGATCGACCGCCGCGGCGCCGACACGGACCGCGTGCTGCGGAGCGTCGCCGAACGGCTCACACCGGCGATCGTGCCGATGGGCCTGGTCGACGGCCTCGGCACGCGCGACGCCCGGGCGGTACCGCACACGGACTCCACCACGGGTACGGCCGGCATGCTCGACGTCCTCTCGGCGCACGACGACGAACTCCTCGCCGCGTACGTCGAGGACGGTACGGTCTCGTACCGCCGACTGTGTGCGGCGCTCGCCGATCAGACCGGGCGGACGCGGGTCCATCCGGTCTTCTTCGGCTCCGCCATGACGGGCGCGGGCGTGGAAGCCCTGCTGCGCGGCATCGGGGAACTGCTGCCGGCCGCCGGGGGCCGGGCCGACGGCCCGGTGTCCGGAACGGTGTTCAAGGTCGAGCGGGGGCCGGCGGGGGAGAAGATCGCGTATGTGCGGATGTTCTCGGGGACCGTACGCACGCGGGACCTGCTGACGTTCGGCGACGGCGGCGAGGGCATCCTCCGGGAGGGCAAGGTCACCGCGATCGACGTCTTCGAGCGGGGCTCGGCCCGGCGGGAGGCGTCCGTGACGGCCGGGCGGATCGGCACGCTCCGGGGCCTCGCCGACGTCAGGATCGGCGACACCATCGGCGTACCGGGCGAACGGTCGGGGGAGCCGGCGGGGTCGGCGGGGTCGCTGGGATCTGTGGGGCCGCTGGGATCTATGGGGCGGCGCCACTTCTCCCCTCCCACGCTCGAAACGGTCGTCGTCCCGGCCCGGCCCGCCGACAAGGGCGCCCTGCACACCGCCCTGACGCAACTCGCCGAGCAGGACCCGCTGATCGATGTGCGGCACGACGAGACCCGGCAGGAGATCTCCGTGTCCCTCTACGGCGAGGTGCAGAAGGAGGTCGTCCAGGCGACCCTCGCCGACGGGTTCGGGCTCGACGTCGGCTTCCGCGAGACGACGACGATCTGCGTCGAGCGGCCCGTGGGCAGCGGGGAGGCGGTCGAGTTCAACGGCAAGGACGCCAACCCGTTCCTCGCCACGGTCGGACTGCGCGTCGACCCGGCTCCGGTCGGCTCCGGCGTGGAGTTCCGGCTGGAGGTCGAGCTCGGCGGGATGCCGTACGCCTTCTTCAAGGCCGTCGAGGACACCGTGCAGGAGGCGCTGGGCCAGGGGATCCACGGCTGGCAGGTGACCGACTGCACGGTCACGATGACGCACTCCGGCTACTCGCCGCGGCAGAGCCACGCTCACCAGGGCTTCGACAAGAGCATGTCGAGCACGGGCGCGGACTTCCGCGGCCTCACCCCGCTCGTCCTGATGGACGCGCTGCGCCGGGCCGGCACCCAGGTGTACGAGCCGATGCACCGCATCCGGCTGGAAGCCCCCGCGGACACGCTGGGCGCGCTCCTCCCGGTGCTCGCCGGGCTGCGGGCCGTGCCGCAGGTGACGGAGACGAGGGGCAGGGCATGCGTACTGGAGTGGGCGATCCCCGCGGCGCGGGTGCACGAACTGGAGCAGCGTCTGCCGGGGCTGACCCGTGGCGAGGGCGAACTGGAGGCAGCCTTCGACCACTACGCGCCGGTCGGCCGCGGGCCGGCCTCTCCGGTACCGGAGAGGCCGCGCACCGACCACAATCCGCTCAACCGCAAGGAGTACCTGCTGAAGGTGGCCCGGCGGGTCTGAACCCGAACCGGCCCGGCGGCGGACGGATACCACAACAACCTTTGAGAAAAGGTGACTTACTCTCAGGTCAGGAGGCTTGACGGGCCAAAGACGCGCGCGGGATTGTTGTGAACATGTCGAAGTTGCGTGTGCATCTGCTCGGCGTCCTCGTCCTCCTGACCGGTCTCCTGTCGACCGCGGGAGCCCAGTCCGCCACCGCCCTCCCCGACGACCTGTGGTTCGACCCGGCCGCCGCCGCGACCCTCACGGTCCAGAGCGGCCGCTTCACCGACGGGCTCGGCCGCGAGGTCGTGCTGCGCGGCTACAACGTCTCCGGCGAGACGAAGCTGGCGGAGAACCACGGCCTGCCGTTCGCCTCGGTCGCCGACGCCAGGAAGTCGGCGACCGCGCTGCGCGCCCTCGGCGGCGGCAACTCGGTGCGCTTCCTGCTCTCCTGGGCGTACGCCGAACCGGTGCGCGGCCAGGTGGACACCGCGTACCTGGCGGCGGCCACCGACCAGATGCGTGCCTTCCTGGACGCCGGGATCCGGATCTACCCCGACTTCCACCAGGACCTCTACTCGCGCCACCTCTTCGACCCCGACAGCTGGTACACGGGCGACGGCGCCCCCAAATGGGCCGTCGACGCCGGTGACTACCCGGACGAGTACTGCGGCATCTGCCCCTTCTGGGGTCAGAACATCACCTCGAACGCGGCCGTCACGGAGGCGTCGTACGACTTCTGGCACAACGCGTTCGGCCTCCAGGACGCCTTCCTCACCACCGCTCAGACCACCATGGCGTACGTCGAACAGCATCTGACGGACGCCCAGTTCGCGGGTGTCGTCGGCTTCGACCCGTACAACGAGCCGCACGCGGGTGTCTACGACTCGGGTCAGACGAGCCGGGCGTGGGAGAAGGACGTGCTCTGGCCGTTCTATGTGAAGTTCCGGGCGCGCATGGACGCGGCGGGCTGGCAGGCCAAGCCCGCCTTCGTGGAGCCGAACCTCTTCTGGAACGCCAACATCGACTTCCAGAAGCAGGAGGGCGGCCTCCTCGACTCGGGCACCCTCGGCCCGCGCTATGTCTTCAACACCCACTTCTACGACCAGAAGGCGATCTCGGGCGTCTTCATGTGGGGCAAGGCGGAGAACGGGCAGTACGTGGGCGACTTCGGCACCGTGCGCGACCGGGCCGCCGCCACCGGCACCGCCGCGGTCGTCAGCGAATTCGGCCACCCGCTCTCCGGCACCGTCTCCGACAAGGCGCCGACCGTCCTCAAGGCCATGTACCAGGCACTCGACTCCCGTGTGAAGGGCGGCAGTTGGTGGACCACCCCCACCCAGTCGGGCCCGGTCCTGTCCGGCTCGCAGTGGCAGTGGGACATCTACAACGGACGCCACCGCGAGCTGATGAACGGCAACCCCGACAAGGTGCTCACCACCGGTGACGCCTGGAACGACGAGGACCTCTCCGCCGTACGCCTCGACGACTCCGGGACGGCCGTGCTGCGCCAGGACGCCCGGCTGCTCGACCGGGTCTACCCGAGCGCGACGGCGGGACGGACGGTCGCCTTCACCTACGAGGACCGTTCACGGGACGGCTCCACGACTCTCACCTGGAACCCGGTACCCAGCTCCCTGCCGCGCGTGGCCGAGCTGGTCGGCTCCGGCCAGTACGCGCTCCAGGTGTGGCGCTCGGACGGCAGCGCGGCCCCCACCGAACTGCACCTTCCCGCATCCTTCCCGACCGCCTCCACGACGGTCGTCTCGGACCTCGGAGTGACGGCCTCGCCGCCCGCGTACACCAGGACCACACCGATCGCCGCCGCGCGCGAACCGGGTGGCACGGGCAGCCGCCGTCTCCTGCTGACCGCCGCGGACTCGGGCGTCCTGCACTACGCCCTGGTCACCAACGGCGCGACAGCCCCGTCCACGACACTGCTGAACGCCGCGCGGACCGAGCTGGCGAACTGGGCGGCGACAACGGCGGGCTGACGGCCGCCCAGGGCAGGACGGCAGGGTTCCACTTCGTGGTCCGCAGCGACCGGGCCCCGAACGGACGTTGACAGCACGGGCACCCCCGGATAGGAGAGGGCGTACGGCCCCGTCAAGGCCGGTTCACTCTGGATCCTCCGTATCCGGCAATGAGGGGTTTCGTCCCCTGAAGGGGGTGCCTGATGCGTCATACGCTCAGCCCTGTACGGCCTGCCCACGACTGCGCCGCCGCCTGCCCCGTACCGCTGTCGCCGCAGGCCCTGGCGCAGCTGTACGCCCGCTATCTCGAACTGCGCAAGGAACGCCGCCTGCCCAGGAACACGACCTTCGAGGAGTACTACTCCGTATGGCGCGCGGGCCGAAGGGGCGAGAACCTCGTCGGTCTGGACGACGGGGCTCTCGCCCCGGGCCCCAGTACCGACAAGCAGCTGATCACCCGTCCCGCGACCCAACTCCGGGGCACGGTACGGACACTGGTGCTGCTCGTCGACTTCCCCGACCAGCCGCACGAGGCCGACCACGGACCCGGTCACTACGACAGCATGCTCTTCGGCCTGGAGGAGTTCCCGAGCGGCAGCATGCGCTCGTTCTACCGTCAGGTCAGCGGCTTCGACACCTCGCCCAGTACCGGCATCGACATCCAGGGGGCGGTGCACGGCTGGTTCCGGATGCCGCAGCCGCTCTCCTTCTACGCCGACGGCAACTCGGGCATGAACGCCAACTTCCCGCGCAACACACAGGGGTTGGCCCGTGACGCCGTACTGGCGGCCCGTGCCGCCGGGGTGGACTTCACCTCTTTCGACGCGCTCGGTGAGGGTGCCGTCACCGCCCTGTTCATCATCCATGCCGGACGCGGCGCCGAGCAGACGACCCAGCGCGGCGACCTGTGGAGCCTCAAGTGGACGATCCCCGACGGCGTCGAGGTCGCGCCGGGCCTGTCGGTCCGCACGTTCCTGACCGTGCCCGAGGACTGCGCCGTCGGTGTCTGCGCCCATGAGTGGGGGCACCTCGCCGCGCGCTGGGCCGACTACTACGACACCGGACAGCAGCAGCTGACCCGGTCGGCCGGCCTCGGCAACTACTGCCTCATGTCGGGCGGTTCCTGGGGCAACGGCGGCCTCACCCCGGTGTTCCCGACGGCCATGCTGCGGATGTTCCACGGCTGGATCGAGCCCGAGGTGGTGAACAAGACCACCCGCGACATCAGGCTGCGGCCCGCCGCGGAGGACGGCGGGGCGGTGTTCGTCCAGAACCCCGAGACGATGTCCGACAGCCAGTACATCCTCGTCGAGTACCGCCGGCGGCGCGGACAGGACGCCTTCCTGCCCGACGAGGGGATCGCCGTCTACGTCGTCGACGAGTCCATCGACAACGTCAACGACGAACAGAACCTCGCCATCGAACTCCTCCAGGCCGACGGGCGGGGCGACCTCTCACGGATGTTCGGCCGGGGCAACCGGGGCGACAGCGACGACCTGTACCCGTTCCAGGACAGGAACACGGTCGGCGAAAATACGGAACCCCCGCTCAACCTGCCCGACGGCAAGTGGACGGGGGTCACCGTCGAGACGGTGGGCACACCGGGGGCCGACGAAATGACGGTCCACATCACCGTCGCCTGACCTGCGAGGGCGCTTGGGCTGCGTTTCGGCTGCGTTTCGGATGCGTTTCGGGTACGGCCCCGGTGGGGGCCGTACGCGCAGTTCCCCGCGTCCCCCGCGAGGCACGGCCGTCAGCTCTCGTGCGTCAGGAACGCGGTCGCCTGGGCCTCCACGCGTACCGCTCCGATCGCTCCCGCCCAGCGTGCGACCTCGGTGGCGAGGGCCGTGGCCGCCGGCTCGTCGCCCGTGTCGCGGGACAGGACGGCCAGGAGGAGCTGCTGTGAGAGGGTGCCGGGGACGTTACCGGCACGGGCGCCGAGCGAGGTCGCCCGGGTCCAGCGCTCCCGCGCCCGGTCGTGGTCGAGGTTGTCGTGGTCGTGGTCGCCGAGATGGCGCAGCGCCTCACGGGCCAGCAGGTCGTCGGCGAACTCCCCGGCACCCAGGGCCAGTTCGTAGTGCGCGGGCGCCTCGTCCCGCTCGGCGAACAGATTGTCGACGATCAGCCCGAGGTACATCCGCGCCCAGCCCCGGCGTACGTCGTCGGCCGCTCGTTCGCACAGCTCCTCGGCGCGCCGCCGCAGTTCCGCCAGCTCGGCGGGATTCTTGCCCGCCGGGCCGAACCGGAAGGTGCCGTCCCCCAGCAGCAGACGAAAGTACGCGTACCGCAGCCGTACGAGGTCCAGGTCCCACAGCCCGACCGGCTCGGTGAGTCCGTCGATCGCCCTGTCCGCGGCGGCGATCCGGGCGTCCGCGGTGTCCGTACCGCCGAACCAGTCGCGCTCCAGGGCGATCTGGGCCCCGGCGAGTGCGAGAGCCGCCCGGTCGCACGGCTCGGTCGTGACGGTGGCGTCGAGAAGGCATAACGCGCGCTGCCACCGTCCGGCCCGGGCCAGTTCACGCGCGGCGGCGGTCACCTCGCCCATCGGGAGGGCGGCGTGCGGCGTACTCGTCTTTGTCATGGCGAGGAAGGTAGTAATCAGAAAAACCATCCACAAGGAATCCATATGCGCGACTTCAGGACATCGGGCCGCCGGCGCCTCGGGAGGTCAGCGGAAGGATCACCGGCGGGAACGTGCTGCCCGCAGTGCCGACCGGAGGAGAGAAGAGGACAGGCGTCGGCCCGCCCCACGGGCCGCCCGGGGCCGCGTCGGCGGGACCGGGCTCATCCGGGCCGAGAAGGTCCAGGTCAGACGGGTGGTGATCCGGACCCTCGGCATCACCTCGCACCCCGCTTCCTGTTCTTCGGTGCCCTTCTCCCCGGCGTCATTCCTCGGCGTCCCATGCCTGCAGAACCGTCTGATCGACGATCTTGCCGTCGCGCAGCGACATCATCGAGTCGGCGAGCATCATGCCGATCTGCTCGCGGCCGCGCATGACCATCGGGTGGCTCGGCTGGGTGTTGCGGTCGACGACGCGCAGTTCCGCGTCGTCCGCGTACAGGGACAGCAGTGCCGTCGCGTCCTGGCCTTCGATGCCCCGGCGCAGTGCTTCGGTGTCGCAGCCGGGGCCTGCCGCGGTGTCCATGACGGACCTCCTTGTGGACCACTGGCGAAGGCCGCGGCCCGCGGTGCGGAGCGGAGCGGGCCGAGAAGGCCTCTCCTTCGAGACTCCTCCCGCGCGGGAACCTCGGCAAGCGCAGCCGTTCCGATGCGCCTGTCGGGTGAGGGGCCGGGCGGGGCCGTGTCCGCGGACAGCTCGTCACCGTTGCTGAAAGCATGATCTCAACACGACGTATTGTCGCCGCCGTTGGCCTCGCCATCAGCGTCACGGGTCTCGCCGTACCTTCCGCGGGCGCCGCCACGGTCCCCGAGACGGGAAAAGTGGACCTGTTCGGGGAACTCGACCAGATCGCCGTGAGCGACCTCCCCGTCGAACACAGGAACAAGATGCCGAAGATCTCCGACGGCGTTCAGGCGCTCAACCAGCTGAACCGTCTCCGCGAACTGCACCAGGTGACCGACCTCGCCGCCCCCGTCACCGGACTGCTCCCCGGCATCCAGCACTGAGCCAGCCGGCACTGAGCCAGCCGGCACTGCACCGTCGAGCACCGGGCCGTCGAGCATCGGGCCGGAGCCCCACGCCGTGTGCCTCGCAGAGAGGCCCGGTGATGATCCGGTGGTCATCGGCGCTGCCCGGATGCGCGCGCGGGCGGTCCGGGTGAGGCTGAGGGCATGTCGGAACACCCCGCAGTACTCGTGCATCCGCCGCGCGGCGACGGCGGCCGGCGCGTGACGGTCCACGGAGAGCCGATCGGCACCGCCATGAACCTCCCGGACATCGTCGAGTTCCTGCGCCGCGCCGGACTGGAGTTCGACGAGAACGAGGTCGCGGTGTCGCCGCTCATCGAGTGGCGCGGTGGAGGCTCCTCGTACTGGGGGCCGGAGCCGGCACTCTGACGCGGACATGGGCCCCGCACGCACGCGTGCCGGGCCCATGTCCGTCCGGGGGCGAGTACTCCGCCCCGGTGAGTGCTGCGGCGCAGCGGTCGTCAGCAGATGCTCTGCGTGCTGTTGACCAGCGTGTTGTTACGGAACGTCGTGTTGGTGCCGCACGGACTCTCCCTGATCACGGAGTTCGTCACCGTCAGGTTCTGGACGGTGATGTCCGAGTTGTTGGGGAACTCCGAGCGCGCGGCCAGCCGGATCTCCCCGCCACCCGTGACGCTCCCGCTCTGCGCGGCGAGGTTCACGTTGTAGCAGTTCTCGATCAAAATCGCGTTGTTGCCGGTGTTGGAGATCGTGACCCGGTCGATGGTCGCGCCGCCGCTCTCCGAGACACAGAAGACACCCCGGCCGCCACCGCGCGCGACGACCTCGCCGACCCGGACGTTGGTCGCGTAGCCGCTGCCGATCCGGCCGTTGCGGTTGGCCATCCGGAAGGCCGCGTAGCCGGTGCCGGTTCCCGCGCCGTCCGCGTCCACCTTCGTGACGGTGGCGTTGACGGTCTGGTTCAGGAGCAGGCCCGACTCGCCCACGTTGCGCGCGGTGACCGTGCCGATGGTGATGCCGTCGACCCCGTACGTCTCCACGGCGTGGCTGCTCGCCCCGGACACGTACACGTTGTCGATACGGACGTTGCGGGTCCACTGGCTGGTGTCGCCGCGGTTGTCGATGCGCACGCCGAGACCGGCCGACAGGCGCATGTCGATCTGGCCGAGGACCACGTTGGTGACGTTGCGCATGAAGATGCCGTAGAGCGGGGCTCCGGTGACGTTCAGATGCTGGACCTCGATGTCCTGTACGCCGCGTGCGTAGACCGGCGCCTGGTCGCCCGAGCCCGAACCGGTCACGTTGATGGTGCCGCACACGTCGAGCACGGTGTAGCTCGGCAGGGAGACCCGGGCTCCGGCGCTGATGGTGCCCGAGCCGCGTACGACGACCCGTTCCTTCGACGTACGCCCAGCTGTGAGGCTGCTGACGGCCGCCTGCATCGCGGCCCGCATGTCGGTTCCGGTGTAGACGACACCGCTGCCGCGCCGGGCGGTCCACGTACTGCCGCTGAGCGTGGCCTCGGCCTGGTACGAGCCCTCGCCGCACGCTGCCGCGGCCTGTCGCGGGGCCGTGCTCGCCGTGCCGGCACTCGCGGGAGCTGCACTCGCCGGGGCGGTGAGCATGGCCGCCGCTGTGACCAGGGTCGTTGCGCAGGCGGCCATGACGCCTGCGCCCCTGAGGCGGGGCCGTGGGGTCGAGCGAGTGAGGTGAGGTGCGGCTCTGCGTCCCATCTCGTCTTCTCCTGTGTGGGGGTGCGGGGATGGTCGTGCGGGGGTTGTGGGGGTCCGCCGCCTGCTCGGCACAAGGTCGATAGCAAGCGGTTTCTATCGTGAGGTGCGGTGAGTGTGGCAAGCGCTTTCTGGGGCGTCAAGGGGTTGGCGCGGCACAGAAAGCGCTCATATCTCGCGGCGTACGAGGAAAGCGAGGAGTGCCCGCAGGTCGTCGGTGGTGTGGGTGGTGCGGGCCGCCGAGGGAAGGCTGTCGAGGCAGACGTCGACGGCGGCCATGTGCCGGTGGGCCTCCGCCATCACGGCCCCGCGCCCGCCGGCGTCCTCGATCAGGGCCGCGGCGCGCCGGGCGTCCGCCGCGCCGAGGGGGTCGGCGGCGTCCAGGAGTGCGCCGAGGGGGTCGGCGGAGTCCAGGAGATGGGCGAGCGGCAGGGCAGCCGGAGTGCCGAGGGGGCGGCCGGCACCGGGAACGTCTTCTTGCCCCGGAGCAGGTCCGCGTGGACCGGCTTGCCCGTCACGGCGGGATCGCCCCGGATGCCCAGGAGGTCGTCGACCCCCTGGAAGGCGACGCCCGGGTGACGGCCCGCACGGTCCGGTGCGGCGACGGTCTCGCGAGGGGCGCCGGCGAGCAGGGCGCCCAGTGCGGTCGCGCAGCCCGGCGCCGGTCCTGGGTTCGGCCATCGCGCGGTACTCGTCGGCACGGACCGCCTCCGGGCCCGTCCGGGGGCGGCTCTCGAAGAGCAGGTCGTCGGCCTGGCCGCGTACGAGGTCGTTGAGCGCGGTGGACAAGTGGCGTACGGCTGCCGGGATGCCGGTGCCGGGTGCGGCGGCGAGGCTCTCCGCGGCCACGGCCAGGGCCAACGGCGCGTCGCACGCGAGGACGGCCGGGTCCGGGCTGACGGGTCACCGGCGCCGCCGCGCCATCTCGTTGTGGATCAGTACGAGGATCGCGGCGGCGGGGTTGCCTCTGCGGCGCACATCACAGCGTCGGGCGGCCGGGCGGGCGGCGCTCAGTCGTCGGCCGTCAGCCCTCGTGCGTAGGCGGCCTGGCCCACGTGCTGCAGGTCGTCGGAGAGCACGCTGACCAGGCGGGCGCCCAGGGTGACGGCCGGGGTCCAGTTCTCGTCGACGACGCGGTCCAGGTCCTCGGCGCGCAGGTCGCGCAGCGCCCGTAGGGTCTGCTCGTGCACGGCGTCGTAGTAGCCGGTCAGAAGGTCGGCCGAGTCGACCCGGACCTCGGCGACCTGCCGCGGATCGTGGCCGTAACCTGTGTCGTCCGCGGAGAGGGGCAGCGCGAAGCGGTCCACCCAACCGCCGGACTGCCAGACCTGTTCGAGGCCGAAGGCGTCGGCGACGTGGTCGTCCTGGACGCGGGTGAGATGCCAGATCAGCCAGGTGATCGAGTTGGCCGTGCCGCCGGGTCGGGCGTTGAGCTCGTCGGGGGAGAGGCCGACGACGGCGGCGTGCACCTCGTCCTTGATGCGTCCGTAGGCTTCGACCAGAACGTCCTCGGTGTGCATGGGTTCCTCCGGGCTCTTCCGTGGACATACGTCCCGCCCAGTCTCCCCCGTGGCGCTGCGGAGCGCCTCAGTGCCAGCCGGCGTAGGACGACCCGGCGTAGGACCCGGAGTGCGGGCCGGAGAACGGCTCCTCGCGGAGCTTGAACACGGGCTCGCGGCGCACCGGATCGGCCGATGTGGTGAGCTGGACGCGGTCGCCGGTGCGGATCGCGACGAGCGGCCCCGAGACCCGGCCCCTGACCGTGAATCCCTCCGCCATCTCGACGAGCGAGACATTGCGCGCGCCGGGCGTGTTGCGCTGCACGACGGTCGCGTGGCGGATGACGCCGAGGCCCGCGCTGCGCTCCGTACGGAGATCGCTGCCCGCGCAGACCGGACAGAGCAGCCGGTGGAACGTGCTGGTCCCGCACCAGCGGCAGCGTTGGTACACGAGCCCCTCCCCGGCGGGTCCCGCGGTCGTCGCCGTCCCTGTTCCCGTCGCCGTCTCCGGGTCGAGTAGGCCCGTCGTGGTCCCGCTTCCTCGGTGGAACACGATGTCATCTCCCTGCGCCTGGCCGGAATCCGAAGATGCGCGCAGTGCCGCGCACGGCCTCAGAATATGGCACGCAGTGCCACGGGTAAAGGCACTCAGTATCCTCAACTGGTGAAGAAATCAGGCAGGATCGCGGCCGAGTGTGGTCTCGATCTCCTGGACGACCCGCCACAGCGGGGCGCCACGCCGGGAAACGACGACGACCACATCGTCGTCGTCCTCGTCTCCGTCCCGGGCCCCGCCGCCGTCCGCCCCGGACCTCCGCGCCGGGCCGCCCGACGCCGGCTCCGGTCCCAACACCCGCTGGACGTGCGCCAAGGCGTGGTCCACCTCCGCACTTGCGTCACCGAGACCGTCCGAACGCAGCCAGGAGCGCAACCCGTTGTTGTGCGCGGCGACCACGGCCGCGGCGGCGACGTCGGCCCGCAGAGTCCCGTCGGGCCGGTTCGAGAAGCGCCCGCGCAGATACTCGGCCAGCGCCCGCTCGTACCGCCAGACCACTGAGAGTTCGTACGTCCGCAGCCCCGGGACCTTTCTGGTGAGGCGGTAGCGCTGGACGGAGAACGCCGGGTTCTCGGCGTACATGCGCAGCACCAGGCGTGCGGCGTCGCAGACGCGCTCAACGGGTTCGTGGTCGGGGCCGCTCTCATCCAGGAAGGCGGTCATCCTGGCGAGACAGCCCTCGTGGTCCGGGAAGACCACGTCCTCCTTGGACGGGAAGTACCGGAAGAAGGACCGGCGTCCGACACCCGCGAGAGCCACGATGTCGTCGACGGTGGTCTGCTCGTACCCCCGCTCCACGAACAGCTGGAACGCCGCCGCCACGAGCGACTCCCGCATCGGCGGCTTCGGGTTGCTCACGTCGGCCGCCCGGTCGGGACGCGGTGCCTCGCTCATGGTGGGGAACCTAGCATCGCGCGAGGGACTGATGGCACTCAGTGTGCTCCGGACGGGGAACTGAGTGCCGTCGCGCTCCGGGGGTGAGTAGGTGCGCTCGGGTGACGGCGCTCACGGCGGCGCCGAGTGCGCGGGCGCCGTCACCGCGGACACTCCGGTGCACCGGCAGTTTCCGTACCTGGGCGAGGCGCTCCGGATCCGCGCCCGTGTCCAGCGCCTTCGTGGTGGCCGCCCGGTCGTCGGCGAGCGCTCGTTCCCCCGCGGCCACGAGGACGATCACACCCGACCCGCGCCCACGGTGATGCGTCCACGTCTGGCCGAGGGCTTCGTTCCCGCCCGGAGCCGCTCCCGCCCGGAGCCGCTTCTTCACAGAGCCGCATCTCCACGGAGCCGAATCGGCCCGGGGTCCGGTGGGCCGTTTCCCGCCGGCCCTGTCGCCCCCGGCGCCACTCTCATCGCTCCCGATGTCCTCGCCCTCGCCCTCGCCGTTGCCGCGGCTTCCCCTCGCGCATCCCGGCAGGCCGGCCGACGGGGGCCGCCGGTGACCGGTTCAGTGGCCCTGGCGTGCGCTGTGGCTCTCCACGAGTGCCTGGGTGATGACACGGACGCCCCGGGCGATGTGGTTCAACTGCGTCAGCTCGGCCGCGTACAGCTTGATCGTGTGCTCGATCACGGACTCCGGCATCCCCATGGCGGGCAGCTCGGCCCGTGCGCTGTGCAGCGCGGTGCGCACGACCCGGATCTCCTGCTGGAGCTGGATCTGCGCGTGACGGGCGAGCAGGACGGGCTGACGGATCAGCAGCGGGTAGCTGGCGTAGCGGGTCGGCACCAGCTCGCGCAGCCATTTGGCCGCCGATCGTTCCCAGTCACGGTTGCCGGGCGTCTTGACCTGACAGGGCCAGTCCGTGCTGATGGGCGAGTACGTCAGGGACATGGGGATCGCTTCCGAGGTGGCCGGCGGGCGGTTCTGGTCGTTCTTGGCGGCCCCGGCCCAGGGGATTGACCGGGGCCGCCACGGGCGTGCCTGAGCTGTGCCCGTTCCTGCGCCCGGGGCGGTGCGAGGCGGGTGCGCCGTTCCCGGGCGACCAGGACCCCACCGGATCCCGATCAGCGAGAAGTATTCATATATACCGTCTGGTAAGCAAGGGTATGTAAAAATTCATGTGCCTGTACGGCTGAATTTCGCCTTGTGGGATGCTGTCGTCATATGCCGGTGAAGGGTCGCAGGGGGTCGGGCAGGTCAGTCCTTGAGAAAGATTCAGTCCTTGAGGAAGAAGACGTGCTCGTCCGCGACCTGTTCGTAGGCCTCAAGGCGCGCCTGCGTACGCTCAGGATCGGCGTCCGTCATGGCCTGGAGCAGAGCCGCGGACAGCACGACGGGCGCGGCGTACGAGTCGAAGACGAGCCGTGAGCCGGTGCCGGTCGCGAAGACGATGTCGGCCTCGTCGGCCAGCGGCCCCAGCCCCAGATCGGTGACCAGGGCCACGCGCAGGCCGGCCCGGCGGGCGACCCGCATGGCCGTCAGTGTCTCGTGCGCGTGCCGGGGCATGGTGAAGGCGAGCACCCATGTGCCGCCCGCCTCGCGCGACTGCAGCAGGGCGTCGTAGGCCACGCTCCCGCCCCGGGTCACCAGCCGGACGTCGGGGTGGATGCGCCGGGCGGCGTACGCGAAGTATTCGGCCAGCGACCCGGAGATCCGCAGTCCGAGGACGGTGAGCGGAACCGACCGCGACAGCGCGCGGCCGGTCTCGATGACCTGCTCCGGATCGGCGAAGTCGCTGCGCAGGTTCTCCAGGTTGTCGATCTCCGCGTCGACGGCGGCCTGGAGCTCGTTGGGCCGGGCCTCCTCGGCGGCGTCGGGCGAGCCGGCGAGCTTGCTGAGCGCGATCGACTGGAGGCGTTCCCGCAGGGCGGGGTAGCCGGTGAAGCCCACCGCCGTCGCGAAGCGGGTCACCGAGGGCTGGCTCACTCCCACGCGCTCCGCGAGATCCGTGATCGACAGGAAGGCCGCTTCGGTGATGTGCTCGATCAGGTACTGGGCGATGCGCCGCTGTCCGGGGGAGAGCCGGGGGCCGTCGAACAGGGCGCGCAGCCGGGTCGTGGGCGCGGCTTCCGCCTCCGTGACCGGTTTCCCCGAACTGATCGCAGACGCCTGCGCGCGGGCCTGCTGCGGCGATGGCACCGGTGCGCCTCCTTCGTGTCCCACTGTGGTTCAACATAGCCCACAGCCCGCGACGGACAGCCTGCCGCTTCTGACGGGCGCGGGAAACGGCGCGACAAGCCACGACGCACCCGCACCTACACACACGCATCCGCATCCGCACCCGCATCTACACATACGCACCCGCACATACACACGCACCCAACCCACTGCCCATCCGCGCAAGGCACCCCTGGCATGATCGTGCCCATGGCTGAACGCGTGATCGCCGCATGTGACGGGGCGTCGAAGGGAAACCCGGGCCCCGCAGGCTGGGCCTGGGTCGTGGGTGACGGCACGGGGACCCCCACCGAATGGGAGGCGGGCCCGCTCGGCACCGCGACCAACAACGTCGCCGAACTGACCGCACTGGAACGGCTGTTGACGGCCGTGGACCCGGGCGTGCCGCTGGAGATCCGGATGGACTCCCAGTACGCGATGAAGGCGGTCACCACCTGGCTCCCGGGCTGGAAACGCAAGGGCTGGAAGACGTCCGCGGGCAAGCCCGTGGCCAACCAGGAACTCGTCGTACGGATCGACGAGTTGCTCGACGGCCGCTCGGTGGAGTTCCGGTACGTGCCCGCGCACCAGGTCGACGGCGACCCCCTCAACGACTTCGCGGACCGGGCTGCGAGTCAGGCCGCGTTCGTCCAGCAGCCCGCGGGCAGTGAGCAGGGCTCTCCGGAGCCGCCGAAGTCCCCGGCGGCCAAGAAGGCGGCACCCAAAGCGGCCTCCACGAAGAAGCGCGCCTCCTCCTCGTCCGCGTCCTCCTCGACCGCCTCCGCCGCCTCCTCCTCGCGCACGCTCAAGGCCAAGTTCCCCGGCCGGTGCCGTTGTGGCCGTTCGTACGCGGCGGGCGAGACCATCGCGAAGAACCCTGACGGCTGGGGCCACCCGGAGTGCCGTACAGAGGCCCGGTAGCGTCCCCAAAACCCGCCCTGATCGGCCCTCGACCCGCCCGCGACCTGCCCAGGCACCGCCCTGTGCCCCTCCCGGATGCGGAACCCGGCACCTGCGGTGACCCTTGATACGTAGGGGTGAACCGATCAGGAGGATGACTCATGTCCGTCATGGACAAGATCAAGGGCATGCTTAAGGGCCACCCGGAGCAGACGAGCAAGGGTGTCGACAAGGCCGGCGACTTCGTCGACGGCAGGACTCAGGGCAAGTACAGCGGTCAGGTCGACAGCGCCCAGGACAGGTTGAAGGACCAGTTCGGGTCAGGTCGGGACGAGAATCCGCCGCGGTCCTGACAGCGCGCCGGAGCACACGACGGGCCGGTCCCTTCGGGGACCGGCCCGCTCTTTTCGACCGCCCCGCGAGGTCAGCGCCGCCGGATGTCCGAGGGATGGCAGGCGACCGTGGGCCCTGCCAGCATCCCGCCGGTGTAGAGGCTCTGGCCCCGCGGCATCCAGTACCCCAGCTTCGAGACGATGCTCGTGCACGCGTCCGCGACCCTGGCGTGGACGACGACCGTGGAGGGCCGGCCCGGCTGCAGGTCGGTGAGGGCGCAGTCCAGGGCGTACATGCTGCGGGTCGTCGAGGGATGGCGGCCGGTGAGCGGGTTGACGCAGCGGGTGTCGGACGTGGTCAGCTCAACTCCCGAGGCCTCCTCCCCGATGAGCCCGAACCGGGCGCTCCCGTCCCCGGCGTCGCTGTCGCGCGCGACGGTGTACGTCAGCGTGGCCGACGAGTGCGGTCGCAGTGTGTGCCGGTCGACCTCGATGCGGTGCGTGGCGACGGGCTTGGGGTCGGTGAGGGTCAGTGTGGTGCGGACCGTCCCCCGCAGGTCCACACCGGCGGGCGACGAGCGGACGTGCACCGTGCCGCTGACCTCGTACGTTCCCGGTCCCGGGGTTTCCCGGCCGCCGGGCAGCGGGCCCGTGGCGACGGTCCGGCCGTCACGTCGCAGGGTCCAGGTCCCGGAGGTCAGACAGGCGTACCGGACGGTGGTGCCGGTGCGTCGGCAGGTGGCCGGGGCCGACAGGGACGTTCCCGCGCCTCCGCCGCTCGCGCAGAGACTGACCGAGGCCCGCTGTCCGTCCGGCCCCTTCAGAGTGCCCGCGGGGGAGCAGACGGTCGCCGCCGTCACCGCGGGAGGCGGCTCCGGCGCCCGGTGCCGGGGCACCGCCCCCGCGGGTGGTCCCACGGCGGTCCAGCCCGCGACGGCCAGTACGGCCGCCGTGGTCAGCACCAGGGATGTCCTGCGGAATGTGGGACGTACCGGCACGGAATCCTCCTCCTCGTCCGGGCGGCGAGCGGCCGGGTGCCGTTCGCGTGTGTCGAGGAGAGGATGCGGAACGCCCGGGAGCCCGGACGGTTCCCACGCCGGGTCGGAGGGTCAGGGCCGGTACGCGTCGCCCGGATGGGCCAGGTCGTACGGGCGCGGGTACGCGGTGGGCCGGTAGGCGGTGTAACGGGCCGGGGTGGTGGGATCAGCCTGCGTGGCACGCGAGTTGAGGGTCGCCGCCTCCATGTCGCCCCACCGGCCCGTGTCGACCCGGTGTTCCAGGGTGTCCAGTGCGGCGAGCTGTTCGGCGGGACTGAAGGTGCAGTGGCCCGCGTTGTCGACGTACGCCTGGCGGAGCAGGTGCCGGGAGCCGCCCGCGGTGGCGGCCCGCAGATAAGCGCTCTCCGTCTGCACGGGGACGAGGGCGTCCCCGGTGGTGTGGAGGGTGAGCTGCGGCTTCGTCAGCTTGCCGGTGAAGGCGCTGGTCCGGCTCATCCAGTCGACCGCATCCCTGTCGGCCTGGACGCGGGGGGCCTTGTTGATTGTCCGCAGGTCGTCCGTGAGGGAGCGCCCCGCGACCTTGTACAGCCCTTTGACCTCCTCGTACGCCGAGGACGCGCGCAGCAGTTTCGCGTAGTCGACGCCGGTGTTCCAGGACGGGTTGCCGCCCGCCAGCGTCTCCGTGTCCTGCCGCCAGCTGAACGCCGCCGTCGCGAGGAGACCCCGGACGGCGGTGTACTGGTTCGCCTGCTGGGCGGTCCAGTCGGTGGGCGCCGGGCGGGGCTGGGAGGGGTCGTTCCAGCCGGGGATGTTGTGCAGGGCCGCCGCGAGGGCGATACGGGCGCGGCCGTCCGCGGAGTTCTGTGCCTCGGTGACGACACCGCTCAACGCGCCGGCGGCGGCCGTGGCGGTCGCCCGGTCAGGGAAGTCGGCCAGGGGGATGGAGGCGTCGGGCGCGAGGAGGGCCTTGAGGGCGAAGACCGGGTCGAGGGTGTTGTTCCAGTTGGCGACACCGCCGTGGACAAGGCCGCAGACGGACAGGGTGGCGTCGACGCGGTCCGCGTGGTGCTCGGCTATCCGCGTGGTGACGAACCCGCCGTAGGACTGGCCCCAGGCGAGGGTCCGCCGGGCCGCGCCGAACCGTTCGGTGAAGGCGTCGAGCGTCGCCAGCTGGTCCGGCACCGCGTGCTCCACCGCCCACCCGGTGGTGGCGTACGACGAGCCGATGAGCGCGTACCCGTCCTTGAGGAGAAGGTCGCGGGTGGCGGCGTCGGTGACGTTCTGGGCCGGGTTGGGCGCGCCCCTGGGCCGGAAGCCGTGACTGAACAGGAGCACGGTGCCGTTCCAGCCGGCGGGCACGTCCATGACGTACGTCGCGCCGGAGGACAGGGTGCCCTCCACGTGCACGTCTTCCGCGCGCACGTCCTGTGCGGTGACGGAGCGGGCCGGAGCCGCGGTCGCCAGCAGCAGGACGGCGACCGGGAGGAGGAGACGGCGTTTCATGAAGGGATGCCTTCCGACGGCGGGGGAGAGGGCAGGGGCGGGACGGCCCCAGTGAAATTAGGCACAAGCGCGCCGGTGGTCAACAATCTGCGCAACATCAAGGTGCGCTGTCCATGACGCAGCGCTGTTCCTGACCCGGCCCTCTTCCTGAGCCGGCCTTGTTCACGACTCGGCCTGTTCGTGACTCGGCGCCCGCCCCCGTGCCATGGGGGCGGGCGCCTGCCGGTGGTGCTCGGGGAAGTGATCAGGAACCGGTGGGGCAGGTGTTCCGGTACTCGCTGATCTGGGTGTTCGTCGCGGGCGCCGGGCACAGGAACTTGTCGTAGCGCACGTCCTCGTCGACGAAGCGCTTCAGCCAGGCGATGCTGTACTTCGCGATCGTCACGTTGGAACCGAGTGCCACGTTGTGGTCGGCGCCCCGGAGCTCCAGGTAGGCCTTCTCCGGCGCGGCGGTGAGGCTGTCGTAGAACACCTCCGCGTGCGAGCCGGGCGAGGCGATGGCGTCGTTCTCGGCGCCGATGATCATCGTGGGTACCCGGTCGGTCTGCCAGGTCTTGTCGTTGCTCCAGGGCATCAGCGGCACGGCCGCCTTCAGCGAGGGCCGCGACTCGGACGCCTTGAGCGAGCCCCCGCCACCCATCGAATGACCCATCACCGCAAGGCGGTCGGGGTCGATGCGGGTCCGTACGGAACTTGACTGGACGAGGTAGTCGAGTGCGTTGAGCATCTGGGTGGCGCGGTCGTCGGGCTGGTCGAAACCGGAGTTGGTGTCCAGTGTCAGGACGACGAAGCCCTGGGACGCGAGACGCGGGCCGTACCAGCTGATCAGTGCCTCCGGCGTCACGAAACCGGGGCTGACGACGACGGCTCCGAACGTGCCCTGGCTCGTGTCGGTGGGGTAGTAGGCGGTGCCCTGCTTGAAGGTCGGCCCGTCGACCGTGGTCTGCGCGGTGGCGAAGGGGCCGCGCTCGGCGGTGATGGACTGTTCGGTGGGGTCGGGGCCCCGTTGGTAGTCCCCTGGTCCGGCCTGAGCCTCCTGCGGGAGGATGCTCACGCTCACCGCCAGGGCGGCGGCGCCGGACAGGAGGCCGAAGCGTTTCGCGGTGCGGGTGCTCACATGTCTCATGCGGTCAGAGCATGCTGACGACGGGTCAGCGCCGCTTCTGGTTCAACTGCTGAATTCCGAGCGGAAGTTTGTCAGGGCAGCACGGAACGGCGTACGGACCTGGTGCGCAGCGCGAGCTGCGCGTCGAACCGGAACGCCGGGTCGGCCAGCTTCTCGCCGTACAGGGCCGCCAGTTGACGCAGCCGGTTGCGGGCCGTCTGCGGATGGATGCCCAGCGCGGTGGCCACCTCCGGGGCCGTGCGCCCGCCGGAGGAGAGCAGTGCTTCGAGCGTGTCCGTGAGCCGTTCCGCCTTGCCCGGCGGCAGGGCACGCAGGGGATCGAGTACCCGGTCACGGAGCAGGGCCCCGATCGCCGCACCGTGCAGAAGGTGCAGCTCCGCGAGATGCTCCTCGGTCCTGAGCCGCCCCAGGCGCCGGCCCAGCCGGGCGCAGTGCAGCGACACCCAGGCCTCGTCCAGCGCGACACTCGGGCCCACCGCCGCGCGCGCCCCCTCAAGCGCGCTCAGCAGGCTGTCGTCGGGCACCACGAGACGCAGTTCACCGCCCCGGCTCACCCGCAGCACCTCCTCGTCGACCGCGCTCACGTCGGCGGAGGCGGGCAGGACCGCGCACCGGACGCGTTCCGGCAGCGGCCAGGCGGCCCGGCGGGCGAGGTCGGGCAGGGGTTCCGCGAGGGGATCGCGGTGGCGTTCCAGCAGCCGTGCCGCCAGCAGACGGCGGGCGTGCGGCACCTCGTCGGCCGCGCCGGTCCGTGCCTCCTCGAAGCCCGTGACCGACTCCTCGGCCAGCGCGTGGATGTGCGTGAGGACGGCCTCGCTCAGCGGGACGGCTATCTCGCCGGAGAACGCGGCCTGCCGTGCCACGTCCACATAGCGACGGCACGCGACCCGGGCGCCGATGCGGTAGGCGGCCTGCAGTCCGTCCGTGCCCCGCCCGTTCAGGTACTCCAGTCTGCCCAGCCGCCTGAAACGCGGCACATAGTGCTGCTGCGGCCCGTCCGGCTCCTCGACCAGCTCGGTGAACTGGGTGGCCGCCAGCCGTACGGCCTCGGCGAGGTCCTGCGCGACGGCGGAGCCGATGGGCTGCCGGTAGCCGCGTACCTCTCTGCGGATGGCCTGGACCATCTCCGTGGTCAACTCCGGTAGCCGGGCCCTCAGCAGCGGGGCGAGCTCCGGAGGCAGATCACGCCAAGGACGCCTGGGTAACAGCGGATCAACACCTGACACGTGCGACTCCCTTGACGGCTTACGTCCAGGAGCGCCCCCGAAGGGACGCGGGGAACGGCGGGCCCAGCCCCCACCGGCCCGCAGAGAACACCCGGCCCCCACCGACACGCGGAGAACAACCGGCCCCCCAGCGGAGCGCATAGCACCGGACGGTGGGTCGCCGTGGTCCGGAGTGTAAGGCGCATGACACTTTCGCAGTCGGTTCACGCACGGAATCTGGCGTACCTCACACGGATCCCGCAGTCTTGCCCAGCCCCACGGGAACCCACGGAAGGTGCCATGACCCCTACGCACGCACAAGCCATGGGCCCACAGGACACCGCACCGCTTCCGCGCGAGACGCGCCGGATGCTGCTGCGGCACCTTCCTGCCGCGATCGACGAGATGGAGGAGGCGGTACGCACCGGTCTCCCGCACTACACACACGCCGTCGAGGGCACGCACGGCTACTCGGTGCGCCACATCATCGACCGCACGGTCAGCTGCTTCGTCTCGATCCACGACGCCACGAGGGCGGGGCAGGCCGCCACGGCCGAGGTCATCGCCCTGTACGAACGCATCGGCGCCCGGCACGGCCTCCTCGGCTGCCCGCTCGACGTGCTGCGCGACGCCCTGGACCTGGCGGGGCGGGTGGCGTGCCGACGGCTCATCGAGGACGCGTACCGGCTGCACTGGCCGGCACCCCTGCTGGCCACGCTCACCGAGGACACCTTCACCCTGATCGGCACGGCCGTCGCGGCCGCCTCGCGCGGTTACGCCGAGGAGTGCCACCGCGCCCCGCTCGACGTCCAGCGGGACCGGCTGCGGGACGCCCTGGTCGCCGACCCCGACGAGCGGACCCGGCCGCTCGGCGAACTGGCCGCGGCGGCCGACTGGCGGCTGCCCGGCACCCTCGCCGTCCTCGCCCTGCCACCGGGCGACCATCCGCAGACCCGGGTGCTGCCGCCCGAGGTGCTCGCCGACCGGAGCCCCGCCGCGCCCTATCTGATCCTGCCCGACCCGCGTACACCTGGGCCGCGTTGGCTGCCGAGGACCATCGGGGCCGTCCTGGGGCCCGCCGTACCCCCCGGCCGGGGCGCGGTGTCGCTGCGCTGGGCGCGGCGCGGTCTGCGACTGGTCGAGCGGGGCCTGCTCCCCGCCGCCGCCCCGCTGCGCTGCGTCGACCACCTGGCCGCTCTGACGGCGTTCCGGTCGGGCGACTTCCTGGAGGCAGCCGCGGCGGATCTCCTCGGGCCGCTTCTCGAACTGGCGCCCCGGCGCCGGGAACCGCTCCTGGAAACCCTGCTGGTGTACCTGCGCTGCGGCGACAACGCCGTTCTCACCGCGGACCGTCTGCACGTCCACGAACAGACGGTCCGCTACCGCCTCCGCCAGATCACGCAGCTCACCGACGGGAAGTGCCCGGACCCCGAACGCCACCTGGAAACCATGCTCGTCCTGACCTGGCTGCTCTCCCCGAGCACCGCGAACGCGCCGACGGCCGGCCGCCGGCCCGCGCCGGGCACAGCGACCGGCACAGCGACCGGCACGACGACCGGCACGACGACCGGCACGACGGGCGCACCCCCGCAGGCGGCCCGGCCGAGACGGGCGTAGGCGGTGCGAGGGCGGGGGCGAGGGCGGGGGCGAGTCAGGCCGCGTCGACGCCGTTGGTGCAGGCGGCTCCCGGCTCGGGGGTCTGCGGCCCCTGCACATACTTCGTGAGGAACTGCTGGACCCGCGGGTCGGACGCCTTCTCGACGGTCAGCTGCTTGCCCCAGGCCGACAGCATGAGGGCCCCGGCCTGGTCCTCGACCGGACTCATCAGCGTGTAGGGCGTCTTGGCGACCTTGTCGGCGAGCGTCTTCACGTCGGCGTCCGCCGCCTTGTCGTTGTACGTGATCCAGACCGCGCCGTGCTCCAGCGAGTGCACCGCGTTCTCGTTCGGTATCGCCTTCGTGTAGACCGAGCCGTCACACGTCATCCACGCCTGGTCGTGGTCGCCGCCGACCGGCGGATTCATCGGGTACGACACGGACTTCGAGACGTGGTTCTGGGTCAGCTTCTTCGCGTTCCAGGACTTCTCGCCCTTGACCGGCTTCTTCGCCGCCGCCTGCTGCTGCTCGTCCTTGTCGTTCGCTCTGTCGACGTAGTACGCGCCGAATCCGACGAGCCCGACCACGATGGCCGTACTGACGGCGATGGTCAGGACGCGGCTCCGGCGCTCGCGGGCCTTCTCGGTGCGGCGCATCTCCTCGATGCGCGCCTTGCGGGCCGTGGCGGCCGACTTCTTGCTGGTTCTGCTCATGGAAACGCGTTCCTTGTCCCCGCCGCGCCGGGAAGTCCGGGCGGGCGGCGGTGGGTGAGGGGTCGGACGGACGTCGTCGTACAGACGCCGGTCTAGATCCGCTGCACCTGGAGGACATGGAGGTCGGGGGCCCCGCGGGCGGGCGGCAGCACGGGCACGCGCGCCGCCGTGGCCGCGGGCGCCACGACGGGCATCCGGGGCGCCATCGCGGGCAGGGGGTGGGCACCCGCCGGCAGCACGGCCCGCGCCTCGTGCGTGGGCAGACCGCAGCACCGGTCGTGCTCGGCGGGGGAGGCCAGCCGTTCGTGCGGGACGGAGACGGTGACCACCGGTACGGCGGCCGGAGCGGTCCGGCCGTGCGCCGGCACGTACCCCAGGCAGGCCACCAGCACCGCGAGCAGCACGCCGAGCAGCACGGTGAGGGCAGGGCACAGCGCCGCGTCGCGGGTGACGCGACACGCTCGCTGGGGCGTCCGGCTGCTCATCCCCGTGATGGTATGCGCTGCCTGTGACAGCGCTCCCGGTACCCCGCGCAGAGACGAACAGCGCTCTCTTCGTCCGCCACGAACGCCGTACGGCCGGCGGGCTGCCCGCCACGTCGGACGACGGAGAGCCGGCGGTCAGGATCTGGCCTGGCTCAGGGCCTGGCCTGGCTCAGGGCCTGGCCTGGATGAGGGCATGCGTCCCGCTCGTACGCCAGGACTCCGCGCCCGCGTCCAGTTCCGCCAGGGTGCCGGGGGCCAGCCCGGTCACGACGTCGCACTTGAGCGTCCGCAGGGCCGCCACCGGGCCCGGGAAATACGCGGTGGCCTCGGCGAACGGCGTGGTGGCCGGCCAGTGCCGGTCGCCCACCAGGCGGCGGTAGTTGAGGTCGCCCTTCATGACGGTGAGCGTGGCGGACGCGAAGTCCTCCCGGAGGTCGGCGGGCATCCGGTCGTAGGGATGCGGCGCGCAGGAGAACGGGTGGCTGCGCAGGATCAGCCGCCCGGCACCGACGGCGTCCCGCAGCCGTTCGCCGACCGCCGCCGCGCGACCGGGCGCCCCGGTCAGCCGGTCGAGGCAGGCGAGCGTGTCGGTGGTGGTGGCGTCGGAGACGTAGTACGGGTACGGCTTGAGGTGCAGGACGACGGAGGTGGCCCGGCCGGTGGCCAGCAGGTGGTCGGCGAGGACGAGGTCCGGGAGGAGTTCGGGGCCGGCGTTGTCGGCGACGAGACAGACCTTGCCGGGCCCGCCGGGCACGCCGGCCGCGAGGATGTCCCACAGCGCGTCCGAGTCGTCGACGACGAGCCCCTGGACCCGGTCGCCCAACCCCGCCTCTCCCGCCGACAGTTGGAAGCCGAGGTCGGCCCGGTTGCCCCAGAGGGAGGAGAGCAGGAGCGTACGGTCCTGCTCGGCCGGCGGGAGATCGGGGAGGTGGTCGAGCGCGGACAGCTCGTGGTCGACCTTGGAGCCGGCGAGTTCGGCGTTCTTGAAAGGGGCGAAGGGGTCGATGCCCAGCCAGGGGCCCGGAGTGAAGTGCTCAAGGGCGGCCAGGAGTTTGCGGTAGAAGAAGCTCTCCGCCCAGAGGAACGGCACGTCCGCCCAGCGCCGCCCGTAGTACGGCTCGTCCCGCCAGAGGCCCGCGCCCGGTTCGTCATCGTCCAGCCGCTCGACGGATCCCTTGGTGATCTCGTCGAGGAGGGCGTCCAGTGCGCGTCGGTGCGCGGGCGGATACGGGGTGGCCCGCCGGACGCGCTCGACGAGGGCCGGGTGTCGCTCGTCCAGCACGCCGCGGGCGAAGGAGCCCGGGGTGCCGACGACTACGGGGGCACGGTCTCCTGAGGCGGAGGCAGCGTTCTCGGTGTCTGTGTCTGTGTCGGCGTCGGTGGGGGCTCGGCCGGTGTCCTGGCTGGGGCGCGTCATGTCCCCAGTAAACCGCCCGTGCCGAGTGGTGGCGGCCCGCCGGGCAGGTGTCAGCCCCAGCTCTGCGCGTACTGGTTGCGGTAGCGCTTGCGGCCGCGTTCCGAGCGGATCCGCAGCGCCACCAGCGCGAGCAGACTTCCCGCGATGACGAAGAGCCCGGGGCCGAGGTTGCGGTATTCCCCGAGCCGGTCCAGGGCCGAAGCGGCGTTGTCGGTCTCCCCCTGGGGAACCGTGTCCGCCGGCCCCATGGCCCCGGGCAGGGCCGCGCCGGGAGCGGTCGAGGACGTGCCGGGCGGTACCGCCGCTGCCGCGTCGTTGCCCGTGCCGCCGTCGGCCCCGGACGAGGGCGTGGCTCGACCGGCAGCCGCGGGATCGATCGTCAGCTTCACACCGAGCGAGTCCAGCGCCTTGGTGACCGGCTGGAAGAACGTCGTACCGCCGGCCTTGCAGTCCCCGCTGCCGCCCGAGGTGACGCCCATGGCCAGTCCGTCGGCGAACATCGGGCCACCGCTGTCGCCCGGTTCGGCGCACACCGTGGTCTCGATGAGCCCGGTGACCGTGCCCTGCGGGTAGTTCACCGTCGCGTTCAGGCCGGTCACCTGGCCGGACTGGAGGCCGGTCGTGCTGCCGCTGCGGAAGACCTGCTGGCCGACGGCCGGATCGGCCGCTCCGATGATCCGTACCCCCTGACCGTTGCCGACCGTCACGATGTCGGCGCCGCTGAGGGCGGTGCCGGAGTTGTACCGCACGAGCGAGAAGTCACCGCCGGGGAACGATCCGGAGACGGTGGAGCCGACCGGCTCGGCTCCCTGCTGGTCGGAGAACCATGAGGTGCCCACGGGCCCGCAGTGGCCGGCCGTGAGGATGAAGTCGTTCTGGCCGTTGGTCACGTTGAAGCCGGCCGAGCAGCGTCCCGAGCCCGCGAAGAGTGCGTCGGCGCCGTTCAGCCGCGGGGTGAACGTGCCCTCCGTCCGCTCCATCCGCACGGAGGCGCCGATGCCCTCGGCGACCGCGGTCAGCCGCGCCCACTCGGCCGCGGAGACGGTGGTGTCGGCGCGGACCACCACCTGATTGGTCGCGTAGTCCATCGCCCAGGAGGTGCCGGCCACCTTGGGCGCGTCCTTGAGCTTCTCGGTGGCGGACTTCAGGTCCCGCATGGTGTAACGGACGACCTTGGCCACGGCGCCACCCTCGCGTACGTCGGCCGCGGCCTTCTCGTCGGTCACCGCGACGACCGGGCGCCCCTTGGCGTCGATCCAGCTGCCCGCCGTGCGCGAGGTGCCCAGATCGGAGACCAGTTCCTGTCCCGTACGGGCGGCCCGGGTCTCGGCGTCGGGAGCCTTCGTGCCGCCCGACGTCTCGCTCGCCATGGCCTGCGTGACCATCAGCCCTCCGCAGGCCAGCCCGCCGATGGCGGCGAACCGTGCGATTCGCTGAACATTCCGTCGTGCATGCCTCATCCACGGCTCCCGTGCGACTGTCCTGACACAGCGTCACTTCTGTTGCGGGCGAACCCGCGAGGTGAACGCCCTCCTTCAGTACGTGCCGTCGCGCGGTCCGGTTCACCGAGCCGCCCGGCCGTTCGCGGTCGGCGTGAACCCGCCGGTCGTCCGGACGTTGCCGCGCGACACGTTTTGCCGAAACGGCAAGGTCTCTCGCCGCTCGGCGGGAGCGCCCTCATGATCGGCAGCAGAGTGCTGAGCCGTTCGGACGCTCGACAGCTCGGACGCTCGGCAGCTCGGCAGTCGGAAAGTTCGCTCAAGGAGGACTCATGTCGCAGGAAGTCAGCCCGCTCACCCCGGCGGGCGCCCGGCACCGGACGGTGGACGTTCCCGGTGGCCGGATCCACCTCGTCGAACAGGGCACAGGACCGCTGGTCCTGCTGGTCCACGGCTTTCCCGAGCTCTGGCACTCCTGGCGCCACCAGCTCCCGGCGCTCGCCGCGGCGGGCTACCGGGCGGTCGCCATCGACGTACGCGGATACGGGCGCTCCTCGACGCCCGGCGCCGTGGAGGCGTACCGGATCGGGGCCCATGTCGAGGACAACGTGGCGGTCGTCCACGCGCTCGGCGAGGAGACCGCCGTGATCGTCGGCCACGACTGGGGCTCGACCATCGCCGCCGACTCCGCGCTGCTCAGGCCCGACGTCTTCACCGCCGTCGGACTGCTCGGGGTGCCGTACGCGCCCCGGGGCGGGATGAAGCCGACCGACGCCTTCGCCATGATCGGCGGGGACGAGGAGTTCTATGTCAGCCACTTCCAGGAGCCGGGCCGGGCGGAGGCGGAGATCGAGCCGGACGTACGGGGATGGCTCGCCGGCTTCTACGCGACGCTGGCCGGCGACACGATGCCGGCGTCGGAAGAGGGCGCGGTGTTCTTCGTGCCGAAGGGCGGCAGGCTCTCGGACCGGTTCGTGCGGGACCGCCCGTCCTGGCTCACGGACGATGAACTCGACTTCTGTGCGGCCGAGTTCGAGCGGACCGGCCTCACGGGAGCGCTGAACCGCTACCGCAGCATGGACCGCGACTGGGAGGATCTCGCCGACTTCGACGGCGCCCCCATCACTCAACCGTCGCTCTTCGTCGCGGGTGAACTCGACGCGTCCATCGCCTGGTTGGCCGACGCGATCAAGGCCTTCCCCAGCACGCTCCCCGGCCTGGTCTCCTCGCACCTCGTCGAGGGCTCCGGCCACTGGGTCCAGCAGGAACGCCCCGACGAGGTCAACCGGCTCCTGACCGGCTGGCTGCGGTCCCTCAACGGCCCGACGCCACCAGCCCCGACTCGTACGCGATGATGACGAGCCGCACCCGGTCCCGGGCGTCCAGCTTGGTGAGAAGCCGGGACACATACGTCTTGGCGGTGGCGACGCTGATGGAGAGCCGCTCGGCGATCTCGGTGTTCGACAGCCCGCCGCCGATGAGCGCCAGGACTTCGCGCTCCCGGCCGGTGATACCGCCGACCGAACGCGCGGAAGGGGCCGGCGACACCGGGCGGTCGGCGAAGTCCCTGATGAGGCGGCGGGTGACACTCGGCGCGAGCAGCCCGTCCCCGGTGGCGACGACCCGGATCGCGTCGAGGATGTCCTCCAGCGCCATGTCCTTGACGAGGAACCCGGCGGCGCCCGCCCTGAGCGCCCCGTAGAGGCAGTCGTCGTCATCGAAGGTGGTGAGGACGATGACGTGGGTGACGTGGGTGACATGGGCGCCGCCGGAGCCGCGCGTGATCAGCCGGGTGGCCTCGATGCCGTCCATACCGGGCATCCGGATGTCCATCACCACGACGTCCGGGCGCTCCTTCTCGGCGAGCGCCACCGCCTCGGCGCCGGTCCCGGCCTCCCCGACGACCTCCAGACCGGACTCGTCGGCGATCACCATGCGCAGCGCGGTACGGACGAGGGGCTGGTCGTCGGCGAGTACGACGCGGACGGTCACCGCGCGCCTGCCGGTACGGGCAGCGGAGGACGAGGCGTGACGGGCATGCGCCGATCGTAACCACCCTGCCCCCGCGCGACATCCGACCGTGGGTGTACATCCCGGGCCGACACCGGCCCGCTCGATTGTCGGCGCCGGCCGGATGCCCGACCACCCTGCCTCCGGTCACCGTTGGACACATGATCGAAGTCAATGAACTGACGAAGCGATACGGCGGCACCACCGCCGTCGACGGTCTCAGCTTCACCGTGCGGCCCGGACACGTCACCGGGTTCCTCGGCCCGAACGGCGCCGGCAAGAGCACCACGTTGCGGATCGTCCTCGGCCTGAACGACCCCACCGGCGGATCCGTCACCGTCGACGGCCGCCGTTTCCGGGACCGGCCGCGCGGACTGCGTCACGTCGGCGCGCTGCTCGACGCCCACGACGTGCACGGCGGCCGCACCGCGCGGACGCACCTCTACGTACTGGCCCGGTCCAACCGCATCCCGCGCCGCAGGGCGGACGAGGTGCTGGAGGAGGTCGGTCTCGCGGGCGCGCGCCGACGCCGGATCAGCGGGTTCTCCCTCGGGATGAAACAGCGGCTCGGCATCGCGGCGGCACTGCTCGGCGACCCGCCGGTGCTGCTCTTCGACGAACCCCTCAACGGACTCGACCCGGAGGGTGTGAAGTGGCTGCGGGGACTGTTCCGCCGGCTGGCCGGCGAGGGCCGCACCGTGCTCGTCTCCAGCCATCTGATGTCGGAGATGGAGAACACCGCGGACCAACTGGTCGTCATCGGCCGCGGCTCGCTGATCGCCGCCGAGAGTCTGGCCGGATTCGCGGCCCGCGGCACCCGCCCGAGTGTGACCGTACGGACCCCTGACCTCACGGCGCTCACAGAACTGCTGGCGGGGGAGGGGGCGGAGGTGCTCCAGCAAGGCGCGGGCACGCTGACGGTGACCGGCCTGAGCGCGGACCGCATCGGTGAACTCGCCTTGCAGCACCGGGTGTTGCTGCACGAGTTGTCCACCCGGTCCGCATCCCTGGAGGAGGCATTCATGGAACTCACCGCCGACAGCGTCGACCATGTCGCGGGAGCGGGTCGATGACCGCCGAGGCCACCGCCGAGGCCACCGCCGAGGCCACGGCCGTACGCGGCCAGGTCGCCGAGCCCCGCGCCCGGTTCCGCGACCTCGTCGCCGCCGAGTGGACCAAGTGGTGGTCGCTGCGCTCCAGCGGCTGGGCCCTGGTGGCCACCGCGCTGACCGTCGTCGGTCTCAACGTGGGGATGGCCTATGACACGTACCGCTACTGGTCGGAGCGGGACACGGCGTCACGGAGCGACTTCGTCCGGGACGGGATCCCTTTGTCGATCGCGTTCTCCACGAACGCCGCCATGCTGCTCATGCCGGCCCTCAGCGCCATCGGGGCCACGGTGATCGTCGGCGAGTACCGGACCGGACTGATCCGTACGACGTTCGCCGCCGTACCGGCCCGCAGTTCGGTGATGGCGGCGAAGGTGTGCGTGGTCGCGGCCGTCACGACGGTGTTCGGGGCGGTTGTCTCCATGGCCTCGTTCGGCCTGACCCAGGCCGTTCTGTCCGGCCGGGACGCCGGTGTGTCGATCGGCCACCCCGGCGCCCTGCGGCTCGTCGTGGCGTCCGCGCTCCTCGCACCGGTCGCCGCGCTCGTCGGGCTGGCACTGGGCGCCGTGCTTCGGCACAGTGCGGCCACCATGACGGCCAACGTGGTGGTCCTCCTGCTGCTGCCCCTGATCTTCAGTGCCGACCGCCACTGGGCGGCTGTCGTCGACCACGCCCTGCCTGCGGGCGCGTGGAACCGGCTGACGGCCGTCGGCCACCAGCCGGTCGCCCACCCGTGGACGGCCGGCGGGGCGTGGACCGTCTACGCGGCCTGGGCCGTGGCCGCGGCGGTCGTCGCGGTGGCCTCTGTGCAGCGCCGCGACCAGTGACAGGGCTGGATCGGGCCGGGCCGGGCCGTCCTGCCGTTGCTGCCCGTCGTTGCGCTCGCCGGTGACAGCCTCCAGGCATCTCCAAGCACCTCCAGGCACCTCTAGGCGTATGTCCCGTGCAGGGCGGTGCGGGCGACGCCGACGAAGTGCACGACCGACTCCCAGAACGGGGCGTAGCAGTCGCTGAACCGTCGGCCCGCGTCCTCCTCACCGGCGATCATCGCGTCGAGCGCGCGGTAGTTGGCGCTGGTGGAGCGCCGCAGCCGGTCCGCGGCCGACGCGACCTCCGGCGGGCCCTCCAGGTCCGCCACCCAGACCCGCTGACGCAGCACCGCGTACTCGCCGCGCAGTCGGATCCGCAGCTCCCGCAGGGTGGCCAGACGCTCGTCGGGATCACCGATCCCGTGTGCGTCGGTCACCTTCCAGTACAGGTCGCCCATGCGCTGGGCCTGTTCGATGAGGTCGACGTACGCCGCGCGGCGGGCGGCCCTGAGGCCGTCCGCCTGTACCGTCGCGGCGGCCGCGTCCGCCTGTATGCGGGCCGCGCGCGCGGTGCCGCGGCTGGTCACCCAGCTCGCGAGCACGGCGGTCGCGGCCGTCAGCGCGGCCACCCACAGAGTGCTGTCGCCCATACCGAAGCCGTCCCCCGTCCCCGTCCCCGTGCGTGTTCCTGTCCCCGGTCCGGTCCGGGGACGTCCGGTTCGGTCCGGTCCGGTCCGGTCGGCCGGGAGGGCCGAGGCATCGCAGGATTCTGGCACGGACAACGGGATCTAGGCGTGGCGGGAAGGTTCCAGAATCCTCGTCAGATGAGCGAAGACGACGACATTGCTCATGTAGCCGGACTGCCGGTCGTACACGCCGCCGCAGGTGATCAGCCGCAGCTCCGGACGATTTCTCGCGCCGTACACCTCCTGACTGGGGAAGCGCGCCTTCTCGTACATGCGGACGGCGTCCACCGTGTAGACGGCGGTACGTCCGTCGGCGCGCAGGGCCTCGACGAGCCGGCCGGGTTTCAGTGTGCTCAGGCCGGCGAAGACGGCGGGTCCGGTGCGGGTGTCCAGATGGCCGACCACCACGGCGGTGCCCGCCTCTCCCGGTGACGGCCCGCCCTCGTACCAGCCCGCCAGTTTGGGTTTGTCGAGGGGCGGGGCGGTGAGCTGCTGACGCCGGTCCAGGCCCAGCCCGATCAGCGGGGCCTGCAGGCCGAGATACGGGATGCTCAAACTCGTGGGCTTGGAACGGGAGAGAGGTTGTGGCTGCAGCGGTCGCTGTGGGTTCCGCGGCTGCTGAGGCGGCCTGAGCGGTTGGGGCGGCCGGGATGTCTGGGGTGGCCGAGACGGCTGGGCCGGCTGGGGCGGTTTGGCAGGCTGGAATGACCGGGGTGGTGGGGGCGGTGGGGTCGATGGGGGCCGTGAGGGTGGAGGGGGCGGTGGGGTGGGACGGCTGACGGGGGGTCGTGCGGGAGCGGGGGTGCGCCGGGGCTCCGGTGCCGCGGCGGCGGGCGGACCCGGGGACGCCTTCGCGTCCCCGAGTTCCACCGCCGGGGCGGCGACCGGCCCAGCGGGCCGGCCGTCGTCCTCGGACCACCAGATGCCGCCCATCACCAGCGAGAACGCCAGAACCGCGGTTCTCGTCAAGCGGTAGGCACGCGTGCGGTACCAGGGCCTGGGCGCGTGCCTACGCGGCACCGTCGGACCGGCGACGCAGCTGCCGGAAGTAGACGAAGCCGGACACGCCGACCAGGCCCACCGCTCCGGCGGCGGCGACCGCCGACACGGTCGGCGTCTCGGCGAGACCGCCGCCGCCCGCGGGCACGGCGCCGTTGGGAGTCTGCGGCTTGGCGTCCGGTTTGGCGTCCGGCTTGGCCGCCGGCTTGCAGTCGACCTTGAACAGCTTCTCCTTGCCCGCCCCCGCTCCGCCCACGGGCTTCCAGGTGAGCTTGTAGTTGCCGTCGGGCAGCGCGAGCGTGTCCGTGTAGCCGGTCCCGATGGGGAGGTTGAGGGTGCCGTTGAGCGTCGCGGCGGCCGAGGCCGCCGGCTGTGGCTCGATGATGTAGGTGATCCCCGTGACGCCGACACCCTCGAAGTTGAAGGCGGCCAGGTAGAACTTGCAGACCTTCGTCTCGTCGCGCTGGTCGGTGGGGGACGTCGTCTCCGCGTGGATCTTGACGTCTCCGCTGTCGACGGGGGCGGCGTAGGCGGCCGGTGCCCCGAGGAGGGCGGCGCCGGCGAGGGCGGCCGTGGTGAGGGCTGCGGCGCCGGTGCGGACGCCGACGGAGCGGGTGAGCGGTGAGGCGGGCATACGAAGTCCTCCGAGTGGAATGATTGTCGTACAAATCGGTTGTGCATCCGACTCCCTTTCACATTCCGAACCGGGAAACGCGCCGCACCGCTGATACGACGTCAGGAATCCCCCGTCCGGACCAACATTCCGGTGGTGCGCGACGCCTCGGACGGACCCGCGGTTCCGCGCGCCGAGGTCTGCGCCGAGCCCTCTGCCGGACCCCTGTCGGACCTCTGTCTGGCTCCGTGCAGCGCCTCGTGCTGGGCCGCTGCGTCGGGCTGTGTCGGGCCATGTCGGTCCGTGTGTCGGGCGTGCGTCGGGTCCGGGTGTCGGTCCCCGTTCCGGCCGGCGGACGCCTGTGCCCTTCGCTCGGGCCTCACCACCCAAGGGGCGCGGCGCGGGGAGCCGCGCGACCAGCCACATGCGACCCGCAGCCGACGTCGTACGCCGACTGCGGGTCAGTGGGGGCTGAGCGCACGGTTCCCCGCGCCCCTCACGGGGCTACGGCGCACGCCGTGTCGCAGCCGGGCGTGCTCGACCGGGCCGCCGGTGCTCCAGGCCGCGGCCGACTCGGCGCCGACGGGTTCGAAGCCTGTTCCGTGGTAGCAGTGCGGGGCGGCGGTGCTCGCCGGGCGGGCCCGGAATCAGCTCTGCCCCGCCAGTCGTGCCGACGACTCGACCAACGACGCGGTGAACGGATGCGCGGGCGCCGTGAGGACGTCCCGCGCCGGTCCCTGTTCGACCACCTCGCCGCCGTCCAGCACCGCGATCCTCGTCGCGAGCCGGGCCGTGTCGAGATCGTGGGTGATGAGGACGAGGGAGAGGTCGTCGCGGTCGCGGAGCAGCTTGGCGAGCAGGTCGAGGATGCCCCGGCGCGTGACCGTGTCGAGCCCGGAGGTGATCTCGTCGCACACCAGGACCCGCGGCCGTGCGAGCAGCGCCCTGGCGAGCGCGGCCCGCTGCAGTTCGCCGCCGGACAGCCGGGCGGGAGCGCGGGCCGCCAACTCGGCGCTCAAACCCAGGCTGTTGAGCGTGCCCGACGCCTCGGCCCGCGCGTCCGCGGCAGCCACGCCCCGCAGTCTCACCGCCGTGCGGGCCACCTGGTCCAGGACCGGCCGGTGCTCGTCGAAGGAGGCGCGCGCGTCCTGGAAGACGTACTGCACGGCCGCCAGGCGGTCCCGCCCCCGGTCACGCAGACTGCGCGGGAGCGGGACCCCGTCGAGCAGCACCTCTCCCTCGTAGGTGCGATGGAGTCCGGCAAGACAGCGGGCGAGCGTCGTCTTGCCGCTGCCCGAACGGCCGAGCACGGCGAGGCATTCGCCGGGGTGCACGGCGAGTTCCGGGACGCGCAGTACCTCGACGCCGGGCCGGTGGCGGGCCCGGAGGCCCTGGACCCGCAGTACGGCTGCCGGGCGCGGGCCGCACTGAGCTGCCTCTTCCAACGGCGCGCGCACAGCCAGGAGTTGACGCGTCCAGGGGTGGGAGGGAGTCAGCCACACCCGCTCCGTCGGGCCCGACTCCACGACCCTGCCGTCCCGCATGACCAGCACCTCGTCGGCGAGCGCGCGTACCGTCTCCAGGTCGTGGCTGAGCAGGACCACCCCGATCCCGCGCGCGGCGACCGCCGCCAGCTCGTCCACGACCCGGCGTTTCGTGAGCGCGTCCTGACCGGTGGTGGGTTCGTCCGCGACGACGACCCGGGCGCCGAGCAGCAACGCCTGGGCCAGTACGAGCCGTTGCTGCTGACCGCCCGAGAGCTGATGCGGGAAGCGCCGCAACAACGCCTCGCCGCCGTCCAGTTGGGCCGCCTTCAGGGCATCGAGGACTCGCTGCCCTGCCGCCGGGCCCCGCTCACGACGAGGCAGCTCGCGCACCTGGGCCCGTGCGATGTCGTGCAGCAGCGCCCCCACCCGCCGCGCGGGATTGAGCACCGTCGCCGGATGCTGCGGGACGTAACCGACCGACGCCTCAGCCACCCGTACGGAACCCTCGACGCGCGCTCCATGCGGGAACTCGCCCAGCAGCGCGCGCCCCGTGGTCGTCTTGCCGCTGCCGGAGGCCCCGACCAGCGCGGTCACCTTCCCGGGCAGCACCCGCAGGCTCACACCGTCGACGATGCGTCTGCCATCGACCTCCACCGTCAGCCCCTCGATCGCCGCCACCGCCGAGGGCTCGTCCGAACCGCTCGAACCGCCCGAACCGCTCGAACCGCTCGAACTGCTCGTCTCGCTCAGCCCGTTCACGAACGCGCTCCCTTCCTGAGCGCCGCGTCCCTGAGTGCCGTGTCGCAGAGCAGATTGCAGCCCATGGTCAGTGCCACGATCAGCAGCGCCGGGACGACCACCGCCCAGGGCTGTACGAACAGCCCCGTGCGGTTGCGGTCCACCATCACCGCCCAGTCGGCCGCGTCCGGTGCCACCCCGATGCCCAGGAACGCGGCGGTGGCCACCAGATACAGGACACCTGTCAGCCGTACCCCCGCGTCGGCGGCGAGCGGGCGCAGGATCGACCGGCCGACATGGCCCACGGCGATACGCCACCACGACTCGCCCTGCATCCGCAGTGCCTCCACCGCCGGCCGTGAGGCCACGTCGGCTGCCGCGGCCCGGACGATACGCGCGGCGTCCGGGATGTTCACGAGCGCCACCAGCAGCGCGAGTCCGGTGGCCCCGGGCGAGAACACGGAGGCCACCAGCAGGATCATCAGCAGGGACGGTACGGCGAGCAGCACGTCCAACGGCCGCATGAGTGTCTCCTCCAGCCAGGTTCGGTGCGTCAGCGCGCTGATCAACCCGATCGGCAGCGCCACCAGATACGCCAACGCCGTCGCCGTGAGCGCGACGACCACCACGGGCCGGCCGCCGAGCAGTACCTGCCGCCACACGTCACGCCCCACGAAGTCCGTGCCCAGCCAGTGCCCGTCGCCGAGCGTGAACGAGGCGGCCCGCGGCCCGGGACCGCCGACCACCAGCGGCCCGCACAGGGCGAGCAGGAGCGGCACACAGACCAGGACGGCCCCGAGCGCGAAACGCCCGAGCGGCAGTCCTCTCCGAGGAGGTCTCACGCGGCCACCTCCGCCCGCGGCGCGAACCGATGGGCGACCAGATCGGCCCCCAGGTTCAGCACCACCGTGATCACTCCGAAGACCACCGCGAGCCCTTGCACCACGGGCACATCCCGCTCGGCCACGGCGTTCATCAGCACGGTCCCCAGCCCGGGGATCACGAACAGGGCCTCCACGACGATCACCCCGCACAGCAACCAGTCGACGGTGCGGGCGAGTTGCTGAGCGGCCGGCGCGACCGCGTTCGGCAGGGCGTGCGCGTACCGGACCCGGGCGCCCGGGATCCCGTACCGCCGGGCGTGCGCGACGTACGGCGAGGCGAGCGCGTCGATCATCCCGGCGCGTACCAGCCGGGACAGTGAGCACACCGGGCGGGAGAGGAGGACGAGCACCGGCAGGACCAGGGCGGCCGGATGCCCGAGCAGATCCGTGCCGTAGCCGACCGCCGTCGGTGGCAGCCAGTCGAGCCGCAGCGCGAACACCGTCACGAGCAGCACCCCGAAGGCGAACTCCGGTACCGCGTACACCCCGAGAGTCACCGCACTGACCAGCCGGTCCACGAACCGCCCCTCGAACCGCGCGGCCAGTACCCCGAGCCCCACCCCGACCGGCAGCAGCAGCGCCACGGTGAGCGCGGCGAGCAGCAGCGTCGGCCCGAAGGCACCGGAGATGTACGAGGTGACGGGCCGCCCGGAGGCCAGGGAGGTCCCGAAGTCGGCGTGCGCCAGCCCGGCCGCCCAGTCGGCGAGCCGTTCGTACGCGGGCCGGTCCAGGTCCATCGCCTCCCGGATGGCGGCGATCCGCGCCGGGTCGGGCTGGTCCCCGGCGAGGGCCACCGCCGCGTCGCCAGGCAGCGCCTCGGTGAGCGCGAAGACCAGCAGCACCACGGCCACGGTCTGCACACCGCCGAGCAGCAGCCGCCGGGCGGCCCAGGAACCGAGTCCGCTCACGCCAGCCAGACCTTGTCGAACCGTGCCCAGTCGAGCGTGTTGGCGGGCGCCTTGCGGTCAACGCCCCTGACGCTGCGGGCGGTTCCGATGATCCAGTCGGCGAATCCCCACACCAGGAAGCCACCCTCGGCGTACAGCCTGCGCTGCATCCGGCCGAAGACGGCGGCACGCTCCTTCTCGTCCTTCGTGGCCTGCGCCTGCTGGTAGAGCGCGTCGAAGTCCTTGTGGCGCCACTTGGTGGCGTTGGTGGTGGAGTCGGTGAGGAGCCGCTGCGAGAGGTGCGCCTCGATGGGCATGGCTCCCGAGCGGTAGCAGCACAGGGTTCCGGAGTCGAGGATGTCGGCCCAGTACGAGTCCTTGCTGCCCATCTTGACGTCGACGGTGACGCCGGCTTCGGCGGCCTGGTCGCGGAAGATGCTCGCCGCTTCGGTGAACCCGGCCGCCACCGCCGAGGTGTCCAGGGTGACCTTCAGCTTCTCGGCGCCCGCCTTCTTGAGGAGGGAGCGGGCCCGGTCGAGGTCCTGATCGCGCTGGGGCAGATCGTCCGCGTAGTACTCGTACCCCTTGCCGAAGAGGTCGTTGCCGACCACGCCCGCCCCGGACAGCGCCCCGTCGATCAGTTCCTGGCGGTCGGCGATGAGGAAGAACGCCTCCCGGACCCGTTCGTCGTCGAAGGGCGCCCGGTCGGTCTTCATGGCGAAGGCCTGCATGGCGCTGTTCCGCAGTCGTACGATCTCGATCCGGCCCTTGCCCTCGTGGGCGCGGGCGGTTGTCGGGTTCAGCTCATGGGCGTACTCGACCTGCCCGCCGAGCAGGGCGTTGACCCGCGCGGACTCTTCGTTGGCGACGACGAACTCCACCTCGTCGAGGTGCGGGGCGCCCTCCCAGTGGTCGTCGTTGCGCCGGAAGACCGCCGAACGGCCCGGGGCGAACGACACGAAGCGGAACGGCCCGGAGCCGACCGGCTTCTTGTCGAAGTCGGCGGCGGAGGACCCGTCGGGAACGATGTACGCGCCGAACGCGGCCAGCACATTGGGGAACTCGGCGGTCGGCCGCTTGAGCACGAACTCGACGGTCCGCTCGTCCACGGCCCGGCTCGCCTTGAGATCGATGGGTTCGAGGGACGCCTTGGCACGGAACGTCTTCTCGGGGTCGGCGATCCGGCGGTAGCTGAACAGGACGTCCTCGGCGGTGACGGGCTTCCCGTCGTGGAAGTCGGCCTTCCGCAGGGTGACCTTCCAGCGGTCGAGCCCCGCGTTCGGCTCCCAGCCGGCCGCCAGACGGGGCTGGGCGGAGAGGTCGTCCCCGTAGTCGGCCAGCTTGTCGAAGAGCGCCTTGGCGCGGGCCACGTCGGCGAACAGGTTGGCCAGGTGCGGATCGAGCGTCTCGCTCGCACCGCCACCCGCGAAGGCGGCCCGCAGCCGCCCGCCGCGCCGGGGCTTCCCGTCGCCTCCTTCGCTTCCGTTGCCGGAGCCGCCCGATCCGGAGCCGTCCGAACCGCAGCCGACGAGGGCGAGGGCGCCGATACCGGAGGCCGCCGTGAGAAAGCCTCTGCGAAGGAGGCCGGGGTAGTCCTGCATGAGGATGTCCTTGCTGTGGGAGGTGGGAGGTGGGAGGTGGGAGGTGGGAGGTGGGGAGGTGGGCAGGTGATCGGTGTGAGGCGGGGGAGCACGGGGCGGTCAGCCGGTGAGGCGTGCCACCACGTGCAGTCGGTCGGCGTCTGCCGAAGCGCAGGGCAGATCGCCCTCCTGCCACGGCGGTTCGCTGCGTGGCCCGGGACCGTCGTGCAGCTCCAGCACGGTGAAGCCGTGCGCGGTCAGGAAGTGGCACAGTTCCTGCGGGAGGAGAAGCCGCCAGGCCGAGCGCTGTTCGACGGGGACCGAACCGTCGTCGGTGGTCCAGCGGCGGGTACGGCGCAGGAGTTGCGCGGTGCGGTCGATGCGCAGGGTGGTCGTCGAACGGTAGGAAACGCCCTGCCAGGTCAAAGAGTTGTCCCTGGGCGTGTCCAACAGGTCGTTCCGGCCCAGGAAATAGGCGCCGTTGCGCATCTCCGCGACGAGGAGCCCGCCGGGAACCAGGTTCCGGCGGCAGGAGGCGAGAAAGCCGTCGAGGTCGTCGTTGGTGTGGCAGTACAGCAGCGCACTGTCCAGGCACACCACCGCGTCGAACACCTCGGGCCCGAGGGAGAAGTCCCGCAGGTCGGCGCGTACATACCGTGGGCCGGGGTGCCGGTCGCGGGCGTACGCCAGCATCTCCTCGGAGAGGTCGGCGCCGACGACCGACCGGCCCGCGCTGTGCAGTTGGGCCGCGTCCCGCCCGGTGCCGCATCCCAGGTCCAGGACCCTCCGCCCGGCCTCGTACCGGCGCAGACAGTCCTCGGCCCATCGCCCGGCCAGTCGTTCGGGATCGGGGAACCTGGCCTCGTACAGCTCCGGGTTGTCGGTCAGCAGGTTGCCGCTCGTCATACCGTCGCCTCCACGGCAGGGGCGGGACGTACGGGCAGGGCTCCGAGGCGGCGCAGCCAGGTGAATCCGGCCGCCGACGCCAGCCCGAAGACCAGACAGCAGGCCCAGGGCAGCCAGGCCGTGTCCTGCCGGTCCCCGGCGTCCATGGCCCAGCCCACGGCCGTGTTCCCGACGGCGGCGGCGATCCCCGACACCATGTAGAAGATGCCGAAGTACGTGCCGGTCAGCTCCGGCCGCCCGAAACCAGGGATCAGCTCCATCACGAAGGGCTGCGCGACCATGACCCCCACATAGAGGAGCAGGACGCCCACCAGGACGGGAACGGCGTGCCACACCTCGGGGGAGTCGGCCCCCGACACCAGCATCGGGGGCAGGAAGGCGAGTCCCATCAGGGCGAGGCCGCCGCCGATCGCCCGTCTGCCGTACGGCTTCAGCGCCCGGGTGAGCCGCATCTGCAGCGCCAGATTGGCGAGCGTGCCCACGAGGAAGACCAGTCCGGCCGCGCCGTCCCAGCCCGTGGCCCGGCGGGCCCCGTCGGGCAGCAGCAGATACAGCTGGTTCTCCAGGGTGAACATGCCGACCATGGCCAGCGAGAAGGCGAGGAAGGCACGGTTGCCGACCACCTCGCGCCAGTCCGCGAGCACACCGCCCGCACTCGGCGGCACGGCCCGTGCGGGGAGCACCATGGCCTGCGCCACGGTGAGCACCGCGAAGATCCCGGCGGCGGTGAGCGCGGACGCCCGGAAGTCGACCAGCAGCAGAACGCTGCCGAGCAGGGGTCCGACCAGCGCCCCGGTCGTCGCGAACACGTTGAACAGCGCGAACGCCTCGGCCTTGCGCCCGCCCGCCTCCTGCGCGAGATAGGTCCGCACGGCCGGGTTGAACAGCGCCCCGGCGAGTCCGCTCAGCACGGACGCGGCCAGCAGCACCACGAGCCCGTCGCCGAGCGCGAACAACGCGAAGCCCGCGGTACGCACCCCGCAGCCGGCGATGATCACCCCGCGCGCCCCGAGCCGGTCCGCGGCCGAACCACCGATGAGGAACAGCCCCTGCTGGCTGAGGTTGCGCACCCCGAGCACGATCCCGACGACGGCCGCCGACATGCCCAGGTCCTCGCCCAGATGCGTGGCCAGATAGGGGATGAGCAGGTAGAAGCCGGTGTTGACACCGAACTGGTTGACGAGGAGGAGCCGGATCGCGGGCGAGAAACCGCGTATCTCGTACAGCGTCTTCACGGATGTCCGCCTGTCCCGCGCGCCTCTTCCGCTGCCCGCTCCCGCACGCCCGTCCTGCCCGCGCCGCTCTCCCGTACGCCGAGTCCGGGCAGCTCACTCGCCCGTACGACGCCGTCGGCGCCGCCGATCCCGGTCCACGGGTCGTCGGCGAGCAGCAGATGCCCGTCGAGGTCGGCCCAGCGGGCCCGGTCGGCGAGGTGCACGGCGGGTGCCAGGCCCAGCGTGCTGGCGGTGAGGCAGCCGAGCATCAGCTCGGTACCGCTTCCGGCCAGCAACTCGGCCATACGCAGTGCCGCTCGGGGGCCGCCGCACTTGGCGAGCTTGACGTTCACCCCGTGTACCCGGCCCGCCAGACGGCGCACGTCTTCGAGTCCGACGGCGTCCTCGTCGGCGATCACGGGCAGCGGTGAGTGCTCGGCGAGCCGTGCCAGGGCTTCCGGATCACCGGGGGCGATGGGCTGCTCGACGGCCTCGACACCCAACTCCGCGTACCGGGGCAGCAGATGGCGGGTCTGGTCGGCGGTCCAGGCGCCGTTGGGGTCGAGCAGGAGCCGGGCGCCGGGTGCGGCGGAACGTATGGCGCGTACGCGGTCGAGGTCGTCCTCGGGGTCCGGGGTGCCGGCCTTCACCTTGACGAGGGCGAATCCGGCGGCCACCAGTGCGCGCGCCTGCGCGGCGGCGTGCGGGGCCGGGACGATGCCGATGGTGCGGGCGGTGGCGGCGCTCGGAGCGCTTTCGGCCCCGAGCAGCCGGTACACGGGGGCGCCGGACCGCTTGCCGCACAGGTCGAGAAGCGCGGCCTCCACGGCGGCGGTGACCGCGGGAGGCCGGTCGTCCGGCTGTCCGTCCCGCGCCGGCCACTCGCGCAGCGCGCTCTCGGGGTCGGGGAAGCGGCCCAGGTCGCGGCCGGACGCGTACAGCCGCTGTCGCAGTGTGTCCGTGTCGAGGCCGTAGTAGACGCTGGTGACGGCCTCGCCGTGGCCGTGCAGGCCGTCGTGCTCGATCGTGAGCCAGACGGCGTCGCGGGCGGTCGTCGTGGAACGCGATATGCGCAGTGGCTCGGCGAGCGTGAGCCGCACGGTGCGCAGGGTGGCCTTCACGGGCTCCCTTCCAGGGTGGTGGTGAGCAGGGGGTCGGTCACCGTGGTGCAGCGGACCCAGCCGGTGGCCTCGACGGCGCGTGCGTGCGGGATCTCGACGGGGCGGGTGGCGGCGGCAGCCGGGTCGAGGCCGTGGGCCGCCGCGAAGTCGTCGTCGTAGACCGAACCGAGATAGCGGTGGGGGCCGTCGGGGAAGACGGTGGCGACCACGGCGCCGGGATGGACCCGGGCCGCCCACGCGGAGACCAGCGCGACCGCGCCCGTGCTCCAGCCACCGCTGACGAAACTGCCGCGGGCGAGCCGTCGGCAGGCGTCCGCGGCCTCGGCCGGGCCCACCCAGTGCACCTCGTCGAAGGCCTCGTAGGCCACGTTGCGCGGATGGATGCTGCTGCCCAGACCGCGCATCAGCCGGGGCCTGGCGGGCTGGCCGAAGATGGTGGAACCGGTGGCGTCCACCCCGATCAGCCGCAGCGCCGGCCAGTGCCTGCGCAGCGGCCCCGCGATCCCGGCACTGTGACCGCCCGTGCCCACACTGCACACCAGGACGTCCAAGTGGTCCAGCTGAGCGGCGAGTTCGGCGGCGAGAGACGCGTAACCGGCGATGTTGTCGGGGTTGTTGTACTGATCGGGCCAGTACGCGTCCGGCAGCGTGCCGAGCAACTCGCGCAGCCGTGCCAACCGGGCCGCCTGCCAGCCGCCCACACCGGCGGGGCGGTCGACCAGTTCGAGACGGGCTCCGTACGCGCGCAGCAACTGCCGCATAGACGGTTCGAGTTCGGTGTCGCCGACGAGCACGATGGGGTGCCCCAGCGCCTGCCCGGCGAAGGCCAGCCCGATGCCCAGTGTCCCGGACGTGGACTCCACCACCGGTGCGCCGGGGCGCAGTTCACCCCGCTCACGCGCGCCGAGCAGCATGGACACCGCCGCCCGGGCCTTCATGCCACCGGCGGCGAGACCTTCCAGTTTGGCCCAGAACCCGGGCTGCGGGCAGGGCAGATCGGTGGTCACCCGGGCCAGCGGTGTGCGGCCGAGCAGGGCGAGCAGATCGGGGTTGGCGGCGAGGGGACGCAGCGCGGCCGTGGTCACAGCGTGGCCTCCGGACCGCGGTAGCGGTGGATGACACCCGGACCGCCGTCCAGCCAGAAGAAGGGGTACGGCTCCGCGCACACCGCGCTCACCCCGGCACCGAGGAACCAGGGCAGTACGGCACTGCCGGTCTGTGCGAACATCACCAACCGCTGTCCGCTGCCCAGGACATGCGCCCGCAGTGGCTCGAAGGACCCGTTGCCGAGGGTCATGCCGGAGGCCAGCACGGCGTCGCAGCGCCCGAGTTCGGCGTGCATGTCGGTCGCGACCCGCTCGCCCCACTCCGTCGTACCACCCTTGAGATCACACGGTATGTACGAGATCCCGCGCGAACGCAGCGCCTCCAGCAGCGAGTTGACGACGCCGACGACGAGCACGGTCTGCCCCGGCCCGACGTCCAGCAGTTCGACGACGGCCCCCGCCCGTGCCCGGGACTTCTCCAGGGAACTCCCGGCGGGCAGGGGCGAGGGGAGTGCCCCGTACTCCGGCGCATGCGGGCGCACATGCATCAGATAGGCGTCCAGCGCCGCCACGCGGACCGACGGGAGAGGATGCTCCAGCAGCCGCGCGATGTCGGCTCCGGCGCAGTCCTCCACGGCGCCGTCCGGCAGTGCCCCGGGTTCGACGGCGCAGGAGCCGACCGCCCGGCCGAGGCGCAGACTGAGCACCTCGTTGCGATAGCCGCCGCGGCGCCCGTCGTGCCGTACGGCCTGGTTCGTGGTGAACGCCACGGAGACGCTCAGACCTTGGGGCCCCGGCCCCAGCTCGCCGGCGAGAACCCGCCGCACGAGATCGTCGTACGAGAGTGGTGCAGGTGCAGGTGCAGGTGCGGGTGCCGGTGCGGGTGTCGCCGCCGCGGCCGTCGTTGCTGCCGGTGTCCTCATCGGGTGGTCACCCGCGGTCGCAGCCCGGACAGCAGTGACTCGACCCGGGCTCGCGCGCCCAGCCCTTCGGCGTCGCCCGCCATCACATGGCCGAGGTATTCGTTGTTGCTGCCCGCGGCTTTCACCGCCCGGCCCGGCTCGGCGAGCTGGACCTCCAGCACGTCCTGCGCCGCGTGCACGTGCTCCGCCCCCTCGATCGACTCCAATGTCCCCGCGGATTCCGGCACGAGAAAACCCACGGCCGCGCTGCGCAGCCCGGTGGCACGTGGTCGCAGGTCAGGGGTGCGGTCGAGAGCCACGTCGACGCAGGCGGCGGCCAGGTCGACGCCGGTGACGTGACGGACGAGCTCGGTGATGCGGTTTCCGGCCGGGCGCGGGTTGACCTCGACGACGCGGGGCCCGGCTGCGGTCAGTCTGATCTCGGTGTGGGCCACGACGGAGTCCAGCCCGAGCGCCTTTATCGCCCGTACCGCGGTGTCCTGGGCGGCCTCGGCGTCGGCCGGGGCGAGGCCGGCGGGGAACATGTGGCCGGTCTCGATGAAGGCGGGCGCCCCGCCGAGGCTCTTGTCGGTCACGCCCACGACCTGAGTCGTCCCGGCGAACGACACGGTCTCCACGCTGACTTCGGGCCCGTCGAGGAGTTCTTCGAGGAGGAGTACGGGTGCTCGCAGCTGACCGCGGGCGTTCAACGGGAAGTCCGCGATGGCCCGGCAGGCCTCGGTCAGCTCGGCCTCGTCGTCCACGCGTCGTACGAACATGCCCGCGCAGAGGTCGACGGGCTTGACGACCAGCGGGAAGCCCAGCTCCCGGGCGGCCTCCTCGGCCGCGGCCCGGTCGGGACAGACGGCGAACCGGGGGCCGGGGACGCCGGCCTCGCCAAGGACACGACGGGTGGTGTCCTTGCGGCACGCGTTCTCCACGGCCTCGGGTGTCGGCCCGGGAAGCCCCAGCCGCGCGGCGATCCGCGCCACGGTGGGCAGGTAGTAGTCGCAGGACGTGACCACGCCGTCGAAGCCGAGTGCCTCGTGCAGCCGCTCCACGACCGGGAGCAGGGATTCGATGTCGTTCGTCTCGGCGGTCAGTACGTTGCGGGCCGCGAGCAGGGGATGGGCCGTGCCCTCCGGTGCGGAGCGCAGATAGTGGTGCAGGTCCCGGGTGAGGAAGGTGAACTCGTGCCCGCCCTCCCGGATCGCCCGTGGCAGCAGTCTGCTCATCGACCCGACCCAGCTTTCGACCACCAACAGATGAGCCACAACTCCCCTTTCGCGCACTCCGGTTGAGCTTCAGGGCACGCCGAGGGCGCCCCATGGCGGGGTGCGGACGACATGACCGACGCACACGGTATCGACAATCATTTTCATTGTCATCTGATGGGCCGGACTTTGTTGCCACCCCGGCAAAAACCGTTGGATTCGGCGAAAACCGTTGGACACGCGCGGAACGCGGTTCTAGCCTCGGCCGGTCCGAGCGAGTGACGGTTCCTGTCGAGTGAGGTGCGGGAGATGACGGTGCAGACGAGCGCGGCCGCCTACGACGGGCTGCGTACTCCAGCCCCCGTGACCTTCTCGACCCCCTCGGACCGAAGGAATCCCAGAAGTGGATCTGCCACGTAGCTTCACCGTTCGCGAGAGCGGACACCGCATTCACAACCCGTTCACCAGCGAGAAGCTGGCCGTCCTGGGCAGGGCCCTGGACCCGGCGCCGGGCACCGCCGTGCTCGACCTCGCCTGTGGCAGCGGCGAGCTGCTGTGCACCTGGGCGCGCGACCACCAGGTGACCGGCACCGGGGTGGACATCAGCACCGTGTTCCTGGCGAAGGCGCGCGCCCGCGCCGCGGAACTGGGTGTCGCCGACCGCGTCGCCTTCCTGCACGGGGACGCGGCGGGCCACGTCGCCGACGAGCCCGTCGGCATCGCCGCGTGCGTCGGCGCCACCTGGATCGGCGACGGGGTGGCGGGCACCGTCGATCTCCTGCGCGGGAGCCTCGCCCCCGGCGGGATCATGCTCATCGGCGAGCCGTACTGGCGCCGGGAGCCCCCGGACCAGGCGACCGTCGAGGGCTGCCACGCCGGCGGCAGGGACGACTACCGCTCGCTCCCGGAGCTGATGGAGCGGTTCGGCGGCCTCGGCTGCGACGTCGTGGAGATGGTCCTCGCCGACCAGGACAGCTGGGACCGGTACGTGGCCGCGCAGTGGCTCAGCACCCGCCGCTGGCTGGACGCCAACCCGGACGACGAACTGGCCGACAAGATGCGCGAGGACCTGGCGACCGGGCCCCTGCGCCATGTCCGGTACCAGCGCGAGTATCTGGGCTGGGGTGTGTTCGCGCTGATGAACCGCTGACGGACCGCTGACCCGACGGCCCCTTGACGGACCGCTGACGCGTGCCGGGCGGGCGGGCCGGCCGGGCGGGCGCACACGCGCACCGACGGCCGGCCCGCCCGGCGCGGCATCGTGCGCCGGTGTGACCGGGCGCGCCGGCTCTGCGTCGCGCTCCGGCCGGGCGCCACCTCGTTGAACCGCCGGGCGGAGCGCCCCGTATCCCTTCTCAGTAACGCCCGGAGGGAGAGCAGGTTGTCGACACCGTTCGACCCCGAAGAATCACCGCGTCGGTCGGCGCTGGAACCGACCAACGTGCTGCGCCGCCGACAGCCAGGGTCGTTGGCGGATCTGCTGCGGCAGGTGCAGGAGAGGGAACGCGACCCGGACGAGGACTACGAGGTCGTCGCCGTACCGGCGGCGGAGGGTGCCGCACTGCCCTGGACCACGGAGGACGACACGCAGGAACTGCCGCCCGTGGCCGAGGGCGGCAGCGGACCGGCGCCGCGCGAGCGCCCGGCCGGCAAGGGGCCGGCCCACGGCCGCAGTACCTTCCTCCGCAGTACGGTGCTCGGTGTCGCCGCGACGGTCGCCGCGCTGGGGGGCTTCAGCGCCGCCCTGCTGCTCACCTGGGACAAGGACGACGACGCCGCGCAGGCGCGGCCCCCCGTCGCGTCGTCCGCGCCGCCCGCCTCGGCCCCCGCGCAGGAAGGCGGCGACCCGGCGGGCACCGATCCCGACGGACCCGGCACGCTGCGCGAGGGTGACAGCGGACCCGAGGTCAGCGACTTGCAGGAACGGCTGCTGCGCATCCCCGACGTGTACGACCAGGGCACGCCCACCGGCGTGTACGACGCCACGCTGACGGCGGCGGTGGCCCGCTTCCAGCTCTGGTACGGCATCCGGGGGGACGAGACGGGCGTGTACGGCAACGACACCCGCACGGATCTCGAATCCCGCACCACCTCCTGAGCTGGTGCCCCGCCGGGCGCGAGGGCCGGTGTGCCCGGCCCGGCGGAGCGTACGGAACCGCATCACCCCGAGCCGGTCACACCGCCCCCGCCCGCCCGGCTCACCCGGTGGCCCGGCCCACGAACTCCCAGCCCCCGTGCGTCACTTCGTACACGACGAACCCGGGCTCCACGCGCGCGTACTTCGCCCCGCCCGGAGCGCGTACCGCCGACCGCGTCGGTGCCGGCACATGCACCTCCGCCGTGGACCCCACCGGCACGCGCACCGAGAGCCGTACCGAGCCGTCCACGGCCGACCAGGCCGCCGAGGCCTCTCCGCGGACGGTCCGGACCGAGGTGCGGGCCCAGTCCACGCCCGTACGGCCGTCGGGGCGCACGGTGAAGGTCCGGTACCCGGCGTCGCCGGGGCGGAGTCCGGCCACGTTCTCGTACAGCCACTGCACGACCGTGCCCTGGAAGTAGTGGTCCCGGGAGCGCGAGTCGACCGGCCACATCTCCCACATGGTGTCGGCGCCGTTCTCGAACCAGTAGCCCCAGCTCGGATAGGTGCGCTGGGTGGCGATCGCGTGCGCCACCTCGGGATGCCCCTGCGCGGACAGCTGCCGCAGCAGGACGCTGGTGCCGAGCGCGCCGGTGTTGAGATGGTTGCCGCGCTCCTCGATGTCGGCGAGGAGCGAGTCGACGACCGTGGCCCGCGCGCCCGGCGGGACCAGCCCGAAGGCGAGCGGTATGCAGTTGTTCGTCTGCCGGTATCCGGGGTCCTTCGCCGTGCGGTAGTGGCCGTCCGGGCCCAGGAAGGCCGCGTTGAAGGCGTCCTTGAGCCCGGCCGCGGCCCCGCGATAGCGAGTGGCGACCGCCGAGTCGTGGAGCAGGTCGGCGAGCTCGGCCGTGTCGGTGAGCGCGCGGTGCAGATACGCCGTCGCGGTGAGCCGGGTGTCCTCGGGCGGGTTGCCGCCGTACCCGGGCGGCAGATAGTCGCCGAGCGCGGTCACGGCGAGCCCGTCCTTCAGCCGGGAGATCTCCCAGTCCAGATAGCGGGTGAGCGGCGTCCAGTGGTCGCGGGCCAGCCGCTCGTCCCCGTACACGCGGTACATCTCCCGCAGCAGGAACGGGTACACCGTGGTCCACTCGGGGGACGGGCCGAGGTCGCCGTATCCCCAGCCGCCGCTCGGCACGATCACCGGAAGCTGTCCGTCCGAGTTCTGACTGTCCTTCAGGTCGCCGAGCCACTTGGAGAGGAAGCGGTGCACGCCGAGCGCGTACGCCATGATCGGCGCGCCCAGCTGGGCGTCGCCGGTCCAGCCGTTCTTCTCGTACATCGGGGTGTCCGTCGGGATGCCGTGCAGGTTGTTCAGGAGCGTGCGCCGCATCGCGCGCTCCAGCTGCTGGTAGAACGGCACGGAGCAGGCGAAGGAACCCGTCGCCTCCACCGGCGTATGCACGACACGCCCCAGCACCTGCGAGGGCTCGGGCTTCGCGGGCAGACCGCTGACCTGCACGTATCGGAAGCCCTTGTACGAGAACTTGGGCTCCCACACCTCGTCGGCGCCGCCGCCCGCGCACACGTATTCGTCGGTCTGGAACCGTCCGGGGACGTGCCCGGTCTCGGCGTGCACGCTTCCGTCGGACTTCAGCTTCTCGCCGTGGACCAGGCGCACGGTCGTGCCCGCCGGGGCGCGCACGCTCAGACGCGTCCAGCCGGCCATCGTGCGGCCCATGTCGACCACGTACACCCCCTCGGTCAACTCCTCGACGGCGACCGGGCGTACGGTCTCGATGACCTGGATCGGGTCGTGCGGCTGTGCGCGCAGTGTGCCCTTCGGGGCGGCCCGGCGTTCCGTCCGCTGCCAGTCGCTGTCGTCGAAGCCGGGGCGGGTCCATGCCCGGGGTGCCTTGCGGGCGTCGTAACTCTCACCCGCATACAGGGAGTTGGAGCGGGTCGGGCCCTCGGTGAGGCGCCAGCTGCCGTCCGTGGCGACCGTGGTGCGCGAGCCGTCGGGGTGGTCGATCTCCAACTGACCGAGGAGGCGCGGCTCGTCGTGCCACGGCGGGCGGTGCCAGTTCCAGACGTTCGGTGTCGTCATGCCGAAGAAGCCGCGGCCGAGGGTGACACCGATCGCGTTGGTGCCCCGGCGCAGGTGGGCCGTCACGTCGTGGACCGCGTACAGGACGGTCTCGTCGTAGTCGGTGAAGCCGGGGTCGAGGACCTGGCGGCCGACGCGTTCACCGTTGATCTCGGCGTCGTAGTAGGCGAGTCCGCTGATGTAGAGGCGGGCGCGGGCGACGGGCTTCGTGACGGTGAACTCACGGCGCAGGAGCGGGGCCGGCTGCTCGGGCGCCGCGATCGACACACCGGAGCCCCAGGGGCCCTGCCCGTACGGGGCGAGCACGGCCGCCCCGGACCAGGCGCTGTCGTCGAACTCCACCTGCTGCCAGCCCTGTTGCTCGGTGTCCGCGCTTCGCCAGCCCTCGCCCGTGACCAGCTCCGCGGTCCCCGTCCCGTGTTCCACGAGGAGCCGTACGAGCAGGCCGCCGGGGTTGACGGACGCGTTGCCGCGGTTCGTCGCGAGGGCGGCGACCACCAGGCGCCCGGAGCCCGCCGCCTTCACCTCCTCGGTGACGTCGAGGAGATGGCCCTGCCGCCACGCGTCGGTCTGCTCGGCCTGGTGCATCACCTGGACGCCGTCGAGGTACAGGGTGAAGTCGTCGTCGGCCGTCGCCAGCAGCGTGGCTCTTCGGACCTCGGCGCCCGCGGGCGCGGTGAGTGCGCCGCGGAACCAACGAGGCCCGTTCGGGGCGTCGTTCGAGGTCGCACCCGGCGACCAGATCCAGGACGCGCCGTCGAACGTGGGCGGCTCGGGCGCGGCAGCCGCACCGATCCAGAACCCCTGCCAGGAGTCCTTTGACAACGTTGTCTCCCACCAGCGCGGCACACTCCACGCCGACGGCCGGCCCTCGCCGTCCCAGACCCTGACCTGCCAGTGGTAGCGGGTGCGCGGTTCAAGGGCGGGGCCCGCGTACGCGATCCCGACGCTGCGGTCCGACGCGACCCGGCCGGAGTCCCAGACCGCGCGCTTCCCCGCACGCAGGCCCTTCTCGCTCAGCGCGACTCTCACGTGGTAAGCGCTCTGTCGGGCTCCGTGCCCGTCGGCCGTCAACTCCCAGGTGAGACGCGGCTGTTCCACCTCGGTGCCGAGCAATGTCTCGGCGTACTCGACGGTCGTGCGCTCGATGTGCAGCCGGCCCGGCCGTGCTGCGTCGGCGTCCGGGGCCGAGGCGGCGGCTACGCCCGGGGCGAGGGCGGCGGAGGCGCTCGCTCCGGCTACCGAGGTCCGGAGGAAGGCACGGCGGTTCCAACCCTTGGTCATGTGGTGTCCCTTGCTTGCGTATGTGCGCGGGTGCGGGTGCGGGTGCTGGAGCGAGAGGGTGGGAGAAGGGGCGGGAGGGAGGCGTGTGGGCCTGTGTGAGCCTGTGCGGGATTTTTGAAACGTTTCACAATTTCTTGAACGATCCTATGGGTGCCGCTGTGGGGCAGCAAGAGGCGTGCATGTGCCAGCATGGCGCCGTGGATGGGGGGATCCTCGAACGAGAGCACGAGCTGGACCGGCTGTCCTCGGCCGCCAGGGAGGCGGCCGACGGGGCCGGCTCCGTGGTGCTCGTCCACGGCGAGGCGGGCATCGGCAAGTCGAGCCTGGTGAAGGCCATGCCGGGAGTGCTGCCCGCCGCATCGCGCGTCCTGGTGGGGGAGTGCGACGACCTGACGACGCGCCGGCCGCTCGGCCCCTTCCGCGATCTCGTCGGCGGTGTCGGCGCGGAACTGGCGCGGGCGCTCATGGCGGGCGGCGACCGGCCCCGGGTCTACGACGCGCTGCGGGCGGAACTCACCGCGGCCCCGCACCCTGCCGTCCTCGTCGTCGAGGACGTGCACTGGGCCGACGAGGCCTCCCTGGACGCACTGCGGTTCCTGGTGCACCGGGTGGAGCGCCTGCCGGCCGTCCTGGTCCTGACCTACCGGGACGACGAGCTGGACCGTAGCCACCCCCTGCACCACCTCCTCGGCCAGGTGTCCCGGGCCGAACGCGTGCACCGCCTGCCGCTGTCCCGGCTCTCCCCGGGCGCCGTGCACAGGCTCAGCGCGGTGAGCGGCCTGGACCCGGCGGAGGTGTACGAGGTCACCTCGGGCAACCCGTTCTTCGTCGCCGAGGTGGTGGCGGCCGGCGGCACCGGAGCCGTACCGCCTACGGTGGTCGACGCGGTCCTCGCCCGGCTGCGCGACCTGGACGACCGCACCCGGGACGCCCTGGAACAGCTCGCCGTCGTGCCCTCCGCGGTCGAACGGCCTCTCATGGACGCGCTGCTGCCGGACGGTGTCGCAGAGCTGGCGGTCGCCGAACAGCACGGACTGCTGACCGTGACGCCCGAACGGGTGGGATTTCGCCACGAGTTGATCCGCAGGGCCGTCGCCGACTCACTGCCCGCCGCACGGCGCATCGAACTCAACCGCCAGGTCCTGGCCTCGCTCGTCGTGAAACCGGGCTCCGACCCGGCCCGCGTCGTCCACCACGCGGCCCAGGCCGGCGACCAGGAGGCGATCGCACGGTACGGGCCCGATGCCGCCCGGGACGCAGCCGACGCGGGCGCGCACCGGGAGGCCGCGGCTCATCTGCGGCTGGTCCTGCGACAGCGCGACCGCTTCGAGGCGGCCGAACTCGCCGATCTGCTGGAGCGGTTCGCCATCGAGAGCTACACCATCGCCGACTCCGCGGCCGCCGTGGACGCCGAACAGGACGCGGTCGCGCTGCGCCGGTTCCTCGGCGACACCCGGGCGCTCGGCGCCGACCTGCGCTGGCTCTCCCGTATCCACTGGTGGGCGGGGAACGCGGACGAGGCCCAGCGTGCCGCGCGGGAAGCCATCGCCGTCCTGGAGGGGGCGGGCGACGAACGGCTCCTCGCGCTCGCGCTCAGCAACACCTCGCAGCTCCACATGCTGTCCGAACGCACCGCACAGGCCATCGACTTCGGCGAGCGCGCGATCCTCCTGGCCCGCCGCGCAGGCGACAACGCGATCCTCGCGCACGCCCTGAACAACGTCGGCTCCGCCCGCTGGCGCGACGGAGACCCGCTGGGCCGCGCCCAGTTGGAGGAGAGCCTGCGGGTCGCGCTGGCGGCGGGCGAGGTCGAACACGCCTGCCGCTCGTACGCCAACCTCATCTGGACGCTGCTGGAACGCCTCGAATACACCGAGGCCGACCGTTTCCTCGCCCCCGGGATGGAGCTGGCCGACCGGGCCGAGCACGTCGGGTTCCTGAGCTATCTCCATGTGGCCACGGGGCTGCGGAAGTTCGCCGCGGGCGCCTGGGACGAGGCGGAGCGGCACGCCGAGATCGGTGCCCACGACTTCGTCCCCGCCCGCTGCCCGGCGCTGACCGTCCTCGCCCGGGTCCGGGTCCGGCGCGGTCGCGAAGGGGGCGACGAACTGCTCGACCAGGCCTGGGAGATCGCCGTACGCACCCGTGAACTCCAGCGCACCGGCCCGGTCGCCGCCGCCCGGGCCGAAGCCGCCTGGCTCCGCGGCGATCATGCGGCCGTGGCCGAACTCGCCCGTGAGACCTTCGAGCAGGCACGCCGGCTGAACGTCGTCCCGCACCGCGCCGAGCTCGGCCACTGGCTCACCAGGGCCGGACACCCCGTACCGCAGGACGGTTCGGACCACCCGTACGCCCTCCAGAGTGCCGGCCACTGGCGGGAGGCGGCCCGGATGTGGCACGCGGCCGGCTGCCCGTACGAGCAGGCCGCCGCCCTCGCCGAGAGCCCGGACCCGGACGACAAGCTCACCGCCCTCGCGGGTCTGGACGCGCTGGGCGCCGAACCCCTGGCACGGCTGGTCCGCTCCGAGCTGCGGCACCTCGGCGTCCGCCGCATCCCGCGCGGGCCGCTCGCCGCCACCCGGGACAACCCCGCCGGCCTCACCGAGCGGCAACTGCAGGTCGTGCGGCTACTGGCCCGGGGTCTGACCAACCCGGAGATGGCCGAGCGGCTCGTCGTGTCGGTCCGTACCGTCGACAACCACGTCGCCGCCGTCCTGGAGAAACTCGGTGCCCGCTCGCGGCGCGAGGCCGCCGCCCGTGCCGCGGAGCTCGGAATCCTGCCGGGCCGCGAGTCGTAGGTGGAGGTACGTTGGAAGCAGGCGGACCTGGACAGGCGTAGGTGGACATAGGCAGGCGTAGGTCGACATAGGTAGGCGAGGACGCCGAGCTGAGTGGTGGGGACGGATGTCCGTGCCCGCGCCGCCGGACTAGAACAGGCCCATCGGAGGGGCTCGGGAAAACGGGCCCCGGATCGGGGGATGCCATGTCCGTTACGCCCGCACAGGCGGCTCGCCAGGAACTGACGGGTTTCGAGGGCCAGTTGATCGGCCCGGACGATTCCGGATATCAGGAGGCACGCGCCGTCTACAACGCGATGATCGACCGGCGGCCCGCCCTGGTCGCACGCTGCGCCAGTGCCGAGGACGTGGCCCGGGCCGTCGGCTTCGCCCGCGACCACGACCTGCCGCTCGCGGTCCGCGGCGGCGGGCACCACGGAGCGGGACTGGGGACCTGCGACGACGGCGTGGTCGTCGACCTGTCGCCGCTCAAGGACATCGGGATCGACCCCGGCGCCAGGACGGCACGGGTCGGCGCGGGCTGTGTCTGGGGCGAGGTGGACCGTGCCACCAACGCGCACGGGCTGGCCACACCGAGCGGCATCATCTCCACGACCGGAGTCGGCGGCCTCACCCTGGGCGGCGGCCTCGGCCACCTCAGCCGCAAGTACGGGCTGACCATCGACAACCTCCTGGAGGCCGACCTCGTACTGGCCGACGGCACACAGGTGCGCGTGAGCGCCGACGACAACGCCGACCTGTTCTGGGCGATCCGTGGCGGAGGAGGCAACTTCGGCGTCGTCACCTCGTTCCTGTTCCGGCTGCACGAGGTGAGCACGGTCGTCGCGGGACCCACCTTCTGGCCCGTCGAACAGGCCGCCGACGTGCTGGCCGCCTACCGGGACTTCATCCCCCACGCACCCCGCGAACTGAACGGCTTCTTCCTGTTCGGCGCCGTTCCGCCGGCCCCGCCGTTCCCCGAGGAGCTCCAGGGACGCAAGGCCTGCGGTGTCGTGTGGTGCTACGCCGGGGACGACGCCGACACGGCGGCCCGGCTGATGGCACCCCTGCTCGCCGCGCTGCCCGAACCGATGCTGCACGGGCCCGCGCCGATGCCGCACCCCGCGATCCAGTCGGCCTTCGACGGGCTCTACCCGCCCGGCGACCAGTGGTACTGGCGCGCCGACTTCGTCAACGAGATCCCCGGTGACGCGATCGACCGGCACGCCAAGTTCGGTGCCGAACTGCCCACGCTCAAGTCGACGTTCCACCTGTACCCCATCGACGGCGCCGTCCACGACCACGCTCCGACGGACACCGCCTGGAGCTTCCGGGACGCACGCTGGGCCTCGGTGTACGCGGGGGTGGACCCCGATCCGGCGAACGTCGACCTCATCAGGCAGTGGACCGTCGACTACTTCGAGGCCCTGCATCCGTACTCGGCGGGCGGCGCCTACGTGAACATGATGATGGACGAGGGGCAGGAGCGGGTCCGCGCCGGCTACCGCGACAACTACGCGCGCCTGGCCCGGATCAAGGCCGACCACGACCCGGGCAACCTGTTCCGGCTGAACCAGAACATCCAGCCGGCCACCCGGCTCTGACCGACCTGACCGACCACCCGCAGAAGGAGCCCTGGCGCCGACGGCGGCGTCAGGGCTTGCGGGCGACGCCTCCGTACACGTCCGTCGGCTGCGGGTCGGTGCCCGGCTCGGGACGCCACAGCGGGCAGGAGACGATGCCGGGGTCCAGCAGCTCCAGGCCGTCGTAGTACGCGGCGACCTGCCGGGGGCTGCGCAGCACGTACGGGACGGCACCGGTGTCGTCGTAGCCCTCCTGGGCCCGCTGCAGCTCGGCGTCGGTGTCGGTGCTGTCGTAGTGCACGAAGTAGCTGCCCGACGGCAGGGCGGCCTGCAGGCGGCGCGTGATCGACCTGGCCTCCTCGTAGTCCTGGATGTGGCCCAGGATGCCCATCAGCATCAGCGCGACGGGCTTCTCGAAGTCGAGGATCCTGCCCGCCGACTCGATGATCCTCTCGGGCTCGTGCAGATCCGAGTCGATGTAGTCGGTGACACCCTCGGGCGTGCTGGTGAGCAGCGCCTGGGCGTGCCGTAGCACCAGCGGGTCGTTGTCCACATAGACGATCCGCGCCTCGGGCGCCAGGCGCTGGGCGACCTGGTGGGTGTTGTCGTACGTGGGAAGGCCGGTGCCGATATCCAGGAACTGGCGGATGCCCAGCTCGCCGGCGACGAACGTCACGGTACGGACCAGATATCCGCGCGAGGCGCGGGCCATCGTCTCGATGTTCGGCGCGATCCGGCGATAGGCGTCCCCCGCCACCCGGTCGACCTCGTAGTTGTCCTTCCCGCCCATCCAGTAGTTCCAGATGCGGGCCGAATGCGGCACCGTGGTGTCGATCTTCGACAAGGCGTCCTGGTCGGGGGTGTGCTGGCCTTCTGTCATGGGGGGATCTCCTGCCATGCGTCGCCGGTCCTGCCTAACGTACCGTCAACTGCTGTCAGCGGCGGCCGGGTTGGGGCGCCGAGGCGGCGGATGGGCGGCTGGAGGGACCGGGGTCTCCGGCGCCGGGAGTGACGACGGGCACATGCTGGGCGAGGGTGCGGAACGCGCGGGCGTAGGCATCGGCCGCGTCGGTGCTCCCGGCGCCCGCCCCGTGTCCCGGGCCCGTCAGCTGGAGGAGGGCGCCGTCCCGTTCGGCCACCGACTTCCCCAGTGTGGCCCGGGGGCCCGCACGGCGGAAGTGCGCGTACGGGTTGTGCGGTGGTGCGGCCGTGGTGGTGGACGTCCGCGCGAGCGGGCGTACCGGCGTTCGGGATCAGATGACGAGGAAGTCGGCCTGGCCGGACTTCGCGCCCCGCAGGAACGAGATCATCTCGTCCCGGGTGTAGACCAGCGCGGGCCCGTGCGGATCCTTGGACTGGCGGAAGGCGACGCTCCCGTCGGGGAGGCGCTTGGCCTCGACGCAACTGCCGCCGTTGGTCCCGCTCCAGGGCTTCTCCCAGCCCTCGGTGCCCAGCTCGATGGCGGGCATGCCGCTGTGGATGGGTTCCACGGACGTCATGGCTCACAACTCCTTACGCAGTTCAGCCAGGATGCTCCTGGTCCGGGCGACCGGTGCCGCCTGCACGGACATCCGGTCCAGTACTTCGAGATACGTCACGACGTCGGCGGGCTGGTCCACATAGACCGAGCCGACCAGGCTCTCGGTGTAGACGACGTCGGGAAGTTCGGAGAAGCCGAAGCGGAAGTAGTGGAACGGGCCGAACGCGCCGGGGTGCGCGCCCACCGAGTAGCGCAGTATCTGGATCCGGACCTTCGGCATGTCCAGGGCCTCGGTCAGCCGGTCGATCTGGGCCCGCATCACCTCGGCCCCGCCCACCGGCCGGCGCAGCACGGTCTCGTCCAGGACGGCCCAGACCGCCGGGGCGTCGGACTTGGCGAGCAGGTCCTGCCGCCGCAGCCGCAGGTCGACGCGGCGGGCGATGTCCTCCTCGGTCGCGTTGGGGAAGCCAACGTGCAGCAACGCGGCCGCGTAGTCGTGCGTCTGCAACAGGCCCGGGACGTAGTGGGGTTCGTAGAGGCGGATGACGCTGGCCTCACTCTCCAGGCTCACGTACGCGCTGAACCAGTCCGGCAACACGTCACGGTAGGAGTACCACCAGCCGGGCCGGTTGGCCTCCCTGGCCATCGTGAGGAAGTCGTCCACCTCCGGGAAGGGGACGCCGTAGGTGCGCAGCAACTCCCTGACGTAAGGGATACGGAGGCCGACCTCGGCCTTCTCCATCCGACGGACCGTCAAAGGGGTGACCTCGATGGCCCGGGCGGCGTCCTCGAAGGAGATCCCCGCCTGTTCCCTCAGGTGCCGGAGCCGCTTTCCGAGGACCATCCGCAGGACGGTCGGCGCGCTGCCGCCGGAGCGGTTGTCGCTCACGTCCTACCTCCCGGAACGGCCGTCACAGTTCGCAGTGTGCCACGCCATGACTGACACAGACAGAGCCGTGCGGATCGTTCTGAAATTATCAGAACGCTTGTTGCGAGTTGAGTGTGTACGCAATCATAGGGAGCGAGTGACGTGCCGCACAGTCCGGCGGCTACGGCGCACAACGGCGCTCGGTCGCCGCGCACTTGGCGCCCCCGGCGGGGTGGGCGAACCCGCAGCAGCGTGAGGCGAGACCTGGATGGCCACCGTGAGTGAGGGACAACCGAGGAACCCGGGCAGAGTTCCCGCCGCGGCCGACAAGGCACCGGCGACGGCCATCAGGGACGCCGGCTGCTCGTACGCCTCGCTCGCCCTCCGGGTCGACGAGCTGGGGCGCCGGCAGGGCACGGAATCCACCCACGACAAGGCGTCGGTCACCCGCCGGCAAGAACCACCGACCGAGGCCACCACCCCGTCCAGGCCGTCGAAACGTTTCGCCGAAGCAGCGACGAAGCTCTCCAGACGCTCGGGTTCGGTGACGTCCAGGGCCTGTGTGAACAACTGCCCGGAACCCTGGGGAGCCAGTGATCCCCGCAGCGACAGAAGACCCCCCGCGGTGCGCGCGCATGTCGCCACCCGGGCGCCCTCGGCCGCGAGCAGGCGCACGATCTGCTCGCCGAGCCCGTGTGTGCCGCCGGTGACCAGGACACGCTTGAGTGCGGCGACCACGAGGTACGCGTCACGGTCGCCGACCACTCGACCGATCTGCCGTGTCATCGCACGGTGGGCATGGCGGACGAATCAGGGCGGGGGCTCGCCATCGTGGCCGCGCTGACCGACGACTGGGGCATCGCACCCGCCGAGCCCGGTGAGACGGGGAAGCGGGCGTGGTTCTCGTTACACATGCGGCAGGCGCCATGACCGGTCCCGGCAGCGGCGAACAGGGAGGGAACGCGGCCACGACCGGCGCGGGCCACCCGGCTCGCGACGGCCGGACGAACCGCCCGCCGTACGGAACGGAGGACGGCCCGAACGACGGGTGCGTGCCCCACGACGGGGACCTGTCTCACGACGAGGTACGGGAGCGCCACCGGACCGTGCTCCCGGCGCTCGCGACCGCCCTCGCCCGAGAACTGGTCCGCCGGGTGGACGAGGACCACCGGGCGACGGGAGAGGCGCACCGCAGTCCCACACCGGCCGCGTGGCACCGCCTCGTGAAGTGCCGTGAGGGCAACGCCGAGGCGCTCCGGGCCATCGTCCGGCGCCATGCCTGGCCGACCGCGGACCTGGTGGGCGCGCGCGCATCGACCGCGGCCCTGATGATCCTGCTGCACGCCCCGGATCTCGGCTTCCAGGTCGCGTGCCGCGACCTGATCGCGCAGGCCGTGGCGGACGGACACTGCCCGGCGCCGCATCACGCGTACATCGCCGACCACTGCGCCGTGGAACTGGGCCAGCCGCAGTTCTACGGAACCCGTGTCGACCCCGCGACCTGCTGCCCGTATCCGGTCCGCAGGCCCGAGACGCTCGACGAGCGCCGCCGCGATGTCGGTCTCGCTCCCCTCGACGAACAGATGCGGACCCTACGACTCAGCGGGTGAGGCGTTGAGCCCGGTTGACCCCCGTCGGGTCGCGTTGGGCTCGACGGGTGAGAGCGCGTCACGGACGCGCCACGGGGCACCGGGACGGGGACGTGCGGGATCCACGGCGGCGGCCTACGGTTCGAGGCGCAACTCCCGCTCCTGCTCCTGGTCTCCCGAGGCCGCCCCTTCCTCGTGGACGGTGAAGGCCGCCGAAAGCGTCTCGTCGGCCTGTCGCACAGCCTCCGGGCTGCCCTGCAGGGTGACGGTGACGGCCGTGGAGAGCTTGGCCGCGGCAGACGGCTTCTCGCCGCCGCCCTCGCCCTCGCCGCCGGTCGGTGCGTCGCTGCCGCTGCCGAAGGAGGCCGTGTGGACCGTGGCCCCGTTGTCGCCGGGCAGGGTGTCCGGCGGTCCGAAGACGGGTTCGAGCGTGTGGACGACAGCCCGCGCGTCGGCGGCCGAACCGCCGGTGAGAGTGAGCGTCAGAGCGAGATGCGTGCCGGACGTCATGAACAGCCACCTTTGCTTGTACTTGCTTGTACTTGTACGAATGCGGGCCATCCGCTCGTGTAACCGGTTGCCCCGGACACAAACGGCGGCTCGACCCCGCGTGAAGCTGTCTCCATGACACAGCCATCCGCCGGACCCCGCAGCCGCTGCGACGCACCCGAGCCGCACGGCGAAGCGCCGATCCGCTCGCCGATCCGCTCGCAGGTCCGCTCGCCGGTCAGCCGGAACCGGTCGGTTCCGCCTGGACCAGCCCCTCGCGGTACGCGACCGCCACCGCCTCCGTACGGCTCGCGGCGCCCAGCTTCGCGAGGATGTTGGAGACGTGCACGCTCGCCGTCTTGCCGCTGATGAACAGTTCCTCGCCTATCTGCCGGTTGGTCCGGCCACGCGCGAGGAGCAGCAGGACGTCGTTCTCCCGGGCGGTCAGCGCGGGGATCCCCTCCACCGGAGAGGTCTCCGCGAGGCGGGCCCGGCGGATCAGCCGCTCCACGTCCGTACGCAACGGCACGGCGCCCAGTCGGACAGCCGTGTCCCGGGCCGCCCGCGCCTGCCCGGCGGCTTCCTCGCGACGCCCCGACGCCACCAGTGCCTCCGCGAGCCGGAGCCGGCAGCGAGCCTGCTCATAGACGTCCCCGTAGCCGAACGCCTCGACCGACTTCTCCCAGGCCCGCGTCCTGACCCGGGCCTGCGGGTCCGGCTCGGCGCAGACCCGCGCCCACTCCGCCTCGGCGCGCGCCAGCCACGCCCGGCCCTCGGGGCCCTGCGGCGAACCGTCCTCGCCCTCGGCTGCCGTGACCCGGGCCATTCCCACCAGCTCCACCCCGATCTGGGACCAGCGCCGCACGCCCTCCTCGTCGCCCGCCAGTCGGGCGGCCACGGCCGCGTCCGCCACCGGGGCCAGCGCGAGCGCCGCGAGCCGCACCACCACGTCGGGCGTCGCACCGGAGTCGTCGACGAGAGCCGCGACACTCGTACGGACCTGTTCGACGGCCGCCTCGGGATCGTGACGCAGGACCGCCGCGTCGGTCAGCAGGATGCCCGCCACCAGGGTGGCCATCCAGTCGAACGGTCCGTCGAGGAGGGCCCGGGCCCGCTCGGCCGCCCCCTGCTCACCGCGCGCCAACGCCACCGACAGCGCCGGGCCGATCGCGTAGCCACCCGCCGCAGGCAACCGCTCGGCATCGCTCTCCGCGTCGCGGACGCATTCGTCCCACTTGCCCAGGGAGTAGAGCACCAACCAACGCAGGTAGCGCATCTCCAGCGGATAGGGCGAGGCGAGCAGCCCCGCACGATCCGCGCGCTCCAGCCCGTCGGAGAGCCAGGTCAGGCACTCGTCCAGGTCACCGGACTCGTACGCACCGATGGAGAGGTTGAACAGCGCGCGCATCTCGATCGAGGAGTTCCCCGCGCGCCGGGCCAGTTCCCGTGCCTCCCGCAGCCGGGCCCGTCCTTCCGGGGTGGTCCGGCCCGCTCCCTCCAGACCGACGAGGGAGATCATGAGGTCGGCCCGGGCGTCGGGTATGCCCAGTTGCTCCGCGATGCCCAGGGCTCGGCGGGCCACGCCACGGGCGGTCTCGTCGTCGCCCACGTACCGCGCCGCCATGACGTGGGTGGCCGCGGCCCACACCCACGTACGCGAGGGAGGATCCGCGGGGATCATCGCGAGGGCCTCACTGCTGTACGTGAACGCGGCGGTCAGGCTGTCGATCCGCATGAGATCGCCCGCGAGCGTGTAGCGGACCCTGGCGGCCAGTTCGGAGTCCTCGTCGGAGCCCATGTGCGCGAGCGCGGCCCGGGTGAGCGAGACCGCCCGGTGGGTCTCGCCCGCGTGGGCGGCGGCGGCCGAGGCGCGCAGTGTCAGGGTGACCGTGTCGAAGCCGTCGGGCCGCGCGTCGGCGGGCACCGCCGACCACAGGTCGAGGGCGGCCTCCAGATGGCGCAGCTCCTCGGCGGGCGCGCGGACCCGCGCCGCGTGGTCGGCCGCCTCCAGTGAGGCCGCCAGCGCGTCGGGCAGATCATGGCTCTCGCGCGAGTGGTGGGCGCGCTCCGCGGCGCACTCGGCCGGCAGGCCCCGCCCGGCCAGTACGTGAGCGAACGCCCTGTGCAGCCGTACCCGTTCGCCCGGCAGCAGATCCGCGTAGACCGCCTCACGGATCAGCGCGTGCCGGAAGGAGTAGGTGCTGTCCGCACCGGAGCTTCCGCCCGAGCTCCCACCGGAACTCCCGCCCGAGCCGCCACCCAAGCCCTCACCGGAACTCCCGCCGAAGCTCCCGCCGAAGTCTCTGCCCGACCCCCCTCCGACGACGAGGAGCTGTCGTCCGACGGCCTCGCGCAGCGCCGACTCCAGCTCCTCCTCCGGCAGTTGCACGGTGTCGCGCAACAGATCGTGCTCGACGCGCCGCCCGGCGACCGCCGCCGTGCGCAGTACCTGCTGTGCGGTCGGCGACAGTTGCTCGAAGCGGCTGAGCAGCACGTCCGCCAGGCCGCTGGGCACGGCGGAGGCGGCCCCGGACGCGGTCTCCGAGGTGGCGGCCAGCAACTCCTCGGCGTAGAAGGCGTTCCCCTCGGCGCGCTCGACGATGCGGCGGATCGTCGCGTCGGGGACCGGCGCCGTCCGCTGCGCGCGGACGAGCCGGGCGACCTCGCCGTCGGGCATCGGCCGCAGCTCCAGCCGCTCGACGGCGGGCAGTCGCACCAATTCGGCGAGCAGGGGCCGCAAGGGATGTCTGCGGTGCAGATCGTCGGCGCGGTACGAGGCGAAGACGGCGAGACGCTGGCCGAGCGCGCCGCCCGCACTTCCCGCGCCTCCCAGGATGCCCCTGCTGAGCAGGAAACGCAGCAGGTCGCGGGAGGACTGGTCCGCCCAGTGCAGGTCCTCCAGGACCAGCAACAGCGGGGCCGCCCGGGTCAGTTCGGCCAGGAGCGCGGCCATGCCCTCGAACAGCTGCGGACGGCCGCCCGCGTCCCGCGCCCCGTCCCCGCCGTGCCCGGTCAGCCGGTCGACCACGGGATGCGCGGCCAGCGTGCCGGAGAACCGCTCGTCCCCGGCGAGCACACCCAGGATCTCGGTGAACGGCAGATACGGCAGACCCACGTCACCGAGGTCGACACAGTGCCCCGTGACCACCGTCGTGCCCGCCGCCGCGGCATGCCCGGCGGCCTCGGCCAGTACCCGGGTCTTGCCCACTCCCGCGTCCCCCGCGACCAGCACGGCGCGTGCCTCACCGGCCCGGGCCCGGTCCAGAACCCGGGTCAGCCGGGTGAGCTCGGCCGCACGCCCGATGAAGGGCCCGATGAAGGGTCCGTTGAGCGGCGCGGTGAATGCGGTGGTCGACACGGATCCATCCTGGCACGCGCCACCGACAGTCCACCGGCCCCGCCCTCACCCCACCTCGCGACCCCGGCCCTCGGCCCCCACCCCGCGACCCCGGCCCGAGGACCGGCGAGGCGGTGCGGGAGCGGGCCGGGTCAGCGGAGCGTCTGCGCCCAGTTCGCCGGCACCCGGCCGGCGGGGCCGGGCGCCGGCTGGTCGGCCGGATGGCTGAGCGGCGGGGCGAGGTCGGGGCCGGACTCGTACAGTTCGGACGTCTCGAAGTTCCAGAACCAGGCCTCGCCCGGCTCGAAGCTTCGGATGAAGGGGTGGCCCGTGCTCCGGTGGTGGGCCGTGGCGTGCTTGGAGGGGGAGTCGTCGCAGCAACCGACGTGTCCGCACCGGGCGCAGCGCCGCAGATGGAACCACCAGCCCTGCGCGGCCTCGCACTCGACGCATCCCGTGCCGCTCGGCGGTACCCCGGGGTCGATTCCGTCGGTGTCCGAGATGGTCATGACGCCTCCTGAGGGGTGTCGGATCGGGTGGAGGCGGATTCCCTGGTGGATTCCGCGACGAGTTCGGAGCCGGGCCCCGACGTATGCCCCGACGTATGCCCCGACTTGGGCTCCGCCTCGGGTTCCTCCGCGGTGAGGGGGAGGAAGACCTGGAAGCGGGTGTCGCCGGGCTCGGAGTGCACCTGCAGATGCCCGTGGTGTTTGTTCACGACGATGCGCCAGGAGATGTCGAGGCCCAGCCCGGTGCCCTCGCCCACGGGCTTCGTGGTGAAGAACGGGTCGAAGATCCGGCCGCGGATCTCCTCGGGCACCCCGGGCCCCGTGTCGCGGAACTCGACGAGCAGCTGCTCCCGTTCGAGCGCGGTGCGCACGGTCAGGGTGCCCTCGCCGCCCATCGCCGAGGCGGCGTTGTCGATGAGGTTCGTCCACACCTGGTTCAACTCGCCCGGGTAGGCGGGGATCCTGGGCAGCGAACGGTCGTAGTCCTTGACGATCCGGACGCCGGAGCCGATCTTCCCGGCGAGCATCATCAGGGTGCTGTCGAGCAGTTCGTGCACATCGGCGACCTGGTAGGGCGCCCGGTCGAGCTGCGAGTACTGCTTGGCCGCGTTCACGAGGTTCGAGACGCGGGTCGTGGAGTCCTCGATCTCGTTCATCAGCAACTCGGTCTCGACCGTGTAGTTGAGCCACCTGATCGCGCCTTCCAGCGTCCCGTCGTCCACGGTCGCCGCCACCTGGTCCAGCCAGTCGATGTCCAGCCCGGCCTGCACGAACGTCGGCGCCAGCTCCCAGCCGCCCGAGATGCCGTGGCCGCCGAACCAGTCACCCAGCGCGTCCTCCCGGTCGGAGGCCTCCAGCGGGCTCAGCGGTGTCGCCTTGGCGACCTGCTCCGCCGTACGCTCCTGGATCTCGACCAGTGTCTCCAGGGCGTCGCGCGCGTACGGGCCCGCCGCGATCATGCCGAGTTTGTGCCGCATCCCGGCCACCCGGCCCCGCAGCGCGGAGGTGGCCCGGACCGCCGCCGCGGCCGGGTTGTTCAGCTCGTGCGTCAGCCCGGCGGACAGCGAGCCCAGCGCCAGCAGCCGCTCACGCTGCCCGATGGTCCGCTGGGTGTTCTGGCTGCCGAAGAACAGCCCCTCCAGCAGGTGCACGGCCATCGGGAACCACTCCCGCAGGACCGCGGAGAACGTCTCGGCGGGCAGGATGAAGAACCGCGAGGGCTCGGTGACCCGCAGGGAGCCCTTGTATCGCGCCTCGTCCGGGGCCGCCAGGTAGGCCTGCATGGCACCCGCGTACACCCCGCGCTGGGACGTGCGGTTGGTCTCCACGTCGTCGCCGCCGACCCGCCGCGACATGACGAGCGTGCCCTCCAGGAGAACGAAGAAGCAGGTGGCCGGCTCGCCCTCCTCGTAGACGTGACCGGGCTCGAACAGCTCGACCCGCCCCTCGCCGCACAGCCGCCCCAACTGCTCGGCGTCCAGCTTCTCGAACAGGAACAGCGTGCTGAGCTCCTCGATGTCGCACGGCATCGGCCGCCCGCTCATGACTGCTCCAGGTACCGGTGGACGAGCATCACGGCCATGGCTCCCTCTCCTACGGCGGAGGCGACACGCTTGGCCGACTCGGCGCGCGCGTCACCCGCCACGAACACCCCGGGCACATTGGTCTCCAGGTGGTACGGCGGCCGGTCCAGCTCCCAGTCGGGCGGCGGCTGTCCGCCGACCGCCAGGTCCGGCCCGGCGACGATGAAACCGCGCTCGTCCCGCAGGACCGTGCCGTCCAGCCAGTCGGTCAGCGGCGCGGCGCCGATGAACACGAACATCCACTGGGCGTCGGCGAGTTCGGTGTGACCGCTCTCCAGATCGCGCAGGGTGAGCTGTTCCAGGTGGTCGGAACCGTGCACCGCGTCCACGACCGTCCCGGTGCGCACCGAGATGTTCGGCGCGTCGGTGATCTGCTCGATCAGATAGTGGGACATCGACGCGGTCAGGGAGGAGCCCCGCACCAGCAGGGTGACCGACTTCGCACCCCTGGCCAGGTACATCGCGGCCTGCCCCGCGGAGTTCGCCCCGCCGACGATGTACACGTCCTGCCCCTGGCACGCGGGGGCCTCGGTCAGCGCCGACCCGTAGAAGACCCCGCACCCGGTCAGGTCGTCGGCGCCAGGCGACTGAAGTTGCCGGTACGACACACCCGTCGCCAGGATCACGCAGTGCGCGGAGATCGCCGAACCGTCCGAGAACCGTACGGTGCGTGAGGCCCCGGTGACCTCCAGAGCGGTCACCTCGCGTGCCGTCAGGATCTCGGCGCCGAACTTCGACGCCTGCCGCCGCGCCCGGTCGGTGAGCTGCGCCCCGGACACACCGTCCGGGAAACCCAGGTAGTTCTCGATGCGCGAGCTCTGCCCCGCCTGTCCGCCGGTCGCGGAGCGCTCGACGAGCACCGTCCGCAGCCCCTCCGAGGCGCCGTACACCGCCGCGCCGAGTCCGGCCGGGCCGCCGCCGATGACGATCAGGTCGTAGAACTCGGCGGTCGGCGTCGTGGCGAGACCCACCTGGGCGGCCAGCCGCTGATCGTCGGGCTGAACCAGCACCGCCCCGTCGGCGGTGACCACCAGCGGCAGCCGCTCGCCGTCCTGCTCGGCGCAGGCCAGCAGGCGCCTGCCCTCGGGCTCGTCCGACGAGTACCAGCGGTACGGCACCTGGTTGCGGGCCAGGAACTCCCGTACGTCCGAGGACCGCGCGGACCAGCGGTGACCGACGACCTTCGTGATCGGGACGGCCCGGTGGTCGGAGGCCCGCCAGGCGGCCAGCAGGTCGTCCAGGACGGGATAGAGCTTCTCCTCGGGCGGGTCCCAGGGCTTGAGGAGGTAGTGGTCCAGATCCACCACGTTGATCGCGTCGATCGCCGCGTTCGTGTCCGCGTACGCCGTCAGCAGGACCCGGCGCGCACTCGGGTACACGTCCAGGGCCTGTTCCAGGAACTCGATCCCGTTCATCTGCGGCATGCGGTAGTCCGCCAGGATCACCGCGACGAGATCTCCGCGCAGCTTCAGCTCGCGCAGCGCTTCGAGAGCGCTCTCCCCGGACTCCGCGCGCACGATACGGTACGTCTCGCCGTAGCGCCGCCGGAGGTCACGGGCCACGGCACGCGAAACTCCCGGGTCGTCGTCCACGGTCAGGATTACACCTACGGTAGACCTCTCAGGTGCCATAGAACGACCGTACGTGACGGGGAGAGGCCATGGCGACGGCTGTGGCGATCCGGGCAGCAGGTTCTTCGTCTGCTGCTGGTACAGGCCGTATAAGCCGTTGACCTGCACGAATGGCGGCTACAGAGAAGGTCGGACGGAGGCTGGCCCGCATATGGTCCGGATCTTGGTCGACAACATCATCACCAGGGCCCGTCTCTGCTGGTGGACCGGGACCAGACACCATCGGCGAATGCGCTTCCGAGGGGGAGCGACCGTGGTGGGGGCGATGGGAAGCGAAATCCTGATTCTTCGGGCACGGGCAGGCCGCACCGGCGGGGAGCCGGTGTGCGGGGGAGAGAGATCAGGTTGCCGTCCTCATAGGACTCCGGACGGCTCGTCGTCCTCGGGAGCTGGCGCGTCCGCCGTCTCCCACTCGGGTTCGGGCTCAGGTGCCGGGGCGGGAAGGTCGCGAAGGCGGGGGCGATGGGCGGCGACCGTCTTCTCGACTGCGTTGGCGAGGTTCTGCCACAGGTGGCAGCGGTCGGCGACTTGCAGAGCCTGTGGTGCGGCGGTGTGAGCGGCGTCGGCGTAGGCCCCGGACCGGTCACGGCAGATGACTTCGATCTGCGGGTGCCGGGCCGGCCACGGTGCGAGGGTGGCGGCGTCCCGTTCGGGCAGCAGGTCCAGGACCCGGTGCGTCTCAGCGTCGATCACCACCGTTCCGTAGAGGTGTCCGCGGCGCAGCGCGAAGTCGTCGACCCCGACCGCCCTCGGCTGCGTCGCGGGTGGGACGGGCAGGTCCATCACCCGCCTCAGCAGCGTATTGCGGCTGGTCGCGATGCCCAGGTGCGCGGCGAGGCGGGCGCCGGCCCGACCGGCCAGGGCCAGCCCGACCTTGCCCATCGTGGACCGCAGACGCTCGGTGGTCCGGCCGTGGCGCCTGGTGAGTCCCGGCACCTGCTCGACGAACGTGCGCCGCGGGCATTCCGCGCTCGCGCAGATGAACCGGCGGACCCGCAGCGCCAGTACGCACGGTCGTCCGGCACAGGCCAGGTCCGCGGGGAAGCGCAGGTAGGACGCGTGGATCTGATCCGGCCAGTCTCCGCAGGCCGGGCAACGAGCGTCGCTTGCGGTGCATCGTGCCTCGATGCGTATCGCTTCGCCGTCCAGTTCGGCGGACGTGATCACGACCTTCGTGTTCGACGGGAACAACAGCTCTTGCACTGGAGACGGATCTTCGTTCACGGCGACTTCCGAACCCCCGCCGTGAAGATCAACAGCTACAACGAGTAGTCGGCCCGCACAACTTGGGTCAGACCCCGACCAACGTGCTTACAGGCACTCGTCAGGAACCGTGCTCGGCAATGGGGAAGATAGAAGCCGCCCGCCCCCCGGCTTCCGGGGGGCGGACGGCGAGTTGCGCCGCGGTCAGACGGTCAGGCGGTCAGCATGTGGTTACGCGTGGCCTCCGTACGCGAGACTGCAGTCCGCGGATGTGCCCTGGACCGCGCAGAGTTGAAGGTAGACATCGGTGCCCTCTGCCAGATTGCCGCTGTTCCACGGGCTGTAGTAGACGGCCGAGTGCCCGCGCGTGGTGGCAACGCGCCCCGTCGTGGGATGGATCATGGAGGCCTCCATGCCCCACCCGTCGGCATACACGTCCACCACCTGGAACGCGTCGCCGGGGATGCTCCCGGAGGGATCCGCGTTCCACACCACGACGCCCGCGTAGGTGCCGCTGATGTAGGCGGCAATGGTGAAGCCCCCGTCGGAAGACACCGCGCTCTTCTTGAAGGTCCAGTCGGCAGCCGCCGCGTTGGTCGCCCCGAGCGTGACGGAACCGCCGGTAAAGAGCGCACTCGCCGCCAGAAGCGTGACAACTCGGTTTCTCAGCAACTTCCTCATCAAGTCATTCCCCTAAGTAGTTCGAAAGTTCGATCAGTTGGAAAATCATGACCCGCCCAGCTGACGTCGTCAGCTCTTGAATGACGGAGAGGCCGGTGGAAGCCAGATGCGACGGCCCCGATGATCTCGTAAGGTCGCCCAAAAAACGCCGAACCGATCCGCGTCAGGCACCGAAGGGCCAAGGTCCGAGTCGTCCCCAGGCGACGAGGGCGGCCAGCGCAAGGTAGACGGAGTTCAGCAGCACAAACTTGGACTGGCCGAGACGGCCGTGAGTGATCATCGCGCCGACCATGAGGACGATCCAGCAGGCGGCGGTCACGGAAACCATGACGGGCGCGATATCGAGCACGGCGGGCAGGATCAGTCCGGCCGCGGCCATGAGTTCCAGGATGCCGAGCGCCTTGATGAACCCCGGACTTACGTCTTGTGTCCATTCGCCGCCGTGCTGAGAGGCCAGTCTCGTCTTGGGGATGAGGGTCTTACTGAGTCCGCCGGCCAAAGCAACTGCGGTCAGCAGACCGGCGGCGATCCAGAGGGTGAGGTTCATGGAGAGGGCTCCTGGTCTTGTGCGCAGCTGGCTGTCGTGGTGCGAGGGCGAGTGTTCTTCGGCGGCGGCCGCGTCGCGGGCTGCACCAGGACGCTGCACGCCGATGTCGTCAGCAGGGCGAAGCGGGTGGTATACCGGCAAGACGGGTGGAGTCGAGGTACCTGACCTCGTAGACGCGCTCGCTGAACTTCCACCCGTCGGCGCTCCGTTGATATCGCTCGTGCTAAAGGGCGTAGTTCAGGTGTGAGTCCCCGCTGCGCATGCGCCCGAACTCCCCCGAACTCCCCCGAACCTCTTGGTGTACGCGCGCCCGGTCGCGGTGTCACCGCGAAGTCGGACGACGCCGGGATGGACGTGCTGCACGAAGAACTCCCACAGCCCCTGGCCTCACTCGATCCCCGCACGGATCGCTTCGCGGCCTACGAACTCCCTGCTGATGTGCGGCCACCGCACCGCGCCGTCGGATGTGAACAGTGTGGCGACACGTTCGAAGTCGCGCATCATCACCGCGTCGGTGACCTCGATTCGCAGTGCCTCAATCTCCATGCGATCGACGATGTCCTGCAGAGTAATCATCGAATACCCCCGCCTGTGCCCCTCCGCCGGTCCGGCGCCCCTCGTAGGCCCGGTGGGGTGATGGGTTTGATGTGTCCAGCATCGATGCAGGTCAGAGCTCGAACAAGGTAAGCTTCACGCGGCTATTCATAACCTGGGGGTGATGTATGGAGCTGCGCGACATCGAGATCTTCCTGACCCTGGCCGAAGAACTGCACTTCAGCCGCACCGCGCAGCGGCTACAGGTCTCCCAGGCACGCGTCAGCCAGGCCATCAGCAGGCAGGAAAGGCGCCTGGGGGTCGCCTTGTTCGACCGAACCAGCCGGAGTGTGACGCTGACCCCGGTCGGACGACGCCTGCGGGAGGATCTCCAGCAGGCGGTCGACCTCCTCCACGCAGGACTCGCCCGCGCTCAGGCAGCGGGCCCTGGCGTCGGCCACACCTTGCGCCTGGGCGTCTTCGGGCACGCCGGGCACGAACTGCGACCACTCGTCGATGCGTTTCGCGCGCGCCACCCCGGCAGCGACATCCAGTTCGGCGAGATCATCGCCCACGACGCGTTCTCCGCGCTGCGCACTGGAGAGCACGACGCGCACGTGCTGTGGCTACCCGTTGCCGAACCGGACATCACGGTCGGCCCCACCGTGCTCACCGGCGGCCGTGTCCTGGCCGTGGCCGCGGACCATCCGCTCGCCGAACGCGGCACCGCGTCGCTGGAGGATCTCGCCGACGAGCGCGTTGTCGACCTCGGTGCCGAGGCCCCCGAGTACTGGGTCGAGGCGATGGTCCCCACGCACACTCCGCTTGGCCGCCGCATCCCTCGTGGCCCGGCCGCGCGAACCTTCCACGAAGTACTCTCCCGGGTCTCCACCGGCCAGTGCGTCCATCCGCTGGGTGAGATCGCGGCGCGCTACAACCGGCCACCGGGGATCGTCTTCCTGCCCCTCCGTGACGCCCCGGCCCTCGCCTGGGCACTCACCTGGCGCACCACCGCCGACAGCCCTGCCGTCCGGGCACTTGCACAGACCGCTGCCGAACTCGGCCCGATCTCCCTCTGAAGGAGCGAAACGACGCGTGCCCGTGCCGCGCAGGGGGCCGACATCGTGCCGCGGAGCCGGAGCTGCCGGCCTTTCTCGTTTCAAGTCCCCTGCGAGCCCAACTTGCCGCCGGATGCATCTTCCTTGCAGTCACTCCGGCAGCCGCCTACCGCGACCCAGTAGACCAAGTGGACGGTTGCGCTGATGACTTAAGCTCCGCTCCATGCTTGATGTGCGTCGTCTGACAGTTCTGCGCGCCGTGGTGACCAGCGGCTCGGTAACGGCCGCGGCGGCTAGTCTTGGCTATACGCCTTCAGCCATCAGTCAGCAGGTGGCGGCCCTGGAGAAGCAGGCGGGTATGGCACTGCTCGAACGGGTCGGCCGGGGGGTGCGCCCGACGGCAGCCGGACGGCTGCTCACTGAACACGCCGCCATTATCGGCAGGCAGGTCGCCGCGGCGGAGACAGCGCTGGCCGACCTCCGCGAGGGCCGTACGGGCCGACTGGCGATACGGTACTTCACCACGGTCGGCTCCTCCTTGGTGGCACCGGCACTCGCCCGCCTGCGCGAGGAGTTCCCAGGAGTGCGTACCGACCTGAGGATGACCGATCCCGATGACCCGCTGCCAGAGGTGACACAGGGGCATGCCGACCTGGCCATCGCGGTGAGGCCGCACGGCCGGGTGTATGACGGCCTGCGCCTGGTCCACCTGCTCGACGACGCCTATCGCGTCGTCCTGCCGAAGGGGCACAGGTTGGAGTCGAAGCAGATCATCGATCTCGGCGACCTCGCCAACGAGTCATGGGTGGGCAGCGAGCTGCCCGGCACGTGCCTCGACACGGTAGTCGATGCCTGTGGGGCCGCGGGTTTCAGCCCCGACTTCGTCGTGGACAGCGGGGACTATGCGACCGCACAGGGGTTCGTCGCCGCCGGGCTCGGTGTGAGTCTTGTCCCGGATATGGGGCTGGCCAGTCGTCATCCCGGCGTCGTGGTGCGGAAGGTGCGCAATCCCGAGCCGATCCGAGCCATCCACGCGGTGGTACGGGAGACGTCACTTGGCCAGCCGGCCCTGCAGGGGCTCCTCCAGGCCCTCAAAGCTGCGGCAGCCCACTGAGCGTTCCACGACCATGCGACGTCCTTGGTCCGTCGCGCACACCGTCGCGTGCTCTGCCCATTTCACGATGTAGCTGCCCTTAACAAAGGTGTAGATCTTTTTGCTTGTCCTTACAGGTTGATGCGAGCACTGTTTCGCACATAGACCGAACAAGGAGCAAGCACAGTGAGCGGTGTCGTCGGCAAAACCTGGGCTTGGGCGCGGATGGGCATACTCGCCCTCCTGTGGGGATCGACGTTCCTGTGGATCAAAGTGGCCTTGGAGGATTTTTCTCCCGTCCAGGTCACCGTCATCCGATGCGTACTCGCGTCGCTCACGCTGCTGGCGCTCTGCTATGGGACAAGGCAGCGGCTCCCGCGCGGCACTGCGATGTGGGGGCGAATCTTCGTGGCCGCCTTCTTCTGCAACGCCCTGCCCTTCAGCCTGTTCAGCGTCGGTGAACAGTCGGTCGGCTCCGGCGTGGCCGGTGTGCTGAACGCGACGACGCCACTCTGGTCCGTCCTGATCGGCATCGCCATCGGCACGGAGCGAAGAGTGGGCCCGGTCCGGCTGGGCGGCCTGCTCCTGGGCTTCGCAGGAGTCGTGGTGATCTTCGCCCCCTGGCAGCAGGCCGACAGTGTCGGCTGGGGCGCCCTGGCCATCGTCGGAGCGGCGGCAAGCTACGCCGTCGGCTTCGCCTACATGGGAGCCACCCTTGTCGGCAAGGGCACTCCCACCGTTTCACTGTCCTCGGCCCAGATCCTCGCTGCGACCGCGCTGACCATCCTCACCGTGCCAGCCGGCGGCCTGTCTCCGGTGCACGCCCAGGTGACCACGGTGATCGCCGTCGTCGCCCTGGGCATCTTCGCGACAGGCATCACCTTCCACCTCACGTACCGGATCATCGCGGACGAGGGCGCGACCAACGCGGCCACCGTCGGCTATCTCCTGCCGGTCATTTCCGTACTCCTGGGCGCCGTCGTGCTCAGTGAGGACTTCAGCCTCCGTGTCGCCGCGGGAATGATCGTCGTGCTCGTCGGCGTCACCATGACGCGACGTCAGCAGCGCGCACCGTCCCCGTCGGCCTCGACCGCAGAGTCACCAGCCGTACCGGCTGCCTCGAAGCACTGACCCGGCTCCGGCCAAGTGACAGTCTCCCTTGTCTCGATGGAACAGAAAGAGCAAGCCACGCCCGTGACTACAGTGAGCATTTCCACCGCACCAGCAGCAGCGCTGCGTACGGATGCCGTCGTGATCGGCGTGGCCAAGGGCCCGAAGGGCCTCGCCCTGGCTCCCGGCGCGGAGGATGTGGCGCTGGCGTACGACGGTGACCTCGTCGAACTGCTGAGGGCCCTCGGCATGACCGGCGCCGAAGGCGAGGCGCTCAGGCTCCCCGCCCCCGCATCGGCCAAAGCCGGCTTCGTCCTGGCCGTCGGACTCGGCGATGCTGTGGACGATGGCCCCTACGACGCCGAGGCACTGCGCCGGGCTGCCGGCGTCGCAGCCCGCGCCCTGTCCGGCATCGACACGGCTGCCGTGGCGCTGCCGGCTCTGTCCGTCGACGCGGTGGAGGCGCTGACGCTCGGCAGTGTGCTGGGGGCGTACGCGTTCAGCGCATACCGTGCATCCGCTGACCGTACGGCTCCCGTCGGTGAGCTGCTGGTCCTCACTGCCCCTGAGGGCCGCACCGCGGCTGTGGCGGCGGTGACGCGCGCGGAGGTGATCGGGCAGGAGCTGAACCGTGCGCGTGACCTCGTCAACATGCCGGGGAATGACCTCTACCCGGAGAGCTTCAGCGCGATGGTGCAGTCGGTCGGGCAGACGTATGGACTGCAGGTGGAGGTGCTCGACGAGACGGCGCTGGCCGACGGCTCGTTCGGCGGGATCGTCGGCGTGGGCCAGGGTTCGGCAAGTCCGCCACGGCTGGTGCGTATCGCCCACACGCACCCTGAGGCGCGGACGCACCTCGCGTTCGTCGGCAAGGGAATTACGTACGACTCGGGCGGCATCTCCCTGAAGCCGGTCGGCTTCAACGAGATCATGAAGAGGGACATGTCCGGCGCGGCGGCGGTGTTCGCCGCCGTCGTGGCCGCGGCGCGTCTGGGGTTGCCCGTCAACGTCACCGGTTGGCTGGCGCTGGCGGAGAACATGCCGTCCGGCTCCGCAGTCCGTCCCGGCGATGTGCTGCGGATGTACGGCGGCAGGACTGTGGAGGTGCTCAACACCGACGCCGAGGGACGTCTGGTCCTCGCCGACGCCCTGGTGCGGGCGAGCGAGGACACGCCGGACGCGATCGTGGACGTGGCTACCCTGACCGCTGCGATGAAGATGGCACTGGGGCACCGCATCTTCGGCGTCATGTCCAACGATGACGCGTTCCGGGACTGCGTCCTGGACGCTGCCCGGCGGGCCGGCGAGGAAGCCTGGCCGATGCCGCTGCCGGCCCAGTTGCTCACGGGCCTGGCTTCGCAGGTCGCTGACATTGCCAACTCCGGTGAGCGAATGGGCGGCGGCCTCGCGGCCGGCCTGTTCCTGCAGGAGTTCGTGCCGACCGGCCTCCCCTGGGCCCACCTGGACATCGCGGGACCGGCCTTCAACGAAGGCAGCCCTTACGGCTACACGCCGCGTGGTGGCACCGGATCCGCAGTCAGGACCCTCATCGCACTGGCCCAGGACGCGGCCGACCGTCCCCCGCACGCAGCAGACGCGGGGGGACAGAGGTGAGCACCATGTGCGGTGGCCGAGATCCGCGGAACAGGTCTCCGCTGGACCGCGTCGCCACCGAGGGCGCGCCGAAGCCCTTCGGTCACTACGCGCAGGCCACTGTCACTCCTGACGGCGCGATACATGTCTCCGCGCAACTGGCCGTCGGAGGGGCGGCGCTCCCTGAATCCGCTGTGGGCGTGCAAGCGCGCCAAGTCCTGTCCAACCTTCTGTCGATCGTTGAAGCGGCCGGTGGGGCAACTGATTCCGTTGCCAAGGTGACGCTGTACGTAACCGAGATCGCCGACTGGGAAGCCGTCGACCTGGTCTTCGACAAGGCGTTCGGTGACCACCGGCCAGAACGGTCCTTCAGGTAGCGGGACTTCACCACGGATACAAGGTGGCGGCAGATGCCGTCGCCTGGCGGATCCACGAAAAGCAGGAGGCAGGGCGACTGTGAGGACCCTCTACCAAATTGATTCCTTCACGCGCACGCCCTTCACCGGCAACCCGGCAGGCGTGGTACTCGACGCGGAGGGCATGACGGACGCAGCCATGCTCGCGGTGGCACGCGAACTGAACAACTCCGAGACCGCCTTCGTCCTGCCTGCCGACGGCCCCGACCACGACATCCGGGTCCGCTTCTTTACCCCGACCACGGAGGTTCCGGCCTGCGGGCACGCCACCGTGGGGGCGCACTTCGCGCGCGCAGTCGAGTACGGACTGCCGTCGTGCTCACTGATGCAGAAGACCGGTGGCGGACTGCTCCAGCGGGTGGAGATCCACCGCGACGGCGACCACGTACGGATCGGCATCCACCAGGGCCCCGCTGCCTTCGGCCCGGAACTGGACGGCCACCAGGTCGACCGGCTGCGGCAAGCGCTGGGCCTACGGGCCGGCGATCTCACAGACAGCGCTCCGGTCCAGATCGTGTCGACCGGGCACTCCAAAGTGCTCGTGGAGCTGCGCGACCGGACAGTGGTGGACGGACTACGCCCGGATTCCGCCGCGTTGACCGAACTCAGCCGGGAGGTGGGTAGCAATGGATTCTTCGCCTTCACCCGGACAACCCAGGACCCCGGCCTGCTCACCTGGTCCCGGATGTTCGCGCCCGCAATCGGCATTCCGGAGGACCCGGTCACCGGCAACGGGCACGGGCCCCTCGGCGCATACCTCGTGCACCACGGCATCGTTTCCGCCCCCGCAGGACGACTGACCTTCACCGGGCGTCAGGGAGCAGCCATGGGACGACCCGGCGAGGCCCACGTACGCGTCGATGCCACGACCGCCGGCAAACTCCTGGTATCCGTCACCGGTGACGCCACGACCGCGTTCCGAACCCAACTGAATGCCTAATACGGCCGAGGACTGACTCGGGGGCTGACGCTCTGCGGGGCACACAAGGACTTTTTCCAAACGTGTTCACTTGGGCCGTCTGGTCGTATGAGTGCAGCCGGAAGGCCTTTTCGTGCCGACGGACGTTGATGCGGGCCGGGGCGATTCGCGGCGTCCCCGCGCGGTCGCGCGCGACGCCCTTCCACTTGCACGCCCATCGTATGTTCGATCCCCCCGAAGTGCTTCGGAGAAGGGACGTACCGCCCGGCCGGGCCCGCCGGGTGTCGTACGGCCGAGCCGGGGCAACCGGAGACGGGAGGCAATGATGAACGCGAGCACGTTGACACGAGGCAGCCGGGCGGGGAAGAGAAAGGCGGCCCCTGCCATGGAGGGGGCGGCGCGGGCGGGTTTCACCGCGCGCGGTGTCATCTACTTGTTGGTGGGCCTGCTGGCGCTGCAGATCGCCTTCGGCGGCAGCGGGAAACAGGCGGACCAGGGCGGTGCGCTCCAGGAGGTCTCGGGGAAGCCCTTCGGGGAGGTCGTGCTCTGGGCGCTGGGCGTCGGACTGGTCGGCATGGCGCTCTGGCGGCTGTCCGAAGCGGTCTTCGGCGCGGCGGGCCCCGACGGCGACAAGGCGAAGAAGAGGGTGGCGTCGGCGGCACGGGCCGTGTTCTACGGCTTCGTCGCCTACTCCGTGATCTCCTTCGCCGCGGGGGCCGCCGGCAGCGGTTCGAGCGACGGCAAGTCCCGGGACGCCACGGCCAAGGCCATGGACCTGCCCGCGGGGCGGTGGCTCGTGGGCGTGGCCGGAGTGGTGATCCTCTGCGCGGGCGTCTGGATGGCCGTGCAGGCCGCGCGCCGGAAGTACCACAAGCACATGCGGCTCGGCGCGGTGTCACGCAAGGTGCGCCAGGCGGTCGACGTGACCGGTGTCGGCGGCGGTGTGGCCCGCGGTCTGGTGTTCGCCGTCGCCGGAGGCTTCGCGGTCCGCGCGGCCTGGGACTACGAGCCGGACAAGGCGAAGGGCATGGACGACACCCTGCGCTCGTTCGCCGAGACCCCGGTGGGTCCGTGGCTGCTGGTGCTGATAGCCGTCGGTCTGATGCTCTTCGGACTGTTCTCTTTCGCCATGGCCAGGTACCGCAAGCTCTGACGGCCGCTGAACATCGGTGTGGCCCCGAGTCCGTCATCCGGATCCGGGGCCACACTCCTGTCCAGCGGCTGATCAGCGGGGCAGTCCGGCGGGCGCGGTCGCCCACCGGGTGTTCGGCTCCGTCGCCAGCGTGAACGTGAGCGTGCCGCCCGTCCGCAGGAGGCTGCCGTCCGTCCAGGACCGGTCGTGCGTACGGCCGTTCAGCCGGACTTGGCCGACATACGCGTGCGTGGCGTCGGCGGCGGGCGCGTCGATGACGAGGTCGCGGCCGGGCCGGTCGATCACGGCGTGCGGGAACAGCGGCGCGCCCAGCAGGAGGTTGGCGCTGCCCGGGGTCTGCGGGTAGACGCCGAGGGCCGAGAAGACGTACCAGGCGGACATGGTGCCGAGGTCGTCGTTGCCGGGCAGTCCCGTCGGTCCCGTGCCGTAGACGGTGTCGAGGATCTGCCGGACGGTCGCCTGGGTCTTCCACGGCTGACCGAGCGCGTTGTAGAGCCAGGGGGCGTGGATGCCGGGCTCGTTGGTCGGGTCGTAGCGCAGCGCGTCGCCGCCCTTCACCGACCAGGACCCGTCGGCCTTGTGGAAGAAGCCGTCGAGCCGGTTCGCGGCCACCTCACGTCCGCCCATCGCCTTGGCGAGCCCCTGCACGTCCTGCGGCACCATCCAGGTGTACGTGGCACTCGTGCCCTGGGCGAACCCGCGGTCGCTGCCGGGGCTGAACGGCGTGACCCACGACCCGTCCAGGTTGCGCGCCTGGATGTAGCCGTCGGTGCCCGCCCCGTCCGTCGCGGCGGGGTTGAAGACGTTGCGCCACCAGCCGCCCCGCTCGGCGAAGTAGGCGGCCTGCTCGTCGCGGCCCAGCAGCTTCGCCCAGCGGCCGAGGGCGTCGTCGGCGACCGAGTCCTCCAGCGTCTCGGCGGCACCGCCCCAGCAGTGGCAGGCGTCCTGCGCGGCGTAACCGGAGGTCATGTACTGCGCCAGGTTGGGCCGTTGGCCGGTGCACTGGCCCGGGCAGCCCGCGTCGGAGAGCCCGTCCGGGTGCGGCACGGTGGCCTGCTTCGCCAGCGAGTCGAAGGCGCCGCGGTAGTCGAAGTTGCGCACACCCATGGCGTAGAAGGTGGCGAGCGTGGCCGCTGTCGGGTCACCGGTCATGACATGCGTCGGGCCGTTGATGTGCACCCAGCGGTCCCAGACCCCGCCGTTCTGCTGCGCGAAGTTGTGAAGCGACTGGGCGAAGTCCCCCGCGATACGCGGCTTGAGCAGGGCCAGCAGCTGGATCTGCGCCCGGTACTGGTCCCAGCCCGAGAAGTTGCTGTACTGCGCCCCCTGCCCGCGCTCGATCCGGTGCGGCTCGCCGTCCATGCCGGGGTAGCGGCCGTCGGTGTCGCTGACCAGGTTGGGCTGCTGGAGGGAGTGGTAGAGCGCGGTGTAGAAGGCGGTCCGCTGGGCCTCACTGCCGCCCCCGGCCCGCACGGAACGCAGCTCGCGGTCCCAGGCGCGGCTCCCGGCCGCCGCCACCTGGTCGACGCTCGCCCGTGGCCCTATCTCCTCGCGGAGGTTCTCCTCGGCTCCCGCGAGACTCACGTACGAGATGCCGAGCCGCATGTGGACATCGTTGTCGGACGCGGTGTCGAAGCCGATATAACCACCGGAGCCGCGGCCCGCGCGGTCGGCGCCCGTGGCGTATCCCTCGCCGCCACCGCCCGTGGTGGCGCCGGGGGAGAGGGTGCCGTCCTTCCACGTACCGGTGCCGGCGAAGGCGCGGTCGAAGGAAGCACTGAAGTAGAGCCGGTAGTAGCTCTTGCGGTTGTTGACCCCGCCGTTGGCGCGCCGGCCGCAGAACGCGCCCGTCAGCACCGACCCGGTCACCTTGCGGTTGGCCCGGTCGATCTCCACCTCCGCGTCCTCACTCCCGTTGAGCGAGTTGGAGACCCGGAAGAGCAGGTTGGCGGGCTTGTCGGCGGGGAACGTGAAGTCGGCGACGCCGGCCCGCTGCGACACCGCGAGGTCGGCGCGGGCGCCGGAGTCGAGTCCCACGGTGTAGCGGCCCGGCACGGCCCGCTCGTCGGCGTGCGAGAAGTTCGCCGCGTACACGGCGTCCTTGGTGTCCGCCGAGGGCGACGAGGTGACGTCCCCGACGAACGGCATGATCGGTACGTCGCCCGCGGCGCCCGGGTTGCAGCCCGCGCCGTTCACATGCGTGAGGCTCAGCCCGCGCAGCCGGGTCGCCCCGTACTCGTAGCCGTTGGCCGCGCCCGTGCTGGTCTGGTCGCCCCTGGTACTGGTCGGCGACCAACCGATCATGCCGTACGGGAGGTTGGCGCCCGGGTAGGTGTTGCCCCCGTTCGCCGTGCCGATGAGCGGATCGACGTACGCGGTGGGGCGGGCGGGCGCGGCGGCGTCGGCTGCCGCGGAGACCGGCCCCGGCAGTGCGGCGGCGAGCGCGGTGGTCAGCGCGAGAGCGGCGGCTCTCCTGCCGAACCTCCGCGACACAACGGTGGATCTGAGGACCATGTGCGAGAAATCCTTCCGTGTGGACGAGCGACGGGCCCGACCGCCTGACGACGACCCGGCCCCGCGAAGTGCCGCGGACGAGCCTAGGCCGCCGCACCACGCATCGAACCGCCGAACCCGTCAACCTTGATGAACGCCCGATGAACCCACAGCACATGCCCTCCGCCCGCCCCCGCAAGAACCACGGAGAACGGCACGCTCACCCCCGTTATGTTTTCTGCGGTTCCGCAACGGGGCCGCTGGCCTCCGGGTCCGGCATGACTGTGTCCCCCTGTCGAAGGCATGACCTGGGGGGTG
>NZ_JBIUVD010000015.1:0-245234 GCF_044742785.1 Streptomyces sp. NPDC087844 | reverse complement strand
GGTGGTGTCGGTGGTGGGGGTGTCGTCGTTGGTGGTGGTGTTGGTGAGGGTTGCGGTGCCGTAGCCGAGGGTGATGCCGGCGAGGGCGGCCGCCAGGGCCCAGTTGCGGCGTCGGGGGCGCGTTGTGGCGGGGGTGGGGAGGGGCTGTGGTGGGCTCGGTGCGGCGGGTGCGGCGGGTGCGGTGGGTCGGTCGGTGGTGAGGGCGGCGCGGACGGCGGCTTCTCGCAGGTCGGGTATTCTGCCGGTCCAGTCGCCGAGGATGTCTTTCTCGGGCACGAGTTGCATGGACGTCAGCGTGTGGTGGATGTCGTCCAGTTCTGTCGTGCAGGCGTCGCACTGCTGGAGGTGCCGGCCGACGCGTTCGGCGTCGGGGGTGTCGAGGGCGGCCAGGGCGTAGACGGCCAGCTCCGATTTCTCCTGCTCACAGATCACCGTTGGTCTCCTGAAATCATTGTCAGCCCCCCGGCGAACTAGCTCATTCTACGAAGACCCGGCCCACTCGGTTCATGAAGCACCGACAACACCGGCAGGCGCAGTGGGCCACTTGGCCGGAAAGCGCTGCGATTACCTCCTCTGTACATCTGGCAACCGACATCCCGGCACTACGGGCCGATGCGGTTCGGGCGGTCCCTGGCGTGGGGCCGCGCGGAACAGGGTGGAGGCGGCTCCAACCTCAGCGTGCCAGTCGGGTCCAAGCTGCCATTACGGGCTCCTGTCGCGATTGCAGAGAGGGTGAACCCTGGGTTTATCACTGCGAAAGCGGCCATCGCCGAAAGCATCAGCGGGTTTCCGCCGCACTGTTCCGCAAGATCGTGCACGGCGTCGGTGTCGGTTGCCACTCTCTCCGCGCCGATGCGCCGGCTCAACATCTCACGGGATTCCGACGCCGACAGCGGCCCGAGCAGGAGGGCGTGCGCGCCCTCCCGGACGGCCAGCCCGCTCAGTCCCTCCCGGCTGGTCACCACGACGACCGAACCCCCCGCGCCCGGCAGCAGAAGGCGCACCTGCCGAGCGTCCCGGGCGTTCTCCAGAAAAAGCAGACATCGCTTATTGGAGAGCACACTCCGAAGAAGTGACGTCTGTGCCTGCAGACGCATCGGGATATGCGTGTCTGCCACCCCCAGAGCCCGCAGAAAGGACTTCAGCACCCTTTGTGCGGTCACCAGAGGGTCGGCGGTGCCGATTCCACGCAGGTCCGCGTAGAGCTGGCCGTCGGGGAACGTGTCCGCCAATCGATGGGCCAGACTGAGCCCCAGAGCGGACTTCCCCACCCCGGCAGCGCCCTGGATCGCGATGATGGCGCCGAATCCGGGAAACTTGGCGACGGCCGCCTGCGCCTCGGCCAGTTGGGCTTCTCGTCCGCAGAAGAACACGGACGGGGCAGGCAGTTGTCGGGGCACCGGCAGCTCGGCCGGAGCAGGCACGGGACGATCCGCCGGCGCGGTCGTCGGGGCGACGGCAACGGGTTCGCCCGCCAGGATCTGTTGCCGCAGTCTTTGCAGCGCGGGCCCTGGATCGACGCCGAGTTTATTGGCCAGAGCTCGCTGGGTCTGGCGATAGACATCGAGCGCGTCAGCCTGCCGACCGTTTCTGTAGAATGAGAGCATCAAAAGCTCACGAAATCGCTCGTCCAACGGGTGCTCGGAGACGAGACGGCTCAGCTCGCTCACGGAGTCCGCATGAGCCCCGGAAGATATTTCTGCGGCTATTCTTGTCTCGATGGCGGTGAGACGAAGCGGCAGAATAAGCTGACGCTGCCTCTCCGCGTATTCCCCCTTTATTCCAGACAGCGGCGACCCTTGCCACATGCCCAGAGCGCTGCGCAATTTATTGATGGCATCGGGGAAGTTTCCCTCCGAACAGCAGCGCTCGGCCGCAGCTGTCAGCTCCTGGAATTTCATTAGATCGAGGCTGCCGGAAGGCGGCCAGATCTGATACCCCTTGCTCACCGTACGGATGAGGGAATCGGTCCGCCCTTCCGGCCCGCCGAGGCAGCGGCGCAGATGGTGGATGTGGGTGTGCAGGGAGGCGGAAGCCGCGGTCGGGGGCGCGCTCCCCCAGACGGCGTCGATCAGTTCGGCCGGTGACACGTATGCACCCGCCCGCAGCAGGAGAGCGACCAGAACCGCTTTGCGCCGAGGTGGTCCAAGGCATATCTCCCGGTCCCCCCGCCATGCGCGCACGGGCCCGAGTAGTGCAAAACGCAACGCTCCAGCCATGTGTCCTTGATTCTCGTGTGCAGGAAATGCGGACCCTGTACGTGCAGATCGTTTCGCCGACCGCCCGCATGTGTCAGCTCCCTCTCGCGGTGACGCCGGTCGGCATCCACTGCGAAAGGGAGCGGTAGGTGGCTCTGAGCAGGCCTGGAGCGCGAGGTCACACTTCGCGGCGGGCCGTCCACGGAACGATGTTGTGGTTGTTGACCCGGAAGAGGTTGGCGGGGTCGTAGAGGGTCTTGATGTCCTTGAGACGCTCAAGATCATCAGGCGTGAAGATGCTGTCGGCCGTGTCTTCGCGTGAAGTGAAGTTCTGGTACGTCCGTCCGGTCGTCCACGGGTTCAGCGCCTCGATCAGCGAGTTCAGGAGTTCCGCTCCGGCACTGATCGCCTCAGGCGGTCCCACGGTGGCACCCCAGACGGTGAACCGGGCGTCCCTGGCCGCTATGGCACTCGAACCGGGGAGCTTCTCACTCAGAGCGCCCCCGAGGTGGCGCACCTCCACGACCGTGACGGCTCCGCCCGATTGCGGCCCCACCTTCGCGAGAATGGTGTCGACGGCTGCGGCGGGCAGTTCGGCCAGCAGGGTGCTCGCTTCCTCATAGGGCGCGGGGTCGGTCGGGTCCTGGTGCACCGCGGCGAACGCGCTGTAGGGCTGCGGGCCGATCGCGTCGATGAGGGCAGGACCGATGTCCCGCAAGGGGGCGATCAGTGTTTCCGCGTCCTCGGCTGATCCGAGGAAGGCGACCCGTACGTGTGCGACGGACTTTCCGCGGAGCATCTCCGGAATCTGCGGCAGTGGCGGGAAGTTCAGCAGTGCGACCGAGCAGGTGAGTTCGTCCGGAGCGCTGTGGACGACGTCCCGGTAGGCGTGCAGCACCGTCTCGGCCTGTTCGGCGGGGTAGAAGAGACCGCCGCCGTAGAAGTCGGAGACGGGAAAGAGTTCGATCTCGATCGCCGTCACGACACCGAAGTTGCTGCGGCCGCCCCGCATGCCCCAGAAGAGCTCCGGCTCGGTGTCGGCTGTGAGTCGGCGGAACCGCCCGTCCGCCGTGACGACCTCGATCGCGGCAACGTGATCCGCGGCCCAGCCGTACTTCCGGCCGAGCACCGGGCTCAGACCTCCACCCAGGACGTAACCGACGACGCCCACCCCGGCGGACGAGCCGTTGAGAGGAGTGAGCCCGGCGGTCTGGGCCGCGTCGACGACGTCTCCCCACACGCCTCCCGCCTCGACCCGGGCGGTGGCACCCGCCGCGTCGATCACGACCGAACGCATCCTGCCGGTGGTGATGAGCACGAACCCCTCGGCAAGGGGAAACGGCTGATGTCCGGTGGCCAGTACACCCACGGGAAGACCGTGGGTTGCGGCGAACCGTACGGTGGCCTGCACATCGGCCGGGTCGGCCACCGCGACGACGAGCAGGGGCCGGTGCTGCGAGAGGAGATTGAACCCCGTGACCTCGGCCGCGTACCCGGGATCGTCCGGCGTGAAGACGGAGCCCGTGAGCTGAGCCGCCAGTTCGTCCACAGCATCCTGCTGGAAAACATTTCCCGCAATAGTTTCAGTCATTTCCTTTTTCCTTCGCTAGAAATACATCGGTCTTCCTTGACTCGCTCTCCGCTTCCAGTCGACAGCGAATGAATGATCAGAGAACGATGGTCTTGCAGATTCCCATCAAAAGTGGTCCGCCTGTCCTCCCGCTGTCCTCGTCCTGACTTGATCTTTCCGGGCGGCGTCCGCAGACAACTACGACCGCGGAGGCAAGAGAACAGCAGAATCGGACGGCACTTTCAGACGGACACGTAGGATCGAGCTCTCCGCATCAATATCCGATGCGTCCCACTTTTGACCAGTATTACTTGACCAGGCTTCCGTCAGGAGCCACAGCGAACCATTCGTCGTCAATACCCTGACCGTTCAGATCACCAGGTACGACGTCCCCGACGTAGTAGTAGAGCGGCCAGTCCTTGTATTTCACCTGAAGCGCTCCCTCGGCCCGCTCGGTACGAGTGAGCAGCGACTTGTCGATGTCCTTGGCGGACTTGGCGTCGGACGGGCTGGTGAGAGCCGGCCATACGGCGATGCAGTTGGCGGCGCAGTTGCTTTCGCCGTCCTTGTCCACCGTAAATCCATAGAGAGTTCTACCGGACTGATCCACGAGAATCTTCCCGAGTTCGGATTCGGCGGTCTTCACCGTAACGGCCTGCGGTTCGGGGGTGCCGGGCTTCTCCGCGTTCGAGTCGTCGCCGCTGCAGGCGGTCATACCGAAAAGGGAGAGCGAGACGATCGATGCGAGCAAAAAGACTCGGTTGCGCATGTTTCTCCTTGAAGTGCAGGCGTCATGACCTGGGGCGTCGGTGAGTGGTGGCCCCTTACTGAGTGGCGTTCCGGTAGTGGGGTACCAACGACGGTTACGTGTTCTTGCGCGGGGCGGTTCACCGGCGACCAAGCGGCCGACTCGGCCATGTGGTTCGTCCGGCGGGCCACTCAATGCCGCGCGGTGTCGTGCGAAAGTTCACGCCGAGCGGCGTGAACCTCCGGACGAGGCGGTCCGTAGCACCTATTGCAGGTCTTTCACTTTCTTTCCCGGGTGAGAGAGAAATCCGCGCATGGAAAGACGCCGCTGTTTCCTGCCGTATATTCACGCTTCAGACGTGTACCGGCAGGGCTCCGCCGTTCTCGCTATTGACGGCATAACCGGTACGGGTCTGACGCCCTCACTCGGCCGTGATGGCGATCCGCGCGCAATCGGTGGCCGGCTCATCGCCCATGACACCGTCACCCGCGCTTTCGCCCACGGTCACGACGAGACCCGCCGCACCGTTTCCTCACGGTCGTTGCCTGACGGCTTCCCGATCAACCCGTCCCGGTTTCTGAACCACCGGCGGCCGGGGCGGGCTGTGACAGGGAACCGGATGGTCCGGACCGCCACGAAGGGATGGTCATGCGCGGAAGCCGCATCACGCTCACCGCCGACATCGAGGCACTCGGCACCCGGCACCGCGCCGGGGACCAGGGAACCGTCGAAGAGGTGCACACCGGCGGTCACCTGACGGTCCGCATGGACGACGGCCGCCTCAACTTCCCCACCGAGGACGAAGTGACCTATGAACAGCGGTGAACGGGTTGCCGGTTGCGTACCGGCCGGCCGCAGTCTGGTGACCGGTACGGGTTGGCCCGTCCGGGGAGGCGGAGCCCGCCGATCCGGCGCCGGAGGTCCTCCCCTCTGCCACGGGTGCCGGTCACCGGAACGAGTCCGTCGCGGTCGTGGGTATGGCGTGTCGCCCGCCCCGTGCGCGCACCCTCGACGAGCTCTGGCGCCTGCTGGAATCCGGTACGGACGCGGTTCGGACCGTCCCTGACCGAAGACGGGGAAGTGATTCTTCGGGCGGCGGAGGTCCTGATCTCTTGCAGAACATGGCGCCCGTCGAAGCCGCATTCCTCGACGGGCGAGCAGGAGACCCGTCCTGCCACTCGGTCACCGGCCGTGCCCTGCACATGGTCGCCCACCGGCTTTCGTACGTTCTCGGACTGCGCGGCGAGCGTCGTACTCGACTCCGCCTGCTCGTCCTCCGCGCCGGCTCTGCATCGCGCCTGTCAAAGCATCTGGAGCGGCAAGCCGTCCATGGCCATCGCCGGCGGCGTCAACCTGACCCGGCCATCCGGCTCGTGGTCGGCGAGCGGCCCGACCGCGACGAGGACCGTGGCGGCGCAGACCGGGTCCCGCTCGCCGTCGAGGCAGGCCGGCAACGGGAGCAGGGTGGCGTCGGCCTCCTCGGGGAACCAGCCGAGGAGGTACGCGGTCTTGGTGCGGATCTCCAGGTCCCGGTTGCCAAGCAGTTCGAGCAGGACAGGAAGCTGGGCACGGACCGCGTCATAGGAACGCAGTGTGCCTTCGCGGGCGTCGACGGGGTGCCCGGCCGCACAGTAGGCCCGTCCCTCGCGCAAGTTCTTCAGCCGCTCCTCGTCGGTCTCGGCGGTGATCTGCTCGTCGTACCAGCGCGGATTTTCTTCGGGACTACTGACGGGCAGTCTTTTACAGGGCTGCGCCGTGTCGGAGCAGGGGCAGTTCGCGGCTTGATTCCGATGGCCGCCGGCAGCCCCGGGCGCTCCCTCTCCTCCAGGGACGGTCAGCGCTTCACTTCTGCTCGACCGGCGGGCAGGTGCCCGTGTCCTCACCGATCGAGTTGATCTCGGCGTTCGAGCGCGAGTCGCCCGCGTAGTCGAGCTGATCCGTGCACTTCGTGTCGGCGTCCTTCAGCGTGCCCGACGACTCCCCGTCGGACTTCTGGACCGGCGGGCAGGTGCCCGTGTCCTCGCCGATCGAGTTGATCTCGGCGTTCGAGCGCGAGTCGCCCGCGTAGTCGAGCTGATCCGTGCACTTCGTGTCGGACTTGGCGGGCGTGCCCGACGGCTTGCTCTCCGCGGTGCCGGACTCCGCGGTGCCGGACCCCGTGCTGCCGGACCCCCCGGTGCCCGACTGCGGGGTGCTCCCGGCCGCAGTCGACGAGCTGCTCGCGGAAGCGGAAGAAGAGGAAGTAGAAGACCCGTTGCCGGCGCCGTCGTTGCCGCATGCCGTCAGCGCCAGGCCCAGGGCCACCGCGGTCATGGCCAGTACTGAGATCTTCCGAGTGCGCATGGCGGTGCCTGTCCTCTGTGTGGGGTGCACGGGGTTGCCGCTCACGGGGAGCGGGTGAACGAGCCGGGCGACTGCTGTCGTGCGGCTCTGCCTTCTGTCCTCCCAGATGGTCCGTGCGTCCGCCTCGGTTGCCTCTTGATCGTCTTCAAGACACATTCGTGACATGAGCAGCACACGCCCCTACGGTGACCGGATGACGTCGGTCAAGAAGTTCCAGGTCACCTTCGACTGCGCGGAACCCGAGCGCCTCGCCCGTTTCTGGTGCGAGGTGTTGGGGTACGTCGTACCGCCGCCCCCGGAGGGGTTCGTCACTTGGGACGACTACAAGCGCTCGCAGCCACCCGAGCGGCGGGACGCATGGTTCGCCTGCGTCGACCCCTCGGGTGTGGGTCCGCGTCTGTACTTCCAGCGCGTCCCCGAAGGGAAGGCAGCCAAGAACCGGCTGCATCTCGACGTGCGGGTCGGCACCGGACTCGTGGGTGCGGAGCGCCTCGCCGCGCTGGAGGCCGAGCGCGCGCGCCTGGTCCCGCTCGGCGCGGTGCACGTGCGGACGCTGTACGACGGCACCGACGCGTGCATCCCGATGCAGGACATCGAGGGCAACGAGTTCTGTATCGACTGAGGCCACTCCCCGCCCGCGCTCCCCGCCCGCCCCGTCGGCCCCACTCACCGGCCCCACTAATCTGTCCGCCATGAACGCACCGGGGGACATGATCGACGGTCGGTTCGAGCTGGTCGAACGGCTCGGCAGCGGCGGTATGGGCACGGTGTGGCGGGCGCGGGACAGCGTGCTGCACCGGGAGGTCGCCCTCAAGGCCGTACGGCATGACGCGGCGGCCTCCGAAGCCGTCCGCGCGCGGGTGCTGCGGGAGGCGCGGGCGCTGGCCCGGGTCAGCCACCCGAACGTGGTGATGATCCATCACATCGTGAACGACGACCCGCACCCCTGGCTCGTGATGGAACTGGTCGAAGGCCTCTCGCTCCAGGAGCGGCTCGCCGACGGCCCGTTGCCGCCCACGGAGGCCGCCCGGCTGGGCCGCCAGGTGCTCGGCGCCCTGCGCGCCGCCGACGCGGCCGGGGTCCAGCACCGGGACGTCAAACCCGCCAACATCCTGCTGCGCACCGACGGCTCCGCCGTCCTCACCGACTTCGGCATCGCGGCACTCCAGGGGTCCACCGCCCTGACGGCGACCGGCGAACTCATCGGCTCGCCCGAGTACATCGCCCCCGAGCGGATCCGCGGCAACGACGACGACCCGGCGTCCGACCTCTGGTCCCTGGGGCTCGTCCTGTACGTGTGCGTCGAGGGCGTCAGTCCCCTGCGCCGCGGGACGACCCTGGCCACCCTGGCCGCCGTGCTCGACGAGGCCCTGCCCCCACCGGTGCGCTCCGGCCCGCTGGCACCCGTACTCCAGGCCCTGCTCGTACGGGATCCGGCGGCCAGGCCCGACGCCGCACGGCTGGACGCGATGCTGGCGCAGGTCGAGTCGGGTGCGGCGCCGGACTGGGAGCTGCCGACGACGACCGCCCCGCTGCCGCCCGGGGCCACGACGATCCCGACCCGCGTCCTGGGCGTCCCGTCCGCGCACGCCGGCCCCGGCGGCCCCACGCCCGCCGAAGCGCCCACCGAAGCGCCGGGTGGAACACCGGGTGAGGAGCCGACGCGCGTCGGGGACCACCGCCCGTCCGGGCGCGGAGGGCGCACGGCGCTCGCCGCCACCATTGCCGTCGTCGTGGTCGCCCTCGCGACGGCCGCGACCGCTCTGGTACTCACCCTGGGCGACCAGGGCGGCAGCGACGGCAAGGAGGACGGCGCCAAGGGCGGCGGCAACCCCGCCACCACGTCGTCCTCGGCGAACTCCACGTCCTCGCCGTCCTCGCCGTCCTCGAAGCGGTCGTCGGCGTCGACGCCGACGCCCACTCCCGAGCCGTCCGCCCCCGACTCCTCACCGGCCTCCGGAGGCCGGTGGATCGCCCAGCTCTTCTCCGAACCGGTCGGCTCCGGCACCGCCGCCCGGGACCGACGGCTCGCCACCGTCCGCAAGTCCGTCCCCGAGGCCGTCTACCTCCGCAGCGACGACTACGCGTCCCTCCGCCCCGGCTACTGGGTCGTCTACGCGCCGGGCCCCTTCACCGACGGCCGTGACGCCCTGGACTTCTGCGAGGAACGCGGCAGGACCACGCCGACCGCCTGCGTCGGACGGTACGCGAGCACGAGCGCGGACGACTACAACCTCCAGTGCCGCCCTCCGGCCGCCAACCCGACGGGCCTCTGCACACGCCCGTGAACCGCACACGCCCGTGAACCGCACGCGCGCGTGGACCCCACCAAACCAGGCAGCTCATATGATCTATGTCCTGTTATGACACATCTTGGCGCATGATGTCATGTTGAGTGCCGTTACCCGCTGTGAGTCCTGGCGTTGAAGGGGCAGTGCGGTCGCGTTCATGCTTCCGCACTCACCGATTCGAAGGAGAAACGTGATGTCTCGCATCGCGAAGGCAGCCGGTGTCGCTCTCGGCACGGGTGCCGTTGTGCTCAGTGGTGCCGGTCTGGCCATGGCGGACGCGGACGCCGCGGGCACGGCCGTCGGCTCGCCCGGCGTGGCGTCGGGCAACGTCGTCCAGGTTCCGATCCACATCCCGGTCAACCTCTGCGGCAACACGGTGAACGTGATCGCCGTGCTGAACCCGGCGTTCGGCAACCAGTGCGCCAACACCGACGACAAGCACGAGGGTTACGGCCACTGAGTCGCCGCACCACCGAAACGAAGGCCCCCGGCGGTACCCACCGCCGGGGGCTTCCTCGTACCCCAGACACCCCAGACACCCCTGACAGTCCAGCCAGCCCTGACAGCCCAGAAGCCCCGCGCGCCTCACCGCGCGCGAGCGCCTCATACGTACCGGTAGATCCGGCTGTGGTCCTCCAACTGGTCCGGCGTCACGCCCCACGGCGGCATCTCCTCGTGCCGCGCCACGATCCGCCCGTACTGCCGGTCCCCGAGTTCCGGCGGCGACTCGGGCAGATACCGCGCGCCCTGATGCCGCTTCTGCCAGCGCGTCCAGAGCAGGTCCACGAAGGAGTGGTGCAGCCAGAAGACGGGATCGTTGACGGAGGCCCCGCCCAGCATGTGCCCGCCGACCCAGCGGTGGACGCGGTTGTGGTTGCGCCACGCGTCGTTGCCCCGTCCGGTCCCCCATCCCTCCAGCTTGTTGCGGAAGCCGCGGCCGGAAGTGGAGTCCCAGGGGTCCGTGTCGTACACGGGATCGTCGAGGGCCTTCGCGAGCTCGCCCGCGGTGGGCAGGGACAGCGGATCGCGGGGTCTGCCGAAATCACGCGTGAGGTAGTCGCCGTCGGTCATCGACTCCTTGACGACCCACTTCTTGTGCCGACGCGCGAACGGACCGGTCGTCACCTGGTGGTCGGACCGGCGCCCGTTGCCCCCGAGGAGGTCCTCCCCCCACAGCGAGGCGGCGGGAGTGCGGTCCTTCGTCCAGTCCCAGTACGGCACGGACACCCCGGAGTCCACCCTGCGCAGCGCCCGTTCCAGGTCCAGCAGGAACCGCCGGTGCCAGGGCAGGAAGGAGGGGGTCATATGAGCGGCACGCAGCCCGTCCTCACCGTCCGACACATAGTGGTCGATGTGCATGCGGACGAATTCGTCGTACTCGCCGGTGCGTTTGATCTCCAGGAACGCGCCGACGAGCCTGCGCTTCTCCGTACGTGTCAGCGCGCTCACGTTCTTACGCGTGTACGCCATGCCCGTGCCCCTCCCGCCGCACAGGATCCCGCTCCCGATCTGTCTCCGGATCCTGCTCCGGATCCCGCCCCGGATGCGCCTCCGTGGCGGCCGCGCGCAGCCGCAGTGTGCCGCCCAGTTCGTCCACGGCGGCGCGGGCCGCGGCCAGCGGCGTCGGGTACGACCGGTAGTGGTCGACCATCGTCAGATAGCCGCCGTCGGCCCGCCGCATGAGGTGCAGCGGCCGGTCGTCCACCGTGACCCGCCAGGGCCCGGCGGGAGCCTTACGCGCGTCCCCGGCCGGACGTGCGCCGCCCGCCGCCTCCTCCTTGCACCCACGGATCCGGCACCCGCCGTACATCTCGTCGAACCCGGCCGCCGCGAACTGCGCCTCGAACTCGGCCAGTTCCCGGGACGGCCCACCGGCAGGGCCACCCGGCGTCGCCGGCTGCGCGCGCGACGGACCCGACGCCGCGACGAACGGAGCCACGGCGACCGCCACGGCCGCGGCGAGCACCCCTCTCAGGACGTCGCGCCGCGTGCCGTTCCCCACTCTCACCCGCATTCCCCACCCCCTTGGATACGTCCAGTCCGCGCTGTCGGCGCCTACAGGCCCGGAGCGAGGTCCAGGTTCGCCCCCGGTGCCGCCTGGAGGACCGGGGCCAGCAGGGCCGCCTGGGGCAGCTTCGCGGCCGGGAGACCGAGCATGTCCGCACGCGGCGCGGTCAGCGGGGCGTCCAGCGAGGCGCCGGGCGTCATGGCGTGCAGGCCGGAGGTGGGTGTGCTGGCGGCGAGGTGGTCGAAGGTGTCCCCGAACACGCGCGGCAGCGGCGTACGCGCGTCGAGCGAGGGCAGGTCGCTGGTGACCGGCAGTTGCGGGAGGGCGCGCTCCGGCAGCAGCCGGCCCTCGACGTACCGCGGCCCGTCGGGGCTGCCCGGCCTGAGCAGCGGCACGGTGCCGCTGATCCTGGGCATCTCCATGTTCAGGGAGTGCTCCACACCTTCCAGGGGCACGGCGACCGGAACCCCGTCGGCCGCGACAGCGGGCGTCGCGACGGCGGCCGCCACACAGGTGACGACGGCGGCAACAGTTCCTCGGGTGGTCGACTTCATCTCAGGCACGGGCCTTTCGGGATTCGGGAGGGTGCGTCCGAAACGGGTAACGACCCGGCGCACGGGATCCGGTCAAAATTCCCCCGGACGAAGCAATCTTCAGCTCGTCCATAAGTCCCACCGCGGCGTCGACACGAGCCTCCCGATGTCCCGATGCCCCGAAGGCCCCGAAGGCCCCGGGTCACGCCGTCGGGCGCGGCGCGTGTGGTCAGGCGCGCGGGCTGCGGGCCGGGACGAGGGCGTGCGCCGCGTTGTTCAGGGTCTCCTCGTCGCCGGCGAAGGCGGCCAGTGCCTCCGGCTCGACGCGCTTGCCCGGCTCGGCCTCGGGCCACGGGCGGGTGGTGAACAGGAAGTAGGCGTAGCCGCGTTCGCCGACGGCGGCGAGCCACTCCGGCGGTACGGGGCACCGGGCGTTGAGCTGGGTCATGCTGACGACGGCCTGACCCGGCTCGACCAGGACGCGGACCGGGAAGCCCGGCTGCCGGGTGGCGTCGACGACCTCGTCGCCGAGGGGCAGTCCGTTGGCCTCCAACAACTGCTCGACGGCGGTCGCCGAGCCCTCGGGGCCGCCCGCGCCGTCACCGAGGGAGTACGCCAGGAGATAGGGCATGTCGCCGTCGGGCTGTTCACCGCTCCACGCCATGACGACGAGGGTGCCGAGGTCCCCGGCGGGGAATGGGCGCGTTTCGCTTGGGATCGAGGTCACCGCGGAACCGTATCGGCGTGCCGAAATGCGTCCGCTTTCTTTCTCACCCGCCCGGGGGATTTCCATCAAGGTCGCCACACGAACGAGGTACGGGGTCGAACGGACGGGAAGAGAGAAACAGCCCGAACACGAAAAGGGAACGGCCGGAACGAGTCGAATGGGCGATACCTACGCGATGGGCCGGTCCGCGCCGATGCGCCACCGGCCCCGCGTCACTTCCGTACGGCCCCGCGTCACTTCCCGAGGGGAAGGCCGCCCAGGAGGCCCGTGAGCCCGCCCGCCGAGTTCAGGGCGTCCGTCGCGTCGCTGACGGTGCTCAGCGCGGAGTCCTGGTTCTCCGTGTCGAGCGCATTCGACTGCGACTGCAGGGGCATGAGGTCCACCGGCTCGGTGGTGAGCTGGGTGAGAGCCGAGTCGATGCCGCCGTTGAGGCTCGTGGGGGGCGCGAGGTCGGCGGCAGAGGCGGGCGCGGCGACACCAGCGACGGCCATGGACCCGGCAACGACAGCGGCGGCCTTCAGGGACTTCATCGTGTTCCTTTCATCGGTGACTCCCGTCACCAGAGGGAATTCTCGGCGTTCAGGCACTGTGCATGCCTGCTCCCGCACTGCTTCCTACCCAACGACACCCCGTCTGGGCGGAAACCCCGAACACTGAAAATTCCTGGAACCCACCCGATTGAAGGCTGTGTTTCATCACCAAATGGGATCCCTCATATGAGAACCCTGAAAGATTGTGCAAACAGGGTGTGAAACAGCCGTCGGGCCGGCCCGACGGCCGGAGCGGTGGCTGCTTCGCCTCAGCCACCGCTCCCCGACTGTGCGGGCACGTCCGTGGACAGCTTGGGCAGTCCCGGCAGGTTCGGTGCGGGCAGAGCGCCGCCCACCGCCACCGCGGCGACGAAGTTGACCAGGCCGGACACGGTCTGCTTCGCGGCCGCCCCCAGAGCGGTGGCGTCACCGGCGACCGCCGCCTCGACCAGGGAATCGACCGAGCTCTGCAGCGCCTTGAGCGCGTCGGCCCTGAGGTCGGGCGCGGCCACGCGGCCGGCGGTGTCCGACGCGGGGAGGGCGGGGAGCGCCGGGGCACCGGGGAGCGCCGGCAGGATCGACGGCGGAGCGGCGGGGACCTTGGGATCGGCCGGGCTCTGCGGAACGGGCGGAACCTTGGGATCGGCCGGTGAGTTCACCTCCGCCGGCGCCTGCTCCGCGGGTGTCTGCGGCACGGCCGGTGTCTTCGCCGGCGGGGTCTGCGGGGCGGCCGGGGCCGACGCGGTGGCCTTGGCGATGGCCTCCTTCACCGCGTCGCCGAACTTCTCGGCGTCGGCGGCGGGCAGCTTCCCGCTGTCGGCCTTGAGCGCGGCGGTGAGGAGGTCGGTGACCGGCTTCAGCACTCCTGCGACGTCGCCGAGGCCGGTGGCCTGTGCCAGCAGGGCGTCCGCCTCGGGCACCGGCGCCCGGACCGCCGCCGCGGGCACCGCCGTGACAGGGATTGCCGCGGCGCGGGTGTCGCGCGCCGGGTCGTGGTCGGCGGCCACGGCGACGGGTCCGGCGATCCCCAGCAGGAACGTGGCGCAGAGGGCGGAGGTCGCGATACGCCGCGCGGGCAGAGCACGCATGGAGGGTCCTTTCGATGATGCGTCGGGTCCTGTCCTCACCGTGGAATCGGTGACCGCCGCCTGCAACCGATCGAACGCGCACCGCGGCGGCCCACACCCACCGCCCTGACCGTTGTCCCTGCTGAGCCGCCATGCCCGGTCCCGTCGAACGCACTTGCCGTCCCTCCCCCCATTCGGGGCAACGCGGATCGGCCGCCCTCCCCGAGGGGAGGACGGCCGATCAGGGGCCGGGCTTCGACGTCAGTCGTTCTCGCACTCGTTGCCGAACGCCGGGTTCAGCAGCGCGATGACGTCCACGGTGTTGCCGCACAGGTTGATCGGCACGTGGACGGGGACCTGCACCAGGTTGCCCGACAGGACACCCGGGGAGTTGGCGGCTGCGCCCTGCGCGTCACTGTCGGCGGCGGCGATGCCGGCGGTGCCCGCCATGGCGGCGGCGGCAACGGAGGTAAAGGCCAGGCCCTTCGCGATACGCGACATGGAGAGGTGCTCCTTGGGATTGAAACAACAACCGGGCGGGATGCCCGGCTCTGGAATCAACGCGTGGCACGGGCGCGGGTTGTGCCTCCAAAAGAGTGACGCTTCGAGCCGTTACCAGAAGCGTGCCTGGGGGTTATCCCAAGACATGCACACGATTCCGACACACTTTGCAGCTTTCACCGATAAATACGGATAGCGGCTACAGTTGCGTTCCTCTTCAGACCGCCACAGACCATCTCAGACCGCCCTAGATCGTTTCAGATCACTTCGTAGCACTCACTTCGTAGCACTTGAAACTTCCCGTCCGCCGATGCCCCGTCCCGTCCGCCCGCAAGGGCCAGAACCTCCGCCGCCGAGATTCCCCCGAAAGGGCAACGCCGGTCATGCGCAATCCCCTGGGTCTTCCGCTGCGCCGTGGGATGGTGGGTGCTTTTTCCCTCGCCTCGCTGTGGGCGCCGGGCGGACCGGCGGCGGCCGCCCCTGCCCCGCCGGACGCCACGGTCGCACCGCCCGTCGCCGAGGCGGAGAGCCTGACCTTCACCCAGCGGTACCGCGCGCTTGGGCACGGCGGGATCGTCCGGGCCGCCAACTCGTCGATCACCTGCCGTACGCCCGTCGCGCCGACAGCGGTGTCGTGCCCCGCCGCCCGCGCCGGCCTGGGCGTCGCGAACGACGGCTTCGACATGTTCTACACCGACATCGACCAGGACCCGAACACCTACAACTCCAGCAGCGCCGAGGTCCGCCTGCCGTCGGGCGCCCGCGTCTCGTACGCGCGGCTGTACTGGGGCGGCAATCTGCGGGTCGGTGAGCAGAAGCCGCCCGAGGACAACGGACGGGTGCTGATCGCCGAGCCCGGCGGCCGGTACCAGGAGGTGCTCGCGGACACCCTCGTCGGGCACCGGGTCACCCCCGGCGCGGACGCCTTCCAGGCCTCCGCGGACGTCACGCGGCTGGTGCGGTCGAGCGGCGCGGGCGCGTACACCGTGGCGCAGGTCAATGTGGCGATGGGGCACTCGGCGGCCGGCGCGTGGGGCGGCTGGACGCTGATGGTGGCGTACGAGAAGGAGTCGGAGCCGCTGCGGCATCTGGCGATCTGGGACGGCTTCGGCCCGGTGGGACCGGATGACGACCAGGTGGTCCGGGTGGACGACCTGCCGTTCCCCGAGGGGGCCACCGGTCGCGTGGGGCTCGTCGCCTACAACGGCGACCGCGGGCGGACCGGCGACTCGCTCACCGTGTCGGACGGGTGGGGCGAGGAGGTTCCCCTCGGCAACGGCGCCAACCCCCGGGACGACGTACTGAATTCGACGATCGGCGAGTCCGACGGGACGACTTCCCCTCGGAACCCTTCGTATCCGAACACGCTCGGGTACGACTCCGACGTCCTCGATCTCCGCGAGGGCCTGCGGCGCGGCGGGGACCGGTTGGACTTCCGGCTGGAGTCGCGGCGGGACGCCGCCTGGGCCGGCGCGCTGTTCGTCGCCGTCGACGCGAAGCCCTGATGCCCTGCCCCTCTTCTCCCGTTCCCTCTCCCGATCCGCCTCCCGCCCTTGTCCCCGACTCCGCGAGGAAAGCCCGCATGCGACTGTCACCGACCGGCCCAGGACCGAGGCCACGGGTCCTGCACGTCTCCCAGCCCGTCGACGGCGGGGTGGGCCGTGTGGTCACCGACCTGGTGCGGGCCCAGCTGACCGCCGGCGCCGACGTCACCGTCGCCTGTCCGCCGGACGGCGGCCTCGCGACGGCGGCCGAACTCCTGGGCGCGGACGTACGGCACTGGCACGCGACCCGCTCGCCGGGGCCGCGGCTCGCCCAGGAGGTACGGAGTCTGCGTCGGCTCGTACGGGAGGTGCGGCCGGACGTCGTGCACGCGCACAGCGCCAAGGCCGGGCTCGCGGCACGGCTCGCCGTGCGCGGGCGGGTGCCGACCGTGTTCCAGCCGCACGCCTGGTCGTTCGAGGCCGTCGGCGGGGCCACCGGCCTCCTCGCCCGCGACTGGGAACGGCTGGGCGCCCGTTGGGCTTCGCGGATGGTGTGCGTCAGCGAGGCCGAGCGGCGCACCGGGCAGCGGTCGGGGATCAAGGGCCGGTGGAGCGTCATCCCCAACGGCATCGACACGGAGAGCTTCCACCCGGCGCCCGCGAAGACCGTACGGGCCGGGATCGAGCTGCTCGAAGGGGTCGACGCGGCGGCGCCCCTCGTGGTGTGCGTCGGGCGGCTGTGCCGGCAGAAGGGGCAGGACGTCCTTCTGGAGGCGTGGCGCGAGGTGACCCGGCGGGTGCCCGCCGCGCGGCTCGTGCTGGTCGGCGACGGGCCGGACGCGCGGGCGCTGCGGGCCGGGGCTCCCCCGTCCGTGCTGTTCGCCGGGGCCGTCGCCGACGCCACGCCCTGGTACCAGGCCGCCGATCTGGTCGTCCTGCCGTCCCGCTGGGAGGGCATGGCGCTGGCGCCGCTGGAGGCCATGGCCTGCGGGCGGCCCGTCGTGATCACCGATGTGGACGGGGCGCGCGAGAGCCTGCCGCCAAGCCAGGGGGCACGCTGCCTGGTGCCGTCCGAGCGGCCGGACGCGCTGGCCGGGACCGTCGCCGAGCTGCTTCTCGACCCGCTGCTGCGCGAGTCGCTCGGTCATCAGGGACGCCGGTACGTAACGACCACGCACGACGTGCGGCGCACGGCCGCGGCCGTCGCCGACGTGTACCGCGATCTGATCGGCACCTGGCCGACCGGGCGGGACACGGGCGTGGACCACACCGAGTACAGGGAGTCCATCCACACGTGACTGCGGAAAGTACCGTTCCCTCCCCCGGCGGCCGGCCGCGGGCGGCGGACCACGGATTCACGTCCGTCTCACCCATCTCGTCCGTCACGCCCCACTCATCCGTCCCGTCCGGCTCGCCCGTCTCGGTCATCCCGCCGCGCGGGGCCATCGGCGGCTTCAGATTCCCGAGCGGCAGACGGCCCTTCGCCCGGCGGCCCTCACCGCTGCCCCTGCCCGCCGTGGACATCGGCGCGGCGCTGGCCGGCGGCGCCCTGGCACTGCCCTGGCCGCATCCGCTTCCGCTCGCCCTGCTGGTGCTCGCGGTGCTCCGGCTCAACGCGCACGCGTCGCTGTACCGGACGGCGTCCACACCCGCCGTGCCGGCTCCACTGGACGAACTGCCCGCAGTCTGCGCCCGGATCGCGGTGAGCTGGTGCGCGCTCGCGGCCCTGCTGGCGGCGTACTCCCCGGAGTACGCGCTGTCCGCCCGCGTCCTGGTCCTCGGCTGCGCGGTGCAGTCGCTGGTGAGCTGCGCGGGCCGGGGCGTCGTGCACGGGCACCGGCGCCGGGCGCTGCTGCGGCGCCCGCGTGCGGCCCTGGTGGTCGGCCGCACCGTCGACGCGCAGCGCGTGGCCGCCGCCTTCCTGCGGCATCCGGGCTGCGGGGTACGGCCGGTGGGCGTCGTCGCCGACGAGGCGAGCGACGGCGAGGGGCTGCCGGTACTGATCACCGGCGAGGAGGTCCAGCGGGCCCTCATCCAGAACGGCGTACAGGACGTGCTCGCCGTGGGCGGGTCCGGGTGGCCCGAACAGGATTCGCTGCTGCGGGCGTTGGGCGAGTCGGGCTGCGCCGTGTGGGAGGTGCGTCCGGACGCGCCGGCGTACGGGCGGGCCGAGCGGCTCGCCGGGTTCGCCTGCCGTCGGCTGCCCCTGGGCCGCCGGTACGGGAGCGCCGGGAAGCGACTGCTCGACGTGCTGGTCTCCGGGGCCCTGCTCCTGCTGGTCAGCCCGGTGCTGCTGGTGTGCGCGGTCGTGCTGCGGGCCGTCGGCGGTCCCGGTGTGGTGTTCCGGCAGGAGCGGATCGGCAAGGACGGGCGGCCGTTCACCCTCCTTAAGTTCCGTACGCACCGGCCGGTCGACGCGCACGAGGCGGCGACCCGCTGGAGCGTGGCGAACGAGCACGAGATGGTCTGGTTCTGCCGCTTCCTGCGGCGGACGTCGCTCGACGAGCTGCTCCAGTTGTGGAACGTCTTCTGGGGCGACATGAGCCTGGTCGGACCGCGCCCCGAACGGCCCTTCTTCGTCGGCCAGTTCAGCCAGACGTACCCCGGTTACGCGGCCCGCCACCGGATGCGCACCGGGATCACCGGGCTCGCGCAGATCCACGGACTGCGCGGCGACACCTCGATCGAGGACCGCTGCCGGTTCGACAACGCCTACATCGACGACTGGTCGCTCTGGCAGGACGTCTGCATCCTGGCGCGCACCGCGGTCTCGCTCGTGCGTCCGACGGGGAGCTGAACCGGTGACCCAGGTCCTGCCCGCCCCGCCGCTGGTCGCCGTCGTGGCCGCGGCGCCCCGCCGCTTCCTTCCCGTGCTGCCGGTGACCGCGCTGATCGCGATGCTCGCGCTGCCGGTCTCCGGGGACGGCGGCGGCACCCTCGCCGACGCCGTGTCCGGACTGGTCGTGGTGTGCTGCGCGCTGCGTCTCGTACGCGGCCGTCGGCGCCCCCTGTCCCGTACCGCGGCCGTCGTGCTCGGGCTGCCCGTCGTCGGGATCGCTGTGGCGACGGCCGGCGCGTCCTCGGCCGGGGTGGGGGCCGAGGGGCTGGTGCGCTATCTGCAGATCTTCGTGCTGGTGCCGACGGCCGTGATGCTGCTGGTACGCGACCGCCGTGACGCGCGCCTGGTCGCCTGGTCCCTCGTCGGGCTCGCGCTGTGGCAGGGGGCGCTCGGGGTCCAGCAGTTCGTGACCGGGACCGGGGCCTCGTACCAGGGCGAGATGATCCGGGCCGTGGGCACGTTCGGGGCGACGGACATCATGGGCATGGCGGCCGTGGTGGCGTTCGGGCTGGTGTGCGCGCTCGGTCTGGCGCTCGGGTCCGGGCCCGCGCGGCAGCGGACCGCGGCGGCGGTGTGCGCGCTGGCGCTGCTGCTGCCGCTCGCGCTGTCGTTCAGCCGGGGCGCGTGGATCGCGACGGCCGTGACGTGCGGGGCGCAGCTCGTACTCGCCGGACTGCGGCGGGCCGTACAGGTGTTCGCGGCGGTGGTGGCGGCCGCGGTGGTCCTGGTGGGCGGGCTCGGGGTGGGCTCCGCGATGCTTCAGGAGCGGATCAGCAGCATCACGCAGGTCGCGGACGCGCCGGACCAGTCGGTGACCGACCGGTACACGATGTGGACGGCCGCCGTCGACATGTGGAGCGGCCGGCCGCTGACCGGGGTGGGGCTGAAGGGATTCCCCGACCATCGCGACGGGCACGCCTCGCTCGCGCTGTCCTCGGGCAGTGACACGGACGGGGCGGGCGCCGGTTTCCACCGCCAGCCGCTGCTGTCACCGCACAACATGTATCTGCTGATCCTCAGCGAGCAGGGTCTGCTGGGGCTGCTCGCGCTGGCCGGAAGCTGGCTGGCGCTGCTGGTTCTCGGGCTCCGGAAGCTCTTTCGCGCACGGCGTTCCGCGAGCGGCACGGACTGCGCGCTCGTCGCCTGCGGGCTGCTGGTCTGGCAGCTGGTCGACTTCGTGTACGCCGACATCGGCGGCCCCTCGACCGTGCTGTCCGCGCTGGTCCTCGGCTTCGCCGCGTGGTGGGCGCTGGCGGACGAGGGCGCCGACGAAGGCCCCCGCGGGGATGCCCACGAGAAGGCTGGGGAGCGATGACGGTGACGCCTTCCCGGGCCGGGGACGAGGGGACGACGGCGCGAAGGGGTCGCCACCGCCGTACCGGAGCCAAAGCCGTGACCGGAGCCGGGACCGGAGCCGCGACCGGAGCCGAGAAGCCCGGCGATGCCCCGGCCGGGGGCGGGAGCGAGGACGAGGTCCAGTTGCCCGGCGCCCGCGTGGCGACCTCCGACGCCGCCGCACCCGGCGGGGCCGCCTCGACCCGCAGCGCGCCCACCGAGGCCGCGCCCGCCGAAGTCACCCCGCCCACCCGTGGCTTCCTCGCCAAGGCCACGCTCGTCACCGCCGCCCTCTCCATCGCGGGCGCCCTGTTCGGTCTCGGCCGGGACCAGGCGCTCGCGCACCTCTTCGGGGCCGGGACCGAGACGGACGCCTTCCTGGTCGCGTGGACCGTGCCGGAGGTCGCGGCGACGCTGCTGATCGAGGACGGGATGGCCTTCGTGCTGGTCCCGGCGTTCAGCCTGGCCGTGGCACGGCGGGCACGCGGAACCAGGGGCAGCGGCGGGGACCCCGTCCGCGCACTCGTCGCCTCCACACTGCCCCGCATCGCGCTGGTCCTCGTGGGGGTCTCCGCGCTGCTGATCGCCGGGGCGCCCTACCTGGTCGCGGGACTCGCGCCGGGACTGCCCGACCCCGGGCTCGCGGTCGACTGCACGCGGCTGACGGCGACCTGCGTCCTGAGCTTCGGGCTCGCCGGCTACTGCAGCGCGGCGCTGCGCGCGCACCGTCGCTTCCTGGCTCCGGCCGCCATCTACGTCGCCTACAACACCGGCATCATCACGGCGATGTTCGTCCTCGGCGGCCACTGGGGCGTGCGGTCCGCGGCCATCGGCGTGGCGCTGGGCGGCTGCCTGATGGTGGCGGCGCAGATTCCCGCCCTCGTACGGCAGCTCTTCGGCCGCCACCGGTCCGGGACCCCGGCCTCGGCTCCGGAAGCCGCCCTCGCGCACACCCCGGAGGCACCCGGCGCCGGCACCGCGGGCCCCGTGCCCGAGCAGTCCGGTCAGTCCGTGCAGCCCGGTCAGTCCGAGCAGTCCGAGCAGCGGTCGGTGACGCACTCGGTGAATCTCGCCCTCGTCACCCCGGTCCTGCTCTTCGCCCTCTGCCGGCAGTCGCAGGTCCTCATCGAGCGCTACCTCGCCTCCAACCTCCCCTCCGGAGCCATCTCGCACCTGAACTACGCGCAGAAGGTGGCCCAGATCCCGATGACCCTCTCGCTGATGCTGTGCACGGTCACCTTCCCGGTGCTGGCGCAGGCGCTCGCCGAGGGCGACACCGAGCGGGCCCGCAACCGGGTCGAGCGCGATGTCGCGGTCGCCGCGTGCATAGTCCTGCTGGGCGCCGCGGCGGTCTTCGCGTGTGCGCCGCAGATCATCGAACTCCTCTTCCAGCGGGGCGCGTTCACCGCTCGGGACACGGCGGCGACGGCGACCGTCATGCGGGTCTACTCGGTGGGGCTGCTCGGCCACACCCTCGTGGGCGCGCTCGTACGGACGTACTTCTCGGCCGGCCGTCCCACCTGGTACCCCCTCGCGGCGATGACCGCGGGCATCGTGGCCACCTCGTGGATCGGCGCCGCGACCGTCGGTGCCTGGGGGGTGTCCGGGATCGCCGCCGCCAACGCGATCGGGATCACCCTCACCGCGGCGCTGCTGCTGTCCGGCATGAACGAGCGGCGCAGCGTGCCGATCCATACCCGCCGGGTCGTCCACGAGCTCACCAAGCCGCTCCGCGCGGCCGGGTGCGCTGCCGTGGCGGGCGCCCTGTGCGCGAGCCGTTTCGACCCGCCCGCACTCGCCCTGCTCACCGGTGGTCTGACCGTCACCCTCGTCTACGTACTGCTGCTCCGGTTGCTCGGCGTCCAGGCCGTCGCACCCGCCTTCCGAACCGCCCTCCGCTCCGTCACCCGAAGGCTGCCGCATGCCCGTTTCCGCTGACCCGGCCGACCCGATCGGCCCGGCCGACGCCACCCGTACCGAGAGCCGCACCCGCACCCGCCCGGCCGCGGCGCCCCTGTGGGTGGCGATGTACCACTCGGTGGGCGACTGCTCCGACGACCCGTACCGCGTCACGGTCTCCCCCGACCGCCTCGACCGGCAGCTGGGCTGGCTGCACCGCCGGGGCTTGCGCGGGGTGGGCGTGGCGGACCTGCTCGCGGCCCGCGCCCGGGGCGAGGGCCGGGGCCTGGTCGGCCTCACCTTCGACGACGGCTACGCCGACTTCGCCGACAACGCCCTCCCCGTACTCGGGCGCTGGGGTTTCGGCGCCACCGTGTTCGTCCTGCCGGGCCGGCTCGGCGGTACGAACGAGTGGGACCCGCTCGGCCCCCGCAAACCCCTCCTCACCGCCGACGGCATCCGCCGGCTCGCGGACACCGAGGGCCTGGAGATCGCCTCGCACGGCCTCACCCATGTCGACCTCACCCTGGCCGACGACGCGTTGCTCGGCGCCGAGATCGGCGGCAGCCGGGCCCTGCTCTCCGAGCTGACGGGCCGTGAGGTCCAGGGCCTGTGCTACCCGTACGGGACGGTCGACCGGCGGGTCGCCGACGCCGCCCGGGCCGCCGGTTACGGCTACGCGTGCGCGATCGACCCCGGCCCGCTCACCGGCGTCTTCGCCCTGCCCCGGGTCCACATCGGGGAGAACGACACCTCCTGGCGGCTGCGGCTGAAGTACCGCCTGGCCCGGCTGCGCCGACGCCCGGTGCCCCTGACCGACCTCGACTCCGGCGCCGACACCGAGACGGAGGCGGAGACCCGGTGAAGGCCCTGCACGTCATCACCGGGCTCGGTGTCGGGGGGGCCGAGCAGCAACTGCGGCTGCTGGTGCGGAACCTGCCCGTCGACTGTGACGTGGTGACCCTCACCAACCCGGGCGCGGTCGCCGAGGGCCTCGCCGCGGACGGTGTGCGCGTCACCCACCTCGGCATACAGGGCAACCGCGACCTCGCGGCGCTCCCGCGCCTGGCCCAGCTGATCCGCCGCGGCCGTTACGACCTCGTCCACACCCACCTCTACCGGGCCTGCGTGTACGGCAGGGCCGCCGCACGGCTCGCCGGGGTGCGGGCCGTCGTGGCCACCGAGCACTCGCTCGGCGACTCGCAGATGGAGGGCCGCCGCCTCACCCCCGGCGTCCGGGCGCTCTATCTGGCCAGCGAGCGCCTCGGCCGCTCGACGGTCGCGGTCTCCCCCACGGTCGCCGAACGGCTGCGCCGCTGGGGAGTGCCGGGCCCGCGCATCGAGGTCGTGCCGAACGGCATCGACGTGGACCGCTTCCGCTTCGACGCGGCCCGGCGCGAGAACACCCGGCGGCGGCTGGGGCTGCCGCCGGGAGCGTACGTCGTCGGAGGTGTCGGGCGGCTGACGGCCGGCAAGCGGTTCGAGGTGCTCGTCCGGGCGCTGGCCGAACTCCCGGACGACGTCTGGCTGCTGCTGGTCGGCTCAGGCCCGCAGGAGAACGTGCTGCGGCGGGCGGCACAGCACGTGGGGGTCGCCGACCGGGTGCTCTTCACAGGCGAGCGCCCGAACGGGCCCGCGCCGCACGGCGCCGCGGACGGCCTCGATCTGCCGTCCCTGACCGGAGCCATGGACCTGCTCGCCTCGCCGTCCGCGGAGGAGGCCTTCGGGCTCGCCGTCGTGGAGGCCCTGGCGGCCGGTCTGCCCGTGCTCTACGTCTCCTGTCCGGCCGTCGACGACCTCCCCCGGGACGCGGCGCCGTTCGCCCGGCGGGTGCAGGGCGGCGCGGACTCCTTCGTACGGGCCGTGCGGCAGGCCCGTGCGCAGGGCCCCGGGCCGCGCTCCGCGCCGGACGCCGCCCACCACTACAGCATCGCCCGCAGCGCCGACCGGCTCATGGACATCTACGCGGCCGCAACTCTGGGAGTGAGTTCCACATGACCGACAACCCCCTCCGTATCACCTGGCGGCCGGACACGGCACTCGCGCGCGCCAGGGCGCTGCCGCCGTGGTCCCTGCTCGCCGCGGGCGCCCTCCTCGGCGGAGTGCTCGGCGGCACGTACGGCGTCCTGAGGACTCCGCAGTACACCGCCACGAGTTACGTCATCGCCGTCCCCACCGAGCAGTCGGACCCGGCGGCGGCGCTCGGCTTCGCGCAGGCCTACGGGCGGGTCGCCACCCAGCTCGCGGTGCTCGGAGACGCCCAGGTGTGGGCGGGCGTACCGGTGTCGACCCTGCGCGAGAGCGTGCGGACGGCCACCTCGCCGGACGCGCCGATGGTCGCGGTGACCGCCACCTCCACCCGGCCCGACCTGGCCGCGGACATCGCCAACGCCGTGTCGCGCTCGCTGACCCGGCACGCGAACGCCACCAAGGACAGCACGCATGTGAAACTGCTGCGGTTCTCCCGGGCGATCGAGCCCACCGGGGCCTCGTCGGCGTCCGCGGCGGTGACCGGGCTCGTCGGCGCCGGCGCGGGCGGCCTGCTCGGCGGGCTCTCGCTGCTGGTCCGGCCGCGCCGGACCCCGGAGCCCGCGCCCGCGCCCACGGCCTCGGTGCCGGGCCCCGCCACCGCCGCCGTCTTCCGCGGGCAACTGTGACAGCCGCCGCCCCGCGTACGGACCCACGTACCGGCGTGCGTACCGACCTGCGTACAGAACTCTGCACCGACGAGCGGGAGTTCGGCCGGCTGGCCGAGGAGTGGGGGCGGCTGTACCGGCACTGCGGCACGGCGACCCCGTTCCAGAGCCACGCGTGGCTGCACTCGTGGTGGCTCTCGTACGGCACGCCCGGCAGGCTCCGTCTCGTGCTCGTCCGCGACGGCGCCGACCTGGTGGCCGCCGCGCCGCTGATGCTCGTACGGCAGCCGTGGCCGGCCCTGGTGCCGCTGGGCGGGTCGATCTCCGACTTCGGGGACGTGCTGATCGAGGACGGCGAGCGCGCCGACCGCGCCGCCGCCGCCCTGGCCGACGGGCTGGCCGCCGCCGCGCGCACCGCGTTGATCGACTTCCGTGAGGTGCGGCCCGGGGGTGCGGTGGAGCGGGTGTACGCGAGCTGGCGCGGGCCCCGGCGGCGCGTGCCGGACTCGCTGTGCCTGGAGCTGCCCGCCGTGCCGATGGACGACCTGATCGGACGGCTGGCGACGGCCAAGGCCCAGCAGCGGGTCCGCGCCAAGCTGCGCAAGCTGTCCACGCTGGGCGTCGAACGGCGGGCCGTACGCCCCGACGAGGTCGACACGGCACTGCGCAGGCTTCTGGAGCTGCACCGGCTGCAGTGGCAGGGCCGGAAGGTGACCACCGAGCATCTGCAGGATCGCTTCGCCGAACATCTGATCCGTTCGGTGGGGCCGATGGTCCGTGCCGGGGACGCGGTGGTGACCGAGTTCCGGGTGGACGGCACCGTGGTGGCGGTCGACCTGACGCTCCTGTCGGAGCGGTTGGCGGGCGGCTATCTGTACGGCGCGCATCCGCAGCTGCGGGAGCGCAAGGCGGACGTGGCGACGATGCTGCTGCACGCCTGCGCCCAGCACACCGGAGCGGGCGGGCGCCGGGTGCTGAGTCTGCTGCGCGGCAACGAGCCCTACAAGCACCACTGGCGCCCGCAGCCCGTCGTCAACCAGCGTTTCCTGCTGGCCCGGCGGCGGACGGCACCGCTGATGTCCGCCGCCGTCTGTGACGTGGCCGCCCGCAGCCGGGGCAAGAAGCTGCTCGACCGGTTCCTCGGCTGGAGGGAACGCGGTGGCGGCAGGCCGTGACCGGCCCGCCGCCTCCTCTGCCCTCGGGTCAGCGGTTGCGCGACCACCAGTCGAAGCGCAGGCAGAGCTTCCCGCCCAGCCAGTACTCCACCCAGTCGCCCAGGGCCACCGGCGAGCAGTTCGACGGCCGCTCGGGCGTCGGGTCGGTGGGCTTGGGCGGATGGGTCGGCCTGGGCGGATCGGTCGGCCTGGGCGCCGGGTCGGTGGGCTTCGGTGCCGGGTCGGTGCGGCCGAAGAGCACGGACCGGTAGATCTCGGAGGCCTCGGGGTTGTCGTCGCACTGCCACACACCGTGCGGGCAGTAGTCGGTGAGCGTGTTGTACAGCGGCTTGTGCTCGTCCAGCCAGGCGAGCATGCGCTTCATGTAGGTCGCGTTGTCGCCGTTTCGGAAGAGCCCCCATTCAGGATAGGAAATCGGCTTTCCGTGCGCTTTCGCGAAGTCGACGTGCGCCTGGAGCCCGTAGGGCTCGGAGACCGCCTCGTCGAATGACTGTCCGCGCGGCTGGTCGTACGAATCCATGCCGATGATGTCGACCGTCTCGTCGCCCGGATAGCACTGGGTCCAGGGAATGGCGTCCCGGCCGCGGTTCGGAGTGAAGTCGAAGCGGAATTTCTGCCCCGGCACCGCTCGCATGGCGGTGACGATCCTGTCCCAGTACCTCTTCCAGGCCTCCGGGTCCGGCCCGCAGCGATGGGTGTACGTGATGCCGTTCATCTCCCAGCCGAGCACGATGACGGTGTCGGGCACCTCCAGCTCGACGAGCCGCTCGGCCAGCTTGCGGAAGTGGTGGTCGAACTCGCCGTCCGCGCCGCGCCGCAGCAGACCGCGGACCTCCCGGTCGGAGACGCCCTCCTCGTTGCGCTCCAGCATGGGCACGTTGAGGACGAAGAGGCGGTCGGCCTCCTCCCGCCGCCAGTGGGCCCAGGCGTCGAGGAAGCCGGGCAGGCCCTCGATGTTGCTCCAGCGGTCGCCCGGCAGATACGTGTGCGCCACGCGCAGGTCGGCCCCGCCCAGCCAGCGGCTGAGTTCGGCGATCCGGGCCACTCCGCGGGGCCCGTAGTCCAGGTAGGCGCCGAAGGCCGGGTTCTCGGGGCCCCGCGGCGGCGCGGGCTGCGGGCTCGCCTGCCCGGGGAGGGCGGGCGCGGCGGCCGGCGCCGCGACACCGGTGGGCGCGGTCGGCGGCGGGGCGGGCGGCTCGCCCGCCCTCGTCGCCGTCGCGTACCCCGTCCCGGACGCGAGGGCGGCCGAGGCGAAGAGTCCGGCGGTGAGTACGGCGGCGACGCATGCCGGCCGTCTGGTTCGGGTCCGTTGCAGTGGGGCCATGTCCACTCCTCGCGCTTCATTTCCACCGTCCACTGACACTCAGTCATATGAATGCGCATTGCGCCAACCGAGGCCGGGCGCCGGGGAAATGCCCGATCACCCGCACGGGTGAGAAACCAGAAGCGAAGAATCAGAAGCGATCCCAAGGAAACAAACCCATGCCGTCCTTCGACATCCGCGTGCCCGCCGTACTGCTGCGCACCGACCGAAATCCCTTTCACCACGGCACGCTGGGGGCCGTACGCTCCCTCGGCCGGGCCGGCATCGACGTACACCTGGTCGCGGATTCCACCGGAAGTCCGGTGCGCGCTTCCCGTTTTGTCTACCGGATGCATCCGCCGCCCGCTCCCGGGGCCCCGCCGTCCGAGATCGCTTCGACATTGCGCCGAGTGGCGGCACGGGTGGGCCGGCCCGCCGTACTGATCCCCATGGATGACGCGAGCGCCGTGGCCGTGGACCGGCTGCGGGCCGAGCTCTCCCCCCGCTTTCTGCTGCCCCCCGCTCCCGCGGGTCTCGCCGAGCGGGTCGCGGACAAGGCGGAACTGGCCGCCGTGTGCGAGTCCGCGGGTATCCCGCACCCGGTGACGCTGATCCCGGACGGTCCCGCGCAGGCGGCCTCGGCGGCCTGGCGGCTGGGGCTGCCGGTGGTGGCGAAGTGGAGCCGTCCCTGGCTGCTGCCCGCCGGTTCGGACCTGCGCAGTACGACGGTGCTGACCTCCGCGCAGGAGGCGCGGGCCCTGTGTCGGCGGGCCGAGGAGGCGGGCAGCCGCCTGCTGCTCCAGGCGTTCCTGCCGCCTGGTCCCGACCGGGACTGGTTCTTCCACGGGTACGTGGACCGGTCCGGGGCGGTGCGCGGGGGCGGCGCGGGCCGCAAACAGCTGGCCTGGCCGCGCGGCGCGGGCCTGACCGCGGTCGGTCGCTGGACGCCGAATACGGCCGTGCGGACGCCGGCCGAACGGCTGGTCTCGCAACTCGGCTACCGCGGCATCCTCGACCTGGACTTCCGCCGCGACGGTGTGACCGGCGCGTACCACCTCCTCGACTTCAATCCGCGGCCCGGCGCGCAGTTCCGGCTGTTCGCCGACGGGGCGGGGCTCGACGTGGTGCGGGCCCTGCACCTGGACCTGACCCACCGTCCGCTGCCTGCGCCCGTCCCCCTCCCGGGCCGGACCTTCGTGGTGGAGAACTACGCGCCGCTGTCGGCCGCGTTCCGCCGCGGGACCGAGCCGGCCTGGCACGCCCGGGACGACCTCGCGCCCGGTGCCGCCCTGTGGGCGCTGTGGTCCCGGCATCTGGGCAGGCGAGCGGCCCGGCGGCTGCTGGACCGCGTCCGCCGGACGGCCTTCACGCCGACCGCCGCGCCGGCCGCCGACGCGCGCCCGGTACGACCGCCCGCACCTTCCGACGCAAATCCCTTGCCCGTGGACCCCCTGTCCGTGGATCCCCTGTCCGTGGATCCCCTGTCCGACGACGAGAAAGCGAGCAGTCTCTGATGTACGACCTGCTGGTGGTGGGAGCCGGTCCCTACGGCCTGTCCATCGCCTCCCACGCCGCGGCGGCCGGCCTGCGCCTGCGGGTGTTCGGCCGGCCCATGGCCTCCTGGCGCGACCACATGCCCCGCGGCATGTTCCTCAAGTCCGAGCCGTGGGCCTCCAACCTCTCGGATCCCGAGGGCCGCCTGAGCCTGGCCGCCTACTGCGCGGAGCAGGGCGTGGAGGCCCGGCACGGGGCGCCCATCCCGGTCGAGGTGTTCGCCTCGTACGGGCTGTGGTTCGCGCGGCACTCGGTCCCGGAGGTGGACGAGCGCGCGATCGCGCACATCCACCCCTGCCCGGGCGGTTTCGAGGCGGTCACCGAGGACGGCGGGACCGTGCGCGCGAGGACGGTCGCGCTGGCGGTCGGCGTGCTCCCCTTCACCGAAATCCCTGCCAGTCTGCGCGGCTTGGCGCCCGAACTCGTCTCGCACAGCAGTCACCACAGCGATCTGGACCGCTTCGCGGGCAAGGACGTCACCGTGGTCGGCGGCGGCCAGGCCGCGCTGGAGACGGCGGCCCTGCTCGCCGAACAGGGCACCCGCGTCCGGATCGTGGCCCGGGCCCCCGGCCTCTCCTGGAACGACGTGCCGCCGCCCTGGGAGCGCCCGTGGTGGCAGTCGGCCCGCGCCCCGCACAGCGGCCTCGGCCCCGGCTGGCGCAACTGGCTCTACGCCGAGCGCCCCGGCGCGTTCCGCCGCCTTCCCGCGCCCACCCGCGCCCGGATCGCCACCACGGCCCTCGGCCCCGCGGGCGCCTGGTGGATCCGCGACCGGGTCGAGCCGTCCGTCGACCTGCTGCTGGGCCACGAGATCGCGGCGGCCCACAGGTCCGGAGGCGGCGTACGCCTCGACCTGCTCGGCCCGACCGGTGGGCCGACGTCCCTGGACACCGGACACGTCATCGCCGCCACGGGGTTCAGACCGACCCGGGAACGCCTGGGGATCCTGACGGCGGACGTGCACGAGGGCCTGACCGCGTCACCCGACGGATCCCCCTACGTGGGCCGGGAGTTCGAGTCGTCCTGGCCGGGGCTCTTCATGGCGGGCCTGGTCACGGCGGCCGGCTTCGGCCCGGCCATGCGGTTCGTGCACGGCGCCTCGTTCACGGCCCGGACCCTCGTACGGGGGGTGCGGCGCCGGCTCCGTACGGGACCGGCCCTCCTGCCCGTGCCCGGCGCGCGGGAGCGGCGCGGGGTGCTGGGGGCGGCGGGACGCTGACCGTCCGGATGCCGACCACCCCATGAGGGTGCCGGGTGCCGGGTGCCGGGCGTGTGGCGTCCGGCACCCGGCGCGTCGTCACCGGCGGGACGCGGCCCGGTTACGTCGGTACAGGACCGCTCCACCGAGCAGCAGACCCGTGCCGGCGGCGGAGGCCGCGAGCATCCCGTCGACGCCGGTGTGCGCCAGTTCCGGCCAGGGGCTGGTGCCCGCGGAGGGCGGGGACGGATGCGGCGCTCGCGGCGGACCCGTGGTGGGCGGGACCGTCGGCGAGGGTCCCGTGCTGGGCGGCACCGTCGGCGGACCCGTCTCGGGGGGCGTCGTCCGCGGCGGGGTGGTGTGCGGAGGCGTGGTGTGCGGAGGACCGGACGGGGGCCCGGACGGCGGGGTGTCGTCGTCGCCGTAGCCCTTCGGTCCGTCGTGCCCGCACTTGCCGCCGAACGCGGGGTTCAGCGGGCCGCCCGCGTCCGCGGTGTCGCCGCACTCGTTCGCCGGAACGTGAACCGGGGCCTCGTCGGTGGTGCCCGACCCGACACCGTGGTCCGAGCCGTATCCGGCCGGGGTTCCGTGGCGGGGCCCGTCCGGCTTGCGGTGCTTGCCCGTGGGGGTGGCGCAGGAGTTGCCGAACGACGGGTTGAGGCCGGCCGCCACGTTCGCGGAGTTGCCGCACGCGTTCACGGGCACGCCCACCGGTGCCTGCACGTTGTTGCCGGACAGCACTCCGGGCGAGTCCGCCGCCACCCCGTGCACGTCCGAGTCCGCGAACGCCTGGGAGTTGTACAGGGACAAGATGCTCGTCGCGGCGGCGGCCGCGACCATTCCCTTGCTCAGGGTCTGTCGCAACTGTGTTGTCTTCTCTGCTGGTAGAAGTGGGAAAAGCCGGCCTTGGCACCGGGATGCGGTCCAAGGCCGGCCTGACTCAGCCGTTCGGTCGGTGCGTTACGACGTCAGTCGTTTTCGCACTCGTTGCCGAACGCCGGGTTCAGCAGGCCGATCACGTTGATCGTGTTGCCGCACACGTTGACAGGAACGTGAACGGGCACCTGGAGAACGTTGCCGGAGAGGACGCCGGGCGAGCCCACGGCGGCACCCTCGGCCTCGGAGTCGGCGAAGGCGGGGGCCGCCATTCCGAGGGCCATGATGGCTCCGGCGATGACGGCTGCGCTCTTCTTGTGATTCACGTGCTTTCCCTTCTCTGCGGTCATGCCCCTGTACCGGCCGAAACCGAGCGAGCGCGTTTTGAACGGCTCGCAGCACGACCTCGGGTTGTAAACGAGAAACGGAGGTCCGAAGAAACTACGTAAGGTGAACCGCTTGGTAATTCACTCGAACGCACCGAACAGGCGGAATTACGCGGAGAAAAGCCCGGGCCGTCCGCACACTCGTACAGCGGACAGCCCGGGCGGTGCCAGGTTCGGCTACTCGCCGTTCGCCGACAGGACGGACAGGTCCTCCAGGATGTGCGACAGGGCCGCGTCGCGCTTCGCCTCGGTGGAGTTGTCCGCACACTGCTGCGCGAGGTCGTCCGACAGGATCGGGACGTCCTGGATCGGAACGATGTTCACGACGGCGACGTTGATGTCCTCAAGGGCCACACACGGCTTGTTGAGCGAACCCTCGACCAGCGAGAGCTGGGGGCTCATGTCGCCCTTGGTCGCCGAGTTGCCGAACGCCGACGAGGCACCGTTGCCGTTGGCCACGGCCGGCCCGGAGTCATCACCGATGGCCAGCGCCTGGGGGGCGGCCGCCACCGACATACCGATGACAGAAGCGGCAGCCGCCGCGGCGAACATTGCCTTCTTAAGCACTTCGCGTTCCTTTCCTAGTAGCGACGCATGTCGTACTGCCTCATCAACCGGCGGCGTCGCGATTGGTTGCGGTCGTTCACCCGGTTGGCTCGCATTGAATCCGCCGGCAGATGGGAATGGCGATGGGCGGCCCTCTCACGAACCGCTCCGGTGTGGGCCGACGGAGTGAATCGGAGGAACTATGTCTCGCCCATGCAGTTGAACCAGAGCGCTCCGGTGGACGGGGTTTCCTAAGAGAGGACTAACCAATGATCAAGAAGGTTCTTGCCACCGCGGCGATCGCTGCTTCCGTCGTGGGTGCTTCCGCCGCCTTGGCGCCGCAGGCGATGGCGATCGGTGACGACAGTGGCCCGAACACCGCGAACGGCAACGCGGCCGCGCAGTACTACGGCAACTCCGCCACGTACGGCAACATGAGCCCGCAGATGGCGCTCATCCAGGGCTCCTTCAACAAGCCCTGCATCGGCCTGAACGACATCAACGTTCCGGTGGTCAACCTGATCCCGATCCAGGACGTCCCGATCCTGTCGGACGACATGAACCAGCAGTGCACCGAGAACTCCACCCAGGTCAAGCGCGACGGCGCGCTGGCGCACCTCCTGGAAGACGTGTCGATCCTCTCCGCCAACGGCGAGGGCTGAGACCGGCAGAAGGGCGGTACCACCCGGGGGCTCCTCGGTGGTACCGCCCTTCTCGTGTGTCAGCGCCCGGACGCGTACAACGCCTCGATCTGCTTCGCGTACGCCTCCGTCACCGCGTGGCGCTTCACCTTCAGGGACGGGGTCAGCAGGCCGTTGTCCTCGGTGAACTCGCCTTCCACCAGGGCGAAGTCGCGGATCGACTCGGCCCTGGAGACGGCCTGGTTCGCGTGGTCCACGACCTTCTGGACGTCGGCGCGCAGCCGGGCGTCGTGGATGAGCTCGGACAGCGGGGTGTCGGCCGGCATCCCGCGGACGTACAGCCAGTGGGTGAGGTCCTCGCGGTCCAGGGTGATCAGGGCGGCGATGTGGGAGCGGTTGTCGCCGACGACCACGCACTGGCCGACCGGGGGCCGGCTGCGCAGTCTGTCCTCCAGGACGGCCGGGGAGACGTTCTTGCCGCCCGAGGTGACGAGGATGTCCTTCTTCCGGCCGGTGATGGTGAGGTAGCCGTCCTCGTCGAGCGAGCCGAGGTCGCCGGTCGCGAACCACTCGTCGGTCAGGACGGCGTCGGTGGCGGCCGGGTCGTTCCAGTAGGCGCCGAAGACGATGCCGCCCTTGATGAGCACCTCGCCGTCGTCGGCGACACGGACGGCCGTGCCCGGTACGGGGAGGCCCACCGTGCCGGGGCGGGGCCGCAGGGGCGGCACGATCGTCGCGGCGGCGGTGGTCTCCGTCAGACCGTAGCCCTCGTAGACGAGTATCCCGGCGGCGTAGAAGAAGAGGCTGAGGTCGCGGTCGAGCGGGGAGCCGCCGCTGATGGCGTAGCGGGTACGGCCGCCGATCTCCTTGCGGATACGGCGGTAGACCAGCAGGTCGTAGAGGGCCCAGGCGGCGTAGAGACCGGGGCCGGGACCCTTGCCGCGGCCCAGGAACCTGTCCAGGTGCAGCTCACCGAAGCGGACGGCGACGCGGTGCGCGCGGTCGAAGGAGGCGCCGCGGCCGATGCGTTCGGCGGTGGCGCGGCCGGTGCCGTGGATCTTCTCGAAGAGGTAGGGCACGCCGACCAGGAAGGTGGGCCGGAACTCGCGGAGTGCCGGGCGTAGTTCGTCCGGCTTGATGCTCGGGAAGTGGCCCAGCTCGATCCTGGCCATCAGGCAGGAGATCTGGAGGGTGCGGCCCAGGATGTGGGCGAGCGGGAGGAAGAGGAGGGTCGAGGCCTGCTGGCCGGTGACCTCCTTGAAGACGGGGTGGAGGAGTTCGACGGTGTTCGCGGCCTCGGCGTACAGGTTGGCGTGGGTGAGGACGCAGCCCTTGGGGCGGCCGGTGGTGCCGGAGGTGTAGCAGATCGTCGCGACGGTGTCGGGGGTCAGGGCGGTGCGGCGCTTGGTGACCTCCTCGTCGGGTATCTCGCGGCCCCGGGCGATGAGTTCGGCGACGGCTCCGCCGCGAACGGTCCCACCGATGCCGGCCCCGTCGGCCCCGTCGGCCCCGTCGGCTTCGGCGGCTTCGGCGTCGAGCTGCCAGACGTGCGGGGGTGCCGGATGGCCGGCCGTGCCGGTGGTGACCGCCGCCGCGTTCTCCGGTGTCTCGACGACGACGAGACGGGTGGCGGAGTCCCGGACGATCCACTCGATCTGCTGGGGCGCGGACGTGGGATACACGGGGACGGACAGACCGCCCGCGGCCCAGATCGCGAAGTCGAGCAGCGTCCACTCGTAGCGGGTACGGGACATGACCGCGACACGACCGCCCGGTTCCAGGCCCGCCGCTATCAACCCCTTGGCGACGGCGGTGACTTCGCGGGCGAAGGCGGCGGCGGTCACCGGCTGCCAGGTGCCGCGTTCGCGGCGGCGCAGGACCACGGCGTCGGGGGCCTCGGCCGCGTTGGTGAAGGGCAGATCGGCGATGCTGCCGGTGGTGGTCCTCGGCGCGAGGGCGGGCATCCGCGCCTCACGGACCGCCCCGCTCCCGTCCTTCGTGAGGTCGACCTGGACACGGCCCCTCGGATCGGTGCGCTTCTTCGCCTGCTTCAGTTCCCTGCGTACGCCCATGAAGGCTCCCGGTGGCGGCTCGCGGTGCGGTGGGGGCTTGCTCGTTGCGGTGACGCTTACTTACTGCAGAGTAAACTTACTCACGCGTAGGGGATTTTCAACAGGCCCGTCAAGCTCGGCCGGACGTGGGCCGATGAACGGATCATGACGTCGACGCACTCCCCCGCCCGCCTCCCGTACCTCTCCTACGGCAGGAGCCGTCCGCCCTCGTCATCTGTCCCGTCGCCGCCGCCCGGGTCCGGTCCCGGTACCGCGTGGGCGGACCGGCTGCGGGTGGTGCCGCGGGTGGCGGTGTGGGGCGTGCCCGCGCTCCTGATCGCGTACGCGGGGTTCCGGCGGCGGTGGATGTCCGACGACGCCTACATCTACGTACGGACCGTGCGGCAGGTGCTCGCGGGGAACGGGCCCGTGTTCAACGCGGGTGAGCGGGTCGAGTCGTCGACCGGCACCCTGTGGCAGTGGCTGCTCGTCGCGGCCGGGGCGGTGGGGGTCGATCCGGCGACGGCGGCGGTGTACGGGGGGCTGCTGCTGACCGCGGCCGGGTTCGCGCTGGCGGGGATCGGCGCGCTGCGGACGTACGGCGGGCGGGTGGCCGTGCCGCTGGGGTCGCTGGTGCTGCTCGGGCTGCCTCCCGTGTGGGACTTCGCGACCTCGGGGCTGGAGACGGGGCTCGCCACGTGCTGGATCGCCGGGGCGTGGCTGGCGCTGACGACGAGGCCCGCCTCGCTCGTGACGTCTCTCGTCATCGGGCTCGGGCCCCTGGTGCGGCCCGATCTGGGGCTGGTGACCGTGGTGTTCCTCGGCGCCCAGTGGCTGCTCGTACGGCCGTCGTGGCGGGGGGTGTTCGCGGGGGCGGGGGCGGCGGGGGCGTTGCCGGTCGCGTACGAGGTGTTCCGGGCCGGGTACTACGGGCACCTGGTGCCGCTGCCCGCCGTGACGAAGGAGGCCTCGCAGAGCCTGTGGGGGCGGGGGCTGATCTATCTGGGGGACTTCGCGCATCCCTATCTGCTGTGGGTGCCCGCGCTGTTCGTGGCGGCGGCCGTGCTGCCCACGCGCGGGGGCCTGTACGGGGGTCGGCGCGGGCCGGGGGTGGTGCGGCTCGTTCCGGCCCTCGCGCCCGTCGTCGCCGGGCTGCTGTGCTGGCTGTACGTGGTGAAGGTCGGCGGTGACTTCATGCACGGGCGCATGCTGCTGCCCGGTCTGCTGTTGATGCTGCTGCCCGTCTTCGTCGTCCCGGTGACCCGGGTGGGCACGCTGGCGGCAGTCGGCGTCGGCCTGTGGGCGGTGGTCTGCGCGGGGTGGCTGCGGATGCCGTACGGCGGGCAGATCGGGCCGGCGGGGATCGCGGACGAGCGCGGGGTGTACGTGCGTCACAACGCCGATCCGCATCCCGTGCGGCACACCTTCGCGGGGGCGCCGCACCATGTGCGGTACGCGCGTCAGGTGGCGGCGGCCCGTCGCTCGGGGGCGCCTGTGCTGGTGCTGGGCAAGGAGGGGCGGGTGCGGGGCTCCTCGGGCGGGGTGACGGCGAGTTACGTGGTCCTGGGGTTCAACGGCTGGGTCGTTCCGCTGGACGGGGCCGCGCTGGATCCGATCGGGCTCGCGTATCCCCTGGCGGCGCATTCCGAGCGGGTGGGGGCGGGGCGGGTGGGCCACGACAAGCACCTGCCGGCGGCCTGGTTGGCGGCCGACCGGGGGGTGGGGGTGCCGGCGTGGGTCTCCCCCGCCGAGGTGGGCGCGGCGCGGCGGGCGTTGCGGTGCGGGGCTCTGGCCGAGCTGGGCGCGGCTGTGCGGGGGCCGTTGACGGCGGGGCGTTTCCTGCGGAACGTCGCCGGGGCGTGGGAGCGGACGTCGTTCCGCTTTCCGAATGAGCCGGGGCGGGCGGAGAGGGAACTGTGCGGGTGACCTCCGGTCGGGGGTGGGTGCGTGGGGGTGCGGGTGCGCTGTTCCCCGCGCCCCTGAGGTGGGATGACCTCCCGTCGGAAATCGAGTGCGCGTACGTGAAACCTGAGCGCGCCGTTCCCCGCGCCCCCGAGGTGGGATGACCTCCCGTCGGAAATCGAGTGCGCGTACGTGAAGGCCGAGCGCGCCGTTCCCCGCGCCCCTGGAGGGGCGGGGGTGTGGCGCCGTGGCTGGCCGTCGGCCGTCTGGGGGCGCGGGGAACTGCGCGGCCGGCCTCCACCTGCCCGCACCCTTCGCTCGGCCTCAGGCCCACCCACCCAGGGGCGCGGGGAACTGCGCGCTCAACCCCCACCCACCCGCACCCTTCCCTCAGCCCCAGACCCACCCACCCAGGGGCGCGGGGAACGGCGCGGCCAGCCCCCGCAGGCCCGCACTTGCTCGTCTGTGTCAGGCGCCTTCGGGGCTAGGGGGCCAGGGTCGTCGCCTGGGTGATCGTGGTTGATAGTTGGTGGATCGGGGGGCTCTGTGTGGTCGATGCCAGTTCGGACGCGTGGCGGCCCAGTTCACGCAGCGGCAGCGCCCCCGGCAGCGCACTCCAGCGGCCGTCGCCCGAGCGCAGCGCGTCCGCGAAGTACGCGGCGACCGCCGTCACCTGGAGTCCGCTGCGCGCGGTCGCCGGACCCCAGAGCGGCCGGTCGAGGGAGTCCGCCTCCACCCCTCCCGTCTCCTCGTGCGGGACACGGGTCGAGGGATCCAGCCACCGCACGGTCGCCGTGGCCACGTGCCCCCGCGCCCCCGGCTTGACCCGCACCGCGTACAGCGCCGTCACCGTGTGGCCCGGACCCGTCTCACCGCCGTCCACCCGGTCGTCGCGGAAGTCCTCGTCGGCGACCCGCCGGTTGTCGTAGCCGATCAGCCGGAACTGGTCCACGGTACGAGGGTCGAAGGCCACCTGCGCCTTGGCGTCCCTAGCCGTGAGGTCGATGTTGCGCGGCAGCTCGTCGCAGAAGACCTTGCGGGCCTCCTCCGCACTCGACACGTACGTGGTGTGGCCGTCGCCCCTGTCCGCGAGGCGTTCCATCAGGGCGTCGCCGTAGTCGCTGCCCACGCCGACCCCGAAGAGCGTGATGCCGTGCTCGCGGCGGGCGTCCGCGATCCGGTCGAGGATGGCGTCGGCGTCGGTCTCACCCGTGTTGGCAAGGGCGTCGGAGAGCAGCACGACCCTGTTCGTGGCACCCTCCCGCAGCCCCTCGACGGCCGTACGGTAACCGACCGTGACGCCCGCGCCGAGGTTGGTCGAGTCGGTGGGTTCGAGGGTGTCGATCGCCTCGTGGACGCGGCCCCGGTGGTCGCCCAGGCGCGTCATCGGGAGCACGGTCCTCGCCTCGTCGCTGAAGGCGACGAGCGCGACCGCGTCGTCGTCGCGCAGCCGGTCCGTCATCACGTCCAGGGATTCCTTGGCCAGGTCGAGCCGGCCCGGTTCAGCCATGGAACCGGAGACGTCGATGACGAAGGTCAGGGCGGCGGGCCGCCGTTCGCGGCTGTCCTCGGCCGGACGGGTGGCGAGGCCGACGCGAAGGAGGCGCCAGTCCCGGTTCTCCTCGCCGAAACCGTCTTCGGGGGCCGCCGTGCGGGCGCCGTCCATCGTGACCGTGAAGCCGTTGCCGTCGGGGCGCTCGTAGTTCTGGCGGAAGCTGTTGATGAACTCCTCGGGGCGGACCGTCGACGGGTCGGGCCGCCGGCCCTCCCGCAGAGTCCGGCGCGCGTAGCCGTACGACGCGGTGTCGACGTCCAGGGCGAACGTAGAGAGGAGGTCGGCCGAGGGCGCGGTCTCCCGGAGTTCGCCCTTCCCTTCGTCTCCCTCGCCTCGGCCGGTTTCCCCGCCCGTGTCCGGCGGGCCCGTCGGTTGGCCCGGGGCGGGGGCCGGGAAGCCGTTGTCCTCCCGGGCCTTGCTGCCGCCGCGGTCGTTCGAGTCCTCGCCGATCCCGCCGCCGCAGGCGGTGAGCAGGAGGCCGAGGGAGACGGTCGCGGCGACGAACGCGCCGCGCACACGCTGCCGTCGCAGTCGCAGTCGCAGTCGCAGCAGCCGTAGCAGCCGCCGCGAGCCCGGCGGCCCTCCCCACGTGTCCGGCCGCTCTGTCCTGTGCCGTTCGCTGCGCCTCATGTGTGTCCCCTCGGTGACCGCTGTGAGCCGACGTCTGTGACTGTGACGGCCGAGGCGGGCGGAAGGAGCGGCCCGAGGCGTTGCGGATGGATCTCGATGCGGCCACGGTGGGCGGCAGTCGAGACCGGTGGGTGACCCTCCGGAGACCTGAGGGTGTCCGGAGGGTCCGAAGGGTCCGAAGGGTCCCGCGAGGATCGGGCGGAAGCCGCCTCACGGGGGTTCTACGACACCACGTCCTTGCGGGCGAACCCGCGGAAGGCCAGCGCGAACAGCACCAGCGCGTACGTGACCGAGACCGCCGTGCCCTGGATCATGCCGCCGTACTCGGGGTTGGGCTGCACCGCGTCGGCCCAGGCGAACTGCCAGTGCGCGGGCAGGAAGTGGCGCCAGTCGCCGAGGGCGGTGACCGCGTCGAGTACGTTCCCGACGATCGTCAGGCCGACCGCGCCTCCCACCGCGCCCAGCGGGGCGTCGGTCTTCGTCGACAGCCAGAACGCGAGCCCGGCGGTGACCAGTTGGGACGCGAAGATGAACGCGATCACGATCACCAGGCGCTGGGCCGCCGTGCCCGCGGACAGGGTGCCGCCGGTGGGGATCTCCAGCGGACCCCAGCCGTACGCGACCGAGCCCACCAGCAGCGCGACGACCGGCAGCAGCACCATCGCGGCGAGGCTGAGGCCGAGCGCGACCACGAGCTTGGACCACAGGAGGCGGGCCCTTGGCACGGGTGCGGCGAGCAGGTAGCGCAGGGAGGACCAGCTGGCCTCCGAGGCGATGGTGTCACCGCAGAACAGCGCGACCGGGATGACCAGCAGGAAGCCCGCCGAGACGAAGAGGTTCGTCGCGGCGAAGTTGGCGCCCGACGCCGTGGCCGTGTCCATGAGGGTGACCCGGCCCTCGCGGCCCTCCGGCTGGCCGCCGATCGCGAAGGCCACGGCCAGCACGAACGGCAGGGCGGCGAGGATCGCCCCCATGACCAGCGTGCGGCGCCGCTTCAACTGACGCATCAGCTCGACGCGCAACGGCAGGGTCCGCCCGGCCCGGTAGCCGTCCGCCACCTCGGCACGCTCTACAAGTGTGCTCACGCGGAGCCTCCGATCAGGGTCAGGAACGCGTCCTCCAGGCGGCGGTGGGGGCCCAGGGAGGCCACCGGTACTTCCAGCCGGACCAGCTCCACGAGGAGCCGAGCGGCTGCCGCGGAGTCTTCGACGGCCGTTGCGGAACCCGCCGGGTCCGAACTCGCCGGGCCCGAACTCGCCGTCCCGGGACCCACCGTCTTCGAACGCGCCGTCCCGGGACCCGCCGTCCCGGAGTCCACAGCCGCCGCGCCCCGCGCGGTCAGCCGTATCAGCAGTCCGTCGTTCGTGCGGACCGCCGAGTCGATGCCCGGGAGTGCCGCCACCTTCTCCACCAGCGGGTCCGCGATGTCGGTCGCGAGACCGACGAGCAGGGTGTCGCCGGAGCCGATGATCTCGTGGACCGGGCCGGCCTGGACGAGTCGGCCCCGGTCCATGACGACCAGATGCGTACAGGACTGCTCGACCTCGGCGAGGAGGTGGCTGGACACGATGACCGTGCGTCCCGCGGCGGCGTAACGGATCATGACCTCGCGCATCTCGCGGATCTGGGGCGGGTCGAGGCCGTTCGTCGGTTCGTCGAGGATCAGCAGGTCGGGGAGGCCGAGCATGGCCTGGGCGATGGCCAGGCGCTGCCGCATGCCCTGGGAGTACGTGCGGACCGCGCGGGACAGCGCGTCTCCGAGGCCCGCGATCTCCAGCGCCTCCTCCAGGTGGGCGTCCTGGGCCGGACGTCCGGTGGCCTGCCAGTACAGGTCGAGGTTCTCGCGGCCGGATAGGTGCGGGAGGAAGCCCGCGCCCTCCACGAAGGCGCCGACCCGGGAGAGGACGGGTGAGCCCGGCCGGATCGCGTGCCCGAAGACGCGGATCTCACCGCCGTCGGGCTTGATGAGGCCCATGAGCATGCGCAGGGTGGTGGTCTTGCCCGCGCCGTTCGGGCCGAGCAGACCGAGTACCTGGCCCTTCTCCACGCGGAACGACAGGTCCCGTACGGCGTAGCGGTCGGAGGACTTCGCGTACCGCTTGCTCAGGTCCGTGATCTGGAGGGGGACTTCGGCGAGCGCCGGTTCGGCCGGGGTCGCGGTGGTCCGGCGGCGGCCCGTGAGGAGCAGGGCCAGCGCGGTCAGCGCGCCGGCGATCGGCAGCCACCACACCCAGGCGGGCAGCGAGGCCGCCGCGGTCGTCACGGCGGGCGCGGTCGGCACGGCGAGGTCGCTCTTCAGGGAGACGGTGTACGTGGCCGGGGCCGTCGGGGACGCGTAGCCGAGGTCGGTCGAGGCGAGGACCAGGCGCAGGTGGTGGCCCTCCTGCACCTCGTGGTCGATGGCGGGCAGGGTGAGCCGGACGTCCTTGCCACCCCCACCGCTCCTGCCGTTCTCGCCGGTGTCGACACGGATCGGGGTGACCAGCTGGGACGGCAGGACCTGCTGCCGGCCGCCGGGACCGACGTCGTACACCTTGGCGAAGAGGACGGCCTCGCCGGTCGTCGACTTCACGTTCACCGTGACGCTGGGCGAGCCGGTGATCCGCAGGTCTCGGGTGACGGTCCTGGAGTCGAAGCGCGCGAACTGCCCGGGGAAGTCGAGCGACACCCCGACGCCGAGCGAGGACAGCTGGGAGAGGCCGCCGGCGCCGCCGAGACCGGGCAGGGCCGAGATGCCGGGCGGGCTGGCGCCCGCGGGGTTGGAGAACTCCTGCTCGCGTCCGCTCAGCGCCACCTTCCGGTCGCCGCCGGTCAGGCCGGGGTAGGTGGCTCCGTCGGCGCCCCGCAACTGGGCGCCGCCGTCGGTCGAGTCGATGCCGCCGGTTCGGGTGACCCGGAACGCGGGTCCCGTGTCGGCGTTCTTGTCGTCCTTGAGGTAGCGGTCGAACCAGGAGGCCACGCGTGCCTGCACGCGGTCCGTCTCCATGTCGCCGCCGTCGTGGCCGCCGGCGATCCAGTCGACGTCCACCGGGGCGCCGTTGGCCCTGACGGCCTTGGCGATCTCGTCGGCCTGGCCGAGCGGGAAGAGGGAGTCGGTCTGGCCCTGCATGATGAGCGTGGGGACCTTGATGCGGTCGCCGACCGCGGAGGGGCTGCGCTCCTCCAGGAGTTTCACGGCCGCGGCGTCGGGCTTCCCGGACTCCGCTACGCGCTCGTACATCTCGCAGAGCCGGGCCTCGAACGTGTCGCAGCCGCCGCCGGAGTTGATGAACATCCCGGCCCAGAGCTTCTTGAAGACGCCGTTCGGGAAGAGGGCGTCCGCGAGGTTCCAGTACGTGATCGCCGGGGCGATGGCGTCCACCCGCTGGTCGTAACCGGCCGCGAGCAGGGAGACCGCGCCGCCGTACGAGGCTCCGGCGACGCCGACCCGGGGGTCGCCGGCCTTGTCGAGCTCGACCTCGGGGCGCTTCGCGAGCCAGTCGATCAGGCGGGAGACGTCGGCCACCTCGCCCTTCGGGTCGTTCAGGCCGATCTTGCCCGTGGATCTGCCGAAGCTGCGCGACGACCAGGTCAGGACCGCGTATCCGTCGCGGGCGAGGTTCTCCGCCTGCTTGCGTACGTCCTCCTTGTCGCCGCCGAAGCCGTGGGTCAGGAGGACGGCGGGGCGGCGGTCGCCGGAACCGGCGGAGTCGGAGGTGAAGTACGACGTGTCGATTTTCACTCCGTCCGCCGTGGGGAGGACGCGGTCGGCGCGGTGCACCGCGGGTGCGCCGTCGGAGGCGACCGCGGTCCATGTCCCGGCGCCGGCGAGCACGACGACGAGGGCCGCGGCGGTCCACCGGCGCGGCCCTCGCAACCACCGTCGCGGTGCTGCGGGCATTCGAAGATCCATGGTTCAACGGTACGGGGCCCTGGGGGGCGGGGGTGCAGTCGGTGGGCGGAGCCCGGCGGTATCCCGTAGGAGTACGGGGGCCTCCGCGTGTACCGCGTGTGCGGTATGCGGGGAGGGCTCCGCCGGCGGGTGGGTGCGGGTCGGTGGGGGCTGGTCGCGCCGTTCCCCGCGCCCCTGAAGGCAAAAGCGAAAAGACTGCGCCGTTCCCCGCGCCCCTGAACCCGCGCCCCTGGGAGGGCCTGCGCCAGTGCGATCGCGGACCGCCGCGCACGCCCCGGACGCGTCGGCGGCCCGCCTTCCCCGGGGGGAGGACGGGCCGCCGGCCGCGCTGCCGTCAGTGGTTGCGCGGGAACCCCAGGTCCACGCCCGCCGGGCCCTCCGACGGGTCCGGCCAGCGGGTCGTGACGACCTTGCCGCGGGTGTAGAAGTGCGTGCCGTCGTTGCCGTAGACGTGGTGGTCCCCGAAGAGGGAGTCCTTCCAGCCGCCGAAGGAGTGGTAGCCGACGGGGACCGGGATGGGGACGTTCACGCCGACCATGCCCGCCTCGATCTCCAGTTGGAAGCGGCGGGCCGCGCCGCCGTCCCGGGTGAAGATCGCGGTGCCGTTGCCGAAGGGGGAGCCGTTGATGAGGGCCACCCCCTCGTCGTACGTGTCCACGCGCAGCACGCACAGCACCGGGCCGAAGATCTCGTCCCGGTAGGCGTCCGAGTCCGTCGGTACCCGGTCGAGCAGCGAGAGCCCGATCCAGTGGCCGTTCTCGTGGCCCTCGACCGTGTGGCCGGTGCCGTCGAGGACGACCTCGGAGCCCTGGGCGGCGGCGCCCGTCACGTACGAGGCGACCTTGTCGCGGTGGGCCGCGGTGATCAGCGGGCCCATCTCGGAGGCCGGGTCGTTGCCGGGGCCGATCTTGATCTTCTCGGCGCGTTCGCGGATCTTGTCGACCAGTTCGTCGCCGATCGCGCCGACCGCGACGACGGCCGAGATGGCCATACAGCGCTCGCCCGCCGAACCGTAGGCGGCGGAGACGGCCGCGTCGGCCGCCGCGTCCAGGTCGGCGTCCGGCAGGACCAGCATGTGGTTCTTGGCGCCGCCGAGGGCCTGGACGCGCTTGCCGTTGGCGGAGGCGGTGGTGTGGATGTACCGGGCGATCGGGGTGGAGCCGACGAAGGAGACCGCCTTGACGTCCGGGTGCTCCAGGAGGCGGTCGACGGCCACCTTGTCGCCGTGCACGACGTTCAGCACGCCGTCCGGAAGCCCTGCCTCCGCGAACAGCTCGGCGAGCCGGACGGCCGCCGACGGGTCCTTCTCGCTCGGCTTGAGCACGAAGGTGTTGCCGCAGGCGACGGCCAGCGGGAACATCCACATCGGCACCATCGCCGGGAAGTTGAACGGCGTGATGCCCGCGACGACCCCGAGCGGCTGGCGGATCGAGGCCACGTCGACCCGCGAGGCCACCTCGGTCGACAGCTCGCCCTTCAGCTGGACGGTGATCCCGCACGCCAGGTCGACGATCTCCAGGCCGCGCGCGACCTCGCCGAGCGCGTCCGAGTGCACCTTGCCGTGCTCGGCGGTGATCAGCCCGGCGATCTCGTCGCGATGGGCGTCGAGGAGCGCCCGGAACGTGAAGAGGATCGTGGACCGCTTGGCGAGCGAGGAGGTGCCCCAGGTCGCGTAGGCGGCCTTCGCGGCGGCGACCGCGGCGTCCACCTCCTCGACGCTCGCGAAGGCGACCTTCGTGGTGACGGCGCCGGTCGCGGGGTCGGTGACCGGCCCGTACGTACCCGACGCGCCCGCAGCGTTTTCGACGAGCTTGCCGCCGATCCAGTGGTTGACGATCTTCGTCATGCCCGAGAACTCCTTGTCATGCCCAGGAACTACGTCACAGATGGCGGCGCCGGGTGGAGGCCAGCCGTTCGTACAGCGCGCGTGCCTTGACCGCCGACGGTCGCGTCGCGGTCTCGGCCACAGGAACATCCCACCAGGCCTGCGCCGGGGGCGCGCCCGACACTGTGTCTGCCGTTTCGGTCTCCACGTAGACACATGTGGGAGTGTCGGCGGCCCGTGCCTCGGCGAGGGCGGTCCGCAGGTCGTCCACGGTCTTGGCGCGCAGCACCCGCATGCCGAGGCTCGCCGCGTTGGCGGCCAGGTCGACGGGGAGGGGGCGCCCCGTGTACGTCCGGTCCGCGGCGCGGTGGCGGTAGGCGGTGGCGAACCGTTCGCCGCCGACCTTCTCGGAGAGGCCGCCGATGGACGCGTACCCGTGGTTCTGCAGGATGACCACCGTGATGGCGATGCCCTCCTGCACGGCGGTGACGATCTCGGTGGGCATCATCAGGTACGTGCCGTCGCCGACCAGCGCCCACACGGGCCGGTCCGGGGCCGCGAGGCGGACGCCGATCGCGGCCGGGATCTCGTAGCCCATGCAGGAGTAGCCGTGCTCGACGTGGTACTGGTCGCGGGACCGGGCGCGCCAGAGTTTGTGCAGGTCGCCGGGGAGGGAGCCGGCGGCGTTGACGATGATGTCGTCGCCGGTGACCAGTTCGTCGAGGACCCCCAAAACCTGTGGCTGGGTGGGCCGCGCGTAGGGGTCCTCCGCCTCGAAGGCCGCGTCGACGCGGTGCTCCCAGCGCTCCTTGTCGTCGGTGTACTCGGTGACGTACGCGGGGCCGGCGCGGTGGCCGTGCGGGGCGAGGGCCGCGGTGAGGGCCTCCAGCGCGGTGCGCGCGTCGGCGACCAGCGGCTGCCCGGCCATCTTGTGGCCGTCGAAGGAGGCGATGTTGATGTTCAGAAAGCGCACGCCCGGGGCCGCGAAGAGGGTGCCGGAGGCGGTGGTGCAGTCGGTGTAGCGGGTGCCGACCCCGATCACCAGGTCGGCGGTGCGGGCGAGTTCGCAGGCGGTCGCCGTGCCCGTGTGCCCGATCCCGCCCACGTCCGCCGGATGGTCCCAGGCGAGCGAGCCCTTGCCGGACTGTGTGGAGGCGACCGGGACACCGGTGAGGTCGGCGAACTCCCGCAGCGCGTCCTCGGCCTCGCTGTGGTGGACCCCGCCGCCGGCTATGAGCAGGGGGCGCCTGGCCGTCCGCACGGCCCGTACGGCAGCGGCCAGTTGCACGGGGTCGGCGACCGGACGGCGTACGGTCCACACGCGTTCGGCGAAGAACTCGTGGGGCCAGTCGAAGGCCTCGGCCTGGACGTCCTGCGGAAGCGCGAGGGTGACGGCGCCCGTGTCGAGCGGGTCGGCGAGCACGCGCATCGCCTGGAGGGCGGCCGGGACCAGTGCCTCGGGGCGGGTGATCCGGTCGAAGTACTTCGACACCGGGCGCAGACAGTCGTTGACCGACACGTCGCCCGCGTACGGCACTTCGAGCTGCTGGAGGACCGGGTCGGCGGGTCGGGTCGCGAAGACGTCACCGGGCAGGAGGAGCACCGGGAGGCGGTTGACGGTGGCGAGGGCGGCGCCCGTGACGAGGTTGGTGGCACCGGGGCCGATGGACGTGGTGACGGCCTGTGCGGAGAGGCGGTTGGACTGACGCGCGTAGCCCACCGCCGCGTGCACCATGGACTGTTCGTTGCGGCCCTGGTGGTACGGCATGTCGTCGCCGTACTCCACGAGCGCCTGGCCCAGTCCGGCGACGTTGCCGTGGCCGAAGATGCCCCAGGTGGAGTCGATCAGGCGGCGCCGCACGCCGTCGCGCTCGGTGTACTGGACGGCGAGGAACCGCACCAGCGCCTGCGCGACCGTCAGCCTTGTCGTCCTTGACGTCGGCTCTGTCATCGGTAGCCCTCTGTGCTCTCTACGTGTCGCGGGTCGGATCACGGGTTGAAGCTGATCCGCCACGTCATACGTCCGAACGGGCCCCTACGTCTCTACGGCCGGCCCGCCAATCCGAACCGCGTACAGGGGAGTCGGGAACCTCCGGCGCGGAGCCGTAGCGGGCGGGGAGTCGTCGCTCGCACTTCGCTCCTGCCAGGGCGAAGCGGACTTCCGCGCCGGAGGCGATCTGTGCCCGGGCACCACGGGGGCGTGACCGAAGCCGGTGGCTTCGACGAACACGCGCTCCTCGCCCAGGTGTTCAAACACTTTGCCCTCTTTGTTCCCCTCTGTGCGCACCGTACAACCACCGCCCGGTGGAAGCAGGCACTCTCGCTCACCGCGGCACCGCCCCCGCGGCGAGGGCCTGTTCGACCTCGGTGGGCGTCGGCATGGCGGAGGAGCACTCCAGCCGGGAGGCCACGATGGCGCCCGCGGCGTTGGCGTGGCGCATGACGCGCTCCAGGTCCCAGCCGGCCAGCAGGCCGTGGCAGAGGGCACCGCCGAAGGCGTCACCGGCGCCGAGGCCGTTCAGGACCGTGACCGGGAGCGGGGGGACCTCAGCGAAGTCGCCGTCGCGGTGCACGGCCAAGACGCCCTTGGGGCCCTGCTTGACCACGGCCAGTTCCACGCCCGCGTCGAGGAGGGCGCGGGCCGCCGCGTGCGGTTCGCGCAGGCCCGTCGCGACCTCCACCTCGTCGAGGTTGCCGACGGCGACCGTGGTGTGGCGCAGGGCCTCGGCGTAGAAGGGGCGGGCCTCGGAGGGGTCGGTCCAGAACATGGGCCGCCAGTCCAGGTCGAAGACCGTCGCGCCCGACCTGGCGCGGTGGGCCAGCGCCGCGAGCGTCGCCGTACGGCTGGGCTCCTCGCTCAGGCCCGTACCCGTGACCCAGAAGATCCGGGCGTCCCGGATGGCGTCCAGGTCCAGTTCGTGGGCGTCGATCTCCAGGTCGGGCGCCTTCGGCTGCCGGTAGAAGTACAGCGGGAAGTCGTCCGGCGGGAACACCTCGCAGAAGGTGACCGGCGTGGGCAGCCCGGGGACCGGCGTCACCCAGCGGTCGTCGACGCCGAAGTCCCGCAGCGCCTCGTGCAGATACGTGCCGAAGGGGTCGTCCCCGGTCCGCGACACCACGGCCGTACGCCGTCCGAGCCGGGCCGCCGCGACCGCCACGTTGGTCGCCGAGCCGCCGAGGAACTTCCCGAAGGACGTCACCTGCGGGAGGGGCACCCCGGTCTGCAGCGGGTAGAGGTCCACGCCGATACGCCCCATGGTGATGAGGTCGTACGCACTGGACTCCGCTGACTCGACCATCGAGTTCCCTCCGTATCGGTGGACCCCAGGTCTAGCGGCGCCGATAGAGCCCTGTCAATTGGTTGTCCGGACATTCTGACCAAGTCTTGACACCTCCCCCGGCCGCCCCGAAGCTGACGCGCATGACGTCGTTGCCGCCTCAGGCCTCTTCCGCGGCCTCGCTGTCGCGCATCCGGGTCGGTTCGGCGCCCGACTCCCTGGGGTGTGTGGTTCCTGACAATCCCCAGCAGGTCCCGTGGCCGCGCTTCCTCGACGAGGTCGCCGAGTCCGGATACGCATGGATCGAGCCGGGCCCGTACGGCTCTCCGGCGCGCCGCGACGGCCGCCCCTGGGGCGTCCGGGCGGCGCCGCCCGCTGCTGCTGCTGCCTGATGGTGTCCGGTACCGTCGCTTCCGTCCGGTGTCATCCGAGGAGGCGCGGTCATGATCCTCCCGAAGGTCCGGGACCCCCGCTTCGTGACGATCCGCCGGGGTGGGACTCTCACCGACGCGGATCACCGTCGCCTTGCCCTCTGGGCCGCCACGTGCGCGGAGCACGTCCTTCATCTCTTCGAGGCGGCCCGGCCCGCGGACCCGCGACCGCGCGAGGCGATCGAACACGCCCGGGGCTGGGTTCGCGGCGAGGTCCAGATGACGCGGGCACGCGCGGCGGGCGGTCATGCGATGGGGGCGGCCAGAGACCTGCGCGGGGCAGCACGACACGCCGCGTACGCCGCCGGGCAGGCCGGGGCCGTCGCCCACGTGGCCGCCCACGAACTCGGCGCCGCCGCCTACGCGATCAAGGCCGCCCGTGCCGCCGCCCCGGAGGGCGAGAGCGAGCCCACGGGCCGACTTGAGTGCCAGTGGCAGCGCGAGCGGCTCCCGCCGGAGATCCGCGAGCTCGTACTCGACGACCAGCGGCTGCGCGACGACATCTGCTGGTCGGTGTTCACGGCCTGACCGGCTTCCCACGCCGACCGAGCCGATCGGACAGGCGGTCACATCCATCCGGCACCGGCACCGGCACCGGCACGGCCGTCACGTCCAACCGGCACGCCCGTCGCCGCGCCCTGGCCGACAACCCCGTCGAGCTCGTTCAGCCGTGCGGGAGGATCACCGCTCGGCCGTTGATCCTGCCTTCGTGCAGGCGCTCGTAGGCGAGCGGTGCCTCGTCCAGGGAGAAGGTCTCGGTGTGCACCGACACGGCGCCGGAGCGGGCCAGTGCGAGGACCTCGACGAGTTCGCCGCGGGTGCCCCAGTAGGGGGCGCTGACCGACACCTCGAAGGGCAGCTTTCCGAAGCCGACGGGGAGCGTTCCGCCGCCGATGCCGACGATCGTGATGTCGCCCTCGACCGCCGCGACGGCTCCCGCGGTGGCCAGGGTGGGCTGCGCCCCGACGAAGTCGAAGACCGCCTCCGCCCCGACGCCGCCGGTGAGTTCACGCACCTTCGTGGCCGCCTGCGCGTCGGACAGGACCGTCTCGTGGGCGCCGACCTCGCGGGCCAGCCGCAGCTTCTCCTCGTTCACGTCGAGGGCGACCACCCGGGCCGGGGTCATGGCCCGCAGCAGCTGGATGGCGACATGCCCGAGCCCGCCCGTGCCGATGACCACCGCGGTCGAACCAGGTACCAGTTTCGGCAGCGACCGCTTGATCGCGTGGTAAGGCGTCAGTCCCGCGTCCGTCAGCGAGACCGCCGCGGCCGGGTCGAGCCCGTCCAGCGGCACCAGGTGCCGGGGATCGTCCACCAGCAGGTACTCCGCCATCGAACCCGGCGCCCCGAGCCCCGGCGGCCGGATACCGAGCTCGTCGGCGCGCAGGCAGTAGTTCTCCTTGCCCTCCGCGCACTTGGCGCAGCCGCCGCAGCCCCAGGGGCCGTACACGGCGACCGCGTCGCCCTCGCGCACACCGGTCACACCCGCGCCCAGCGCGGCGACCGTGCCCACGCCCTCGTGCCCGAGGGTGAGCGGCAGCTCGTACGGGAATCCCTCGGCGGGCCAGCTCATCACGGCGATGTCGGAGTGGCACACGCCGGCGGCGGTGACCTTCAACAGGACCTGTCCGGGGCCGGGTTCGGGGTCGGGGACGACCACGACCTCGGGGGCTGCGCCGATGGAGCGGTACTGCAGTGCCTTCATGGCCCGGCTTCTTTCTCTCTGTCTCGCTCTGCTGCTGCTCTGCTACTGCTCTGCTACTGCTCTGCTACTGCTTTGTGGCTGCTCTGCGGCTTCCTGTGCTTCCTCGGTGCTCAGACGGCCGTGTAGGCGCCGTCGACCAGGTGGTAGCCGCCGGTCACGAACGAGGCGCGATCGGACAGCAGGAAGGCGATCAGTTCGCCGACCTCGTCGGGGCTGCCGAGCCGGCCGGCGGGGTGCAACGCGACCAGGCCGTCGTAGGCCTCCTTGTCCATGGTCCGCAGCAGCGGGGTCTCGATGAAGCCGGGGGCGACCACGTTGACGCGGATGCCCTTGGCGGCGTACTCGGCTGCAGCGGTCTTGGTCAGTCCGACCACTCCGTGCTTGGCGGCCACGTACGCGGAGGAGCCCGCGAAGCCGACCGAGCCGAGGATGGAGGCCACGTTCACCACGGCGCCGCCGCCGGCCGCCTCGATGGCGGGCAGCTCGTGGCGCAGGCAGTAGAAGACGCCGTTGAGGTTGGTGAGCACCACGCGGTCGTAGGCCGCGATGTCGTACTCGCCGGTCGGCGCGCTCGGGCCGCCGATGCCGGCGTTGTTCACGGCCAGCTGCAGCCCGCCGAAGGTGTCGACGGCGAAGGCGACGGCCGCCGCCACGGAGTCGGGGCTCGTCACGTCCACCTCGACCGCGGCGGCCTCGATGCCCTCCGCACGGAGGTCGGCGGCGGCCTTCTCGGCGCCCTCGGCGTTGTAGTCGGCGATCACGACGTCGGCGCCGCCGGCGCCGAGGCGGCGGGCGGTGGCCAGACCGATGCCGGAGGCCGCGCCGGTGACCAGCGCGGTCTTCCCGGCGAACTCGGTGGCGTAGTCGGCGACGGGGGCGTTGCCGGTGACAGGAGTGGTGCCGGTGACAGGGGTGGTGCCGGTGGTGCTCATGGTGCTCTCACTTTTCGGGGGTGTCGTACGAGACCGCGGATGCGGCCTCCTGGGTCAGGGCGTCGTAGGCCCGCTCCACCAGGGCGGCGAGGTCCTCGGCCGCCGAGCCGTCGGCGCCGGACGCGCCGCGCGCCCAGATGCGCAGTGCGGCGCTGAGGACTCCGGCGGCGGCGTCGACCACGACGGCGGGACGCACGTCCAGCACGTCGTCGGTGCCGAGCCGGTCGGCGAGGATCCGGATCGACTCCTCCTGGGCGTCGACCCTGATGCGTTCGTACGCCGCGAACAGGGCCGGCTCGCTGTCGAGCAGGGCCAGCAGCCGCCTCATCCGGGGGCGCAGGTGCCAGGCCGGGTCGTCCCGGTCGGCGAGCCAGTCGCGCACGGCCCGGCGGTAGGCGAGCAGCGGCGGCTCGGCGGCGGGCCTCTCGCGCAGCAGCGCGTTGATGCGGTCGCCGTCACCTCGTACGAAGTCGAGGGCCGCGTCCTCCTTGCCGACGAAGAGCCGGCTGAAGGTGCGGCGTGTGACGTCCGCCCGCTCCGCGATCGCCTCGACCGTGGTGGCGGCGAGTCCGCGCTCCAGGATCAGGTCGACGGCCGCGGTCGCCAGGGCGTCGCGGGTCTGCCGGGCCTTGCGCTGCCGGCGGTCCTCGGTGGTGGTGCTGGGCTCCGTTGCCTCCATACCCTCAGAATACTCCTTCATGTCCCAATGGGACACGTTTCCCAATGGGACACGTTCGCCGGTGGGGCATGTTCCCGACGGGACATGTTCCCGACGGGGTCCAATGCGTCACCCGTGTCACAAAAGACCTCCAACTGTCACACATGTCACGCCTACACGGATCTTGTGTCACACCCGCGCGACAGCCCCTGCCGTGTTGTCACTCCGCGTCGTTCACCGAGCACAGGCTTGTGATCGCCAGCGCAGTGCCCGGCTCCCCCTGCGGCCACCCCCCGGCCGCCGCTGTGGCGCGCGCAGGGAGGTGCTACGGATGACCGACCGAAGGCTCTGGTCGTACAAGGAGATCGCGGCGCACATCAGGGTGCAGCCGGACACTGTGCGGTCCTACCGCAAACACGGGCTTCTCCCCGCGCCCGACCACGTGGAGAGCGGCAAACCGTACTGGTACGCGGACACCGTCCGTGCGTGGGTCGCCTCCCGGCCGGGCAACAGAGGCCGCCGGGACGGCTGACCGCCCGTCACGGCGCCCGTCACGAGAGGGGGTCCCGCACGTCCACCGTGCGGGACCCCCTCGTTCTCGTCCGCACCGGTTCACGGCCCGCACGCCCAGGGTTCGACAACCGTGACGCCGGCCCCCGACGCCGCTCCCGGCGCCACCCCCATCGCCGCCAGAGCAGCGGGAGCCGCCTCCAGGGCGATCGTGGACGTCACCAGAAGGTCGGGGCGCAGCAGTCCGGCCCGTACGGACTCCAGCATCGGCGGATAGGCGTGCGCGGGCATCCCGTGGCTGCCGAGGAGTTCGAGTTCGAGGCCGATCACACGGGACATCGGCACCTTCGGGTCCTCGGGCAGCAGCCCCACCTGGACGTGCCGGCCGCGGCGGCGCAGACCGGCGACGGAGGCCGCGCAGGTGACCGGGGAGCCGAGGGCGTCGAGGGAGAGATGGGCGCCGCCGCCGGTCAGGTCGCGGACCGCCGCCGCCGTGTCGTCGGCGCGGGACGCGTCCACGCGGTGCGCGGCGCCGAACCGCCGCGCCAGGTCCAGCGCCCGGGGTGAGAGATCGACCGCGACGACGCGCGCCCCGGCCGCCGCGGCGATCATCACCGCGGACAGCCCGACCCCTCCGCAGCCGTGCACGGCCACCCACTCCCCCGGCGCCACCCGCCCCTGCGCGACCACCGCGCGGAACGCCGTGGCGAACCGGCAGCCGAGCGAGGCCGCCGTACCGAAGGACAGCTCGTCCGCCAAGGCGACGAGGTTCACATCGGCGTGGTCAAGGGCGACGTACTCGGCGAAGGACCCCCAGTGCGTGAACCCGGGCTGGGTCTGGCGCTCGCACACCTGCTGGTCGCCCGCCGCGCAGGAGGCGCAGTTTCCGCAGGCGCAGACGAAGGGCACGGTGACGCGGTCGCCGGGGCGGTGGCGGGTCACCAGGGCGCCCACGGCCTCGACGGTGCCGGCGAGTTCGTGTCCGGGCACGTGCGGCAGCTCGATGCCCGGGTCGTGGCCCTGCCAGCCGTGCCAGTCGCTGCGGCAGAGCCCGGTGGCCTCGACGCGCACCACCACTCCGTGCGGCGCGGGTGCCGGGTCCGGCACCTCCCGTACCTCGGCCGGTTCGCCGAACCGCTCGAACACCACTGCCCGCATGCCCGTCACCCCTCCGCTGTCGCCAGCACTGTGAATGTACCCCCTAGGGGTATACAGTGGGTACCGTGAAAGCCCGTGGGCCACACACGTCTCATGTATCCCACGACGCAAGCGCCGCACATGCCCCACACGCCCCACACGTCTCGACGAGGAGAGCGACATGACCGCCCACACCGACACCCCGGGCTCCGTCACCACCGTCTACCAGGTGAGCGGGATGAGCTGCGGACACTGTGAAGGCTCGGTCTCCGGCGAGATCTCCCAGATCGCGGGCGTCACCTCGGTGAAGGCCGTCGCCTCCACCGGCGAGGTGACCGTGATCTCCGCCGCACCGCTCGACGAGGAGGCCGTACGCGCCGCCGTCGACGAGGCGGGCTTCGAACTCGCCGGCCAGTCCTGAGGCACTCCGGCACCCCTCCCTCTCACCACCGCACCGGGCCGTACCGACCAGCTGATACTGGCTCCGCACGGCCCGGTTCGTTCCCTGGAGCCCTGGAGCAGGAATGACCAGCACCGGTACCAGTCCCAGTACCAGCACCACTGAAGCCCCTCCCTCCGGCTCCGCGTCACACGTCGAGTCACACGTCGAGTCGCAGGTAGAGCTGACCATCGGCGGGATGACCTGCGCCTCCTGCGCGGCCCGGGTCGAGAAGAAGCTCAACCGCATGGACGGCGTGACCGCCACGGTGAACTACGCGACGGAGAAGGCGAAGGTCACGTACGCGGACGGGGTACGGGTCCCCGACCTGATCGCCACCGTCGTCAGGACGGGCTACACGGCCGAGGAACCCCCGCCGCCGCAGCCCCCTCAGTCCTCGGAGTCCTCGGAGTCCTCGGAGTCCTCGGAGTCCTCGGAGTACCGGGAAGCCTCCGCCGGCGAGGACCCGGCGCGGAAGCGTGATCCCGAACTGGCCGCGCTGCGCGAACGCCTCGTCGTCTCCGCGCTCCTCGCCACCCCCGTCGTGCTGCTGTCGATGATCCCGGCGCTCCAGTTCGACAACTGGCAGTGGCTCGCGCTGACCCTCGCCGCGCCGGTCGTCGTCTGGGGCGGGCTGCCCTTCCACCGGGCCGCGTACACGAACGCCCGGCACGGTGCCGCCACCATGGACACCCTCGTCTCGACCGGCACGCTGGCCGCGTTCGGCTGGTCCCTGTGGGCGCTGTTCCGGGGCGACGCGGGCATGGAGGGCATGCGGGACGAGGGCTTCTCCCTCACCGTCTCCCGTGAGCAGGGCGCCTCGGCGATCTACCTCGAAGTCGCCGCCGGGGTCGTGGCCCTCATCCTCCTCGGCCGCTATCTGGAGGCCCGCTCCAAGCGCCGGGCGGGCGCCGCCCTGCGCTCCCTGATGGAACTGGGCGCGAAAGACGTCTCCGTCGTACGGGAGGGCCGGGAGGTCCGCGTTCCGGTGGGCGCGCTGGCCGTGGGCGACCGTTTCGTCGTACGGCCCGGTGAGAAGGTCGCCACCGACGGCACGGTCGTCGAGGGAACCTCGGCCGTCGACGCGTCGATGCTGACGGGCGAGTCCGTGCCGGTGGACGTGACGGTGGGTTCGGCCGTCACCGGCGCGACCGTGAACGCCGGCGGGCGACTGCTCGTCGAGGCGACCCGGGTCGGCACCGACACCCAACTCGCCCGGATGGCGCGGCTCGTGGAGGACGCCCAGAACGGCAAGGCGCGGGTGCAGCGGCTCGCCGACCGGGTCTCCGGGATCTTCGTACCCGTCGTGCTGCTGATCGCGGTCGCCACCTTCGGGGTCTGGCTCGGCGTCACCGGCGACACGGCCGCCGCGTTCACCGCGGCCGTCGCCGTGCTGATCATCGCCTGCCCGTGCGCCCTGGGTCTTGCCACCCCGACCGCCCTCATGGTCGGCACGGGCCGCGGCGCCCAGCTCGGCATCCTCATCAAGGGGCCCGAGGTCCTGGAGTCCACCCGCCGCGTCGACACGATCGTCCTGGACAAGACCGGCACGGTGACGACCGGCCGCATGACCCTCCAGGAGGTGTACGCGGCCGACGGCACCGACACGACGCGCGTACTGCGGCTCACGGGCGCCCTGGAGCACGCCTCGGAGCATCCGATCGCCCGGGCCGTCGCGGCGGGCGCGGAGGAGCGGACCGGGCCCCTGCCGGCCGTGGACGGCTTCGAGAACGTGCCGGGACTCGGTGTCCGCGGCACGGTCGAGGGCCACGCGGTGCTCGTGGGCCGCGCCCGTCTCCTCGAAGAGGCCGGGATCACGCTGCCCGACTCGCTCGCCGCCCTCCGGACGCGGGCCGAGGAGGAGGGGCGTACCGCCGTGGCCGTCGCCTGGGACGGCGTGGCGCAGGGTGTCGTGACCGTCGCCGACGCGGTCAAGGAGACCAGCGCGGAGGCCGTCCGCGCGCTGCGCGCCCTGGGGCTCACACCGGTGCTGCTCACCGGGGACAACAGGAGCGTCGCCGAGTCCGTGGCCCGCTCCGTGGGCATCGACCCCGCCGAGGTGATCGCCGAGGTGCTGCCCGAGGGCAAGGTCGACGTGATCAGGCGCCTGCAGGCCGAGGGGCGGGCGGTGGCGATGGTGGGCGACGGCGTCAACGACGCGGCCGCGCTCGCCGCCGCCGATCTCGGGCTGGCGATGGGCACGGGTACGGACGCGGCGATCGAGGCGAGCGATCTGACGCTCGTCCGCGGGGACCTGCGGGCGGCGGCGGACGCGATCCGGCTGTCCCGCAGGACGCTGTCCACGATCAAGGGGAACCTCGTGTGGGCCTTCGGATACAACGTGGCGGCACTGCCGCTCGCCGCGGCGGGGTTGCTGAACCCGATGATCGCGGGCGCCGCCATGGCGTTCTCCTCGGTGTTCGTGGTCACGAACAGCCTGCGTCTCAGGGCATTTTCATGACGAAGAGGTAGGAGTCCCCTAGAGTCCGGCACACGTCTTCACATAAGCTCTTCACAAGGCTCGCGCATCATCCTTACGCTAGGGCTCCGATAGTCATATCGGGGCTCTTGCGTATCTTCAGGACATACGCAAGAGACGCAGGTCACAGTGGTGTGAACGTAACCCTCGAAGGGGTTCGTGAGTCTAGATTGACGATGTCAGACACGTCTTGGGGGGCGTTTCTGGCATCTGGGGATGTCTTGGGGGACGTTCCTGGAAACGCGTTGCCGGGACACGTGCGGCGGGGAGCTTTGAGCGGCCCTCCCGTACGTACGGGTCCCGGCAGACCGCACAGCAGGAGGCAGTACGCGGTAGGTAGTACGCAGTAGGCAGAGTTCTTGTTCATTCTGCTCGTTTTGCTCGCAGCGATTCAGGCGCTGCCTTCAGACGCCCGGCCGGATCCCGTGGGGGGAATCCGCACCGGGACATGGGAAGGCGCCCCGACTCCGGCCCGTGGGGGGACCGGCAGCGGGGCGCCTTCTTTATTGCTCCACGTTGCTCCACGCGTATGCGGTGGGGGCTGGTCGCAAGCGCCCCGACCCGTGAGGGGCGCGGGGAACCGCGCGACCAGCCCCCACCGGACCGGCGGACGACGATCCGCCGCCGACGATCCGCGGCCGAGCGGAGCCCTAACGCTCCTCGACAGGAGTGAAGTCCCGCTCGACGACACCCGTGTAGATCTGCCGCGGACGCCCGATCCGGGAACCGGGCTCCTTGATCATCTCGTGCCACTGGGCGATCCAGCCCGGCAGCCGGCCGAGGGCGAACAGGACCGTGAACATCTCGGTCGGGAAGCCCATGGCCCGGTAGATCAGACCGGTGTAGAAGTCGACGTTCGGGTAGAGGTTGCGCGAGACGAAGTAGTCGTCGGAGAGCGCGTGCTCCTCCAGCTTGAGCGCGATGTCCAGCAGCTCGTCGGACTTGCCGAGGGCCGAGAGGACGTCGTGCGCGGCAGCCTTGATGATCTTCGCGCGCGGGTCGAAGGACTTGTACACCCGGTGGCCGAAGCCCATCAGGCGGACGCCGTCCTCCTTGTTCTTCACCTTGCGGATGAAGGAGTCGACATCGCCGCCGTTGGCCTTGATGCCTTCGAGCATCTCCAGGACGGACTGGTTGGCACCGCCGTGCAGAGGACCCCAGAGGGCGCTGATGCCGGCGGAGATCGAGGCGAACATGTTCGCCTGCGACGAGCCCACCAGACGGACGGTGGAGGTCGAACAGTTCTGCTCGTGGTCCGCGTGCAGGATGAGCAGCTTGTCGAGCGCGGAGACGACGACCGGGTCGAGCTCGTACTCCTGCGCGGGGACCGAGAAGGTCATGCGCAGGAAGTTCTCGACGTAGCCCAGGTCGTTGCGCGGGTAGACGAACGGGTGACCGATCGACTTCTTGTACGCGTACGCCGCGATGGTCGGAAGCTTCGCGAGCAGCCGGATCGTGGAGAGGTGGCGCTGCTGCTCGTCGAACGGGTTGTGGCTGTCCTGGTAGAACGTCGACAGCGCGGAGACCACCGACGACAGCATCGCCATCGGGTGGGCGTCACGGGGGAAGCCCTGGAAGAACCGCTTGACGTCCTCGTGCAGCAGGGTGTGCTGCGTGATCTCGTTCTGGAAGGTGGAGAGCTCGTCGACCGTGGGCAGCTCGCCGTTGATCAGCAGCGAGGCCACTTCGAGGAAGGTGGAGCTCTCGGCGAGCTGCTCGATCGGGTACCCGCGGTAGCGGAGGATGCCCTGCTCGCCGTCGAGATAGGTGATGGCGGATTTATAGGCGGCGGTGTTCCCGTAACCGCTGTCCAGCGTCACCAGACCGGTCTGGGCGCGGAGCTTTCCGATGTCGAAGCCCTTGTCGCCGACGGTGCTGTCGATCACCGGGTAGGTGTACTCGCCGTCGCCGTACCGCAGTACTACAGAGTTGTCGCTCACGTCATCCCTCACCGACTTTGTGCCTCTTCTTCGAGGTGCCCTGACTGTCTTTACCATCCCCCATTTGGCGCAGGAGGGTGCACTCGGGGTCGACCATTGGGCCTATTGGCGGCACTCAGTGCCGCCAACCTGTTCATCCTGCCCGCTTCCCCCGCCTTCCGAAAGTGCCGTGTGACGTTTCCGACTCGTTTGATCGATCATTTTTCCCCGCTGACCGTCATGGCGCACGACCGGCTTGTGCGGGCGCGGCTCGGTGGGCGCGGCTCGGTGGGCGCGGCTGAACTCCCCCGGGCCCGGGGAAGGAGGGGTTCGCGTTGCACGCCGAGCGCGGGCCGGTGGGGGCTGAGCGCGCAGTTCCCCGCGCCCCCAGGCATCCAGGGGCGCGGGGAACGTCGCGGCCGGCCCCCACCGGGGCCGCGCCCAACAGGCAACCGAAGCCCCACCCCCTCAGGGGCACAGGGGCGCGGGGAACTGCGCGACAAGTCCTCGCCGGGCCGCGGTCGGGATCATGCGGGGAGGCGGGTGCCGGCCAGGCGGAAGGCCAAGGCCGTGCAGCGGCGGCCGGCCGACACCGTGCGGACCGCCTGCCCCAGGGCCTTCCGCGACCCCACCAGCACCACCAGCCTCTTCGCCCGCGTGACCGCCGTGTAGAGGAGGTTGCGCTGCAGCATCATCCACGCCCCCGTCGTCACCGGAATGACAACAGCGGGGTACTCGCTCCCCTGGGAGCGGTGGATCGTCACCGCGTACGCGTGCGCCAGCTCATCCAGCTCGTCGAACTCGTACGGCACCTCCTCGTCCTCGTCCGTCAGCACCGTCAGCCGCTGATCGTCGAGGTTGAGCGAAGTCACCACGCCCACCGTGCCGTTGAAGACCCCGTTCTCCCCCTTCTCGTAGTTGTTGCGGATCTGCGTCACCTTGTCGCCGACCCGGAAGACCCGGCCGCCGAACCGCTTCTCGGGAAGGTCGGGGCGGGCCGGCGTGACGGCCTGCTGGAGCAGTCCGTTGAGCGCGGCGGCTCCCGCCGGACCCCGGTGCATCGGGGCCAGGACCTGGACATCACGGCGCGGGTCGAGCCCGAACTTCGCCGGAATGCGCCGCGCCGCCACATCCACCGTGAGCCGCCCCGCCTCCTCCGTGTCGTCCTCCACGAAGAGGAAGAAGTCCTTGACGTTCTCCGTCAGCGGCTGCTGCCCCGCGTTGATCCGGTGGGCGTTCATGACCACACCCGACTGCTGGGCCTGCCGGAAGACCCGCGTCAGGCGGACCGCCGGCACCGGGCCGCCGTCCGCCAGCAGGTCACGCAGCACCTCACCCGCGCCGACGCTCGGCAACTGGTCCACGTCCCCCACGAACAGCAGGTGCGCACCCGGCGGCACCGCCTTGACCAGCTTGTTGGCCAGCAGCAGGTCCAGCATCGACGCCTCGTCCACGACCACCAGGTCGGCGTCCAGCGGACGGTCCCTGTCGTAGGCCGCGTCGCCCCCTGGCCGTAGCTCCAGGAGCCGGTGCACGGTGGATGCCTCCGCCCCGGTCAGCTCGGCGAGCCGCTTGGCCGCCCGGCCCGTCGGCGCCGCGAGAACCACCTTCGCCTTCTTGGCCCGCGCCAGCTCCACGATCGACCGGACCGTGAAGGACTTGCCGCAGCCGGGCCCGCCCGTGAGCACCGCGACCTTCTCGGTGAGGGCGAGCCGCACGGCCTGCTCCTGCTCGGGGGCCAGCTCCGTCCCCGTACGCCCCTTGAGCCACTCCAGGGCCTTGTCCCAGGCCACGTCCCCGAACCCCGGCATCCGGTCCTCCTCGGTGCGCAGGAGCCTCAACAACTGTGCCGACAGGGACAGTTCGGCCCGGTGGAAGGGGACGAGGTAGATGGCCGTCACGGGCTCCCCGCCGTCCGTGCCCGGCACCCGCTCCCGTACGACACCGGGGTCCTCGCCCTCCTCGGCCGGGGCCGCCAGCTCCGCGAGGCACTCGATGACCAGCCCCGTGTCCACCTGCAGCAGTTTCACCGCGTCAGCGATCAGCCGTTCCTCCGGGAGGAAGCAGTGGCCCTGGTCGCTGGACTGCGAAAGGGCGTACTGCAGGCCGGCCTTCACCCGCTCCGGGCTGTCGTGCGGGATGCCCACGGACTGGGCGATCTTGTCGGCGGTTAGGAAGCCGATGCCCCAGACGTCGGACGCGAGGCGGTAGGGCTGGTTCTTGACGACCGAGATCGACGCGTCGCCGTACTTCTTGTAGATACGCACCGCGATGGACGTGGACACCTCGACGGTCTGGAGGAAGAGCATGACCTCCTTGATCGCCTTCTGTTCCTCCCAGGCCTCGGCGATCTTCTTGGTGCGCTTGGGACCGAGCCCCGGCACCTCGACGAGCCGCTTCGGCTCCTCCTCGATGATCTGGAGCGTGTCCAGCCCGAAGTGCGTGGTGATGCGGTCGGCGAAGACCGGCCCGATGCCCTTGACCAGGCCGGACCCGAGATAGCGGCGGATGCCCTGGACGGTGGCGGGCAGCACGGTCGTGTAGTTCTCGACGGTGAACTGCTTCCCGTACTGCTGATGGGAACCCCAACGGCCCTCCATCCGCAGGGACTCCCCCACCTGGGCGCCGAGCAGCGCGCCGACGACCGTGAGGAGATCACCACCGCCGCGCCCGGTGTCGACGCGCGCGACCGTGTACCCGTTCTCCTCGTTGGCGTACGTGATCCGCTCCAGGACACCTTCGAGGACCGCGAGATTCCGCGCCCCGCTCTCCGCCTGTGTCCCCGTCTGATTGGGCATGATCCGACGCTACCGTTCAGGACTGACAGCGCGGGTACGGGCCCGTCGTCGGCGGTGCCCGTTCACCGAGCCCGACGGACGGGGCCACCCTGCTGTCCGGGCCCCACCCGCCACGCCGGGCGGCTCCGCGGGCAACAGGTGAACGGTCGGGGCCGCCGGTTCAGGACGCGTTCCCGTGGCGCCTGGGAGATGCTCCACGCGTGCGGTCGACGATGTCCACCACCATGAGCGGCGCCTTGGGGTTCGCGATCCAGCCCTGCTCGCTGCTACTGCCCTTCGAGAGGTACTTCGCCGCGATGTACACGACCACCAGCACGTTCTTGTAACTGAAGCCTTCGGCGACCCCCGGACTCGTCGTGAACTCCGGGAGCTGACCCCCATGTCCCACCTGGGACTGGCTGCTTTCACGGTCCGGGGCCGCGACACCGCTGTCGGCCGTCCTGCCTCCCGCGCTCCCCTTCCTCATCATTTGGTCGGCCTTGGACGCCGTGGTACCGCGCCAGAGATAGACACCGCTTTCGGACTGCTGTTCCACCAGGGAGGCGACGGTGCTGTAGGACGTGGGATACGTCAGGCTCTGCGCCACGGTGTCGAAGTTGTCTTCGTCCGAGTCGTAGTTGTCGCTGTCCGGGTCCCGATCCGTTTTGGTGGTCGCGTACTGAGCCCGCTGCACGGACGTCTCCCCGCCGGCCGACGTGGTCGCCTCGGCCGACGTGGCCGCCTCGTCCGACCGCGCCCGCTGGACGCTGGGGACGGGCTGGGACATGACGCGGGCGGCGTTGGCCTCGGCGGCCTTCTCGAAACGGTCGCTCGGGTCGCTGACCTTCACGCCGTCGGCCCCGACGGTTCCGTCGACCGGGCCCGAGCGCTGCTGGATCACATGCGTGAGCTCATGAGCCAGGGTCGTGTCGTCGACACCGCCCTGGCCGACGACGACGTGATTGCCCGAGGTCCAGGCCGTGGCGCCGAGTTCTGCGGTGGAACGCTGGGCCACCGTGTCGGAGTGCACCCTGACGTTCGAGAAATCGGCCCCCAGTCGGGCCTCCATCTCCACACGCTTGCCGGGTTCGAGCGGGCTTCCGGCGGAACGCAGGACCTCGTCGGCCATGGAACGCTGCACCGACTGGTGCCCGCAGCCGGCGCCGTGCTCGTGTTCTTCCGTGGATCGCTGCGCCGTCAGCATCTGCGCCACGGCGGCGTTGCCCACGGCGCGCTGCAGAGCCGGGATGTCGGCGGCGGACCGGTGGCCCGCCGCACCGGCGGCGAGCGGCGTCCGAGACGCCGCCTTGGGCAGCAACTTCGACGGGTTCCCGTGAGCGTTCTTCGTATCGGTCTGTTCGCTGTGACGCATCGCTGAGCCCTCTCGGCAATTTTCGCGGTACTCAACCATGCTCGGCGAGGGTGTGAAACCACCTGGCCCGAACTCTGCACTCCAGTACAGGGTTCTTGCCTCTGCAGGCACTCACGGACACCGGCCGAGCAGGTGGTTCAGCCTGTCTTGCGTGCCACGCCCCCGTAGAAGCCGATCTCGCCCGATCCGGCCGGCGGCGGGGTTTCCGGCCGCCAGAACGGGACCTGGGCCAGCCCGGGTTCGACCAGTTCGAAGCCGTCGAAGAACCGCTCGACCTCGGCGCGGGACCGCAGGTTCATGGAGGCGGTCGCGTTGTTGTACACGGCCTGGGCCTCGCCGCGGTCGGCGAAATCGCCAGTGGCGTGCGAGAGCACCAGGAAGCTCCCGGCAGGCAGCGCGTCACGCAGGGTGGCGACGACCTGCTCGGGCTTCTCCGCGTCGGTGAGGAAGTGGAGGATGGCGACCAGGAGCACGGCGACCGGCTCGTCGAAGTCGATGACCCGGCGGACGTCGGGGTGGTCCACGACGGCCCGCGCGTCGCGCAGGTCGGCGAGCACGATGCTGGTCTCGCCGAAGTGGCCGAGCAGAGCGTCGGCGTGCGCCTTCACGATCGGATCGTTGTCGACGTACGCGACGCGCACGTCCGGTGCCATCTCCTGAGCGATCTCGTGCACGTTCGGCGAGGTGGGCAGCCCGGTGCCGATGTCGAGAATCTGGCGGACGCCACTGCCGACGGCGTACCGGACGGCACGCCGCAGGAAGGCGCGGTTGGCCCGCACGGACTTCCACACCTCGGGGGCGACAGCGGCAAGTTGGTCGCCTGCCCGCTGGTCCACCTCGTAGTTGTCCTTGCCGCCCAGCAGGTAGTCGTAGATCCGCGCGGGGTGCGGCCTGCTGGTGTCGATCCCCTCGGCACGGAAGCCGTCCTGACTCACGCTGCACTCCTCTCGACCGCCGACCACCAAGGCTCTTGCCTGCGTACGGTTGGCGTCAGCCTTCCATATCAACTCGGTTGCGCATAACCGCAGTTGACGGCTGTGCGGCCAACTCGAACCACACCACCTTCCAGCCTGCCGTTCGGGAGCGGGCGGTGAGGGGGTAGCGGCCCCAGGCGTCGGCCAGGGCGTCGACGAGGAACAGGCCCCGGCCGAAGTCCTGACCGGTGGTGCAGGGCAGGGGATCGGGGAGTTCGGGGTGGTTGTCCATGACCCCGATCCGGACGACTCCGCCGCGGGTACGGAGTCTGACGGTAACGAGGCCGTCGGAGTGCTGCACGGCGTTCGAGACCAGCTCCGAGGTCAACAGCTCAGCGGTGTCCACGAGTTCTGCCGCGCAGGCGTAACCGAGAAGGGCCGTGCGGATGGTGTGGCGGGCGATGCGTGGGGCTCGGGGGTCGTTGGTGAGGTGCAGGTGGCAACTCCAGGTGGTGGGCAGGGGTGGGACAGGGCAGGCGGAGGTGGTCTCGGGCACGGGGTACTCCTCATCGTTTCGTGGATGCTGCACGGCGGCCGGTGGCTCGTCTCCCTGACACGGGCCGACCCCTCCCAGGGCAGGGGGTGCGGGCAAGCTCGCGTGATGCACTGCCGACCGCGCCGTGCGTGAGCGGTGCACTACAGAAAGTAGGTTCACCGGAGTCACTGAGTCCATCCAGCTGGAGATAATTACCCCCTTCGTGCATGGACCTCGCCCTTCCACACAGGCAGACTGTCCGAATGCCAACCAGAACCACCCCGACGCAACGGCAGAAGCGACTCGGTTCCGAGCTGCGCAAGATGCGACTGGCGGCGGATGTCACCACGGAGTACGCCGCGAGTCTCCTCGGCATAGACAGGACACGGCTCTCCAACATGGAGTCGGGCATCCGCCCCTTCTCGCCAGAACGCGTCCGCACTCTGGCTTGCAACTACGCGTGCGCGGAACACAGTTACGTCGAGGCACTGGTGGCCATGGCCGCCGACAAGGAACGCGGATGGTGGGAGCGCCATCGCGGCACGTTGCCCTCCGGCCTGCTGGACATCGCCGAGCTGGAGTGGCATGCCGCCCGCGTCCGGACCGCTCAGGTGATGCACGCGCCGGGACTGCTGCAGACCGAGGAGTACGCCCGCGCTGTTTTCGCAGCGGTACTGCCCCCGCTGACACGACTCGAAGTCGAACTGCGCGTCGCGCATCGCATGGAGCGTCAGCAGGTCTTCGAAGGACCGGACCCGCTCCCGTACATCGCCTACGTCCACGAAGCCGCCCTGCGCATGCCCTACGGCGGCACGGATGCCGCCCGGCAGCAACTCCGGCATCTGGCCGCCCAGTCCGAGCGGGAGAACGTCGATGTCCGTGTGATTCCCACATCCGTGGGCGGATTCCCTGGAGCGGGGCATGCGTTGCTCTACGCGGACGGGGAGGTGCCCTCGCTCGACACCGTGCAACTGGACTCGGCACACGGACCGGAATTCACCCACGCCGAGGCTCAGCTCACGAAGTACCGTTCCCATCTGCACTGGATGGACGGCGCGGCAATGGCCTCAGCAGCATCTCGCGGCCTCATCCACAAGATTGCTCGCGAACTGTAGGAGACGTCGTGACCGACCGCATCACCTGGGAAGCCCCCTTCTGCGGCGAGGGCAACAACTGCTTTCGCCTCGGCACCGACCCCGACGGCAACGCCTACATAGCCGTCACCGGCGCCGAAGACACCCCCCTCACCGACACCCGCGAAGCCCTCCGCACCCTCATCCTCGACATCAAAGCCGGCAAGGCGGACCACCTCCTCTGAGGCTCGCGCGCGCCGCCGCGGGGAGGGCTGTGCGAAGTGACCGCGCAGCCCTCGCACCGGACGGTGGGGAATCGTCAGTCCTGGACGATCACGTTGGTGCCGGCTCCCCCGAGCTTGTCGTCGCCGCGTCCCCGGAATCCCCGGATTCGGCGGACCCCCCGAAGCCGTTGGAGTACGTGGGCGAGGCGGAGGAGGGACGAGGGCTCGGTCTCGTCATGGCCTGCGCGGAGCACTGGGGCTGGATGCCGTCGGCCAGGTTCGGCGAGCGGGGAGAGTACGTATGGTGCGAGCTGATCCCGGTCGCGGCGTAGGCACCGGCCTGACGCGTTGGCCGGATGCGCCGCCCGCATGCACTCAGCGCGTCAACTCATCGGGACGTACGGAAACTCGATGCAGATGACGGTCGGCGGCCACCATCCGGTGGAGCAGGTCATGGCCGTCCACGGCACTGACCAGTCCGCCGACCACGGCCTCGTTCATGAGGTCGAAGGTTTCCTTGGTGGTGATGCCCTGCCGCCGCGCGTACGAGCCGGCCGACCGGTCGTCGGTGATCCACACCGAATCGCGGAAGCCCGTGCGCATGGTGATCAGTACACAGGTCTCGGCCTCGCCCAGATGCTTGGTGGGCATGGACGCGACGCCGCCGAAGACCGCCCGGCGCAGGCGGTCGGCCGCGGCGATCTCCTCGACGTCCGTGATGGCGATCGGGTCGCCGAGCATGCCGAGCGACACGACGTCCCGTAATCGGGGGATGTGGCGAGCGGACCGCTCGGCTTCGTGTGCCACGGCCTCGGTCCAACGGCCGCGCCCGTCGAGCACTTTCTCCAGCAGGGGCACGCGGTCGACGACCGCGAAATTGCACAGGACGGTGTTGTCCGGAAACCAGCAGAGTCTCATGGCTGGAAGATCAGGTCCCCTTCTTCCACTTCACTGCCTTCCACTTCACCGACAGCGGCTTCCGGACTGTCGGGCTCGGCCGGGTCGAGAAGGTCGTGCAGGTGGTCCACGTCCATGCCGAGCAGGGATGCGAGGGGCCGGAGCGTCGTCTCCCCCTCGGCGTAGCACTTGTAGAGGGCGGCCACGAGACGTACGGGGAAGCGCTGGGCCGCGGCCCAGGCGAGCTGCCGCTGGAAGGCGTCCGTCGCACCGGCGAGCAGGTGACAGATCTCGGTGGTCAGAGCCCTGTAGTGGACCGCGGGCTCCGACTTCGCGTCCATGAGGCGCAGTTGGCTCAACCGTGCGCTCAGCGCGCTGGGCGAGACCTTGAAGGCCACGACCAGCTCGGAGAACGCCTCGACGGTGAGCCTGCCGTGCCTGTCCGCCACCTGGCGGAACCGGTCGCGGATCTCGGGTGCGGGCATCAGCAGGCCGGCGGCGAAGACGTTGGCCCGCACCTCGGTCAGGTCCTTCTGCCGCCCCGGGGCGACATGCGACTCCACGACGAGCTCCTGGGCGTCGCGGGCCAGGATGTGTCCCAGCTCGTGAGCCAGGGTGAACCTCTGCCGGGTCCAGGTCTCCGTGGGCCCGAGGAGGATGAGCCGGAACGTGTCCGTCTGCCAGGTGAGCCCGTCCACGGCGTCGGGAAGACTTGTGACCGCGACGTCCACGCCGAACGCCTGCGTACAGGCCGTGATCAGCACGTCGGTCTCCAGAGCGGCCACGGTCCGGTGGCCGTCCGCCGCCGTGAGCGCGCCGACGGCGTCCTGGGCCAACTGCCTCCCCTGGTCCACGAAACGCTTGATGTCCGGACGCACCGAGGGCATCGGCGGCAGCTTGGGCGGCCTGCCCAGCAGCTCCAACACCTCGTACGCCGCCGTGAAACGGTCCGCGGCATCGCTGACGCGGCCCCGCCGCGGAGTCGCTCCGGCACTGGTCCTGGCCGCGAACGCCGGACGCAGCGGCTCGCGCCCCGTGAGCAGCCAGTCCACGGTCCTGCCGCCCGCCTCCGCGATCAGCGCCAGTTCGAGCGACGAGAAACGGCGCACCCCCGCCAGGGACTTGGAGAGCTTGTCAGGCGTGAGCCCCACCTTCTCCGCGAACGCGGCCTGACTCATCGAGGCCGCTTCTATCACTCTGCGCACACGGTCGATTACAGAATCAGACATACACTCACCGTAACCGCGCATTGCGAATATCGCAACGCCCTACCCAGAGCCTCACGCACCCCGCACCCCGCGCCCCGCACTCCGCGGGCGCACCCCCTCCCGCCGCCCCACCCCCTCCACATCACGATCCGGTCTCAGGGGGTTGTCTACGTCGATGTAATCGATTCCAATCGCTTCAGCAACATGCGTGTAATCGTTTCCACGCCATGAACCACACCATGAACCACGCCATGAACCACAAGGTGATCCACAAGGAGGTGGAGCGTCGATGGCGAGCATCAAGGACGTCGCCGCCGAGGCGGGTGTCTCCGTCGCCACGGTGTCGCGGGTCCTGAACGACCACCCGTCGGTGAGCGCGGACGCCCGCACCCGCGTGCTGGCCGCCGTCGAGGCGCTGGGCTACCGCCCGAACGCCGTCGCCCGCTCCCTGCGCACCGACCAGACCCACACCCTCGGCCTGGTCATCAGCGACGTGCTCAACCCGTACTTCACCGAACTGGCCCGCTCCGTCGAGGAGGAGGCCCGCGCCCTCGGCTACAGCGTCATCATCGGCAACGCCGACGAGCGTCCCGACCTCCAGGACCATCACGTCCGCACCCTCCTCGACCGCCGTATCGACGGCCTTCTCGTGTCCCCCACGGACGGCGGCTCCCCGCTGATGCTGGACGCCGCGCGCTCGGGGACGCCGATGGTCTTCGTCGACCGCTGGATACCGGGCGTGGAGGTGCCCGTGGTCCGGGCCGACGGGCGGGCCGCCGTGCGCGATCTCGTCGCCCACCTGCACGGCCTCGGCCACCGCAGGCTCGCGATCATCGCGGGCCCGGCCGCCACCACCACCGGCAGCGAGCGCGTCGACGCCTTCCGGGACGCCCTGCGCGAGTACGGCCTGCCGCTGCCCGACGCGTACATCGGGCAGGGCGACTTCCAGGCGGCCAGCGGTCGGCGGGCCACCGAGGAGTTCCTCGACCTGGCCGAGCCGCCGGAGGTCGTCTTCGCGGCCGACAACCTGATGGCCCTGGGCGCCCTGGACGCCGTACGGGCGCGTGGACTGCGCGTGCCCGACGACATCGCGCTCGCCGCCTTCGACGACATCCCGTGGTTCGTGCACACCGATCCACCGATCACGGCGATCGCCCAGCCGACCCCCGAACTGGGCCGGGCCGCCGTACGCGCCGTCGTCGACCTGATCGAGGGACGGCCCCCGCAGTCGGTCACCCTCCCGGCCACCCTCGTCGTCCGCCGCTCCTGCGGCGAACCCCCGCCGGCCGCCGGCTCCCCCCACACGAACGTCACTCAAAGGAGCAACCCGTGAGCAGCAGCCCGGACGAGTTGCTGCGTATCGAAGGGATACGCAAGACCTTCCCCGGTGTGGTCGCGCTCGACAGTGTCGACTTCGACCTGCGCCGCGGCGAGGTGCACGTACTGCTCGGTGAGAACGGCGCCGGCAAGAGCACCCTCATCAAGATGCTGTCCGGCGCCTACCGGCCGGACGCCGGGAAGATCGTGGTCGACGGCGAGAAGGTCCGCATCCACGGCGCGCAGGACGCCGCGCGCCTCGGGATCGCGACCATCTACCAGGAGTTCAACCTGGTCCCCGATCTCACCGTCGCCGAGAACATCTTCCTGGGCCGCCAGCCGCGCCGCCTCGGGATGATCGACCGGAAGAGGATGGAGGCCGACGCCGCCGTGCTCCTGGAGCGGGTCGGCGTGCACGTGTCGCCTCGCGCGCGGGTCCGCGAACTCGGCATCGCCCGCCTCCAGATGGTCGAGATCGCGAAGGCGCTGAGTCTGGACGCCCGCGTGCTGATCATGGACGAGCCGACCGCGGTGCTCACCTCCGGAGAGGTGGAGAAGCTCTTCGCCATCGTGCGCAAGCTGCGCGAGGACGGCGTGGGCATCGTCTTCATCACCCACCACCTGGAGGAGATCGCCGCCCTCGGCGACCGGGTCACCGTCATCCGGGACGGCCGGAGCGTCGGCCAGGTGCCCGCGTCCACGCCCGAGGACGATCTCGTACGCATGATGGTGGGCCGCTCCATCGAGCTGCAGTACCCGCGCGAACGGCCCGACGGCAACGGCAACGGCAACGGCGCCACCGCCACCGGCACCGCCCTCGGCACCGCGTTGCTCACCGTGGAAGGACTCACCCGCGACGGTGTCTTCCACGACGTCGGCTTCGAGGTGCGGGCCGGTGAGGTCGTCGGTATCGCGGGCCTCGTGGGAGCGGGCCGGACCGAGGTCGTCCGGGCGGTCTTCGGGGCCGACCCGTACGACAGGGGCTCCGTCGCGGTCGCCGGTGAACGGCTGCCGCGCCACGACGTCAACGCGGCGATGACCGCCGGAATCGGGCTCGTCCCCGAGGACCGCAAGGGTCAGGGCCTGCTGCTCGACGCCTCCGTGGAGGAGAACCTCGGACTCGTCACCCTGCGGGCGGCCACCCGCGGCGGACTCGTCGACCTCAAGGGCCAGCGGACGGCCGCCGCGCGGATCGCCGAGCAGCTGGGCGTACGGATGGCCGGACTCGGGCAGCACGTGCGCACGCTCTCCGGCGGCAACCAGCAGAAGGTCGTCATCGGCAAGTGGCTGCTCGCCGACACCAAGGTGCTGATCCTCGACGAGCCGACCCGCGGTATCGACGTGGGCGCCAAGGTCGAGATCTACCAACTGGTCAACGCACTCACGGCCGCCGGCCACGCCGTCCTGATGATCTCCAGCGATCTGCCCGAGGTGCTCGGTATGAGCGACCGGGTGCTGGTGATGGCCCAGGGCCGGATCGTCGGTGAACTCTCCGCCGACGAGGCGACCCAGGACTCCGTGATGGCCCTCGCCGTCAGCACACCCACCATCAACTCCGTTACCACTGATACCGCTGATACCGCTGATACCGCTGTGGAGGACCCCCGTGGCCACTGACACGCTCAAGAGCACAACGGGCGCGAGTGGCGCTCCGGGCGGTGGCGCCCCGGGCGGCCTGCGCCGTCTGCTGCTCGACAACGGCGCGCTCACCGCGCTCATCATTCTCGTCATCGCGATGTCGGCCCTGTCCGGCGACTTCCTGACGACGGACAACCTGCTCAACATCGGCGTCCAGGCGGCCGTGACCGCCATCCTCGCCTTCGGTGTGACCTTCGTGATCGTCTCGGCGGGCATCGACCTGTCGGTCGGTTCCGTCGCCGCGCTGTCGGCCACCGTCCTGGCCTGGACGGCCACTTCGGAGGGCGTACCGGTCTGGATCGCGGTGATCCTCGCGATCGCCACCGGCATAGCCTGCGGACTGGTCAACGGCGTCCTGATCTCGTACGGGAAGCTGCCGCCGTTCATCGCGACGCTCGCCATGCTGTCGGTGGGCCGCGGTCTGTCCCTGGTGATCTCGCAGGGCTCCCCGATCGCCTTCCCCGACTCGGTCGCCCACCTGGGCGACACGCTCGGCGGCTGGCTGCCGGTCCCGGTCCTGGTGATGATCGTCCTGGGCCTGGTCACGGCCGTGATCCTCGGGCGTACGTACATCGGGCGCTCCATGTACGCGATCGGCGGCAACGAAGAAGCCGCCCGCCTCTCCGGGCTGCGGGTGAAGCGGCAGAAGCTCGCCATCTACGCGCTGTCCGGACTCTTCGCCGCCGCCGCGGGCATCGTGCTCGCCTCCCGGCTGTCCTCCGCGCAGCCCCAGGCCGCGCAGGGTTACGAGCTGGACGCGATCGCCGCGGTCGTCATCGGCGGCGCCTCCCTCGCGGGCGGCACGGGCAAGGCGTCCGGGACGCTGATCGGCGCGCTGATCCTCGCGGTGCTGCGCAACGGCCTCAACCTCCTCTCCGTGTCGGCGTTCTGGCAGCAGGTCGTCATCGGTGTGGTCATCGCGCTGGCGGTGCTGCTCGACACCGTGCGCCGCAAGGCGGGGGCGACCCCGGTGACGTCCGGCGCCGGGGGCGCGGCGGGCAGGAAGGGGCCGCAGGCAGTCAAGTACGGGCTCGCCGTCGTCCTCGTGGCGGCGGTCGTGGGAGGCCTGAGCATCTTCAACAACGGCTCGTCGTCCGCGAAGCCGAAGGTCGGCCTGTCCCTCTCCACCCTGAACAACCCCTTCTTCGTACAGATCAAGGAAGGTGCGCAGGCCGAGGCGGAGAGGCTCGGGGCCGATCTGACCGTCACCGACGCGCAGAACGACGCCTCGCAGCAGGCCAACCAGCTGCAGAACTTCACCAGCGAGGGCCTGGACTCGATCATCGTCAACCCGGTGGACTCGGATGCGGCGGGCCCCTCGGTGCGCTCCGCCAACAAGTCCGACATCCCCGTCGTCGGCGTCGACCGGGGCGTCAACAAGGCGAAGACGGCCGCGCTCGTGGCCTCCGACAACGTCGAGGGCGGGCAGCTCGGCGCCAAGGCGCTGGCCGAGAAGCTGGGCGGCAAGGGCAAGATCGTCATCCTGCAGGGCCAGGCCGGCACCTCCGCCAGCCGTGAGCGCGGCGCGGGCTTCGCCGAGGGTCTGAAGGCCTACCCGGGCATCCAGGTCGTCGCCAAGCAGCCCGCCGACTTCGACCGTACGAAGGGGCTGGACGTCATGACGAACCTGCTCCAGGCCCACCCGGACGTCCAGGGCGTCTTCGCCGAGAACGACGAGATGGCGCTCGGCGCGCTCAAGGCACTCGGCTCCAAGGCCGGGAAGTCGGTTCAGGTCATCGGCTTCGACGGCACGCCGGACGGACTGAAGGCCGTCGCGGACGGCACGATGTACGCCTCCGTGGCGCAGCAGCCGAAGGAACTCGGCAGGATCGCCGTGGAGAACGCGCTGCGGGCGGCCGACGGCAAGAAGACCGAGCAGACGGTGAAGGTCCCGGTGAAGGTGGTCACGTCGAAGAACGTGGCCGACTTCACCGGCTGACACCGAACGCCATACCCCGCACCACTACGGGCCCTACAGGGAGACAGTCCATGTTCGAGTACGACCTGCTGGTCGTCGGGTCGGCCAACGCCGATCTGGTCATCGGTGTCGAGCGGCGGCCGGGCGCCGGGGAGACCGTGCTCGGCTCCGACCTGGCCCTGCACCCCGGCGGCAAGGGCGCCAACCAGGCCGTCGCCGCCGCCCGGCTGGGGGCGCGTACGGCGCTCCTCGCCCGGGTCGGCGACGACGCGCACGGCCGGCTGCTGCTCGACTCGCAGCGGGCGGCCGGGGTCGACACGTCCGGGGTCCTCGTCGGCGGCGCTCCCACCGGGGTCGCGCTCATCACGGTGGACCCGTCCGGCGACAACAGCATCGTGGTGTCGCCGGGCGCGAACGGCCGTCTCACCCCGGACGACATCCGCGGGGCATCGGCCCTCCTCTCCACGTCCAGGGTCGTCTCGACACAACTGGAGATCCCGCTGGAGACGGTCGAGGAGGTCGTACGCGCCCTGCGACCCGGCGCCCGCTTCGTACTGAACCCGTCCCCGCCGCGGGAGTTGCCCGCGGCGGTCCTCGCCGCCTGCGACCCGCTGATCGTGAACGAGCACGAGGCGCGGGTGGTGCTCGGCGCGGACGCGGGCAGCACGCCCGAGGAGTGGGCCGGTGCGCTTCTGGCCCTCGGCCCGCGTTCGGTGGTCGTCACCCTGGGCGAGGAGGGCGCGCTGGTCGCCGACGCCTCGGGTCCGGTCCGTGTCCCCGCCGTCAAGGTGAACGCCGTGGACACGACCGGCGCCGGCGACTCCTTCACCGCGGCGCTGGCATGGCGGCTGGGCGCCGGGGAGTCCCTCGCGGACTCGGCCGCGTACGCGGCCCGTGTGGGCGCCGTCGCCGTCACCCGTCAGGGCGCGCAGGCGTCCTTCCCCACTGCCGAAGAGGTCGCCGCCGTATGAAGAAGGCCGGAATACTGAACCGTCACCTCGCGGGCGCGACAGCCGAACTGGGCCACGGCGACGGCGTACTGATCTGCGACGCGGGCATGCCGATCCCGGCCGGCCCGCGGGTGGTGGACCTGGCGTTCCGCGCCGGGGTGCCGTCCTTCCAGGAGGTCCTGGAGGGCCTGCTGGAAGAGCTGGTGGTGGAGGGCGCGACGGCGGCGACGGAGGTACGGGAGGCGAACCCGGAGGCGTCCGCCCTGCTGACGGCCCGCTTCCCCGGCTCGCTGACCCACGTCTCCCACGAGGACCTGAAGACCCTCTCGGCGGACGCCCGCCTGATCGTACGGACCGGCGAGGCCAGGCCTTACGCGAACGTGCTGCTGCGGTGCGGGGTGTTCTTCTAGGGGACGAAGAAGGCTTGATCTTCGATCATGTCGTTTGAGCTGCGGTTTCCTTGGTCGCCAGGTCTTCCGGTCCGCGCCCGGTCCGCAGTCCGCAGTCCGCAGTCCGCCGAGCACGGCGTCCATGGCCGCCCAGGTCAGGACTTCGACCAGGTGCTCGGCCAGCAGTCCGACATGGGGGTCGGGCTGGACGAGGGCGGTCGCCCGGCCTTGGGCGGTGCGTTCCGCCGCCCATTCGTGGTCGAGGCCGGTGAAGTCGTCGTCGATCCAGATCGCGGGCGCGTCGCCGAGCCACGTGTCGGCGTAGTCGCGTTTCCAGAGGTAGCCGTCAGGGTGGCTGGTGGCGCACGACGGCGGTTCGATGCTGCTGGCCGTGCGTCCGGACGGCGGCCCGTTCACCGCGTGGCCCACGGTCCTCGCCCGTGCCTCCGAGCGGATCCGTGAACGCTTCGAGCCGCGATTCCCGCATATTCATCCCCACCGGCTCCGCCACATTGTCTCTGCTTAGTTTCCGTGTGGCGATTGACTCCAACTGGGGTGATGGCCTGCGGGTTTGGGCTTTGCGCTGAGGCGTGTGGTGTTTCTACTGTCGGCGCTCATGATCCTGAACTTCTTCTCGTCTCGGGGCTGGCAGTCCTGGGACGTCGAGCAGCGGCCGTTGATCCCCGAGGGGATGCCCGTGCTCGTCGACGACGACCTGCGCTTCGAGGACGGCCCGGCTGTGCCGCGTCCGACGGTGGTGGTGAACCGGTGGTTGCGTGAGCTCCCGGCCAGCGGGGCGCCAGCGCCGAGCTCGTGGGAGAACTACGCGCGGGTGGTCAAGGAGTGGATGGAGTTTCTGGCCGAGCACGGGGTGGGGCTGTTCGACTCGCGGGTGCGGTTGAAGGCCGCGTTGAGCCGGTACGCCGAGCACCGGGCGGCGGGTCCGTTGAAGGCCCGGTTCGCGGCGACGACGTGGGGCCAGCACATGAGCATCCTGTCGTTGTTCTACCGGTGGGCGATGCATGCGGAGTACGCGACGGCTGAGCCCTTCACCTACCGCGCGGCACGGGCCCTGTTCGCCGGGACCGGCCGGGAGGTGAAGGTGAACCTGGCCGTCCGCCGCACCCCGAAAGCGCACGTGACGATCAAGTACCTGGAGCCGGACTTCACCGAGCTGTTCCGCAAAGGGCTGCGCGGGCTCGCGCCGGACGGCTCGCAGGACACCGGATTCCACGGGCGGGAGCTGACCCGCAACGCGGCGGTCGGGGATCACGCACTGGCCACCGGGATACGGCTGCAGGAGTTCACTTATCTGCTGCCCTGGGAGATCCCCGCCCTGCCGCCGGCCCCGACTGCGGGGCCCATCCCGTTCCCAGTGCCGGCCGGGATCACCAAGGGCAAGAAGTTCCGCACCACGTGGACCTCTTACGAGGCCCTGGCCGGGCTTCACGACTATCTCGACCTGGACCGGGCCGCCACGACGGAGGGCTCACTCTGGCGGCCGCCGCGGCGGTGGGGTGAACCGCTGATGGTGAGCGAGCCGGACGCGAGGGGCGGGCTGATCAATGAGGTCCGGCGCCCCTGGGATTCGCTGACGCCGGCCGAGCGGCGCCGTCTGGTTGCCCCGGAGGGCGGTTCGTGCCTGCTTGCCGTGAAGAACGGGGGTGGCCCATTCACGGCTTGGGCCACCGATCGGATGATGTCCGCGAGTTTCGACAGCGCTGGGGTACCTGCCGGGCGTCGGGATGCTCCTGGTGAAGGGTCCTGGTCATGCCGCAGATGTCCAAAAGCCGTGGGACGGATAGCCTTTTTACGGATGGGTGAATCGATTCTTCTCTACCAGTTCATGCTCTGACCACATTTCGTGGGGGTATCCCAACTGTGGCGCACTCACCTCATCCAGCCGTTCAAGCTGACGCGTCGAGATATTCAGATCGGCGGCCGCGAGGTTCGATGTGAGCTGATCTACGCTCCTCGGTCCAATGATGGGGATCACCCCTTTCGACATCGACCACTTGATCGCTACCCGCTCTGGAGTCGTATCGAGGTCCCGGGCGATCCTCTCAATAGTATCCAGAATATTCGCCTTGGCGGGGCCGTCTTCCTTGTGAAGGAACTGGCTGATCGAGCTCTGGGCGCGACCTGTTGCGCCCCGCCGATACTTTCCCGTCAGAAGACCACCGCCGAGAGGCGAGAATCCGAGGACGCCCAAGCCAAAGGCTTCTGCCATCGGCACCAAATCCCGGTCGGCGCTACGCTCCACGAGACTGTACTCGACCTGAATTGCCACGAGAGGGGACCAGCCCTGCTGCTGTGCCAGGGTGACTCCCGTGGCCACACGCCATGCGGGGAAACTGGAGAGACCGGCATACAGAATCTTGCCGGCGCGCGTCAAATCATCGAAGGCTCGCAATATTTCTTCGATGGGTGTGGATGTGTCGGCCACATGGGCCCAGAGTACGTCCACCCGGTCGGTGCCCAGCCGACGCAGGCTCTGCTCCAAAGACTGGACCATCGCTTTCCGACTGTTCCCGGTCAGTTGGAGGCCGCTGCTTGCTGAAGACCCCATGGTGTACTTTGTCGCCAGAACTATATCCTCGCGATCCGAGGAGATGATATCTGAGAGGTATTCCTCAGCCTCCCCCGACTGATAGTTGGAAGCGGTATCAATGAAGTTTCCTCCCGCTTCCCTGTAGGCGTCATACATCGCCCTGGCCTCGGGCGCATGAGCTCCATGCCCCCATCCCATGCCAAAATTACCTGTCCCCAGCGAAAGCTCCGATACTCGCAGCCCCGATTTTCCAAGAAATAGGTATCGCATACGTCTCTTGACTCCTCGCGTCGATCCGGCATGAGGGGGCTCCTCACGCCTGGCAGCTCCTGCCGTCACACCCATCATTTTCGTCGCTGGGCGTATAGTCCATAACATGAAGTCCAGGAAAGATTATCGATCGTCCAGCGCGGAGGTTCCCCTCGATGCACATGACCCCATCCGGGGTGCCCTGGCGCTGGCGCGGCCCCAGACCGTCACTCCCGTCCCGCTCCACGCGACGGCGCCGTGGGGAGCTCAGTTCTCCCCCTTCCCGCACATCAAGCTCGGCGTGATAGTGGAAGGCGAGTGTTGGCTGTGCGTCGACGGACTGGAACCTCTTTTCCTGAGCGCGGGCGATTTCTATCTTCTCGGAAATCCGCCCCCTTATGGCCTTGGGAGCTCGATTGAGGCAGCCCGATCTCGCAACCCGAACGAACCGCTCCGCAAGGAAATCGTCGCGAGCAGGCCCGAAATCTCCGAAGGCTCCGTCACGTACACGTGCAGCGTCGACTTCGAGTTTCAAGATTCCGATGCATCGACCTTGTTTTCATCGCTCCCCCCGGCCATGCTTGTCAGAGCAGGCGATGCTGACGGAAAGTTTCTCTGGAATATTGCGACGATCCTCGTCTATGAGATCGAGACGCAAAAGGCGGGCCGGTCTCTCGTCCTTGAGTATCTAGCCCAGATTCTTCTGGTGCATATGCTGAGGTCGCACGCCGGTTCATCCCATGAGCCCCTGGGGTGGCTTGCGTCGGTTGCCGACGATGGGATCGGAGCAGCACTACGAGCTATACATGCTGAACCGCGCCATCGCTGGACTCTCGAAGAGCTTGCTAAAATTGCGATGATGTCGAGGTCAGCTTTCGCTGCAAACTTCAGAAATAGAGTAGGGAGACCTCCTTTGGATTACCTCATTGAGTGGCGAATGCAGCTGGCGCGTGCCGCACTACGCACGGAGGACTCCCTCACGGCCATAGCAGGGGCCATCGGGTATCAGTCCGAAAGTGCTTTCAGTACCGCTTTTCGGCGCGTTGTCGGAATGTCACCACGAGAGTTCCGCGTCTCACTGCATGCGCAGCCGAAGGGGCCATAAGCCCGATAATTTTGTGCCGGTGGAGTCGTCCGAAGTTTGCAATCTGGAGTCCAGAGACGACGACTGACCTCGATTCTTCGAGGGGTACGTGACGTTGATCGGTTCGGCTGTCTGCCCGTGACATTATTGAGCCTCTTCAGCGTTGCCGCTCCAGGGTGAGGATGGCCTTGGCGATTGACGTCATGCGGTTGGGGCTGCAGCGGGACCTGCGGAAGATGCGCCAGGACTTCAGGCGGGCGACGCCGCGTTCGACGGGTGCGCGTGCTGCGGCCAGGGCTCGGTTGCGGGTCTTCTCGGTGATGGTGAGTTCCCGCAGGGGTCTGCGTTTGATGCCGGTGGTCAGCCACGGGGCCGGCGCCCTGGTAAGCGAGATCGGCCACGATAGGCACTCCCTGGCGCTCGCAGATCCGGATGATCCGATGGTGCGGGCGGCGGTCAGGTCGTGGGTGCGGCCCGGCAGGGCGGGCGAGAGCCACAGCAGCCGACCGTAGGGATCGGTGAGGACCTGTACGTTCACGCCGTGGCGTCGGTGCTTGTGGGAGTAGTCCGCCCGACCGTCGCCGAACCGGTCGCATTCGGCGAGCGTCCCGTCGAGCAGGACGAAGTCGGGGTCGTGCTCACGCAGCGTCTTCAGCAGGCCCGGTGCACGGGCGGCGAGCAGGTCCACGACCGCGGTGGTGTAGGCATGCGCGGTGGACTCGCTGATCCCGAACCCGGCAGCGATCTTCGCCAGAGTGGTGTGTTCGCGCAGGTACACAAGTGCCACCATCGCGCGCTGTGACGGGCGGAGCTTGCAGCGCCGGTCGCCCTCACGGGTGACGATCAGCATGGTCACCCATTCCACGAGTGCGTGCGGCAGGATGGATGACCAACGAGGCCCCCGAGCAACGTGATTGAGACGTCAGACATCTCCATCAACAGCTCGGGGGCCTCGCTCGTTGCGCTTCACGGCCCATCACCCGATCGGTGGCCAACTCGAAGAGGCTCAATGATCCATGCCGCGTGGGCGAGTTCACGCGCCGGGACGGTGCCTTCCGTCCCGGCGAGCGGATGCCCGCGCGGCACGCCCACCAGTTCGCTGCGCGGCAGCGGGGAAAGACGCAGCCCTTCAAGGGCCGGCTGCGGCAGATCCGGTCCGGAAGCCACGACCGCAACGTCCAGCCGCTTTGAAACGACGTGGTCCACGAGCTGGGGCGAGGATGCCTCCGTGGGTGCGAACGTCATCCTGGGGAACTGCTCCAGCGCCCTGGCCAGCGCGAAGGGGAGCATAGCGGCGCTCACGGAGGGAAATGCCCCCACTCGAAACCACACCTGAGGCCCGGAGGTCAGCTCAGCACCCCAATCGAGGAGCACGGTGATCACCACCGCCGACCCCGCCGCGCCCCTTCTATCGCGACGCCAGCGCCTCCGTCGCCGACCGCGTGGAGGACCTCCTTGCGCGTATGCCCCTGGAGGACAAGGCGGGCTGCTGTCCCATGACGTGGTCGTCGTGCCCGGCCCGGACGGACAACTGACAGGTTGGGAGAGATTCCTGGGCAGGCCGGGTCCTATGACATCCATGCGATGCCCTGGCGGCGGTTGGCCGCTTCGGCGTCGGTCAGGGCGAGTGTTGACACCACGCAGGTCGGTGCGCTCGTTGTCAGGATCGCCGAGCGGGTCCTGAACCGGCTGGCCGAGCGGGACCGGGAGGTCGTCGCAACCGTCGCCCCAGCTCACTCTCGGGAGGAGGCCGACCCGGAAGAAGCCTGCCCCCAACAGGGCGAAGAAGCCGAGTCCTACCGGCCGAGCCGGCATACGAGGAACAATCGGAGCCATAGTGGTCGCCGAACTGCCGGTGCCGGGTCATCGAGCGGTGAGGACGTGCGCCCACGGCTCATCGATGTCGGCCAGACCCAGCACGGCGACCACATTGTCGAGCATTCCGGCGCCGAACCAGCGCCGCACGGCGTCATCGTCGCCCAACAGCTGCCGCACGGTGTCGACCTGCTTGGCGTAACACCGGCGCACGGCCTGTGCCACCAGTGGCTCACCAGTGGCACAGTTCGCGTGCATGAGGAATCGCAGGATGCCCCGGTCCGTGACGAGCGCGGCGTAGGCGCCCCGCGCCGCGTCCAATGCCCCCTCGGGCGCCGACCCGGCCCCACCTGCCGCCGGCGCGTGCGCGATCAGCGTGTCAGTCATGACGACGGACACGTGATCGACCACCGCCGCGAACAGCGCTTCCTTGTTCGGGTACAGGCGGTAGAGATACGGCTGAGAGATGCCGACCCAGTCTGCGATCTCGTGCGTCGTCGTACCGTAGAAACCCTTTTTCGCGAAGCAGTCGACCGCGCCGGCCATGATGGCTCGGCGTCGTTCGTCACTCTTCGTGCTGGTACCGGCGGCAGGCATGGGTCTGAGTCAAACACGGCTTCCCTCAGCCTCCAAAAGTCACTCCGCGGTCAGAGTCGGAGGGCACGTTGCGGGGTGTGAGCGCCTCGATGGCCACCAGCGGGTTCCAGTAGTCCAGGTAGTGCGTGATGAGCGCGTCGTCATCGACTCGGACGACGGAGATGCACGTCTGCTCGTACGGCTTGCCGGTCGGCAATGCCGTGCCCTTTGAGTGGAATTCGGCGATCACCAGACTCGGGTCGACCGTGTCGTGGAACACCACGTCGTCGAACTCGACGTCAAAGGTCTCAGGGAAGCCACGCATGTGGGCGAGCAGCGCGTCGCGCCCCGTGACCTGCTTCGGTACGCCGTCCGGGGCGTACGGGAACTCGAGCACCGCGTCGGGGGTGAACAGCTCCACCCACTCCTCGGTGTGTCCTGCGGCGGTGAGGCGCAGGTGTTCGACCACGGCGTGCTGGGCAGCGGCGCGGCGGCCGGCGTCGTCCTTCTTGACTGTCATCTTCACTCCTGCGTTAGTGGTTGACCTATAACCTACCACGTACGTCGCTGCGGGCGGTCGAGCAGGAGGTATGCCTTGGCCGGTATTGCCGATGAGGGCGAGTCGGGCTCCGGCCTGGAGAAACGCGCCGATGGCGGTGGTTCAGCAGGTGGTCGGCCAGGCGCTGGAGCGGGCGCCGGACGGTGGCGGGGTGACGGAAAGGTCCTCAGGTCGGTGAGCGGATCGGCCGGGAACCCGGGCAGGCACAAAGCGGCCTGCCGGGCATCAGTGATCCATTCCTCGATCGCGATGTTCGGGCGGGTGCCGGTCAATCCACTCCCATGACGTTTGTGCATGGCTCGGACGGGTTAAGGGGGCGTCGGTGACGGCGGACAGCGGGTGCCGGTGGCGCTGTCACCGGTGCGCGGAGCTGGACAACTCTTGGGCGTCCACTGCGACCACCGACCGCGGCCCGGACCGGTGGTGCCGATGTCCGTGTAGTCGTGCTGAGCGGGGTAAACGCCGATCGAACTGTCCAGGACATCGCCGTCGAGGGCGTTCGGGTTGCAGGTGCGAGTGGCACGGGGCGGGGAGTGTGAAGGTTCCGGCAGACAAGTACGCGAAGCTCCTGGCGGACACGGGTGATCTTGTTTGAGAGTTCGCCTGCCAGGAGCTTCGTGGTTACGTACGGCAGTCCAACTCGCGGTCAGCGACGCTGGCCTGGCAAGGGCTCACGGTCTCAGTCGAGGAAGCGCAGCAACTCATCGGTGACGAACTCGGGGTTCTCCTCGACAAGCCAATGACCTGCCTTGGGCACATCCACCGCTCGCACGATGTTGGTCATGCGCGAATCTACGGTGGAACGTATCCCGTCGAGCTGTCCTTGGGCGGCCATGAGTATGGTCGGGACCTCTACCGGTGTTGCCGCCTCGGTGTCCTTGACGTCTTCATCCAGACTGCGGTAGAGATCGAAGCCGCCGGACAGCGCGTCGGGCCGGCTGTAGGTGCGGGCGTATTCATCGATCTCCTCGTCGGTGAAGGGCGACTTCTGCGAGGTGCCACCGAACGCGTATCCGTTGAATGAGACCTGAGGGTAGAACAGCTCCAGATAGTCGCGGACGTTGTCACGGACGATCGCCTCAGGGACACGGCGCTGGGAGTGGAAGGCGATGTGCCAGCTCAGTGAGCGGTAGGTAGCCCCATCCATTGCGGGCCCGGGCAGCGGCAGGTCAAGGTAGCCGAGGCGTTCGGTGTCCTCGGGGAATTGGGCCGCGTACTGGAAGGCCACCGCGGCACCGAGGTCGTGTCCGACGACACGGGCGTCTCGCACCCCGAGCCGCTCGGCGACGAGGGTGTGCACGTACCGTGCCAGAGTGGCCTTGTCGTAGCTGGTCGGGGAGCCGGCGCTGTCACCCAGTCCCGGAAGGTCGACAGCGTAGACGGTGTGATGCTCGGCGAGGTCCGGCATGATGTCCCACCAGCTGTACCAGGTCTGTGGCCAGCCGTGCAGCAGTACCACCGGCGAGCCGCTTCCACCCTTCACGTAGTGCATGCGGACGCCGTCGACATCGGCGAACTCGTGCTTGAAAGTGCCCATGAACTCCGGGTCGTCGCGGGTGACGAGGGTATGAGCGGGAATGTCGGAGGTGCGACTGGAAGTGTCGGTTTCTTGCGTGGTGCAGGCGGCAGCACCTGTCGTCAGTGCGAAGGCGAGCGCAAGGATGGCTGCCGTTCTGGCAAGACGGCTGGAGCGGCGCCATGTGGGCCACAATGAGGTGGTCATGTGCTGTCTCCTATGTATGTGGGCGGTGGGACAGCACGCGGTGGCGCCGTCCTTCGGTTCGCGGAGGATGTCCGCGCGGTTGGCGTGCCGAACCTCGGTCCCGCTGTCCCGGGTGCGGGGCGTCGCGGCGGTGGGTGAGCGGCGTCATGCGCCCTTTCCCGGGACTGCGTCGGTTCGGTCGGCGTGACGGATGATCAGCACGTGGTCGATGACCTCGGCAGTCCGTCCCTGCGGACCGGTCGCGAGGCGGCGGGAGGCGTCGGCCCGCTCGACCTTCCACGTCGAGGGGTCCAACGCGATGCCTGCAGCGACATCCTGCGGGGCCGGGCACTGGGTGTCCTGGTCCCACGACCAGGGTGCGGCGGAACCGTGGTCAACGACCAGCAGCCGTCCGCCCAGACGCAAAGCGTGCGCGGCCGCGCGCAGTACGGCCGCTCTGTCCATGTCGAGGGGGGTGTGCAGGTAGTGAACACAGACGAGGTCGAATGTGCCGTGGGGAAAGGACTCACACAGGTCGTGCCTCTCGGCCGCGATCCGTTCGTCCAGGCCGTGCGTGACTGCGAGGACGGCAAGACACTCGACGGCAAGTCGACACATCGACGGCAGTGACCCGCCACCCCTGGCGGGCGAGCCACAGTGAGTCGCCGCCGTCGCCGCAGCCAAGGTCCAACGCGGTGCCGGGCTGCAGACCCGCGACGATCTCGGTGAGTAGCGCGTTCGGCCGCGGATCGACGGAAGCGGGGCGGGCTGCGTAGAGGCCGTCCCAGAACTCGACCGCATCGGTGGTGCTCATCAAGGGCTCCTTCTACCGGGGATTGAGTCCCCACCCTCGGCCGCCCTCCGTGAAATGGCACGCCATCTTGCAGTTCCTGCAAGATGGCGTGATGAACAGTGAACCGGAAGACGTGCTCGGCTCCGTGGGCTCCCGGCTGCGTAGGCTGCGCCGTGAACGCGGCATCACCCTCGCCGACCTTGCGCCGCTCACCGGGGTCTCGGAGAGCACGCTGTCCCGGCTGGAAAGCGGGCAGCGCCGAGTGACCTTGGAACTGCTGCTGCCGCTGGCCCGTGTCTACGACGTTCCCCTGGACGACCTCGTCGGCGCCCCACGCACAGGTGACCCCCGCATCCATCTGAAGCCGATCCGACGGTCCGGCATGCTCTTCATACCGCTGTCACGGCAGCCGGGCGGCACACAGGCCTTCAAAATGATCATTCCCGCGCGGCCGAAACCGCTCCACCCGACCCCGCAGACACACGAGGGCTCTGAGTGGCTGTACGTACTCAATGGCCGGCTGCGTCTGCTGGTCGGCGAGCGCGACCTGACCCTGTCACCCGGTGAGGCGGCCGAGTTCGACACGGCCCTGCCCCACTGGCTGGGCAGCGCCGACGGCCGCGCGGTCGAACTCCTCATCCTGTTCGGCCCGCAGGGGACCCGCGCCCATCTTCGCGTGCAATAGCTCATCGCTCGTGAATGGGTGTTCTGCGGGTCTTCGGCGCCTCTGGTCGGAATTGAAGAGCTCATCTCCGGTTCGGGGCCGCCGCCCGACACCGCACCGCCACCCCGGGCGGCCGGGGTGCCGGCCAAACCGACCAGGTAACAGTGCTGGGGCGGCGCCGGGTGACGGCCCGTCCAGGTGAACGGGTAATCCGGCGTCCACGAGGAGCTGCCAGCGGGAGTGCTGGGTCCAGCACCCCCACCGGCAAGGCCGCCTGACCGGCGCCTAGCCTCGAGCAACCGCCCCACGAGCCCTGGAAATCCCGCCTTGGGGCCCTGTCCGCGAGGTCAGGATTCCGCCATCGCGAGACTCAGTGCCTGACGCTGTCGCGGATCTTGGTTGAACGGCCTCGTGGAAGATCATCAGGCTGAATCGACGGTCCGCGAAGAAATGGTGTGCCAGGCTCGGACGCAGCCGTCGTTTCGCGTCAGGTCTGGGGCAAGGTGGTCGCGACCACCTTGAGAACGATCATGTCAGCCTGCGGGGTGGGTGGCGACGCGCCAGGACCGGGGCCGGGGAATGTGCTGCCAGTCGAGGAAGCCCTGGAGCGCGGTGGGGTTCCGGGATTGCCGGGCGGGCGCCGGCGGTAGGCGGACGCCGATGCGTTTACTTGGAGACGAAGAAGGCTTGATCTTCGGTTGGGCCGACATGGCCTGCGGTTTCGCTGGTCGTGTCGGCTACCTGTCCGCACCCGGTCCTGTAGACCGCCGAGTGCCCGACGTCTCCACCGGCTCCTCTGCTCGCGGCCTGATCAACTACCTCTTCGGCAAGGGACGACGAGACGAGTACACCGACCCGCACATCGTCGCGGCCTGTGCCATGGCCGATGCCCCTGACCCCGGCCGCGATCCCGCCGCCACCTACACCCAGCTCGCCATGCGACTGGATCGCTTCGTCGACCTGCGCACCCGCGGAATGGGGCGCACCAAACTCGCCAAGTCCGTGCACCTACTCCACCTGCGGCGAAGCGCACCAGCGCTCATATCTGCTGACTCCAAAATTCCTCCCACTCGTCGGGGTGGGCGATGATGCCCCAACCTGACGGACGGATTCTCGTCACAGTGACATGCTGGATACCTCACTGGAACAAGGGAGTTGGTCTCATGCAGTGGACCGTCCATGGCGAGCGGCAGATCTACAACAACCCGTGGGTGAACCTCTGGCTCGTGGACGTCCAGCAGCCTGACGGTCGGCGGTGGGAACACCACGTGGTCCGAATGCGGCACCTGGCCGTGGCGGCCGTGGTCGACGGCCAGAAGCGTGTGCTGATGATGCGGCGGCACCGGTTCATCACCGACACCTGGGGCTGGGAGCTTCCGATGGGCCTCATCGAGGCCGACGAGACCCCCGAGCAGGCTGCCGCTCGCGAGGTGGAGGAGGAGACCGGCTGGCGGGTAGAAGGCGTCAAGCCGCTGGTCTACGCGCAACCCGCGAACGGCATCACGGATTCAGAGCACTTCGTCTTTCGCGCCGAGGCCGCCTCGTACGCGGGCCCACCGACCGAGCTGAACGAGTCCGACCGGGTCGAGTGGATCCCGATCTCTGAGATCCGAGACATGATCGACCGCCGTGAGGTGGTCAGCAGCGGCAGCCTGGTCGGCCTGCTGTATCTGCTGCTGGACGAGGCAACGGCAACCTCGTAGGGATCAGCCGTGGGAGTCCCGCATGCGTTGCTGGATCTGTCGGATCCTGTGCCCACAGCCATATCAACGTGGCACAAAGGGAATGGAACGGCTGACTATCGCACAACACAACCTCGGGCAGGTGCTGTGGATCTCCCCGGCCTTGCCGGGCGCACAGCGGACGGTCAACCGGGCACTGGCCCAGGCCCGTGCCCCCGTCGAACGCGGTATGACACGGCTGAAGTCCTGGCGCATCTGCCGCCGGTCGCGGTGCAGCCCCATCGAATGACGTCAATCGTCGCAGCCATCCTCACGCTGGAGAGGCAACGCTGAAGGAGGCTACTGCTGAACGTGACATCACGCAGGCTCGGATCAGTCGACATGGAACCAGCCTCCCGCAACGGCTGGATCGGTTCTCAGGGTCGGCCGTCAACCGCCACGACGTCACAACCACCAACCCGGCGGATCGGCGCGGTCACAGCACTGGACATATTTCGAGGGGCCCGGTCCGTCGACCGGGCCCCTCGGTTCCCCTCCCCCAGATCAGAACCCCCGCGATCCCCCCGGATCCCCCTCCAAGGGTTCTGATGCCACGTACGACCCGCGAGGTGGGGGGAGGGTTGCACGGTTGCTTGAGATTTTTTTGAGCTTTTTTCGAGCCCGCGCGGACGAGCGGACGACCTGGGGGCACGTACCTCGTCCGGGTCCTGCGCGACACTGGTCGAGTGATTGTCGAACGCGCGTATGCCCACCTGGCCTCGTACGACGAGGACGCCTGGCCCTGGTCCGTGCCCTGCGTCCGGCAGCTGATCGAGGAGGGGCTGCGGTTCACCGCGCCGGTGACCTTTCTGGTCGGGGAGAACGGCTCGGGGAAGTCGACCCTGGTCGAGGCGCTGGCGGAGGGGTTCGGTCTGGACTCCTACGGCGGCTCCCACGACTGGCGCTACGCCTCCCCGCGCGGCAAGTCGGTGCTCGGCGAGCGGATGAAGTTCGAGGCGGCCCCGCGCGGGCGCCGTATGGCCACCAGCTGGTCGGCCCGCAAGGGATTCTTCCTGCGGGCCGAGACCGCGCTGGACGCCCTGGGCAGGGAGGGGCTGTCGCCGGACTCGGTCAGCCACGGCGAGGGCTTCCTCGCGGCCTTCCGCGGGAAGTTCCTGCACACCGGGCTCTACGTTCTCGACGAGCCGGAGGCCGCGCTCTCCTTCTCCTCGTGCCTCGAACTGATCGGGCACATCGACCGGCTGGCCAAGGAGGGCGGCCAGGTCATCTGTGCCACGCACTCACCCCTGCTGACCGCCCTGCCGGGCGCTGACATCGTCGAGGTCGGCGAACACGGTCTGCGGAGGGTCGCCTGGCAGGAGCTCGGCGTCGTGGACCACTGGCGCCGCTATCTCGCCGACCCGCACGCCTATCTGCGGCACATCGTCGAACCGTAGGGCGGACCCGAACCGGAGACCCGCACCGGGCCCGCGCCGGGCCCGCACCGTGCGGTGGCGCGGGCCCGGTGGCGTCGGTGGCCCCGGTGGCGTCGTGCGGTGTTCCGTCAGGTCCGTCAGGTCCGTCAGGCCGCGTGTTGCACGAAGCGTGCCGCCGTCTCCGCCAGGACCTCGCGGCCGTCGCGGGCCCACAGGCCGTCGTTGAACAGCTCGACCTCGATGGGGCCGGTGTAGCCCGCCGCCTCGACGTACGCCTTCCACTCGCGCATGTCGATCGAGCCGTCGCCGAGCTGGCCGCGGCCGTTGAGGACGCCCTCGGGCAGCGGGGTCGTCCAGTCGGCGAGCTGGAAGGTGTGGATGCGTCCGGAGGCGCCCGCCCGCGCGATCTGCTCGGGAGCCCGGTCGTCCCACCAGATGTGGTACGTGTCGACCGTCACGCCGACCTGGTTCGCGGGGAAGCGTTCCGCGAGGTCCAGGGCCTGGGTGAGCGTGGAGACCACGCAGCGGTCGGCGGCGTACATCGGGTGGAGCGGTTCGATGGCGAGCCGTACCCCGCGCTCCTCGGCGTACGGGCCCAGTTCGCCCAGTGCGTCCGCGATCCGCTCCCGGGCGCCGTGGAGGTCCTTGGAGCCCGCCGGGAGACCGCCCGAGACCAGGACGAGCGTGTCCGTGCCGAGGGTGGCCGCCTCGTCGATCGCCAGGCGGTTGTCGTCGAGTGCCTTCGCGCGCTCGGCCGGGTCGATCGCCGTGAAGAAGCCGCCCCGGCAGAGGGTGGTGACGGTCAGGCCCGCCGCACGGACCAGCTTGGCCGTCCGCTCCAGGCCGTACGACTGGACCGGGTCCCGCCACAGGCCCACGCCCGGGACGCCCGACTCGACGCAGGCGTCGACCAGTTCCGGCATCGACAGCTGTTTGACCGTCATCTGGTTGATGCTGAAGCGGGAGAGGTCCGCTGCGGTCGGCGGGGCGCTCGTGGTCACTGGTCCACTCCGTACAGGGAGAGCAGGTTCTTCATGCGGGCCTCGGCCAGTGCCGGGTCGGGGAACAGGCCCAGGCCGTCGGCGAGCTCGTACGCGCGGGCGAGGTGCGGCAGTGAGCGGGCCGACTGGAGGCCGCCGACCATCGTGAAGTGGGACTGGTGGCCCGCGAGCCAGGCCAGGAACACCACGCCCGTCTTGTAGAAGCGGGTCGGGTTCTGGAAGAGGTGGCGGGAGAGTTCGACGGTGGGGTCGAGGAGCGAGCGGAAGCCGCGTACGTCACCTGTGTCCAGGACGCGTACCGCCTCGGCCGCCAGCGGACCCAGCGGGTCGAAGATGCCGAGCAGGGCGTGGCTGAAGCCCTGGTCGTCGCCCGCGATCAGTTCGGGGTAGTTGAAGTCGTCGCCGGTGTAGCAGCGCACGCCGTCGGGGAGCTTGCGGCGCAGGTCGATCTCGCGCCGGGCGTCCAGGAGCGAGACCTTGATGCCGTCGACCTTGTCGGGGTGGGCGGCGATGACCTCAAGGAAGGTGCTGGTGGCCGCGTCCAGGTCGGTGCTGCCCCAGTAGCCCTCAAGGGCCGGGTCGAACATCGGGCCCAGCCAGTGCAGGACCACCGGTTCGGCGGCCTGGCGCAGCAGATGGCCGTAGACCTCCAGATAGTCCTCGGGGCCCTTGGCGACGGAGGCCAGCGCACGGGAGGCCATCAGGATGGCCCGGGAGCCGGACTCCTCGACGAGGGCCAACTGCTCCTCGTACGCCGCCCGTACGTCGTCCAGGCTGTACGACCCGTACGGATTCACGGTCCCGGTGGACGGCAGCTGGTCGGTGCCCACGCCGCAGGCGATCAGGCCGCCGACCGACTTCGCCTCGGCCGACGAGCGGCGGATCAGCTCGGCCGCGCCCGCCCAGTCGAGGCCCATCCCTCGCTGGGCCGTGTCCATCGCCTCGGCGACACCGAGTCCGTGGGACCAGAGATGGCGGCGGAAGGCGAGGGTGGCGTCCCAGTCGACGGCGGCGGGCGAGTCGGGGGTGGTGTCGGCGTACGGGTCGGCGACCACGTGCGCCGCCGAGAAGACCGTACGGGCGGCGAAGGGGGCGCCGGTGGTGACGGCGAGGGGTTCGGCGCGCGGGGTGTAGGTGTGCGACCTGCCGTCGGCGCCCGGGAGTTCGATGGTCACAGGGAGATCTCCGGGACGTCGAAGCGGCGGCCCTCGGCGGAGGACTTCAGGCCCAGCTCGGCGAGCTGGACGCCGCGGGCGCCGGCCAGGAGGTCCCAGTGGTAGGGGGCGTCGGCGTAGACGTGCCGCAGGAACAGCTCCCACTGGGCCTTGAAGCCGTTGTCGAACTCGGCGTTGTCGGGCACCTTCTGCCACTGGTCGCGGAAGACCTCGGTGGCGGGGATGTCCGGGTTCCAGACCGGCTTGGGCGTCGCGGACCGGTGCTGGACACGGCAGTCGCGCAGTCCGGCGACGGCCGAGCCCTCGGTGCCGTCGACCTGGAACTCGACGAGTTCGTCGCGGTTGACACGGACCGCCCAGGAGGAGTTGATCTGGGCGATCGCGCCGCCGTCGAGTTCGAAGATGCCGTACGCGGCGTCGTCGGCGGTGGCGTCGTAGGGCTTGTCGCCCTCGTCCCAGCGCTGCGGGATGTGCGTGGCGGTGAGCGCCTGGACCGACTTGACCCGGCCGAACAGCTCGTGCAGCACGTACTCCCAGTGCGGGAACATGTCGACGACGATGCCGCCGCCGTCCTCGGTCCGGTAGTTCCACGAGGGGCGCTGGGCGGACTGCCAGTCGCCCTCGAAGACCCAGTAGCCGAACTCGCCGCGGATGGAAAGGATGCGGCCGAAGAAGCCGCCGTCGATGAGCCGCTTGAGCTTGAGCAGTCCGGGGAGGAAGAGCTTGTCCTGGACGACACCGTGCTTGATGCCTGCCGCGTCGGCCTGTCGGGCCAGTGCGAGGGCTCCGTCGAGGCCGGTCGCGGTCGGCTTCTCCGTGTAGATGTGCTTGCCGGCCGCGATCGCCTTCTTGAGCGCCTCCTCGCGGGCGGAGGTGACCTGGGCATCGAAGTAGATGTCGATGGTCGGGTCGGCGAGGACGGCGTCGAGGTCGGTGGACCAGTGCTCGATACCGTGCTGGTCGGCGAGCGCCTTCAGGGCGTGCTCACGGCGGCCGACGAGGACCGGTTCGGGCCACAGCACGTCACCGTCGCCGAGGTCGAGGCCGCCCTGCTCGCGCAGGGCGAGGATCGAGCGGACGAGGTGCTGTCGGTAGCCCATGCGTCCCGTCACGCCGTTCATGGCGATGCGCACCGTCTTGCGTGTCACGTCATTCCCTTCGTACGCATTCCGCGCCGCGTACGAGCCGCGTACGAACTGGCGAGCGTCGCAGCAAGCGCTTTCTATGTAAGAAGAAGCTAGCCTCTGTGCAGCGGATCGGACAAGACCGCGGGGGTGGTGAGTTGTTCGAGGGGGCGAACGGGAGGGGTGGGCGGCGCTGCCGTAGGGTCGTGCGGCGTCCCGGCCGGACGTAAGGTCTGCACCACTCAGCCGCACCGCTCGGGTGACTTTCGGCCAGGGCGGTACGGGCTGTGAGGGCTGTGAGGGCTGTCTTGGCTGTACGGGCTGTACGGGCTTGTCGGGTACGGGCCGTCGGGTCGGGGCTGTCAGGACTGGGCTTTGTAGCGGACGGTGGCGGCGGCGGTGCGGTGGCGGTGCAGTGGCGGCGATGACGATGGCTACGGCTATGGCTATGGCTATGGCTATGGCTATGGCTACAACGGCGACAGCGGGCCGGCACTGGAGTGGTACGGCTCTGAGGACGATGACGAGATGCGCGACCGGAGGACTTCGAGATGACGGTGACCCTGGCGGACGTGGCGGCCCGCGCGCAGGTCTCGCCCGCGACGGTGTCGCGCGTGCTGAACGGCAACTACCCCGTGGCGGCCTCCACCCGCGAACGGGTGCTGCGGGCCGTGGACGAACTGGACTACGTACTGAACGGCCCCGCGAGCGCGCTCGCGGCGGCCACCTCCGACCTGGTCGGAATCCTGGTCAACGACATCGCCGACCCGTTCTTCGGGATCATGGCGGGGGCGATCCAGTCCGAGATCGGGGGTCCCGGGGGCCGGGCGGGCGGGGAGCGGCTCGCGGTCGTGTGCAACACCGGCGGCTCGCCGGAGCGCGAACTCACCTACCTCACACTGCTTCAGCGGCAGCGCGCCGCGGCGGTGGTGCTGACCGGCGGGGCCGTGGAGAACACCGCGCACGCGGCGGCCGTCGCGACGAAGCTGCGCAAGCTGGGGGAGGCGGGGACGCGGGTGGTGCTGTGCGGGCGTCCGCCGGCGCCGGCCGACACCAACGCGGTGGCGCTCACCTTCGACAACCGGGGTGGCGGACAGCGGCTGACCGAGCATCTGATCGGGCTCGGGCACCGGCGGATGGGGTACATCACGGGGCCCGAGGAGCGGACGACCACGCGTCACCGGCTGGAGGGGCACCGGGCCGCGCTCGCCGCGCACGGGATCGAGGACGATCCCGGCCGTACGGTGCACGGCCGGTACGACCGGGGGTCGGGGTACGAGGCGACGCTCGAACTGCTGCGCCGGGAGCCGGAGTTGACGGCCGTGGTCGCCGCCAACGACACGGTCGCGCTGGGGGCGTGCGCGGCGCTTCGCGACTCGGGGCTGCGGATCCCCGACGACGTGTCGGTCGTCGGCTTCGACGACCTCCCGTTCAGCGCGGACGCGGTGCCGGCGCTGACGACCGTGCGGTTGCCGCTGAGTGACGCGGGGGCGCGGGCGGGGCGGATCGCCATGGGGCGGGAGGAGGTTCCGCCTGGGGGGATCGCGATGATTCGGGGGGAGTTGATGGTGCGGGGGTCTACGGGGGTTCCGAAGTCCTCCTGACGGCGTCCTTCGCCGGGGGTGGCGGGGGTGGGTGCGGTTGGTGGGGGTTTGTTGCGCCGTTCCCCGCGCCCCTGCAACGGCAGGCCGACTTGCGGGTGCGGGGCCGTGCAGGTTTGTTGCGCCGTTCCCCGCGCCCCTAAACGGCGGGCCGACTTACCAGTGCGGGCCGTCAGGGTTTGTCGCGCCGTTCCCCGCGCCCCTTAAAAGCGGGCTTTGTGGGCTCGGTTGGGGCGGGGGTGTGGTCTGGGGGTCTGTTGCTTGTCGGGGGCAGCCGGGGTGTGGTGGGACCGCGGCGGTTGAGGGCGACAAGAAGACGACAAGGTTTGGCCAAGGCGATCCGAACAGTGTTGGCACCACGTTCCCGCTCGTGCGGGAGACGCGCCACAGAACACTGGAACAGGATCGAGCGCCACCTATGAACGGGACCCTGGACGCGGGAATCGCCACTCTCGCTCCGGCCCGGGTGCATGCCCGGCACATCGCGTCGAACACCGACTGCGACGCCTTCGTCGAAGACCTCTACGACCGGTACGAGCCCCTGCTCCTCCGGTACGCCGCCCGACTGCTGGACGGCGACTGGCACAAGGCGGAGGACATCTTCCAGGAGGCGGCGGCCCGCGCCTGGAAACACGCCGGATTCCTGGGCCCCCGCGGCGAACACGTGAGGCCATGGCTGTACACCGTGGTCAAGAATCTGGTCACCGACCACCACCGGGCCCGCCGGACCCGCCCCCTGGAACTGATGCCCACCGAGGAACTGGACGCGGCCTGGGACGGCACGGACTCCGTCCTCACCTCCCACGTGGTGCTCGAAGCGCTCCGAGGACTGAACGAGCGGCAACGGACCGTCATCCAGCTCATGTACTGCCTGGAATACAGCGTGGCCCAGGCCGCCGAACACCTCGGCATCCCACCCGGCACTGTCAAGAGCCGCGCCTTCTACGCGGTGCGGGCCCTGCGCAAAGCGCTGGAGGAACGGGACGTACTCCCCGGCGAGGGGAAAGGCGGACCGCACGGTGAACCGGAGACCGTCGCGCCACGTTGAACCGACCGGCCGATCGACCGATCGACCGGACGCGCAGGCGCCGGTCGACGGGGCCGACGGACGGGGCCGTCATCCGACCGCCCCCCTCCCCCCGACCACACCACCACGGAAGGAAAGTTCCACCCATGAAGCGCTCCATCTCACGTATCGCGCTCGTCGTGGCAGCGGGAGCCATGACGGCTCTTGTGCCCTCCCTGCCGGCTGCCGCGACCAATCAGACCGGCTGCGGCAACCGGACGGACTTCGTCAAGGTCTGGTACAACGGCGGCAGCCAGACGGCGTGCTACGCCAACGCCGGTGTCATAGCCCCCCAGCTTCCCAACGTCACGAGGATCACCTCGGGCGACAACAACATCGAGATGCTCCTGGGCGACAAGGTGAAGACCATGTCCAAGTGGTCGAGCATCGTCGATGTCGAGGGACTCAACCACACCCTGTACATCCTGCAGATCCGCTGATCCGCTGATCCGCTGGTCCGCTGGTCCGTCGCGTCCGGAACGACGCCGCGCACTGGGCCGCCCGGCACCGGTGCGCGGGACGGGCGTCGGCGGCTCCGGCACGCCGTCAGTCCCCTCCCTTCTCCCCCTCACCCGATGACACTTCAGAAAATCAGGACGTTCGCGATGCGCATCACCCGCCCGACTCTTCCGAGCCGTCGGCTCACCCTGCTCGGTGCCACCGCGGCCGCGGCCGCGGGCCTGGCCGTCACGGCCGTCACCCTTCCCGGTGCGGCCGGAGCCGCGACCCGCCCCCAGGAGCGGCCGACGATCGTGCTGGAGCACGGGGCGTTCGCCGACGCCGCGAGCTGGGACGGCGTCGTCAAGCGCCTGCGGCTCGCCGGCTACCCGGTGGTGGCCGCCGCCAACCCGCTGCGCGGCCCGGCGAACGACGCCGCCTACCTGCGCAGCGTCATCGCGCACGTCGACGGGCCCGTGGTCCTGGTCGGTCACTCCTACGGCGGCACCGTCATCAGCCAGGCCGCCGCCGGACTGGAGGACAAGGTCAAAGCGCTGGTCTACATCGCGGCGTTCCTGCCCGACTCCGGCGAGAGCTCGCTCGGGCTGACGAACAAGTTCCCCGGCAGCACCCTCGGCGAGGCGATCGAATCGGTGAACTACACGCTGCCGGACGGCAGTCAGGGTGCCGACGTCTACATCAAACCGGACAAGTTCCACCAGCAGTTCGCCGCGGACGTACCGGCGGGCAAGGCGCTGCTCATGGCCGCGGGGCAGCGTCCGGTCGCCGCCGCCGTGCTGGAGGAGAAGTCCACGCGGGCCGCCTGGAGGACGATCCCCTCCTGGTCGCTGGTCACCACCGAGGACCGGAACATCCCCGTGGCCGCCCAGCGCTTCATGTCGGCCAGGGCGCACGCGCACACGACCGAGATCGACGCCTCCCACGCGGTGTCCGTCTCACGCCCCGACGCCGTGACCCGCATCGTGGAGAAGGCGGCCCGGACGGTCCGCCCGCCGGCGTGACCAGCGGCCCGCCCGCCCCGTCCCGCCGTCTCCCGTGACGTGAGCGTCACCCACCACCGTCACCGTCCTGAAACACCGTCCTGAAACACCGTCACCGGTCTCGTACCCACCGAAAGGCAGCAACCACCATGCCGTTCATCACCGTCGGCCAGGAGAACTCCGCCTCCGTCGACCTCTACTACGAGGACCACGGCACCGGGCAGCCGGTCGTGCTCATCCACGGCTACCCGCTCGACGGCCAGTCCTGGGAGAAGCAGGCCGCCGCCCTGCTCCGGGCCGGCTACCGCGTCATCACCTACGACCGGCGCGGCTTCGGCCGGTCCAGCCGGCCCACCACCGGCTACGACTACGACACCTTCGCCGCCGACCTGAACACCGTCCTGGAGACCCTGGACCTGTACGAAGCCGTCCTCGTCGGCTTCTCCATGGGTACCGGTGAAGTCGGCCGCTACCTGGGCACCCACGGGTCCGCCCGTATCGCCAAGGCCGCCTTCCTCGCCTCTCTTGAGCCGTTCCTGCTCAGGACCGACGACAACCCCGAAGGCGTCGACGGCGGCATCTTCGAAGGCATCGAGCAGGCCGTCACCGCCGACCGGTACGCCTACTTCACCGCGTTCTACCAGGACTTCTACAACCTGGACGAGAACCTCGGCTCCCGGATCAGCGAGGAGGCCGTCCGCAACAGCTGGAACGTGGCCGCCGGTGCCTCCTGGTACGCGTCCCTGGCCTGCGTGGCGACCTGGACCACCGACTTCCGCGCCGACATACCCAAGATCGACGTACCCACGCTCATCCTGCACGGCACCGCCGACCGCATCCTGCCGATCGAGGCCACCGCCGAGCCGTTCCACCGGGCGCTTCCGCAGGCCGAGTACGTCGTCGTCGAGGGCGCCCCGCACGGCCTGCTGTGGACGCACGCCCAGGAGGTCACCGACGCCCTGCTCGCCTTCCTGGCCAAGTGACCGGCGATGGCCGGCCGCCGGCCCGGCACGGCTTGAGGACCCGGCACGGCACGGCTTGAGGACCCGGCACGGCTTGAGGACCCGGCGCAGCCCGAGGACCCGCTAGACCGGCCTCGCGGCAGAGAGCTCGCGTGCGGGATCGCCGCTCGCCGGGGTCGGCATCCGATGGCTGCCGACGGCCCTCTCCGGCACGACGGGCACGGGGTCAGCTTCGACGTCCAGGGCGGCGAGCCGGTCCCTGGCCTCCTGGGCGCTGCGGGACAGCGCCCGTTGTTCGGCGCAGGCGAGGGCGCTGACCCAGTCCGCCCGAGCCGCCTCCCGCTCCCCCATGGCCAGGCGGGTGTCGCCCAGACGCATCAGGGCGCCGACGGCGTTCCTGTGGTCCCCCAGCTCCCCGAAGGCCTCCATCGCCTGCCGGTAGGTGGCCACCGACTCCTCGTACCGGCCGAGCATACGGAGGGTGAAGCCCAGGACGTCCCGGCCCTGGGCCAGCTGCCAGGGGGCGTCCAGGCGCTGGAACAGGGCGAGGCCCTCCTCGCCGTACGCGAGGCTCTTCTCCAGCTGTCCGAGGTTGGAGTGGAACCAGGCGAGCTCGATGAGGCATTCGGCCGTCCACAGCTCGTCCCCCGTCGCCCGGGACAGCGCGAGTCCCCGCTCGGAGAACGCCACGGCCTCGGGGATCCGGCCGAACAGGTACAGCGCACACGCCGTGCCGTAGTGGGCGCGGGCCTGTTCGGCGACCGCGTCGAGTTCCTCGAAGAGCGTGGTGGCGCGCCGCAGGTGGTCCAGGGCCTGTTCTTGATGGCCGAGGTAGCCGTGGATGCTGCCGATGTGCCGCAGGCAGCGGCCTTCCTCCAGGCGGTCCCCCCGGCGTCGGGCCACCTCCAGGACGGGGTCCAGCGCGGTGATGGCCTCCGGCCAGTACTCCTGGCGGTTCAGGAACTCCTTCAGCGACCAGGCCAGTCCTGTGGTGTGGTGGTCCAGCTTCCGGCTGACGGCGGTGTGCAGCAGGCCGACCAGCACCCGGTGTTCGGCGGTGAACCACCGGTTCGCCTGGTCCGCGGTGGTGAGAACCTCCGGGGTGACGCCCGGGCCCGGGGAGCCGAGGTCGAGTTCGGGCAGCGAGTCCTGCTTGAACAGCCGGTTGGCTTCGTAGGCCGTGAACATGTGGTGGTCCAGGACCCGGAGGGTGGCACGCTGGCGTTCGTCGGCGTCGTCGTGGGTGTGGGTGAGTTCGGTGGCGTAGACGCGCAGCAGGTCGTGGAGGGCGAACCGGCCGGGCAGGGGTTGTTCGACGAGGCAGGAGCGGGTCAGTCCGGCGAGCAGGCGGCGTGTCCGGGACAGGGGGAGTCCGGCGAGGCCGGCGGCGGCCGGGGCGGTGATGTGGGGACCGGGGTGGAGGGCGAGCAGGCGGAAGAGGCGGGCGGCGGGCTCGTCCAGGGACCGGTAGGACCAGGAGAAGACGGCCCGTACGTCGGTGGTGGTGTCGAAGCCGGTGAACGCGTCCAGACCGCCGTGGGCGTCCCGCAGGTCGTCGGCGATGGCGTGGAGGGGGAAGCCGGGTTCGAGTTCGGCGCGGGCGGCGACCACGGCGAGGGCCAGGGGCAGCCGTCCGCACAGCCGGATGATGTCGGCCGTGGCGTCGGGTTCCGCGGCCGGGCGCTCCGCTCCCAGCCGCCGCACCAGTGTCTCGTGGGCCTCGGCCGGTGAGGGCAGCGGGAGGGGGAGCGGCTTGGCCCCGTCCGCCGCGACTAGGCCCGGGAGCTGGTTGCGGCTGGTGACCAGGGTGAGGCAGCCGGTTCCCGCGGGCAGCAGGGGGCGGACCTGTTGCTCGTCGCGGGCGTTGTCCAGGACGAGCAGGACGCGTCGGCCGGCCAGGAGGCTGCGGAACAGCGTGCTGCGGGCGGTGGTGTCCTCGGGGATGCGCGGGGCGGGGACGCCGAGAGCGGTGAGGAAGCCGTGCAGGGCGTCGCCGGGTTCCACAGCGGGTGCGTGCGGGTGGTGTCCGCACAGGTTGACGAAGAGCTGTCCGTCGGGGAAGGAGGGCGCGATGCGGTGGGCGTGGTGGACGGCGAAGGTGGTCTTGCCGACACCGGGAGGGCCGCCGATGACAACGACGGGCACACCCACCGGTCCGGTCCGGCCGGGCGAACCCAACGGTTCCGCCCGGCCAGGCGCACCCGCCGGCTCCGTCCCGCCGGGCGAACCCACCGGTCCCCTCCCCCCGGGCACACCCGCCAGTTCCGCCTGGCCAGGCACACCGACCGGTCCCGTCCCACCGGGCACACCCGCCAGTTCCGCCCAGCCAGGCGAACCCACCGGTCCCGTCCCGCCGGGCGCACCCGCCAGTTCCGCCTGGCCAGGCACACCCACCGGTCCCGTCCCGCCAGGCACACCCGCCAGTTCCGCCCGGCCAGGCACACCCACCGGTCCCGTCCCGCCAGGCGCACCGCTCGCGGTGGACAGCCACGCGCCCTCGGCCGCCCGGCCCGCGAACACCGGCAGATCACCCGGCAGTTGCGCCGGGCGCGTCACCCAGGGCGACCCGCTCGCGGCGCCGCCCTCGGCGGGGCCGTCGCCAACGGCGCAGGGGGCGGCTCCCAGCGGGTCATCGGGGCGGGCCCGGCCGACGGCTTCGTCGGGGCCCGCCGAGTCCGCCGACGTCTCGGCTGTCGTGCCGGCGGGCGTCGTGTCGACCGGCGTCGTGCCGGCGGGCGGTCCGCAGGGCGTGACGCTGTGGGCCGCGGCGGCGAGACGCGCGCCGACGGGTGCGGGTGAGGGTGCGGTTCCGGTCCCGGTTCCGGTTCCGGTGTGCTCCTCCAGTACCCCGGATCGACCTTCCAGTGCCTCGGACTCCGCCGACCGGCCCGGACCACCGCTGCCCGCGGTGCCGGCCGCCGAGCCCGCCGCCTCGACCCGGCCCGCCGCCTCGGCCGTGCCCGGCGGGGGCAGCGGGGGCAGGTCGTGGCGGAGGATGCCCTCGTGCAGGTCCCGCAGTCCGGGACCGGGTTCGAGACCGAGTTCGTCGGCGAGGTGCCGGCGCAGGTCCGCGTAGCGCTGCAGTGCCTCGGGGTGCCGGCCCGCCAGGTACAGGGCGCGCAGCAGCAGGGCCCAGCCGGTCTCCCGCAACGGGTGACACACCGTCAGTTCCTGTGCCGCCGCCACGGCTTGCGGGGTCCGGCCGGCCAGGAGCAGGGCGGTGGTGCGGATCTCCCGGGTGCTCTGGCGCAGTTCCTCCAGGCGTGCGGCTTCATGGGCTGCGAACAGATGGTGCGCGGCGTCGGCGAGTGCGGCACCGCGCCACATCTCCAGGGCCTGTTCGGCCTCCCGCAGAACCTGTTCGGGCCGCCCCTGGTCCAAGAGTCGGTGCGCCCGGGCGACGGCCCGCTCGAAGCGCACGGTGTCCCGGCTCTCGGACGGGACACGCAGGACGTAGCCGGCGGGTTCGGTGACCAGTACCTCGAACGTCCCCCGTACGCGCAGGTGCTGGGGTTCCAGGACGGCGCGGACCTTGCTGACGTGGGCGTGCAGGGAGGCCGACGCGCCGCCCGGTGCCCGCCCCGGCTGCTCCGACCACAGCTCCTCGCACAGCGTCTCGGGAGCGACCGCCCGGCCGTCGGCGAGCAGCAGCCGGATCAGCAGCAACCGCTGCTTGCGCCGGCCCGGATCCAGCACCGTGTTCGCCCGCCGTACCACGAGCGGACCCAGCAACCCGAAGTCGAACTCATGCCCCACAGCCGTCATCGTTCCCCCCAGCAACCCGCTCAACTGCGTCGCCCCCCGTACACGCGCGGCCCCTCGGCATGTGGGCGACCCGCTTCGGCCTCGGGCCGCAGGCCTTACCGGACTCATACCGGGCCCTGACGGTTGCGCCACGAGCGCGGTGACGGACGCGGAGCGCCGCTCCGCCCGGAGGTCCGCGCGACCCCTGTCGCGACACCCTGTTCGCCCAGGACGGGAAGCGGCGCGGGCGGCTCGGAGCGGTGAGGACCTCGTCGTCCGCCTCCCGCACACCAGGGGGCACATTAGCAGGTCGTCACTCAGCGTGAGAATTCCGCGGGCGGCGCGAGACCGTGGCGAGAGCGTCGGCGGCCGGTGGATTTTTCCAGGAAACCGTCCTTCGACCTGGCGCGGAGGTGAACCGGAGTGCCTGTCGTCCCGTTGAGCCATCGAGCGAACGCCGTCCACAGTCTGGAAAGTCATGGTCACCGTCGAAGGAACAAGTACGGCCCGGTTCGAGCCGGTGCGGGCAGCACTGGCAGCGCACCTCGAATCCGGCGAGGAGCTGGGGGCGTCGATCGCGATCGACGTCGACGGCGTCATGGAAGTCGACCTGTGGGGCGGGCACGCCGACGCGGCACGAACCGTTCCGTGGCACCGGGACACGCTGGTCGGCCTGTGGTCCACCACCAAGACCCTCAGCAGTCTCGCGGCCCTCGTCCTCGTCGACCGGGGAGCGCTCGACCTCGACCGCCCGGTCGCGCACTACTGGCCCGAGTTCGCCGCCCGGGGCAAGGAGGACATCGAGGTGCGGCACGTCCTGGCACACACCTCGGGGCTCTCCGGCTGGCAGCAGCCCTTCACCGTGGACGACCTGTACGACTGGCCGACGGCGAGCGCCCGGCTGGCCGGACAGGCGCCCTGGTGGAAGCCGGGGAGTGCCTCTGGCTACCACGTGCAGACGCAGGGGCAGCTTGTGGGCGAGCTCGTCCGGCGGGTCAGTGGCCGCACCCTGACCGAGTTCGTCGACACGGAGATCGCGGGGCCGCTTGGGGCCGACGTCCAGATCGGCGCGCGGGAGGCCGACTGGCCGCGTATCGCCCCGCTGGTGCCGCCGTCGCAGCTCCTCGACATGCCGGCCGATCTCGATCCCGAGGCCCTCTTCACCAAGACCCTGTTCGGGAGCCCCGCCCGGGACGAGCACGTCGACACCCCGCGATGGCGGCGCGCCGAACTCGGAGCCGTCAACGGGCACGGCAACGCACGGGGCATGGCCCGCGCCCTCTCCGTGATCTCGCGGCACGGTGAGGCGAACGGCCTGCGGCTGCTCTCCACTGACACGGTGGACAGGATCCTGGACGTACAGGCCGACGGAATCGACCTGTTCCTGGGCGTTCCCGTGCGCTGGGGCATCGGCTACGCACTCACCGACCCCAGGACGATGCCGCACATGCCCACCGGAAGGGTCTGCTTCTGGGTCGGCCGGGGCGGTTCGATCGTCGTGATGGACCTCGATCGGCGCATCACGTTCGCGTACACGATGAACCGGCTGGGCGACGGACTCCTGGGCTCGGAACGCACGCACTGCTACCTCAAGCACGTCTACGAAGCCTTCGACGCCAACCCTTCGACGCCGCGAACCGAAACCCGCACCGCGCGCGGTGAACCGGGTGCACCCCGACGCCGTTGAGACGACAGGCGCGCCCGTGCCGAACAGCAGGGCGACCCCCTGCACGCCCCCTTTCCACCCCGAGGTGACCCCATGCCACATCCCCGCCGATCCCCCACACTCCGCAGAAGGACGGTGACGACCGCCGCCCTCGGCGCCGTCACGGCCTCGCTGTTGTTCGCCGGGACCGGTCCGGCCGAGGCGGCCACCGCCTCCGGACAGATATCCGTCAAGCAGTACGTCGCCCTCGGTGACTCCTACGCCGCGGGCACGGGCCTGTCCCCGCAGACGGACGCGGAGTGCAAGCGTTCCTCGGGCAGCTACCCGTCGTGGATCGCCCAGACGTACAAGCCGGCCGTGTTCAAGGACGTCACCTGCAGCGGCGCCACCACGCGTTCGCTGTGGAACAAGCAGGGATCGTCCGCGCCGCAGGTCAACGCCCTCACCAAGGACACCGACCTGGTGACCGTCACGCTCGGCGGCAACGACCTCGGCTTCTCCGACGTGCTCACCACGTGCGTACTGGCCGGACTGACGACCAGGGAGGGCACTCCCTGCCGCGACGAACTGCTCCGCGGCGGCAAGAACCTCGACGCGGACTTCGCGAAGCTGAGCACACGCGTGCCCGACATGCTCACCGACATCAAGCAGCGCAGCCCCAAGGCGCGTGTCGTCGTGGTCGGGTACCCGAATCTGTTCCCCGCCGACGGGAGTACCTGCGGTTCCTCCGTGCCCCTGGCCAAGGGCGACGTCACCTGGCTCAACCAGACCACGAACCGGTTGAATCTCCTGCTGGAGACGGCGGCCCACCTCAAGCAGGTCGATTTCGTCGGCACTTCCTCCGTGTTCCAGGGCAAGGACATGTGCCGGTCCTCGTCCGAGCAGTGGATCAATCCGCTGCTGCCGCAGACGCCCGGCTCCGCCCACCCCAACGCCGTCGGGCATCTGATGATCGCCCTTGAGGTGTACGGCAGGCTCGGCAAGTAGTCGCCGTGGGCGGTTCGGCGGCGTCTCGCGGACCGGCCACGTGTCCCGAAGAAACAGAAGCAGAAGCAGTACTCCTTCCTCTACTTAAGGCGGATTCCATGCCCATCGACGACTACACCGGAGGCCCGGCACAGGGTTCGGACGTTCTGGTCGTGACCACCAATGACGTGCCGGGGCACGAGGTGAAGCAGGTGATCGGAGAGGTGTTCGGCCTCACCGTGCGTTCCCGCAATCTGGGTTCCCAGCTGGGCGCCGGACTGAAGTCGGTGATCGGCGGTGAGCTGAAGGGCCTGACCAAGACCCTGGTGCAGACCCGGAACGAGGCGATGGAGCGCCTCGTCGAGGCGGCCGGTGCCCGCGGCGCGAACGCCGTACTCGCCATGCGCTTCGACGTCACGACGGCTCAGGACGTCGGCACCGAGGTCTGTGCCTACGGAACGGCTGTGGTCATAGCTCCGGCAGCCTGACCCGCCGTTCGGCCCCGGGCGCCGGCGATGTGCCGCGCCCTGGGCATCGGGCACCCGCCCGAGCACGGTCCGCACGAGTTCACGAGTTCACGAGTTCACGGGTGCGGACCTGCGGACCGCCGCTCGCGGTGCCATCACTGCCGCGAGCGTGCGGGACGGCGATCGTCCACGTGTTGCTCTCAGTTCTTGTTCAGGGAGCGGGTCACGCCCGCCACCACCGCCGTGGTCAGGAGCCAGCCCGCGGCGATCAGCGCGTACGAGAGCCCCATGACGCCCGGATCGTCCCAGTGCCAGGCCCCGCGCTGGCCGAACCCGCCGATCGGGATCAGCAGGTCCAGCGTGTAGGCCAGGGCACTGAACGGCGGCCCCTCACCCTCCTTGTTCGGTGTGGGGGTGTGGGCCCTGAAGACCAGCGTCCCGATCAGCGACAGCAGGATCAGCCAGCCGCCCGCCCGCCAGGGGCGGTAGCCGTAGCCGACCGTGGCGTCGAAGACGCGGCCCCAGATCCGGGCGACGGGGTGGAGGGTGCCGCGTCGGTGCCGCTGCTTCTCCAGCAGCACGAGGCGGGCGTCGTCGTCGTGGCCGATGAGGCGGTACCAGCCGGCGAGTTGCTCGTACGGCTGCGGGCTGTAGCCGGGCGAGCGGCGGATCCACGCGACCCTGCGGGCCGCCCCGACGCGTTCGCCGAGTCCGGCGGGCGGCGCGTCGTCCGCGTGCAGGGAGGTGTAGGCGAGGCCCTCCAGTCGCACGCGTGCCGTCCGGCCTGTCTCGTTGTCGCGCAGGACCTTGACGCGTGCGCTGCGCAGGTCGATGCCGCCGGGCGGGGCGACCGCGGGCGTGAGATCGAGCTCGGCCACCTGCAGCCGGGCGAGGTCCAGGGCGGCGCCCGGTTCACCGAGGGCGGCGCCCCGCAGCGACAGCCGGTTGGTGATGTGCGCACCGCGCAACCGGACGGCACCGGTGGTGCTGAAGCCGTCGGTCAGCTCCAGGTTCGTGACGGTGGCGGTGTCGGCGACCAGTACCTCGCCCTGCGGGTTCTCCAGCCGCGCCCCGTCGAGGAACAGGCCGCCGGACAGCTGGGCGCCCAGCAGCCGGAGCCCTCCCCTCGCGGTGAACCCCCCGCGGCAGAAGACCGCGCCCTCCGCGACGAGCCCGCCGGCGAACAGGGCCCACTTGCCGTCGGCCTCCAGCGTCGCCCCGTCGAGCACCAGCTCCCCGGAGACATGGGCGTTGGTGAGCGCGAGCCGGCCGCCCCGCAGGGTCGTTCCGCGCAGGTCGAAGCGGCCTTCGATCCGGGCCATCTGCGCGTTGACGTCCCGCACGTGGCAGTGCGTCATCCGGATCGTCCGGGTGGCGCTGCCGCGCAGGTTCACGGTCTCCTCCAGCCTGCACGACGCGAGGTGGACCGCGTGGACGATGTCCCCGCCCGCCAGGTCCAGGCGGCCGACGATCCGCGCGCCCGTGAGGTTCAGGGCCGCGACGGCTCCCGGCCGGGCGGAGTTCGCCCCCAGCAGCAGGGCGGCCAGGACCTCGGCCCTGACCGTGCGCTCCGGGCCCCACGCCCGCCCGCCGACGGCGTCGTCCTCCTCGGGGACCCCGCTGCGCAGGTCCACGAGCCGGCCCTCGGGAAAGGCATCCCAGACGGCACGTTCCCAAGGCGTCAGATCGTCGTACTGCAGCACCTCGGAAGGCTATCCGGGCCGTCGTGCCGGAAACCGGCGAAAGCCGTGTCGAAAACGGCCCACGGCAGGCATAATCTCTGACTGAGTCAGCTATCTTCGCCCATCGTCGCTGCGAGGCAGGTGCCACGCGTCATGACCGAGACCGTCCAAGAGATCCGCGCCTTCAACCGCTTCTACACGAACCTCATCGGCGCACTGGACTACAGCCGCCATCTCCACGCGCCGTACACGCTCACGGAGTCCCGCGTGCTGTACGAGCTCGCCCGGTCCCCTCGTACGGACGCCGCCGACCTTCGTACCGAACTCTCCCTGGACTCGGGCTACTTGAGCAGGCTGCTGGCGAAGTTCGAGAAGGACGGACTGGTCGAGCGGGCGCCCTCCGAGAAGGACACCCGGCGCCGCAGGGTCACGCTCACGACCCATGGACGGGGGACCGCCGAACTGCTGGACGAGCGCTCGCGGGACTCGGTCGCCTCGCTGCTCTCGACCGTGCCGCACGAGGACCGGACCCGGCTCGCCGAGGCGATGCGCGACATCCGCGAGATCTTCTCCGACGCGCGGCACCGGCCCCCGCGCCGCGAGGACGTCCTGCTGCGCGAGCCCAACCCGGGCGACCTCGGCTGGATGGTGCAGCGCAACGCGGCGCTCTACACCGCCGAGTACGGCTGGAACGCGGACTACGAAGGGCTGGTCGCCCGGATCGTCGCCGACTTCGCCGAGGACCACGACCCCCACCTGGAGCGGGTGTGGATCGCGGAACTGGACGGCCGCCAGGTGGGCTGCGTGATGTGCGTACGGGACGAGGCACCCGGCGCCGCCCGGCTGCGCCTGCTGCTCGTCGAGCCGGGCGCGCGCGGCCTCGGCATCGGCGACCGGCTGGTGGGCGCCTGCGTCGGATTCGCTCGGGGCGCCGGATACCGGGAGACGGTCCTGTGGACGAACGACGTCCTGGCCTCCGCCCGCCGCATCTACCAGCGGCACGGTTTCGTCCTCGTCGACGAGAAACCGCACCGCTCCTTCGGCGCCGATCTCGTAGGCCAGGACTGGCGTCTGGACCTGCTCGGAACACAGGAGTGACGCGGACGGGAGTGACGCGGAAGTGAGAGAACGCGAGCGGCGGGTAGGGTCCGTTTCGTGCTGTGCCGTGCTGTGCCGTGCTGTCCCGGGGCCCCCGGGGGCTCTCGGGACTCCCGGCCGGAACGACCCGCGGACATACCCGCGCCCGTAGTCCTGACTCGCCCGACTCGATCGACAGCGAAGGTGCGATTTCGTGAAACTGGCCTTCTCCACCCTCGGTGTACCCGGACTCCCGATCAGCGACGTGGTGCGGCTCGCCGCCACCCACGGCTATCACGGCGTCGAGTTGCGTACGCATCCCGAGGAGCCCGTGCACACCGGTCTCGACCTCACCGCACGGGCCGGCGTGGCCGCCGAGTTCAAGACGGCGGGCGTCGAGATCCTGGGCCTGGCCGGGTACGCGCGGGTGGCGGCGCCGGGCGACGACGAACCCGTGCTCGCCGAGATCCGCGAACTCCTCGGCCTGGCGCGGGACCTGGGCGCCCCCTTCATCCGGGTCTTCCCCGGCGGCGCCTCCGAGCAGGCCCCCGAGGAGGCCGACGCGACGGCCGCCCGCCGGCTGGGCACGGCGGCCGAGTACGCGGCCGACCTCGGTGTACGGATCCTGCTGGAGACCCACGACTCGCACCGCACCGGCGCCGACGCGATCCGCGTGCTCGGGCCCGTCGGGCACCGGCAGGCGGGGGCCCTCTGGGACGTCATGCACACCTGGCTCGGCGGGGAGCAGCCCTCGGCCAGCTATGCGGCGCTGTCGCCGTTCCTCGGCTATGTCCAGGTCAAGGACATCGCGTCCGCGGACGACACGACTCCGCTGCCGCTCGGGGCGGGGGTGCTTCCGCTCACCGAGTGCGTCGATCTGCTCTCCCGCGAGGGGTGGGACGGGTGGCTGTGCTGGGAGTACGAGAAGCGGTGGTACGAGGCGGCTGAGCCGCTGGAGGGGTTGTTGGAGGCGGGCCGCGACTATCTCTCCCGCCTGCTGAACGACGCGGCTTAGCGGGCCGCGGGCCGCGGGTTTGAGCCGAGGGGTGGGCGGGCCGGCTCTGCCGGGTACGGCCCCGCCGTGACTGATTGCGCCGTTCCCCGCGCCCCTGAAAGCGATCGGCGGCGGTCCCGTTGTTTTTAGGGGCGCGGGGAACTGCGCAATCTTTTTGGGGCGCGGGGAACGGCGCAATCTTTTAGGGCGCGCCGCTCCCGGGCCCCTGTCGTCACGGCGTGCACTCGTGTTCGTCCTCGTACCGGCTTGCGGGAATTCCGGGATCCGCGGAACCCATCCCCCCCCACCCCCCCGTCCAATGCGCATGCTGCCGGACGAGTCTCCGCAGTGCGGTGTCGGCCTCGCTGCCGGCTGCGAACGCTGACCACCCTCTCCGCCGCCTGCGGCCGACAGCACGCCGTCACCGGCGCGCCCTCCTCCAACAGCGCCGGTGACGGCCCCTCACCCGGTCCTCACTCAGTCCTCACCCGCGCCGCGCCCGTCCACACCCTTGACTGGCAGTTATTTCCCGGATATCCGTGTTTCCTTGGCAGTTTTCTTCAAGCATTCGTTCATACCCGCCCCTCCACGGGCCCCTCGGGCCCTCTCCGGAAGGAGCGCATGTGCACCCCTCCAGACGTACGCTGCTCGCGGCCACCGCGGGCGCGGCGGCAGCCGTCGCCGCAGGCGGCACCTCCGCGCAGGCCGACGCCCCGACCGCGAAACCCGACGACAAGCGGCTGCGCGCCCTCGTCTCCCGCATGACGCTCGAAGAGAAGGTCGGCCAGCTCTTCGTGATGCGGGTGTACGGGCACTCGGCGACCGCGCCCGACCAGGCCGACATCGACGCCAACCTCGCGGAGATCGGCGTACGGACGGCCGCCGAGCTGATCGCGAAGTACCGGGTCGGCGGGATCATCTACTTCGGGTGGGCCCACAACACCCGCGAACCGCACCAGATCGCGGACCTGAGCAACGGCATCCAGAAGGCCTCGCTCGCACAGCCCCGCGGGGTCCCCGTGCTCATCTCCACCGACCAGGAGCACGGAATAGTGGCACGGGTGGGCACGCCCGCGACGCTCTTCCCCGGCGCGATGGCCCTCGGCGCGGGCGGTTCACGTACCGACGCCCGCACCGCCGGCCGCGTCGGCGGCGCCGAACTGCGCGCGATGGGCATCCTCCAGGACTACGCCCCGGTCGCCGACGTGAACGTGAACCCGGCCAATCCGGTCATCGGCGTACGCTCCTTCGGCGCCGACCCGGAAGCCGTGGCGGGGCTGGTCGCCGCCCAGGTGAAGGGCTATCAGGGCGCCGGGGTCGCGGCCACCTCCAAGCACTTCCCGGGGCACGGCGACACCGAGACCGACAGCCACTACGGCTTCCCGGTCATCGAGCACACCGAGGCGCAGTGGGCCGAGCTGGACGCGCCCCCGTTCAGGGCCGCGATCGCCGCCGGCATCGACTCGATCATGACCGCGCACATCATGGTCCCGGCGCTCGACCCGGCCGGCGACCCGGCCACCCTCTCCCGCCCGATCCTCACCGGCATCCTGCGCGAACGGCTCGGCTACGACGGGGTCGTGGTGACGGACTCGCTCGGCATGCAGGGCGTGCGCACGAAGTACGGCGACGACCGTGTGCCCGTACTCGCCCTGAAGGCCGGTGTCGACCAGCTCCTCAACCCGCCGAAGCTCGACATCGCCTGGAACGCGGTTCTGCAGGCCGTCCGCGACGGCGAACTGACGGAGGCCCGCCTCGACGAATCGATCCTGCGCGTCCTGCGGCTGAAGGCGAAGCTGGGGCTGTTCAAGGACCCGTACGTCACGGGGCGGGGGGTCGACCGTACCGTCGGCGTCCCGGCACATCTCAAGGCCGCCGACCGGGTCGCCGAGCGGACGACCACACTGCTCGTCAACTCCGGCGGGCTGCTGCCGCTGTCACGGCGTACGCACACGAAGGTGCTCGTCGTCGGCGCCGATCCGGCCTCGCCGTCCGGCACCACGGGCCCGCCCACGACCGTACTGGCGGACGCGCTCACCGAACTGGGGTTCACCGCGACCGTGCTGTCCACGGGCACGGCGCCCTCGGCCGCGACCATCGCGAAGGCCGTCGCGGCGGCCCAGGACGCGGACGCGGTCCTGGTAGGGACGTACAACGTCACCGCCGCCTCCGGTCAGCGCACCCTCGTGAACCAACTGCTCGCCACCGGCCGCCCGGTGGTCGCGCTCGCCATCCGCAACCCGTACGACGTGGCTCAACTGCCTGACGTCCCGGCCTACTTGGCCTCGTACTCCTGGACCGACGTCGAGCTGCGCGCCGCGGTACGGGTGCTCGCCGGGCGGGTCGGTCCGCGCGGCAGGCTGCCGGTACCGGTGCAGCGCGCGGACGATCCGGCGGTGGTGCTGTATCCCGTGGGGCACGGCCTGACGTACTGAGGCCCCCGCACAGGGGCGCGCGCCCGGCCAGACGTACCCGGCCTACGACGTGCGCCCTTCCCCGCATCCCCAAGTGACGCAAAGCGCCCGGTACGCCCAGCGGGGCCCGCCCCGGCGGGTCACGCTGGGCTGGGGATGATCGGGGGGAGGTGCCATGCGCGACGCACGGGGCGCGGGCGCACACCGCGCGGGGCCTGCCCGTACAGCGGCGGCGCTGATGTGCGCACTGCTGATGCTGGTGGCGGTGGCGGCTCTCACGGGCTGTCGACAGCCGTCCGGGGCCGACGGCGGCGGCGGTGACAGTGACTCTGACGGTGACGCGTGGCAGACGACTCCCGCTCCGGTCCTGACCCGGGCGTCGGGGTACGGGGCGGTGTTCCTCGGGATCGACGAGTGCAGTTCGTTCGGGCGCGAGTCCGTCACCGAGGTGCCGTGCACCAGCGAGCGGGCGGCGGCGCGCGTGATCGCGCGGCACGACGGCAGGGCGGGCGGGGGACAGCCCTGCCCCGCCACCACGGACTTCGTGCTGCACATCAGCGAGCGGAGACCCTCCGCCGACGAGGACGGCGACGGCACGGTCCCGCAGGGGTACGCCTGTATGCGCAACCTGGAGCCCCCACATCCCGGCGACCCGGGCGGCGGCGCGGGCCCCCGCACGATCGTCGGCGACTGCGTCTACAGCGCGGGCGAGGGCGAGGTCCGCGAGACCTCGTGCGACAGCACAGGTGGCGGCACGAGCGGGGGTCCGAGCGGGGGCAGGGCCCCCGAGTACAAGGTGACCGAGGCCGTGGGGAAGCGCTCCGAGTGCCCCGCGTCCACCGAGCTGTACGTCCAGCTCGGCGGACCGGAGCCGGTGGGCTGCGCCCGCCCGTTGTAGCCCGGAGGCTCTGTGGCCCGGAGGCTCTGTAGCCCGGAGGCTCGACGGACGGGCGCGGCACCGGCGGCACCACAGGTGCCGCCGGGTGGGACGCTACGGGCGGAGCTGACGCTCGACCGTGCGCTTGTCCAGCTTCGAGTCGTACTTGGCCAGCGGCTTCGCCTTCTCCGGGTCCGCCTGGACCGCGGCCGTGGCGACGCCCGCCCACTCCAGGATGCGGGCCGTGGCGAGCGCCTTCTGGTCGGGGACGAGACCCGCGACGTTGGCGCCGTGGTTCAGGCCCGGGGCCGTGAAGACGTACGAGTCACGGGCACCCTTGCCGAGGCGGAACGGCTCGGCGCCCCACGGGTCGTTCTGCCCGTACACGAACAGCATCTGGTTCGCGTTGTGCTTGACCCAGGAGTCGACGCTGCGCATCACGCCGGGCTGGAACTTCATCTTGATGTCACGCGGCACGAAGTTCCGCGGCGGCTGGTAGCCGTAGCGGACGTACTTCTTCTCGATGTGCGGGAAGACGATCGTCGGCGCACCGAGCTGCGTACCCGCCTGGTAGAAGTACGGCGTGTAGGGCGACAGGCCCTGGTCCGTGTAGAACGAGAAGCCGGAGATCGTGTCGATCGACGTCCAGATCTCGTCGTCCGTGGCGTTCTTCGCGTCCGCCGGGATCGTGTCGCAGTCGGCGAGCAGGCTGTACTGCCAGAAACCCCACACGTAGTCGAGGACGACCGCCTCGTACGCCCGGTCCAGGCCGCCGATGGTGGTGAAGGTGTAGCCCTCGGCGGCGGCCAGCTCCTTGTACTTCTTCTCCAGCGCGGTACGGCGGACGAGTGCCTCGCGCTGCACCGCGTTCAGCCGGGTGCGGCACTCCTTGGTGCCGACCTTCGCGAAGAACCGGTCGTACGCCGAGTCCTCCTTGTTCACCACGTCGTTGGGGGCGACGTACGCGACGACGCCGTCCATGTCACGCGGGTAGAAGCGCTCGAAGTAGGTGGCGGTCATGCCGCCCTTCGAACCGCCGGTGGAGACCCACTTCTTGTCGTAGACGGGCTTGAGGGCCTTGAAGATGCGGTGCTGGTCGCTGGCCGCCTGCCAGATGTCGAGCTTCGACCAGTCGGCCGGCGCGGGCCGCGACGGGGTGAAGTAGCGGTACTCCATCGAGACCTGGTTGCCGTCCACGATCTGGGTCGGCTCGCGGCGGCTCGGCGTCGTGGAGACGTTGTAGCCGCCGGTGTAGAAGACCGTCGGGCGGGCGGTGTCCTTGTGCAGCACGGTGATGCGCTGCTGGAAGGTCCCCTTGGACGGGCGCCGGTGGTCGACCGGCTGGGTGTAGTTGAGGACGAAGAAGCGGTATCCCGTGTAGGGCTTCTCCTCGATCAGGCTCATGCCCGGTATCGCGAGGAGGCGGTCCTTGATGTCCGCCGACCCGTCCGTGACGAGGTTGGTTGCGGTGGCGGCGTCCGGCTGGGCGGCGGTGGCCGCCCCGGCCGTGCTCACGGTGCCTATGAGCACCACGAGAGACAACAGCCATCTGAGCGTCTTGCGCATGCGTTCTCCCCTGAATACGCAGATGTCCGCCGGAACTTAGCGGAGCAACAGCGGACACACCAGGGGATGTTGAGGGCATTACGGACAGGTCGGTACGAAGATCACACCATTGGGGTGGCTCAGCAGAGGATCCAGCCCGTACTGACCGAGCCCGAGCCCACCGCCCCCTTGATCCGTACGCAGCGGTGGCCCGCGTGCACCCGGACCGGCCCCGCGTACCGTACGAACCGGCCCGCGTTCGGCACCCGCTCGCTCCCCCGGGCCTGCACGCTGACCATCATGTAGCGGCGGGCGCCCACCCTCTTGGGGTAGGTCACCGCGCACACGTAACCGCGCTTCTTGTGGACGTCCACATGGCCGGTGGAGAAGGGCAGTGTGCGCACCTTCCGCCCGGCGCACGGTGACGCCGCCGAGGCCTCGCCCACCGGGCCCGCGAGTGCCAGCAGCCCGGACGCCGTCAGTACGGCGGTGCCGAGCGTGAGGTGTCGGCGTATCGCGCCCATGTCCACAGATGTCCCTCCACGGCCCCCGGCGGCCGATGCGGCGACCGACGCACCGCTTCGACGTACTGCTGTACGGACGCATGACGTACGGCGAACGGTTGCCCTACCCGTCGGTTGCGGCTTTTCTGCGTGTTCGCGGTCAGCCGGCGGTGGCGACCGGGTCCGGCTCCCCCACGAACGTCCGCCAGAGTCGCGCGTACCGGCCGCCCCGCGCGAGCAGTTCGTCGTGCGTGCCGTCCTCCACGACCCGGCCGCCGGCCATCACCACGACCCGGTCCGCGCGAGCGGCCGTGGTCAGGCGGTGGGCGACGATCAAGGTCGTGCGCGCGTGAGCGCTCGATGAGGGGCGGTGGTCGGGCGACGGGTGGGCGGTGCGGCGGCCCGCGATGCGGTCGGTGGCCTGGTTGACCTGGGCCTCGGTGGCCAGGTCGAGCGCGGCGGTGGCCTCGTCGAGGAGCAGGATGTCCGGGTCGACCAGTTCGGCGCGGGCCAGTGCGATCAGCTGGCGCTGGCCGGCCGAGAGGTTGCGGCCCCGCTCGGCGACCTCGTGGAGGTAGCCGCCGTCCAGCGTGGCGATCATGTCGTGCGCGCCGACCGCGTGGGCCGCCGCCTCCACCTCGGCGTCGGTGGCGTCGGGGCGGCCGTACGCGATGGCGTCCCGGACGGTGCCCTGGAAGAGGTACGCCTCCTGCGGGACGACACCGAGCCGGTGCCGGTACGAGGTCAGGTCCAGCGAGCGCAGGTCCGTGCCGTCGACCGTGACCCGGCCGCCGGTGGGGTCGTAGAACCGGGCGACCAGTTTGACCAGGGTCGACTTGCCCGCGCCGGTCTCGCCGACGAACGCGACGGTCTGCCCGGCGGGGATACTCAGCCGCACCCCGCTGAGCGCCTCGTCCGGCTCCCCCGCGCCGGCCTCGGTGCCACCGAGCCTGCCGTACGCGAAGTCCACGTCCTCGAAGGCGATCTCGCCCCGCAGGGAGCGCACCTCCAGCGGCTCGGCGGCGGCCTTCGTCGAGGTCGGCTCCTGGAGCAGTTCCTGGATCCGGCCGAGGGAGACGGTCGCCTGCTGGTAGCCGTCGAAGACCTGCGAGAGCTGCTGCACGGGGGCGAAGAACAGGTCGATGTAGAGCAGGTACGCCACCAGCGCGCCGGTGGTGAGGGTGCCCGCGTCGACGCGCCCCGCGCCCACGACGAGCACGGAGGCGGCGGCCACCGAGGACAGCAGTTGCACAAAGGGGAAGTAGAGGGAGATCAGCCACTGCCCGCGGATGCGCGCCTGACGGTAGCTGTCGCTGCCCTCCGCGAAGCGCCGGCCGCCCGATCCCTCGCGGCGGAACGCCTGGAGGATCCGCAGCCCCGACACCGACTCCTGGAGGTCCGCGTTCACCACGGAAACCCGCTCACGGGCCAGTTCGTACGCCTTCACACTGGACCGGCGGAAGAAGAACGTGCCGATGATCAGCGGCGGCAGCGTCAGGAAGACGACCAGCGCGAGCTGTACGTCGATGACCAGCAGCGCGGCCATGATGCCGAAGAAGGTGACGACCGAGACGAAGGCGGTGACCAGGCCGGTCTGCAGGAACGTGGAGAGCGCGTCGACGTCCGTCGTCATCCGGGTCATGATCCGGCCGGTCAGCTCCCGCTCGTAGTAGTCGAGCCCGAGCCGCTGGAGCTGCGCGAAGATCTTCAGCCGGAGCGCGTACAGGACGCGTTCGCCGGTGCGGCCGGTCATCCGGGTCTCGCCGATCTGCGCCACCCACTGGACGAGCACGCTGATCAGGGCGATCACCGAGGCCGCCCACACGCCGCCGATCGCCAGCTCGGAGACGCCCTCGTCGATGCCGTGCCGGATCAGGACCGGCAGCAGCAGGCCCATGCCCGCGTCGACGGCGACCAGGCCGAGGCTGACGAGCAGCGGGAGCCCGAAGCCCCGCAGCAGGCGCCGCAGCCCGTACGACTCCTCCGGGGTGACCGCGCGCGCCTCGTCGATGGCGGGGGTGTCGGTGGCGGGCGGGAGGGCGTCGACCTGGGCGAGGAGGCCGGGGGTCGCGGGCATGCCGGCCAGCGCGGTGTCCTTGGGTTCGCGGTCACCGGTCCACAGGTGCGGGGTGACACCGCGCTCGGCGTCGAACTCCGCGTCCAGTTCGTCCCGTACGGAGGTGTCCTCGGGCGGACAGGACCGCGGAGGGGACTTCTCGGGGTGGCCGGGTGAGGCCGCGCCCAGTTCGTCCGGGTCGGTGAGCAGGCGGCGGTAGAGCGGTGAGCGCCCGGTCAGCTCCTCGTGGGTGCCGATGTCGGCGAGGCGGCCGTCTTCGAGGACGGCGATGCGGTCGGCGAGGTTGAGGGTGGAGCGGCGGTGGGCTATCAGCAAGGTGGTGCGGCCCGCCATGACGCCGCGCAGGGCCTCGTGGATCTCGTGCTCGACCCCGGCGTCGACCGCGGAGGTGGCGTCGTCGAGGACCAGCAGGCGCGGGTCGGTGAGGATCGCGCGGGCCAGGGCCACGCGCTGGCGCTGGCCGCCGGAGAGGGTGAGGCCGTGCTCGCCGACCTTGGTGTCGTAGCCGTCGGGCAGCGCGGAGACGAAGCCGTGCGCCTGGGCGGCCCGGGCGGCGGTCTCGATCTCCTCACGGGTGGCCTCGGGGCGGCCGTACGCGATGTTGGACTCGACGGTGTCCGAGAAGAGGAAGGAGTCCTCGGGGACGAGTCCGATGGCGGCCCGCAGCGAGTCGAGGGTCAGCTCGCGCACGTCGAGGCCGCCGATGAGGACCGCGCCGCCGGTCACGTCGTAGAAGCGGGGCAGGAGCAGGGAGACCGTGGACTTGCCCGAGCCGGAGGAGCCGACGACCGCCAGGGTCTCGCCGGAGCGGATCTCAAGGCTGAGGCCGGCCAGGACCGGGCGCTCGTCGTCGTAGGCGAAGGACACGCCGTCGAACTCGACGGTCGCCGGGGCGTCGGCCGGGAGGTCCTTCGTGCCGTCCTCCATCGACGGCCGGGTGTCGATCAGTTCCAGGACGCGTTCGGCACCGGCCCGCGCCTGCTGGCCGACGGTGAGGACCATGGCGAGCATGCGCACGGGCCCCACGAGCTGGGCGAGGTAGGAGGAGAAGGCGACGAACGTACCGAGGGTGACCTCGCCCTTGACCGCCAGCCAGCCGCCGAGCGCCAGCATGGCGACCTGCCCGAGCGCCGGGACGGCCTGGAGGGCCGGGGTGTACTTGGAGTTCAGCCGGATCGTACGCATCCGCCCCGCGAAAAGGCGGCGCCCGATCTCCCGGAGCTTCCCGGTCTCCTGGTCCTCCTGTCCGAAGCCCTTCACCACCCGTACGCCGCTGACCGCGCCGTCGACGACCCCGGCCACCGCGGCGGCCTGCGCCTGCGCGTACCAGGTGGCCGGGTGCAGCTTGGAGCGGCTGCGCCGGGCGATGAACCAGAGGGCGGGGGCCACGGCAAGCGCGACGAGGGTGAGCGGCAGCGACAGCCAGGCCATGATCCCCAGCGAGATCACGAAGAGCAGGACGTTCCCGACCGTCATCGGGAGCATGAAGAGCAGGCCCTGGATGAGCTGGAGGTCGCTGGTCGCACGGCCCACCACCTGGCCGGTCGACAGCTCGTCCTGGCGCCTGCCGTCGAGGCGGACGATCGTCTCGTACATGTCGGTGCGCAGGTCGTGCTGGACGTCGAGCGCGAGACGGCCGCCGTAGTAGCGGCGGATGTAGGCGAGGACGTAGACGACGACGCCGGCGCCGAGCAGCGCGCCCGCCCAGGGGGCCATGTCGCGGGTGTGGTTCCCCACGACGTCGTCGATGATCACCTTGGTGATCAGCGGCACGAGGGCCATGACGGCCATGCCGGCGAGCGAGGCGCCCAGCGCGAGCACGACGTCCTTCGGGTACCGCCAGGCGTACCCGGTCAGTCGCCGTGCCCATCCCCGCTGCGTTGTCACTCCTGGTGCCTTCCCTCGTCCGGCCTGATCGTCCGGAAGGCACCAACACGGATCGAAGCGGATTTCATCCCTCCGCAACAATCGGTGCTCCCTCGTACTCCCTCGGTACTCCCTCAGAGGCGTACGCGGAGGGAGTAGAAGCGGGTGGTCTGGGTGGCACCCTGGTTGTCGTCGCTGACGAGGAGGACCCGCAGGGCGTCTCGGCTGCCGCCGGTGGTGCCGGTGATGCCGGTGATGCCGGTGATGCCGGTGATGCCGGTGATCGTCATGCCCTCGATGTTGTCGAGCAGCGGATTGGGCTGCGGCTGCTTGGCGGTCGCGCCGAGGGAGGGGCAGTCCGCGAGGTCGGCGAGGAGGGTCTTGCTGACGAGGCGTACGCCGTCCTGGCCGGTCAGGGTGTTGACGCGGGCGGTGTCCGTGGCGTGGCGGAGGTCGGCGAGGTACAGGCGGACGGTGTTGCCGACCCCGGAGGTGAAGCCGCGCTCCAGGACGAGGAGGCGGCCGTCCGGGGTCGCGGCGCTCTCGACGACACCGAGACCGGTGTCGGTGCGGTAGCCGTACTGGGCGGCGAGCCGGAAGTCGCGGTGACCGTCGCGCTGCCAGGTCTGGAGGCGTACGACGCCGGGGGTGTCGCCGGACAGGGAGCCCTCCATGCCGGCCAGCAGGGTGCGACCGCCGGGGAGGAGGGTCAGCGCCTCGAAGGTCTGGTTCGCGGTGGCGCGGCCGGCCGGGGCGACGCGCAGGGCGTCCGGCACGGGGAGGCGGTCGAGGACGGCGCCGTCGCGGCCGTGACGGCGTACCGACGGCTCGGTCTCGGACGACACGAGCCGGGTGCCGTCGCGGTCGACGACGAGCCCCTCGGAGTCGAGGGCGGCGCCGCTCTCGTCGGCCAGCGGGACGACGGAGCGCGGACGCAGGGTCTTCGGGTCCAGGGTGAACAGGGCGGACCGGTCGGACAGCGCGGCGATCGCCCCGTCCCGGTCCACGGCCAGCGCGGAGAAGTTACCGACGAAGGTGCCCTCGTAGGTCGTCTTGTCGAGGGCGTCGGAGAAGCGCTCGATGGAGACGGCGGGCGAGCAGGCGTTGCGGGCAGGGACGTTGCCGGAAGAGGCGTTCTGGGCGGCGGCGGGCCCGGCGGCGGTGACGCAGGTGACTGCCGTCAGGCCGACGGTGAGGGCGGCGGCGAGGGGGGCGGCGAGGGGGGCGAGTACGGATCTCAGACGCATGGCGTCACGGTAGGAGGAACGGGTGGAGAGGGAGGGGCCTGCCCGTGAATTCCGGACAGCGGACACGTGGTGCGCGGTGTGCGGTGCCCGCTGGGGGTCCCGTGGTGCTTGACACTATTTCTCGGCGGGTGCCCGTCGTTCGAGGCCGCGGCTCACCGCGATGCGGTGCACGTCCGTCAGCGCCTCCGTCAGGCGCGCGGCCAGGAAGTGGAGCTGGTCCGCGGTGGCGCGGCGGTCGCTGAGCAGGTCGGCGGCGTGGTCGAGGAGCCCGGCCGACATGCCGAGCTGCACGCTCTCGACGCGGTCCGCCACGCGGGAGAGGTGGCCCGTCCCGTCCCCCACGAGGTAGCAGTGCTTGCCCCCTTCTCCGGCCCACGGAAGCAAGCGAACGGTTCCTGCCCGGTATTCGGTCATGCGGGCACCTCCTTGCCGTGGATGAGGCGCGGCCCGATGTCGACGCCGCGCGTGGCGAGCCACAGGGCGCGTCGGCGGGCCCGTTGCTGCCGTGCCTCTTCACGTTGTACGTGCTGCTCGTGTTCCACGAGGTAGGGGCGGACCATCACGTGGTCCTCGCCCCGCAAAGGGCGGCAGCCGACGCGGTGGGTGGTCGCCCCCTGCGCGCCTGAGGGAGCACGGTGACGGCCACGCCTGGAGGCCGCGTCGGCCGACGGGAGGCGGTGGCGTCCCGAGCCGGGAAAGAGCAATCGCAGCAACGGCTCGACGATCCGGCCGATACGATGCTTCATGTCATCAACTTCCTTTTGCTGCTTGGTGACCGCGCCCCCGGACCGGTCGCTCGGTCGCGGGGGTATCGCTATGTGTAGCGAACTCGTCACAGTGTGCAGCGTGTTCGGTTAGCCTCGCCAGGGGATGCGATGTGACCAGGCATTTGTCACAAAGGGAGTTGGCGATGACGAGCACATACGGCGACTGGCTCAAACAGACGCGCGAGACGGCGGGGCTGACGCAACAGGAGTTGGCCGACGCGGCGGTTATGACCCGTTCGCACATCTCGCACATCGAGGCGGGCCGCCGTGTCCCTACGAAAGAGGACGCGCGGCGCCTCGACAGGGTCCTGAACACGGGGAATGTACTGAGCAGCTTCCTGCCCGCGGAGGACGCGGCGGTCGCCGACTACTTCGAGGCGGCCCGCCTGCTCGAACAACAGGCGGTGATGATCAGGGAGTTCGCCCTGTCGTTCGTCCCGGGCATCCTCCAGACGGAAAGGTACGCACGTGCGGTTCTGGGCACGTCGTTCCCTCCGGTGGGTGAACAGGAATGTGACAGGCTCGTTGTCACACGCCTTGAGCGCGCCAAAATCCTCACGGATCCGGTGAGCCCGGTGGTCTGGGTCCTGCTCGACGAGGCCGTTCTACGCCGCGTCGTGGGCGGCCCGGATGTCATGGCGGAGCAGTTCCGCCACCTCGTCCACCTGGTGGAGAGTGAGCGGGTCCGCGTGCATGTCGTGCCGTTCGCCCTGGGGTCCCATCCGCTGATGGAGGGCATGCTCAGCATCATGTCGTTCGAGGATCAGCCGCCGGTGGCGTACAGCGAGGGCTTCCACATGGGCAAGCTGCACGACTCGCCGTCCGTGGTACGCGAGTTGGACCACCGCTACGCTCTCGCGTTGAGCGACGCGATGCCGCTCACGGAGTCATTGGCCCTGCTGAGGGCGACAGCGAAGGGTTACGAACACCATGACTGACCGGATAACCACCGGCACCCCGCCCCCGCGAGGCTGGCGCAAGTCGTCGTACAGCAACAGCGAGGGCGGCAGCTGCCTAGAGGTCGGCGACGGCCACCCGGCCGGGGTCCCCGTGCGGGACTCCAAAGACCCGTACGGGCCCGTCCTCCTCATCCCCTCGCCCGGCTGGGCCTCGTTCGTCTGGGCCGTCAAAGCCGGAGGCTTCCCCGCTCACAGGTGAGGCCCAGGTTCAGCACAGCCCCCGCCAAAACCGGCCGCGCACGATGACCTCGTGACATCTGCCACCGATCCGTACCCCCACGCCCCCGAGGCCGTCGCCTCGCCGCCGCCCGCCGAGCCGGCCGCGCGGCCGGACAAGGCGCCCCGCTGGTCGCTGCCCGTGCTGGCCGCGATCCTCGTCCTGGCCGGCGTGCTGTACTCCTGGAACCTCTCCTCCTCCAGCCTGAACAGCTTCTACAGCGCCGCCGTGTTCAGCGGCACGCAGAGCTGGAAGGCGTGGTTCTTCGGCTCGCTGGACGCCGGGAACTTCATGACCGTGGACAAGCCGCCCTTCGTACTGATGGTGATGGGCCTGTCCTGCCGCGTCTTCGGGTACGGCACCTGGCAGATGATGCTGCCGCTGGTCGCCGCCGCCCTCGGCACGATCTGGATCGTGCACGCGTCCGTCAAGCGGGTCTGGGGGCACGGCGCAGCCGCCGTCGCCGCGCTCGTCCTCGCGCTCACCCCGATCACCGTCGCCATCAACCGCGACAACAACCCCGACACCCTGCTCGTGCTGCTGATGGTCGCGGGCGCCGCCCTGGCCCTGCGTGCCGTCCACAACGGCAAGCTGCTCCCGCTGGTCGGCGCGGCCGTGTGCTTCGGCTTCGCCTTCAACACCAAGATGCTCCAGGGCTACATCGCCCTGCCCGCCGTCTTCGCCGTCTACCTGTACGCGGCCCAGGGCGGCTGGGTCCGCCGGGTCCGCAACCTCGCCGTCGCCGCGGTCGCCCTCGTGGTGTCCAGCTTCTGGTGGGCCGCCGCCGTGTCGTTCGTGCCCGCCTCGTCTCGGCCGTACATCGGCGGCTCGACGGACGGCACCGCCTGGGACCTGATCATGGGCTACAACGGCCTCGGCCGCGTCCTCGGCGGCGAGGGCAACGGTGGTGGTGGAGGCGGAGGCGGAGGAGGCGGCTTCTCCGGGACCGCCGGGATCGGCCGGATGTTCAACGAGGTGCTGGGCGGCCAGATCTCCTGGCTCCTCCCCTTCTCCGCGATCGCCCTCGTCGGCGGCCTCGTCCTGCGCGGACGCGCCCCCCGTACGGACCTCACGCGCGCCGCGCTGATCCTGTGGGGCGGCTGGACCGTGCTGCACTACTTCACCTTCAGCCTCGCCGAAGGCACCATGCACCCGTACTACACGACCGCCCTCGCGCCCGGTATCGCGGCGCTGTGCGGAGGCGGCGGGGCGATGCTTTTGCGCGCCTTCCGCACCGGTGACGCCAAGCGCTGGTCCTGGGTGCTGCCCGTGGCGTTCGCCGCCACCGGCATCTGGGCCGTCGTCCTGCTGCGGCGCGCCTCCGGCTGGAACACCTGGCTGTGGCCGGCCGTCGCGGCGGTGATGGTCCTGGCGATCGTCGGGCTCCTTCTCTTCCGGTCCGGGCGCCGGACGCGCTTCCTCACCGGCGCCGTGGCCGCCGCCGTCGTCGCCTCCCTCGCCGGGCCCGCGGCCTACGCCGCCTCCGTGCCCGCGAGTTCGGGCGGCGGCATGAGCGGTACGAACCCGACGGCCGGCCCCACCACGGGTGGCGGCATGGGCGGCGGACCCGGCGGCGGTGGTGGCGGCCGGGGCGGCTTCCCCGGCGGCGGCCAGGCACCCGGCGGCCAGCAGCAAGGCGGGCAACAGGGCGGTGCGGAAGCCGGTGGCGAGGCCCCGGGCGGCGGCCAGACGGGTACGCCCCCCAGCGGAGCCCCCAGTGGCGCCCCGAGCGGCCAGCAGCAGGGCAGCGGCCAGCAGCAGGGCGGCACCCCGCCGAACGGCACCGGGGACACCGGCGAGCAGGGCGGCGACGCCCAGCCCGGTGGCGCGGGTGGCGGCATGGGCGGCGGCGGCATGGGCGGTGGCGCCGACAGCGCCATGACCTCCTACCTGGAGAAGCACCGCGACGGCGCCAAGTGGCTGGTCGCGGTGTCCAGTTCACAGAGCGCCGCCCAGATGATCGTCAGCACGGAGCAGCCCGTCATCTCGATGTGGGGCTGGTCCGGCAGCGACAAGGCCATGACCCTCGCCAAGCTGAAGGAGCTCGTGAAGAAGGGCGAACTGCACTACATCGTGCTCGGCGGCGGCGGCATGGGCGGAGGTGGCATGGGAGGCGACTCCGACAGCGTCAGCGCCGAGGTGACCACCTGGGTGCAGAAGCACGCGACGGCGGTGAAGGCGAGCGAGTACAGCAGCGCCTCCTCGGCCGACTCCGACAGCTCCTCGGCCGAGTCCTCCGACTCCCAGAACACCCAGTCCCTCTACCGCCTCGACGCCAAGGGCGTCAACTAGGGTCTCCCCTAAGCCAGTTGGGGAAAACCCTGGCACTTCGCAGCCCCTGGACCGGAAACGGCCGGGGGTTGCGTCGTATGCGAGAACGTCACACAAAAGACTCCTCCCCGTTACGCAACCGACCTCATGTCCATGCCACTCTCCCGATTGACCTACCTGTCAACACGCGTAGAACGCGGTCCCGTCACACCGGGCCCCGCGTCCCCGCGCGTGCCGTTCTCGGGAAAGGGCACCCCCATGTCCGTAACGCACGCAGGCAAGTGGAAGGCGCTGGCAGCCGGCGTCTCCGCCGTCCTCGTCGGCCTCACCCTCCCGACGGTCGCCGCGACCCCCGCCGCGGCCACCACCACCGCGTACGACGACACGTACTACGCGAACGCGATCGGCAAGACCGGCACGGCCCTGAAGGGCTCCCTGCACACGATCATCAGCAGCCAGACGAAGATCTCGTACGCCGCGGTCTGGGAGGCGCTCAAGGTCACCGATCAGGACCCGAACAACAGCAGCAACGTGGTCCTGCTCTACTCCGGCATCTCCCGCAGCAAGACGCTCAACGGCGGTGACGTCGGAGACTGGAACCGCGAGCACACCTGGGCCCAGTCGCACGGCGACTTCGGCACCTCGGCCGGACCCGGCACCGACCTGCACCACCTGCGGCCCGAGGACGTGCAGGTCAACAGCATCCGCGGCAACAAGGACTTCGACCTCGGCGGCAGCAGCTTCACCAACAGCGGCGGCAGCCTCACCGACTCGAACTCCTTCGAGCCCCGCGCCGCGGTCAAGGGCGACGTCGCCCGGATGATCCTCTACATGGCCGTCCGTTACGAGGGTGACGACGCCTGGGCCGACCTGGAGCCCAACGACGCCGTCACCAACGGCAGCGTCCCGTACCACGGCCGGCTCTCGGTGCTGAAGAAGTGGAACGAGGCGGACCCGCCCAGCACCTCCGAGACGCGCCGCAACGAACTGATCTACAGCAACTACCAGCACAACCGGAACCCGTTCATCGACCACCCGGAGTGGGTCGAGGCGATCTGGTAGACCGGCACGGTCAGCACCGAACCGACAGTGAGTGGCACTGAACTCCCGGTCACCAAAAGGGAGTTCAGTGCCACTTCTGTCCTCTCGGTTACAAATCCATGACATCGAAGCGCACAACCGGTGACGCCCCGATCGAGTCGAACCCAGTGAACGCGGCATTCCGCACGCAGAAGCGGAATGCGACGACCGAAGACTGACGACCGACTCGAAAGGCTCACGTATGTCCCGAGCACACCGCCGAACTCGTACCGCGCTCAGCGCGCCCCTGGCAGCGGCCGTGCTGCTCGCCGGAGGATTCGGCGCGATGGCCCTCACCGGCGCCTCGGCCCAGGCGGCCACCACGGCGGCCGACGCGGTGGCGGACGCGCAGGACGACTTCAACGGCGACGGCTACGCCGACCTGGTCGTGGGAGCCCCGAGCGCCACGATCTCCAGCAAGGCCAAGGCGGGCTATGTGGCCGTCACGTACGGCTCCGCCAGTGGTGTCTCCACCGCAAACAAGAAGCTCATCAGCCGCTCCACCAGCGGCGTTCCCGGTTCCGCCGTCGCGAGCGAGTACTTCGGGACCACCTTCACCAAGGGCGACCTGGACGGCGACGGCTTCAGCGACCTGGTGATCTCGGGCGGCAAGGCCGGCTCCGTCATCCTGTGGGGCTCCACCTCCGGACTCACCGGCGGCACGGCGATAGCCGGGTACGGGCAGTCCCCCACCGCCGGCGACTTCGACGGCGACGGCAAGACGGACCTCGCACTGTTCGAACAGGTGACCTCCTTCGGCGACGAGGCCCCCAGCAGCGCCGCCACCGTGTGGAAGGGCCCGATCTCGCGCGCCGGACAGCCCACCTCCACCCTGCCCGTCCTGGACAAGGCCGACTGGTGGGGCTACGACGCCGACGACGCGTCCTGCGCCACCAATGGCGGCTGCGAGGAGGACGGCGACTCGATCAGCGGTCCGTTCGCCTCCTCCGAGACCGGCGACGTCAACGGTGACGGAAAGGACGACATCGTCGTCTGGGATTACCAGGGCGACGGCGTCTGGGGCAACCGCCTGCTGCTCGGCGGCGGCGCGACGGGTTTCAAGCGCGGCTGGGTGCCCGGTGAGGCCGCCGGCAACAGGACGGGCACCGGCATCGGGGACGTCGACAACGACGGCTTCGACGACGTCGTGGTCGGCAACGACTGGGGCAGCGGCACCGTCAAGGTCGCGCTCGGTTCGGCCACCGGCCTGTCCGAGGACCGCGTCCAGACCTTCAACCAGGACAGCCCCGGCTTCCCCGGAGTCGAGGAGGAGGAGGACGAGATCGGCGCCTCGGTCTCGGTCGCGGACGTCACGGGTGACGGCTACGCCGACATCGCGCTCGGCATCCCGGGCGAGGACATCGGCGACCTCTACGACGCCGGCTCGATCGCCCTGGTCCCCGGCAGCGCCTCCGGCGCCACGGGTGCCGGGACGCAGGTCTTCCACCAGAACACCGCCGGTATTCCCGGAGTCGCCGAGAACAGCGACGAGTTCGGTGTGAGCAGCGCCCTGCTGGACCTCAACGGCGACGGCCATGCCGACCTCGCGGCCGGCTCCACGGCCGAGAACGAGCAGAACGGCGCGGTCTGGGTGCTGAACGGCACGGCGAGCGGCCTCACCGCCACCTCGTCCGTCGCGTTCGGCGCCGGTGACCTCGGCGCCCCCGCGACGGCCGCGCACTTCGGGTCGTACCTGCGCTGAGCGACTGGTCCACGGACATGACTGGTCCATGGACATGACGGTGGGGCGGCCAGGTGCCGCCCCACCCTCATGTTCAGCCCAGGTGCGTCGGCGCGAACATCCGCAGCAGGGCCGGCAGCACGACCACCGAGGGGCCGGGGGTGGCCAGGGCCTTGGCGAGGTCGGCGGCGAGGGTGTCCGCGGTGGTCCGTACGCCGGGGACGCCGAAGGACTCCGCGAGCGCCACGTAGTCCGGGCGGGTCAGTTCGGTGGCCGTGGACTGCCCGAAGGCGTCCGTCATGTACTCGCGCAGGATGCCGTAGCCGCCGTCGTCGACGATGAGCCAGGTCACGTCGAGGTCGTGCTGCCTGGCGGTGGCGAGTTCGGCGATGGAGTAGAGCGCGCCGCCGTCGCCCGAGACCGCGAGGACCGGGTGGGTGGGGTCGGCGACCGCGCCGCCGATGGCCGCGGGGAAGGCGTAGCCGAGGCCGCCCGCGCCCTGGGCGGAGTGCATGGTGTTGGGGCGGCGGGCGTCGAAGGCGGACCAGGCCCAGTAGGCGAGGATCGTCATGTCCCAGAAGCTGGCCGACCGGTCCGGCAGGGCTTCCCTGACAGCCGCCAGCACCCGCTGCTCCAGGGTGAGTTCCTGCGCGTCGATCCGCTCGCGGACGAGGTCGAGCACGGTCCGTACGCGCTCCGCGGCCGTCGCGTCCTGCCGCTGCTCCGTGATGGTTTCGAGCAGCGCCGACAGGGCGAGGCGGGCGTCCGCGTGGATGCCGAGGGCCGGGTGGTTGGACTCCAGTTTCCCGAGGTCGGCCTCGATCTGGATCACCCGGCCGCGGGGCTTGAACGTGTGGTAGTTCGAGGAGAGTTCACCGAGCCCGGAACCGACCACGAGGAGTACGTCGGCGTCCTCCAGGAAGTCCGTGGTGTGCCGGTCCTCCAGCCAGGACTGGAGCGAGAGCGGATGGTGCCAGGGGAAGGCGCCCTTGCCCCCGAAGGTGGTGACGACGGGCGCGTTCAGCCGCTCGGCGAGCTGCCTCAGCTTGCCCGACGCGTCGGCGCGTACGACTCCGCCGCCCGCGATGATCACCGGTCGGACCGCGTTGGCGAGCAGGTCGGCGGCCACGGCGGTCAGTTCGGGGCGCGGGGGCAGGTCGTGGGGCGCCGCGTCGACGGCCGTGACGGCGGGCAGGGCCGTCTCGGCGAGCAGCACGTCCTGCGGAATCTCCACCCATACGGGCCCGTGCGGGGCGGTGAGCGCCGATTCCCAGGCCTCGGCGATCGCGGAGGGGATCTGCGACTGCGTACGGACCGGGTGGACGGACTTCACCACGCCCCTGAACGAGGCCTGCTGGTCGGGGAGTTCGTGGAGGTAGCCGTGCCGGCCGCCGCCGAGTCCCGGGCCCGGGACCTGGCTGCTGATGGCGAGGACGGGGGCGCTCGCGGCTGCCGCCTCCTGGAGCGCGGCCAGCGAGGTCAGCGCGCCGGGACCGGTCGAGAGGAGCAGCGGGGCGGCCTCGCCGGTGATCCGGCCGTACGCGTCCGCCGCGAACCCGGCGTTGTTCTCGACCCGCAGGCCGATGTACGCGAGGTCGGAGCGGCGCAGCGCGTCGAACATGCCGAGCGCGTGCTGTCCCGGCAGCCCGAAGACGGTGGTCGCGCCGAGACCGGTGAGGGTCTCCACGACCAGGTCTCCGCCGTTGCGGCCGGGCGGCGGGTCGAGCGCGGCCTTCGTCTGCGCCGCGGTCGGGCGGAGCACCAGGTCGTGGTCGTGGGTCACTGCGCGCGGGCCTCTGCAATCTGGCGGGACATGATGGTCGTGAGCTCGTACGCCGTGTGGGACGCGGCGACCGAGGTGATCTCGGCGTGATCGTACGCGGGGGCGACCTCGACGACGTCCGCGGAGACCAGGTGGCAGGAGGCGAGGCCCCGCAGGATCTCCAGCAGTTCGCGCGAGGTCATGCCGCCCGCCTCCGGCGTCCCCGTGCCGGGCGCGTGGGCCGGGTCGAGGCAGTCGATGTCGATGGATATGTAGAGCGGGCGGTCGCCGATGCGCTGCCGGAGCTGGTCGGCCACCTCGTCGGCGCCGCGCCGGTAGATGTCGGCGGAGGTGACGATGCCGAAGCCCATCTTCTCGTCGTCGGTGAGGTCCTGCCGGCCGTACAGCGGGCCGCGGGTGCCGACGTGGGAGAGCGCCTCGGTGTCGAGGATGCCTTCCTCGACGGCCCGCCGGAACGGGGTGCCGTGGGTGTACTCGGCGCCGAAGTAGGTGTCCCAGGTGTCGAGGTGCGCGTCGAAGTGGAGCAGCGCGACCGGGCCGTGCCTGCGGGCGACCGCGCGCAGCAGCGGCAGCGCGATGGTGTGGTCGCCGCCGAGGGTCATCAGCCGGGCGCCGGTGCCGAGGAGTTCGTCCGCGGCGCCCTCGATGGTCTCGACGGCCTCGTTGATGTCGAACGGGTTCGCGGCGATGTCACCGGCGTCCGCGACCTGCGCGAGGGCGAACGGCGAGGCGTCCTGCGCCGGGTTGTACGGCCGCAGCAGCCGGCTCGCCTCGCGGATCGCGTTCCCGCCGAAGCGGGCCCCCGGCCGGTACGAGACGCCCGCGTCGAACGGCACACCGACCACGGCGACATCGGTGGTGCCGACCTCGTCGAGGCGGGGCAGCCGGGCGAAGGTAGCCGGTCCCGCGTAGCGCGGTACGCGGGAGGAGTCGACGGGTCCGCGGGGCGTCTCGTTGCTGTTCATGGACCGATGCTCTCTTTTCACGCGGTTCAGCGGTTCAGCGGTTCAGCGGTTCAGCGGGAAGGGAAACTTCGCGCTCTCGGTGGCCACCATGAGGTTAGGTGGCCGGAAAGCGGCACTGAAGTGTACGTTTCATCCACCGTCACCGGATCAGATGGAGGAAACGTCCACCATGCCGGACGCCGCCGTTCCCGCAGTCCCGCCCACCCCGCCGGTCCCGCTGGCCGCCCTGCTGGCCCGGGAGGACCTGGGGTTGCGGCAGATCGCGGGGCCGCGTGATCCGGCCACGGTGATCCACTGGGCGCACACCTCGGAGATGGCGGACCCGTACCCGTATCTGCTCGGCGGCGAGCTGCTGCTGACGGCGGGGGTGCACATTCCGGAGGTGGCGGGATCGCGCACGTACTTCGACGCGTACGTGTCGCGGATCGTCGAGGCGGGGGGTTCGGCGCTCGGCTTCGGGGTGGCGCCGGTGCACGACACGGTTCCACGGGCCCTGGTCGAGGCCTGCGACCACTACGGGCTGCCGCTCGTGGAGGTGCCGCCCCGTACGACCTTCTCGGGCGTGGCCCGGGCGGTCTGGCAGCTCATGGCCCAGGCGCGGCACACGGAGCTGCGCCGCGTCACGGAGGCCCAGCAGAGCCTGGCCGCGGCCGCGGCGCGCCCGGACCCGGTTCCGTCGGTGCTTCGGCAGCTCGCCCGGCGGACGGGGGGCCGCGCCGCGCTGTACGCGCCGGACGGCGGGGAGGTGGCTTCGGCGGGGCGGTTGCCGGGGCCGGAGGTGGAGGTGGGTGCGGCGTTGGCGGGGCTGGCGGCGGTGGTGCGGCCCGCCGGCCACGGCGGGGACGGCGGGGACGGCGGCGGTCCGGGCCTCGGTACCGGTCCGACGCCGTCCTCCGCCAGTGACACCGTGGCCGGTGTCCATCTCGCCGCGTACGCCCTCGGCACCGGCCAGGGCTTCGTCCTCGGCGTGGCCGCCGCCCGCCGCGATCCGGGCGACCACACGATCGCCTCCGTGGGCGCGGTGCTCCTCTCCCTCCTGACCGGGGAGCACCAGAGCGGTACGGGCGCGGCCCGCTCCTCGGCGCTCGTACGCGTACTGCTGGGGGCCGCGCCGGAAGAGGTCGCGCCGCTGCTGGACGGCGGTGAGCGGTGGGTGGTCGTGCACGCGCGGCCGGACGGGCCCGCGCCGGACGCCGTCGCCGCGTCGGCGCTCGGGGCGGCGCTCGGGTCTCCGCTGGTCGACGTGGACGGTGACGTCGTACGGGTCCTCGTCCCCGCGGGTCACCGTGAACCCGTCGCCCAGCCCGGCTGGACGTGCGGGGTGAGCGCGGCTGTCGTCCCGGGCGAGTGGCGGACCGGCGACATCCAGGCGGCGCGGGCCCTGTCCCGGGCGAGGGCGAGCCGCGCGGACCTGGTCCGCCACGGTGACCGGCCGGGCTTGGCCGGGCTCGTCCCGCCGGCCGAGGCCGCCGCCCACGCCCGTGCGGTCCTGGCCCCCATCGCCGGGAACCCCGCGCTCATGGAGACCCTCCGCACCTGGCTCTCCCTGCACGGCAGTTGGGACCGTACGGCGGTGGCGCTCTCGGTCCACCGCAACACGGTCCGCCAGCGGGTCGCGCGCTGCGCGGCACTCCTGGACACGGACCTGGACGACCCGGACACCCGAATGAACCTGTGGTTCGCGCTGAGCCACGCATGACCGCCTCAGGGGCTCCGCCCCCGAACCCCCGGTCCTCAAACGCCGGACGGCTGAAAACAGCGGGGCCGCGGCCCCGCCCTCCAGGGGCGCGAGGAACTGCGCGACCAGCCCCCACCCGCCCGCAGCCGACGACCGCCCGAGCTCGGGGCCCGGGGCGCAGCCCCGCCCTCCAGGGGCGCGGGGAACTGCGCGGCCGGCCTCCACCCGCCCGCAGCCGGCAGACAACCCGACCCGACCCCAAACCCCCGAGTGACTCAGATCCCACGGTTCGATACCCGGCACCACCCGGCGGAGCGCACCGGCAGAATGGGGGTATGCCGATACCCGGGACCCCCAGCCGCGCCGACCTCCTCGACCACCTCGTACAGACGCGTATCGCGGGCAATGTGGCCACCCCCCGCGAGAACAACCTCTCCCACTACCGCAAGCTGGCCAACGGCGACCGCAACTACTGGCTCGGTCTGGAGCTCGGCGACCGCTGGACCGACGAGCAGGACGTCCTCGCGGTGATGGCCGAGCGGTGCGGCGTGAACGACGACCCCGAGTACCGGTACGGCCAGGACACCATCGACCCGGAGCTGACCGTCGACGCGCTGGAGCGCATGGCGGGCCGCCTGCGCAAGGCCGCCGCCGGCAGACAGCGCGTGCTGTTCGCGACGGGCCACCCGGGCGGCCTGCTCGACGTGCACCGCGCCACCGCCGCCGCCCTGCGCGCCGCCGGCTGCGAGATCGTCGTCATCCCGGACGGGCTGACCACGGACGAGGGGTACGTCTTCCAGTTCGCCGACGTCGCGGTCCTGGAGCACGGCGCGACGCTGTGGCACACCCACTCGGGCGAGCCGATGCGGGCGATCCTGAAGGGCCTGGAGGGCGAGGGCCGCCCGCTGCCCGACCTGGTCGTCGCGGACCACGGCTGGGCGGGCTGCGCGGGCCAGCTGGGCGTGGACTCCGTGGGCTACGCGGACTGCAACGACCCGGCCCTGTTCCTCGCCGAGTCCGAGGGCACGGTCCAGGTGACCGTCCCCATGGACGACCACGTCACGAGCCCCCGCCACTACGACCCGATGACGGCGTACCTGCTGGACGCGGCGGGCCTCACCGGCAGCGAGTGAACTAGCGCGGGATCCGGACCACGCCCTCCTGGATCACCGTGATCGCCAGCCGCCCGTCCCGCGTGTAGATACGGGCCTGCCCAAGGCCCCGCCCCCCGGACGCGGACGGCGACTCCTGGTCGTACAGGAGCCATTCGTCGGCGCGGAACGGCCGGTGGAACCACATCGCGTGGTCCAGGGAGGCCCCGACGACGTCCCCGGTGACCCAGCCGCCGCGCCCGTGGGCGAGCAGCACGGAGTCCAGGAGCGTCATGTCGGAGACGTAGGTGGCGAGGCAGACGTGCAGCAGCGGCTCGTCGATCGCGCCGTCGAGCTTGCCGTTGGTGCGGAACCACACCTGCGAGCGCGGTTCACGCGGCCTGCCGACACTGGCGAACGGCGGCGCGTCGACATAGCGCAGGTCGACGGCGGCCCGCGCCTCCAGCATCCGCTGCGCGACACCCCTGTCCCCGTACGCCTCCAGGTACCGCGGCAGCATCTCGGCCGTGGTCTCCAGGGTCTCCGGGTCGGGCGCGGGCGGCATGTCGGCCTGGTGGTCCATGCCCTCCTCGTACGTCTGGAACGACGCGGAGAGGTGGAAGATCGGCTGGCCGTGCTGGACGGCGACCACCCGGCGGGTCGTGAAGGACCGGCCGTCGCGGATGCGGTCGACGGTGTAGACGATGGGCGCGCCCGGGTCCCCGGCACGCAGGAAGTAGGCGTGCAGCGAGTGGGCGGGCCGGTCCGCGGGGACCGTGCGCCCCGCGGCGACCAGCGCCTGCGCCGCGACCTGTCCGCCGAAGACACGCGGGACGACGGCGAAGCGCGACTGGCCGCGGAACATGTCCTGCTCGATCCGCTCAAGGTCGAGCAGATCGAGCAGTCCCTCAAGTGCCTGACTCATGCGTCAGTTGTACCGTGCAGTCGTTTCCCGGATGTTTTCGCGAGCCCTACAGGCCCATGTTCTTGGCGATGATCGACTTCATGATCTCGCTGGTGCCGCCGTAGATGCGGTTGACGCGGTTGTCCGCGTACAGGCGGGCGATCGGGTACTCGTTCATGAAGCCGTAGCCGCCGTGCAACTGGAGGCAGCGGTCGATGACGCGGTGCGCGACCTCGGTGCAGAACAGCTTCGCGGACGCGGCCTCGGCCGCCGAGAGCTCGCCCTGGTCGAGGGCCTCCAGGGCACGGTCGGCGACCGCCTGCGCGGCGTCCACCTCGGCCTGGCAGGCGGCCAGCTCGAACTTGGTGTTCTGGAAGTGCGAGACCGGCTTGCCGAAGACCGTGCGCTCAAGCACGTACTCCTTGGCGAAGCGGACGGCCGCCGCGGCCTGGGCGTACGCGCCGAAGGCGATGCCCCAGCGCTCGGAGGGCAGGTTGCCGCCGAGGTAGTGGAAGCCCTTGTTCTCCTCGCCGAGCAGGTCCTCGACGGGCACCTTCACGTCGACGAACGCCAGCTCGGCGGTGTCGGAGGTCTTCAGTCCGAGCTTGTCGAGCTTGCGGCCCACCGAGTAGCCCTCGGCCTTGGTGTCGACGGCGAAGAGGGAGATGCCGAAGCGGCGGTCCTCGGCCGTGGACGGGGAGGTGCGGGCGCAGACGATCACGCGGTCGGCGTGCACGCCACCGGTGATGAAGGTCTTGGCGCCGTTGAGGACGTAGTGCGAGCCGTCCTCGGAGAGCTTCGCGGTGGTCTTCATGCCCGCGAGGTCGGAGCCGGTGCCCGGCTCGGTCATCGCGAGGGCCCACATCTGCTCACCGGAGACGAACTTCGGCAGGAAGCGCTTCTTCTGCTCGTCGGTGGCGAGCGCCTTGATGTAGGGCAGGCCCAGCAGCACGTGCACACCGGAACCGCCGAAGGAGACACCCGCGCGGGCCGTCTCCTCGTACATCACGGCCTCGAACTTGTACGAGTCGATGCCCGCGCCGCCGAACTCCTCGTCCACGCGGATACCGAAGACGCCCAGCTCGGCGAGCTTGTAGTAGAAGTCGCGGGGCACCTGGCCCGCCGCGAACCACTCGTCGTAGACCGGTACGACCTCGGCCTCGATGAAGGCGCGCAGGGTCTCCCGGAACGCCTCGTGATCCTCGCTGAACACCGTACGGCGCACCGCCGCCACCTCCGCCTGGCTCAAGTTTCCGTGTCTACGCGCATGTCTGGGCGCAAATCCAAGCACCTGCCTAAGCGCTTGCTCAGGCCTACGTTACCGGCCGGTCACGACCATCGTCCAGACCAGGACCCGCAGGCTCCCCGAGACGCTCGTCACGCCCCGGCCGCTCCGGACGCCCCCGCGGCCGCGAACGCGCCCCTCGCCATACGGTGCAACAGTTCCGCCGTGCCCGCCCGTCCGGGCAGCGACCCGGACCGCCCCAGGTGCGGCGTGGAATTCAGCAGCCCGAAGACCGAGTGCACGGCCGAACGGGCACTCGGCTCGGCCAGCGCGGGATGGATCTCCCGCACGACCTCGACCCACAGCTCGACGTACTGACGCTGCAGCTGCCGTACGAGCTTGCGGTCGGTGTCCCGGAGGCGGTCCAGCTCGCGGTCGTGCAGGGTGATCAGCGGGCGGTCGTCGAGCGCGAAGTCGATGTGCCCCTCGATGAGCGAGTCGAGGAGCGCCTCCGGGCTCCCGTCGGACTCCGCCACGCGGAGCTTGCCGCCGGTCAGCAGCTGCTCACTGATCCCCACCAGCAGCTCGGCGAGCATCGCGTCCTTGCCTGCGAAGTGGCGGTACAGGCCGGGCCCGCTGATGCCGACCGCCGCACCTATCTCATCGACACCGACCCCGTGGAAGCCGCGTTCGGCGAAGAGCCGGGCGGCTGCACGGAGGATCTGCTCGCGGCGGGTGGGGGCGTCGGTTCTGGTGGCCATGGAAGCAATTCTAGACAGGATGGTTAGCGCTCGTTAACCTGAACGAAACGCGTTAACGCTCATTAACTTGGTTCATTGACCGGGCACACCGGGTGAGGGGACCGCAGGATGCACGAGGCACCGGAGCTCCACAGCGCGGCCGATCCCGCGTCGGAGGCCTGGCGGACCAACGAGGCGGCACACCGCGCCCTCGTCGACGAGCTGCGGCGCAAGCTCGCCGCGGCGCGCCTCGGCGGCGGCGAGCGGGCCCGCGCCCGGCACACCGCCCGCGGCAAACTGCTGCCGCGCGACCGTGTGGACACGCTGCTCGACCCCGGCTCACCGTTCCTGGAGCTGGCCCCGCTGGCGGCCGACGGACTGTACGAGGGACAGGCCCCGGCGGCGGGCGTCATCGCCGGCATCGGCCGGGTCGCGGGCCGCGAGTGCGTGGTGGTCGCCAACGACGCCACGGTCAAGGGCGGCACGTACTACCCGATGACGGTGAAGAAACACCTGCGCGCCCAGGAGGTGGCGCTTGAGAACCGCCTCCCCTGCGTCTACCTGGTGGACTCGGGCGGCGCCTTCCTCCCGATGCAGGACGAGGTCTTCCCCGACCGCGACCACTTCGGCCGGATCTTCTACAACCAGGCCCGGATGTCCGGCGCCGGCATCCCCCAGATCGCGGCCGTCCTCGGCTCGTGCACGGCCGGCGGGGCGTACGTCCCGGCGATGAGCGACGAGGCCGTCATCGTGCGCGGCCAGGGCACGATCTTCCTCGGCGGTCCGCCCCTGGTGAAGGCCGCGACCGGCGAGGTGGTCACGGCGGAGGAGCTGGGCGGCGGCGAGGTCCACTCCCGGGTCTCCGGCGTCACCGACCACCTGGCGGAGGACGACGCGCACGCGCTGCGGATCGTACGGACGATCGTCTCCACCCTCCCCGACCGCGGCCCCCTGCCCTGGTCGGTCACGTCCGCCGTCGAGCCGAAGGTGGACCCCGCCGGGCTGTACGGCGCGGTGCCGGTCGACTCCCGCACCCCCTACGACGTACGCGAGGTCATCGCGCGCGTGGTGGACGGCTCACGCTTCGCGGAGTTCAAGTCCGAGTTCGGCCAGACCCTCGTCACCGGCTTCGCCCGCGTCCACGGCCACCCGGTCGGCATCGTCGCCAACAACGGCATCCTGTTCTCCGAGTCCGCCCAGAAGGGCGCCCACTTCATCGAGCTGTGCGACCAGCGCGGTATCCCGCTGGTCTTCCTGCAGAACATCTCGGGCTTCATGGTGGGCCGCCGGTACGAGGCCGGGGGCATCGCCAAGCACGGCGCCAAGATGGTGACCGCGGTGGCCTGCACCCGCGTACCGAAGCTGACGGTGGTGGTCGGGGGGTCCTACGGCGCGGGCAACTACTCGATGTGCGGCCGGGCGTACTCCCCGCGCTTCCTGTGGATGTGGCCGAACGCCAAGATCTCCGTGATGGGCGGCGAGCAGGCCGCGTCGGTCCTCGCGACCGTCAAACGCGACCAGTTGGAGGGCCGCGGCGAGTCCTGGCCGGCGGAGGACGAAGAGGCCTTCAAGGACCCGATCCGCGCTCAGTACGAGACCCAGGGGAACGCCTACTACGCCACGGCCCGGCTCTGGGACGACGGCGTGATCGACCCGATGGAGACCCGGCAGGTACTGGGTCTGGCCCTGACGGCCTGTGTGAACGCGCCACTGGGCCAGAAGGATCAGACACAGCCCCAGTTCGGCGTCTTCCGGATGTAATCGGCGTCTTCCGGATGTAAGGGGACGGATCGTGAGGGGACCCAGGACAATGTTCGACACGGTATTGGTGGCCAACCGGGGCGAGATCGCCGTCCGGGTCATCCGGACACTGCGGTCGCTGGGCGTGCGCTCGGTGGCCGTCTTCTCCGACGCGGACGCCGACGCCCGGCACGTACGCGAGGCGGACACGGCGGTACGGATCGGCCCGGCGCCGGCCGCCGAGAGCTACCTCTCGGCGAAGCGCCTGCTGGAGGCCGCCGCCCGAACCGGCGCCCAGGCGGTGCACCCGGGCTACGGCTTCCTGGCGGAGAACGCGGACTTCGCGCGAGCGTGCACGGAAGCCGGCCTGGTCTTCATCGGCCCCCCGGCGGACGCCATCTCCCTCATGGGCGACAAGATCCGCGCCAAGGAGACGGTGCGGGCGGCCGGGGTCCCGGTGGTGCCGGGTTCGTCGGGCAGCGGGCTGAGCGACGCCGAACTGGCTTCCGCGGCCGGGGAGATCGGCATGCCGGTACTCCTCAAACCCTCGGCGGGCGGCGGCGGCAAGGGGATGCGCCTGGTACGGGACGCGACGCTGCTGGCCGACGAGATCGCCGCCGCGCGCCGCGAGGCCCGCTCCTCCTTCGGCGACGACACCCTCCTCGTGGAGCGGTGGGTCGACCGCCCCCGGCACATCGAGATCCAGGTCCTGGCGGACGGCCACGGGAACGTGGTGCACCTCGGCGAGCGCGAGTGCTCCCTCCAGCGCCGGCACCAGAAGATCATCGAAGAGGCGCCGAGCGTGTTCCTCGACGAGAGGACGCGGGCCGCGATGGGTGAGGCGGCCGTCCAGGCGGCCCGCTCCTGCGGCTACTCGGGCGCGGGCACGGTCGAGTTCATCGTCCCGGGCGACGACCCGGCCTCGTACTGCTTCATGGAGATGAACACCCGCCTCCAGGTGGAGCACCCGGTGACCGAGCTGATCACGGGCCTGGACCTGGTGGAGTGGCAGTTGCGGGTGGCGGCGGGCGAACGGCTGGGCTTCGCCCAGTCCGACGTCACTCTCACCGGTCACGCCGTGGAGGCCCGCATCTGCGCGGAGGACCCCGCACGCGGCTTCCTGCCGTCCGGCGGCACGGTCCTGCGCCTGTACGAGCCCCAGGGCGACGGCATCCGCACCGACTCGGGCCTCAGCGAGGGCACGGAGGTCGGCTCGCTGTACGACCCGATGCTGTCGAAGGTGATCGCGTACGGCCCGGACCGCGCGACGGCCCTGCGCCGCCTGCGCGGAGCCCTCGCCCGGACGGTGACGCTGGGAGTGCGGACGAACGCGGCGTTCCTCCGGAACCTGCTGGCGCATCCGGCGGTGGTGGCGGGAGAGCTGGACACGGGGTTGGTGGAGCGGGAGGTGGAGGGGCTGGTCTCGGGGGAGGTTCCACCGGAGGTGTACGTGGCGGCCGGCGTCCTGCGCCAGGCGGCTCTCACCCCCTGGGGGCTCCGCCCCCGGACCCCCGATCGGCCTGAACGGCCTCGTCCTCAAGCGCCGGACGGGCTGGGTGGGTGGACGGATCCGTTCTCGGTCCCGAGCGGGTGGCGCCTGGGCGGCGAGGCGGCTTGGACCGTGCACCACGTGCGGGTGCCGGGCCACGACGCCGTGACCGTCCGCGTACGGAGCACGGGGTCGGGTTCGGGTTCGGGTTCGGGTTCGGAGGTCAGGCTGGGCGGCGTCGGCGACGCCACCGTTCCTCCCGGGTCCGGCGCCGCGACCCGCAGCCATCGGGTGTCCGAGGGCTTGCCCCCTCACGCGGCGCAGCCGCACATGTCACAGCCGGGAAGGGGCGGGGACGGGGAAGAGGAAAGCCTTTCCACCCTCACCCTCCACCTGGACGGCCAGACCCACACCTTCCACCACGCCGGCACCTGGCTGGGCCGCGACGGCGACGCGTGGAACGTGCAGGACCACGACCCCGTCACCGCCTCCCTCACCGGCGCCGCGCACGCCGACGCGGACTCCCTCACCGCCCCCATGCCCGGCACGGTGACCGTCGTGAAGGTGGCCGTGGGGGACGAGGTGACCGCCGGTCAGAGCCTGCTGGTCGTGGAGGCGATGAAGATGGAGCACGTCATCTCCGCCCCGCACGCCGGCACCGTCACCGAACTGGACGTCACCCCGGGCACGACGGTCGCCATGGACCAGATCCTGGCCGTGATCGCGCCGCGCGAACCGGCGGCAGCGCAGGAGGAGCAGGCATGACGCCCCCCGAACTCGATCCCGAACTCGGTCCCGTGGTCGGCCTCCCCATGGCCGTACCGGCCGCAGCCGCCGAAGGCCTCCCCGCCCGGGTCCGTATCCACGAGGTCGGCCCGCGCGACGGCCTGCAGAACGAGAAGTCGACCGTCCCGACCGCGACGAAGGCCGAGTTCATCCACCGCCTGGCCGCCGCGGGCCTCACCACCATCGAGGCGACGAGCTTCGTCCACCCCAAGTGGGTCCCCCAACTGGCGGACGCGGAGCGGCTGTTCCCCCTCGTACGGGACCTGGGCACCCCCAGCGGCACAGCGGCTCTCCCCGTCCTCGTACCGAACGACCGCGGCCTGGACCGCGCCCTGGCCCTCGGCGCGACCCGTATCGCGGTGTTCGCCAGCGCCACCGAGTCCTTCGCCAAGGCCAACCTCAACCGCACGGTGGACGAGGCCCTGGCCATGTTCGAGCCGGTGGTCGCACGGGCCAAGGCCCAGGACGCCCACGTGCGCGGCTACCTCTCCATGTGCTTCGGCGACCCGTGGGAGGGCCCGGTCCCGGTCCCCCAGGTCGTACGGGTCTGCCGAGCCCTGCTCGACATGGGCTGCGACGAGTTGAGCCTGGGCGACACGATCGGCGTGGCGACCCCGGGCCACGTACGGGCCCTCCTCACCGCACTCAACGCCGAGGGAGTGCCGACGGCGGCCCTCGGCGTGCACTTCCACGACACCTACGGCCAGGCCCTCGCCAACACCCTGGCCGCACTCCAGCACGGCGTGACGACCGTGGACGCGTCCGCGGGCGGCCTCGGCGGCTGCCCGTACGCGAAGAGCGCCACCGGCAACCTCGCCACCGAAGACCTCGTGTGGATGCTGACCGGCCTCGGCATCGACACCGGTGTCGACCTCGGCCTCCTCACCGCCACAAGCGTGTGGATGGCCGGACAACTGGGCCGACCCAGCCCGTCCCGCACCGTCCGCGCCCTCTCCCACAAGGAGTGACCCGCATGCCCCTGGACCACCGACTCTCCCCCGAACTCGACGAACTCCGGCGCACGGTCGCGGACTTCGCCCACGACGTCGTGGCCCCGAAGATCGGCGACTTCTACGAACGGCACGAGTTCCCGTACGAGATCGTCCGCGAGATGGGCCGAATGGGCCTGTTCGGGCTGCCGTTCCCGGAGGAGCACGGCGGCATGGGCGGCGACTACCTGGCGCTGGGCATCGTCCTCGAAGAACTCGCCCGGGTGGACTCCTCGGTGGCGATCACCCTGGAGGCGGGGGTCTCGCTCGGCGCGATGCCGATCCACCTCTTCGGGACCCCGGAGCAGAAGGCGGAATGGCTACCCCGCCTCTGCTCGGGCGAGTTGCTCGGCGCGTTCGGCCTCACCGAGCCCGACGGCGGCTCGGACGCGGGCGCGACGCGCACGACGGCCCGCCTGGACGAGGCGACCGACGAATGGGTGATCAACGGCAGCAAGTGCTTCATCACCAACTCGGGCACGGACATCACGGGCCTGGTGACGGTCACGGCGGTGACGGGCCGCAAGCCCGACGGGGGGCCACTCATCTCCTCGATCATCGTCCCGTCCGGCACCCCCGGCTTCACGGTCGCCGCCCCCTACTCGAAGGTCGGCTGGAACGCCTCGGACACCCGCGAACTGTCCTTCACGGACGTCCGGGTCCCGGCCGCGAACCTGCTCGGCACCGAGGGCCGCGGTTACGCGCAGTTCCTCCGCATCCTGGACGAGGGCCGCATCGCGATCGCGGCCCTGGCGACGGGCCTGGCCCAGGGCTGCGTCGACGAATCCCTCAAGTACGCGAAGGAGCGCCACGCCTTCGGCCGCCCGATCGGCGCGAACCAGGCGATCCAGTTCAAGATCGCGGACATGGAGATGCGGGCCCACACGGCCCGCCTGGCCTGGCGCGACGCGGCTTCCCGCCTGGTGGCGGGCGAACCGTTCAAGAAGGAGGCGGCCCTGGCGAAACTCCACTCCTCCACGATCGCCGTCGACAACGCCCGCGACGCCACCCAGATCCACGGCGGCTACGGCTTCATGAACGAGTACCCGGTGGCCCGCATGTGGCGGGACTCCAAGATCCTGGAGATCGGCGAGGGCACGAGCGAGGTCCAGCGCATGCTGATCGCACGGGAGTTGGGCCTGCCGGGCTGACCCGCCGCACGCCGCAGGTGACGCCCTCGGCATAGGCTTCGCCTCATCGGCGGCAGCGGTCGCACAGCCTGCTCACAGCGACCTCAACCGGCCGCCCCGGGCGTTTCAGCAGGTGGAACCCTCCGCCTGGACACGAGCTGAGGTTAGGCTAACCTACCTTCGCATCTGTCCGGTGGATCATCCGCCCTGTTCGAAAGCAGCCACGCCATGCCCAACGCCCGCGCCACCCACCTCACCCGACGCGGCATCCTCGCCGCCGGCGGAGCCGTCGGCCTCGGTGCCGTGCTGGCCGCCTGCGGTGACGACGACCCGAAAAGCGGTGGCTCGGCGGACGGGACGAAGGCCGCCGCCTCCGGCCCCTGGACGTTCAAGGACGACCGCGACGAGACCGTGAAGCTCGACAAGGTCCCGGCGAACATCGTCGCGTTCACCGGTGTGGCCGCCGCCCTGTTCGACTACGGCATCGAGGTCAAGGGCGTCTTCGGCCCGACCAGGACCGAGGACGGCAAGGCCGACGTCCAGGCCGGCGACATGGACGTCAGCAAGCTGACGGTCCTCGGCAACGTGTACGGCCAGTTCAACGTCGAGAAGTACGCGACGCTCGCCCCGGACGTGCTGCTCTCCACGATGTTCGACGACGCCGGCACCCTCTGGTACGTCCCCGCGGAGTCCAAGGACAAGATCGCCAAGCTCGCCCCGAGCGTCGGGATCTCCGTCTACGACCGTCAGTTGCCGGGGCCGCTGGAACGCATGCTCGCGCTCGCCGAGTCGCTGGGCGCGGACGTGAAGGCCGCCAAGACCGTCGAGGCGAAGAAGAACTTCGAGAAGGCCGCCGAGCGCCTGCGCGCCGCCGCCAAGGCCCGCCCGGAGATCAGGGTCCTCGCCGGTTCCGCGAGCCAGGACATCTTCTACGTGTCCGGCTCGAACCTCTCCATCGACCTGGAGTACTTCAAGGCCCTCGGCGTGAACCTCGTCGAGCCGCCGGCCAAGGTCCTCAAGGCCAGCGGCGGTTGGTTCGAGAACCTGAGCTGGGAGAACGTCGACAAGTACCCGGCCGACGTCATCATCATGGACGACCGCACCGCGACCATCCAGCCCGCCGACATCACCGAGGCGACCTGGAAGAAGCTGCCCGCCGTGAAGGCCGGCCAGGTCATCGGCCGCACCCCCGAGCCGATCCTCTCCTACGACAAGTGCACCCCCATGCTCGACAACCTCGCCGAGGCCATCGAAAAGGCCAAGAAGGTCGCCTGAGTTCTCGCAACTGGGGGCGCGGGGAACGACGCAGCCCTCCGCCTTCGCCCTTTAAGGGGCGCGGGGAACGGCGCGATCCTTTCGCCGTCGCCCCCAGGGGCGCGGGGAACTGCGCGGCCAACCCCCACCGGCCCGCAGCCAACACACAACCCCGCCCCGCGCCCTCACCTCCCGTGGAGTACGGCGAGGGCTGGCGCCAGGCCTGGATCGACACACCCGAGGACGTACGCGCGGTCATGCGCTCGTACACGCTCCGCGCCCTGCGCCAGGACGCACACGGATCCACCACCGAGATCGACATCGCCTTCGTCCTGCACGGCACGGAGCCCGGCGCCGCCACCCCCGCGGGTCCGGCCTCACAGTGGGCGGCCGGCGCCGCCCCCGGCGAGGCCCGCGTCTGGCTGGAGGTCCCGCACACGGGTGACAGCCACGCCCCCCTCACCGCCGCCGGAGTGGACGCCGAGATCACCTGGCTCGTACGCACTCGACCGCACGCGGGTCACGTTCGTCGGCTACTGGCGGCGCGGGCTGAGCGAGGAGCAACCGCGCGCGCAGGCAGCGGGATCCGCCGCGTGACGCAAAGAGAGGCACGCGTCACAGCGTGATGGCCGAGAAGTGCTCGCACAGCAACTTAGGTTAGGCTAACCTAAGTTCATCGCAGCCCCCCACGTCACACATCTGCGCCCGTCCCTCTCCTGCCCCCGGAGGACTCCCCCATGCGCTCGCACCTGCTCAATGACACGACCGCGGATCGGTACCGCCGTTCCGTGACCGAAGGAATAGAGCGGGTGGCGGCCAAACTCGCCACCACCGACCGTCCGTTCACGGGTGTAACGGTCGACGCCCTCGCGCCCCGCATCGACCGGATCGACCTCGACAAGCCGCTGCACGACACGACCGCGGTGCTCGACGAACTGGAGGACGTCTACCTCCGGGACGCGATCTACTTCCACCACCCCCGCTACCTCGCCCACCTCAACTGCCCGGTGGTCATCCCCGCGGTGGTCGGCGAAGCGGTCCTCTCCGCCGTCAACTCCTCCCTGGACACCTGGGACCAGTCGGCCGGCGGCACCCTGATCGAGCGCAGGCTCATCGACTGGACCAACGAGCGCATCGGGTTCGGGCGCTCCGCCGACGGCGTGTTCACCTCCGGCGGCTCGCAGTCCAACCTCCAGGCGCTGCTGCTCGCCCGCGAGGAGGCCAAGACCGACTCGTACGCCGAACTGCGGATCTTCGCCTCCGAGGCGAGCCACTTCAGCGTGAAGAAGTCCGCGAAACTGCTCGGCCTGGGCCAGGACTCCGTGGTCACCGTCCCCACCGGCAACGACAAGCGCATGCAGACCGTCGCGCTCGCCCACGAGCTGGAGCGCTGCAGGCGGGACGGCCTGGTCCCCATGGCCGTCGTCGCCACCGCCGGCACCACCGACTTCGGCTCCATCGACCCGCTGCCCGAGATCGCCGAACTGTGCGAGCAGTTCGGTGCCTGGCTGCACGTGGACGCCGCGTACGGCTGCGGGCTGCTCGCCTCGCTCAAGAACCGGCACCGCATCGACGGCATCGAGCGCGCCGACTCCGTGACCGTGGACTACCACAAGTCCTTCTTCCAGCCGGTGAGTTCGTCCGCCGTGCTGGTCCGCGACTCGGCCACCCTGCGCCACGCCACCTATCACGCGGAGTACCTCAACCCGCAGCGCATGGTGCACGAGCGCATCCCCAACCAGGTCGACAAGTCCCTGCAGACCACCCGCCGGTTCGACGCCCTCAAACTGTGGATGACCCTGCGGGTGATGGGCGCCGACGGCATCGGCGAGCTCTTCGACGAGGTCTGCGACCTGGCGGAGGAGGGCTGGGAGCTGCTGGCCGCCGACCCGCGTTACGACGTCGTGGTCGCCCCGTCCCTCTCCACCCTCGTCTTCCGCTACATCCCGGCCGCCGTCACCGACCCGGCCGAGATCGACCGCGCCAACCTGTACGCCCGCAAGGCCCTGTTCGCCTCCGGCGACGCGGTGGTAGCGGGTACGAAGGTCGGCGGCCGGCACTACCTGAAGTTCACCCTGCTCAACCCCGAGACCACGACGGACGACATCTCCGCCGTGCTCGACCTGATCGCCGGCCACGCCGAGCAGTACCTTGGAGAGTCCCTTGACCGCGCTTCCTGAACCCGCTGAATCCGCCGTGCGCGCGCACGATTTCATCGGCATCGGGCTGGGCCCCTTCAACCTCGGCCTCGCCTGCCTCACCGAGCCGATCGACGAACTCGACGGTGTCTTCCTGGAGTCGAAGCCGGACTTCGAATGGCACTCCGGGATGTTCCTGGAGGGCGCGCACCTCCAGACGCCGTTCATGTCGGACCTGGTCACCCTGGCCGACCCGACGTCCCCGTACTCCTTCCTCAACTACCTGAAAGAGTCGGGCCGTCTGTACTCGTTCTACATACGCGAGAACTTCTACCCGCTGCGCGTCGAGTACGACGACTACTGCCGCTGGGCCGCCTCGAAACTCTCCAGCGTCCGCTTCAGCACGACGGTCGCGGAGGTGACGTACGAGGAGGAGAACGAGGTGTACGCCGTCCGGACGACCGCCGGTGACGAGTACCGCGCCCGGCATCTCGTCCTGGGCACCGGCACTCCCCCGTACATCCCGGAGGCCTGCGCGGAACTTGGCGGGGACTTCATCCACAACTCCCGCTACCGGCAGCACAAGCGGGAGCTGCAGGCCAAGAAATCGATCACGCTGGTCGGCAGCGGCCAGTCCGCCGCCGAGATCTACCACGACCTGCTGAGCGAGATCGACGTCCACGGATACCGGCTGAACTGGGTCACGCGCTCCCCGCGGTTCTTCCCGCTGGAGTACACCAAGCTGACGCTGGAGATGACCTCCCCGGAGTACATCGACTACTTCCACGCGCTGCCCGAGCGGACCCGCTACCGCCTCCAGAAGGAGCAGAAGGGCCTGTTCAAGGGGATCGACGGGGAGCTGATCGACTCGATCTTCGACCTGCTCTACCAGAAGAACCTCAGCGGCCCGGTCCCCACCCGCCTGCTCACCAACTCGGCACTCAAGCAGGCGAGTCACGAGAACGGCACGTACACCCTGGGGCTGCGCCAGGAGGAGCAGGAGACGGACTACGAGCTGCAGTCCGAGGGCCTGATCCTGGCGACCGGCTACACGTACGTGGAGCCCGCGTTCCTGAAGCCCGTGCGCGACCGGATCCGCTACGACGAGCACGGCAACCACGACGTGGCGCGCAACTACGCCATCGACACGACCGGCCGCGGGATCTTCCTGCAGAACGCCGGAGTCCACACCCACTCGGTCACCTCACCGGACCTCGGCATGGGCGCGTACCGCAACGCGTACATCATCCGGGAACTGCTCGGCACCGAGTACTACCCGGTGGAGAAGTCCATCGCGTTCCAGGAGTTCGGCGTATGAACGCCGCCGCAGCCGGATACGCGGCCAAAGACGCCGTCGGCACGCTGAGCCTGCGCCCCCTCGACCCCCTCAAGGACGCCGAGCTGCTGCACTCCTGGGTGACCGACCCCAAGGCGGCGTTCTGGATGATGCAGGACGCGAGACTCCAGGACGTGGAGCGCGAGTACATGGCCATCGCGGCCAACGAGCACCACCACGCGTATCTCGGCCTGCACGACGGCCGGCCCGCGTTCCTGATGGAGAGGTACGACCCCCGGTACATCGAACTCGTCGGGCTGTACGAGCCCGAGCCCGGTGACGTCGGCATGCACTTCCTGGTCGCCCCCACCGACCGGCCCGTGCACGGCTTCACCCGTGCCGTCATCACCGCCGTGATGGACGAGCTGTTCGCCGACCCCCGCACCCGCAGGGTCGTCGTCGAGCCCGACGTCACCAACAAGGCGGTGCACGCGCTCAACGAGGCCGTCGGCTTCGTCCCGGAGCGCGAGATCGAGAAGCCGGAGAAGCGCGCGCTGCTGTCCTTCTGCACGCGTGAACAGTTCCTGAACCGGCGCAGCCCGGCCAGCCGAGGAGTTTCCCTGTGACCCTGTCCGACGCCGTGGCGCATCTGTCCCCCCACCGCTGGGCCCGGGCCAATCGCCTCCTCATCCGCAAAGCCCTCGCCGAGTTCGCCCACGAGCGCCTGATCACCCCCGAGCCGGTCGACGGCGACAGCACCAGCACCAGCACCAGCACCAGCACCAGCACCAGCGACTACAGCGGTAAAAAAGGCGCGTACGCCGTCCGCAGTGACGACGGGCTGACCCGCTACCGCTTCACCGCCACCCGCCGCGCCCTCGACCACTGGCAGGTCGACGCCGAGTCGATCACCCGCAGCCGTGACGGCGGTGAACTGCCGCTCGCCGCACTGGACTTCTTCATCGAGCTGAGAAAATCACTCGGCCTGAGCGACGAGGTGCTGCCGGTCTACCTGGAGGAGATCTCCTCCACCCTCTCCGGCACCTGCTACAAGCTCACCAAGCCGCAGCTCACCTCCCCCCAGCTGGCGAAAAGCGGCTTCCAGGAGATCGAGACGGGGATGACCGAGGGCCACCCCTGCTTCGTCGCCAACAACGGCCGGCTCGGCTTCGGGATCCACGAGTACCTCTCGTACGCGCCCGAGACCGCGAGCCCCGTACGGCTGGTCTGGCTGGCCGCACACCGCTCGCGGGCCGCGTTCACGGCGGGCGTGGGCATCGAGTACGAGTCGTTCCTGCGGGCCGAGCTGGGTGCGGAGACCGTGGACCGCTTCCACGGCACGCTCCGCGACCAGGACCTCGACCCGGCCGACTACCTCTTCATCCCGGTCCACCCCTGGCAGTGGTGGAACAAACTGACGGTCACCTTCGCCGCCGAGGTCGCCCAGCGGCACCTGGTGTGCCTGGGCGAGGGCGACGACGAGTACCTGGCCCAGCAATCGATCCGGACGTTCTTCAACCGGAGCGAACCCGAGAAGCACTATGTGAAAACCGCCCTGTCGGTCATCAACATGGGCTTCATGCGCGGCCTGTCCGCCGCCTACATGGAGGCGACCCCGGCCATCAACGACTGGCTGGCGCAGCTCATCGACAACGACCCGGTGCTGCGCTCGACCGGCCTGTCGATCATCCGCGAGCGCGCGGCCGTCGGCTACCGGCACCTGGAGTACGAGGCCGCCACCGACCGCTACTCCCCGTACCGCAAGATGCTCGCCGCCCTGTGGCGCGAGAGCCCGGTCTCCTCGCTCGGGGACGGCGAGTCCCTGGCCACCATGGCCTCGCTCGTCCACGTGGACCACGAGGGCTCCTCGATCGCCGCCTCGCTCATCGAGCGTTCGGGGCTGACGCCGGTGGAGTGGCTGCGCCGCTACCTCCGGGCGTACTTCACCCCGCTGCTGCACAGCTTCTACGCGTACGACCTGGTGTTCATGCCGCACGGCGAGAACGTCATCCTCGTCCTCAAGGACGGGGTGGTCGAGCGGGCGATCTACAAGGACATCGCCGAGGAGATCGCCGTCATGGACCCGGACGCGGTGCTCCCGCCGACGGTCGAGCGGCTGCGCGTCGACGTGCCCGAGGACAGAAAACTCCTGTCGATCCTCACGGACGTCTTCGACTGCTTCTTCCGCTTCCTGGCGGCGAACCTCGCGGCCGAGGGCGTCATCGAGGAGGACGACTTCTGGCGGACCGTCGCCGACTGCGTACGCGACTACCAGGCGTCCGCGCCCGAACTCGCGGACAAGTTCCGGCAGTACGACATGTTCGCGCCCGAGTTCGCGCTGTCCTGCCTCAACCGGCTGCAGTTGCGCGACAACGAGCAGATGGTGGACCTCGCCGACCCGGCCGGGGCCCTCCAGCTCGTCGGCACCCTGAAGAACCCCATAGCCGGGCTGTAGCCGCCGGTTCCCACAAGCAGGCGGGCGCCCCCGCGTACGGTCCCAGGGGGCGCCCGCCGTCGTATCAGCGGGCTACGAGCCGGTGGGCCAGGGCACTTGCGGCGACCGGTAGTAGTCGATGCCCAGCGCGTCCCACCGTGGTGCCTGCGCGGCGAGCCGCACCTTGTAGGCGTCCCAGTCGTGCGTCGAGGCGGGCGACCAGCCCAGCTCGGCCACGCCCGGCAGCCGGGGGAACGCCATGTACTCGATGTGCTCCGAGGTCGACAGGGTCTCCGTCCACAGCGGCGCCTCGACCCCCCGCACGGCCGAACCGGGCACGCCCGGCAGGTAGTCGCCCGGGTCCCAGTCGTAGGACCGCCGCACTTCCACCAGCCCGGCCCAGGCCTGGCCGAGGGGCGTGTCGGCGGTGTACTTCATGTCCAGATAGACCCGGTCGGCGGGCGAGAGGACGATCCCGGTGCCGTTCCTGGCCGCCGCCGCGACCTGCTCCTTCTCGGCGGCGCTCGTACCGTCCAGACCCCAGTACTGGGCCAGCGCGCCCTTCGCGGGGGCCGCCCCGGTCAACTGGTGCCAACCCATCACGCTCTTCCCGTACTCGGCGACGATCGGCTGGACCTTCTCCATGAAGGCCACATAGTCCTCGTGGCTGGTGGAGTGCGCCTCGTCACCGCCGATGTGCAGGTACTTGCCCGGGGTCAGCGCGGCCAGTTCCCGCACCACGTCGTCCACGAAGTCGTACGTCACCGGCTTGTCGACGCACAGCGAACTGAAGCCGACCTCGGTGCCGGTGTAGAGCGGCGGGGCGACACCGTCGCAGTTCAGCTCCGCGTACGAGGCGAGCGCCGCGTTGGTGTGGCCCGGCATGTCGATCTCCGGCACGACGTCGAGGTGACGCGAGGCGGCGTACCGCACGAGGTCCTTGTACTGGGCCTTCGTGTAGTGACCGCCGGGCCCGCCGCCGCCGACCTGCGTGGAGCCGCCGTACGTGGCGAGCCGCGGCCAGGAGTCGACGGCGATGCGCCAGCCCTGGTCGTCGCTGAGGTGCAGGTGCAGCGTGTTGATCTTGTAGAGCGCCAACTGGTCGATGTAGCGCTTGACCTGGTCCACGGTGAAGAAGTGCCGGGAGACGTCCAGCATCGCGCCGCGGTAGCCGTAGCGGGGGGTGTCCGTGATGGTGCCGCCGGCGACGGCCCAGGGACCCGGCTGCTCCGAGCCCCTCTCGACGGCTGCGGGCAGAAGCTGCCGCAGGGTCTGCACGCCGTGGAACAGCCCGGCGGGCGCGCGGGCGGTGATCGTGACAGCACCCTTCCCGCTCGTCAGCCGGTACCCCTCGGCGCCGAGCCCGGCGGTGCCCTTCCGGCTGATCCGGAGCCGGATGCCGTCGCCGCCCGGGTCGTCGGTGACGGGAAGCCGGTAACCGGTCGACGGCCGCAGCACACCGGCGAGATACGCGCCGACGTCATGGACCTCCTTCGAGCGGTCCACGCGGATGCGCGTACCGCTCGTGATCCGGTACGGGGAACCGCCCGGGACGACCGAGGCGGGCGCCGGGACGACCCGGCTCAGCGGAGTGACTGTGCGGTCGGGCGCGGACGGTGCCGCGCCGACCACGGAGATACCGGCGGCTGCCACGAGCAGCAGCGTACCGAGCAGACGGGGCGTTCTGTGCTGTCTCACATGCGCTCCCTTCGAATGGGTATAGACCACTCTCCCGCAGAGCCGGTGAAACAATCCCCCTCATGGCGGAAATCATCCAGCGGGACGGCACGTGGACCTTCGACGGCGACGCCCTGCGGCTGGTGCCCGGCCGCGACAAGAACGTGGGCGTGCTGCGCAAGTCCCTGGGTGAACTGGCGGTACCACTGGGCGCGTTGGCGGGCGTCTCGTTCGAGCAGGGCAAGCGGACCGGCCGGCTCAGGCTGCGGCTGCGGGACGGCGCGGACCCGCTCCTGCACGCGACCGGCGGCAGACTCACGGATGCCTCCGACCCCTACCAGCTGACCGTCGACTCGGACCGCTACGGCGTCGCCGAGTACTTCGTGGACGAGATCCGCAACGCGCTGCTCCTGGACGGGGTGCCGACCGCCGCCGTCGACCGCTATCTGCTGCCGGGCCCGGCCGTGCCGCTGTCGGTCTCCGCCGGTGACGGCACCGCGAGCTTCGACGGGGAGCAGGTCCGGCTGGAGTGGAACTGGAAGACGGAGGAGGCGAAGTCGGCCGTGGGTGCCCGCACGCTCGCCCTGGCCGACATCGAGGGCGTCGAGTGGCAGCCCTCGGTCGGCCTGGAGAACGGCCATCTCCGCTTCACCGTGCGCGGTGCGCCCACGAAGGCGCCGCCGAAGTACGACGCCAACGCCGTGGAGCTGTGGGGCTTCAAGAAGGACCCCTTGATGGCCCTGGTGGCGGCAGCGGTCCAGGCCCGCCTCCCCCACCCGTCGACCCCGGCCCCGGCCCCCTCGCAACTCGCCCTCACGGAGGTCGACCACGACGCCCTGCTCCGCCGCCTCCGAGAACTGGGCGACCTGCGCAGCTCGGGCGTCCTGACGGAGGAGGAGTTCACCTTGGCGAAACAGGCGATCCTGCGCGGGATGTAGGAGCGGGCACAGAGGCAGGGACAGGGGCAGGGACAGAGTGCGGCCCGGTGGGGGCTGGCCGCGCAGTTCCCCGCGCCCCTGAGAGCGGGGCCGCGCCCCTGCTCAGAGGCGCGGGGCCCCGGACGACATCACACGCGCCGAAACCCCGCGCGGGCAGGGCGCCAGCCCGCCCCAAGGGGCGCGGGGAACTGCGCGACCAGCCCCCACACACCCGCACCCGAAGAACAACCCCACCCGAGGGCAGGGCGCAGCCCGCCCCGAGGGGCGCGGGGAACTGCGCGGCCCACCCCCACGCACCCGCACCCGCACCCGCACCCGAAGAACAACCTCACCCAGCGGAGCGAACCCTCACCGAACCCGCCGCGCGACGGTGAACCGGTCGACCTCCTCACCGGTCTCGGCGATCCCCGTGACCCTCAGCGTCGCAAGGCGCCCCCGAGCAGCCGGAGCGACATCCACCCGCAGGAACGAGTAGTCCAGATACCGAACCCGCGACCACGCGACGGTCTCCTTCTCCCGCCCGCCGTCCGCGAGGCACACGAACGACGACACCGAGTCGTTCTCCTTCACATGCCCCTCGTACGACTCGTCCGCGCTGAACGCGTACAGACTCCGCCCCGCGGCCCCCGCGGTCACGTACACGACCCCGTCCGTCTCGGGATACGCGGTCCCCCCGATCGGCAGCTCCTTGGCGACCTCGTTCCCCTTGAGGACGTCGGTCCGCTCGTACACATGGTTGTGCCCGTTGATCACCAGGTCGACCGTGTACTTCTCGAACAGCGGCACCCACTCCTGCCGCACCCCGCCCTCGGACGCGTGCGCGGTGGACGTGCAGTAGGCGCAGTGGTGGAAGAACACCACAACGAAGTCGATTCCCTCGGCGGCCCGGTACTTCTTGAGCTGCGCCTCCAGCCACTTGGTCTGCGTGCCGCCGGAGATCCCGAGGTTGGCCGGGATCTCGAAGGAGATGTCGTTGGCGTCCAGCGAGATGACCGCCGTGTTGCCGTGCACGAAGGTGTAGACGCCGGGCAGGTTCTTCTTGTCGGGCCCGTTCCCGGGAAGCCGCCAGCGGGCCTCCTCGCCGCCGTAGCCGTTCGGGGAGTACCAGGCCTCCATGTCGTGGTTGCCGTACGACACCATCCACGGCACCTGCTTGGCGACCGACTCGGTCTGCGCGAGGAACTGGTCCCAGGTCCGCGAGTCGTAGCCGGTGTCCTCCTTCTTGCCCATGCCGGACGGGTCCGCGTACGCGATGTCACCGGCGTGCAGGTGGAACGCCGGACCCTGGGCCAGGATCAGGCTGTCGTTGGCGAGTCCGTGGTAGCTGACGCCCTGGTCACCGAAGGCGGTGAAGGTGAACGGCTCGGCGTGCGCGGGCGCGGTGGTGAAGGTACCGATCGTGCCCGCGAACCGCGGCTCCGCCGGGTCGAAGCCCTCGTGCCCGACGCCGTAGTAGTAGGTGCGCCCCGGCCGCAGACGGCTGAGCTGGGCGTGCAGGTAGTACTGCGTGTGGTCGCCGCTCGCTCCCACCCCCGCCGGGGTGAAGAGGGTGCGGACCTCGGCCTCGATCTTCCGGGAGAGGTCCCAGGGATGGGCACCGATCCGGATGTACGGCTTGCGCACCGCGACCGGTACCTGCCAGGACACGGTCATCTCGGTCCGCGCGTCGGCCCCGTACGCGAGGTGCCGGCCGAAGGGCGCGACCAGGGCCCCGTCGACCCTCTCCGCGGCGGACGCGGCTCCGACGCCGCGGCCGGTCGCCGAACCGGTCACCGAACCCGCCGCCTGCGCGCTCGCCCCCGGCAGGAACGCGCCACCCACGACGGCGCCCATGGTGACGGCTCCGCCTCTGATCATCGTGCGCCGGGAGAACCTGGAGTGCAGATACTCGTGCTGCTCGGCCATGTTCATCTTCTCGGCGAGCCGCTCGGGGATCCCCATACGTGGAATGTCCATGGCTTGAAAGGTGCTCCCGGCAACCATCTGCCCGTGGACCACAGGGTGAACAGGCCCCGAACAGGCTCCCATAAGAGTTTCAACAGCCTCTTGCCCGAAATCGGGCAGGATTCTTGCGATTGCCCGCGCTTTACCTCAGGATCAACGGGTGCACGACGACCTTGTTGATCACCTGACGCGCTCCTCCGCCCTCAGCCGGGGCGAGGCACTGCGGGTGATCCAGGACGTGCTCGCCTACTTCGACGAGACGACGGAGGACTACGTCCGTCGCCGCCACCGGGAGCTCCAGGCGCAGGGCCTGGTCAACTCGGCGATCTTCGAACGGATCACGGCGGATCTCGAATACCGCGCGGTCGCACCGCCGGAGCTCACGCTCCGGCAGGTGCGCCGCATCGTCTACGGCTAGGAACTTCTCTGTATGTGCGGAATCGTGGGATACATCGGCAGGCGTGACGTGGCGCCGCTCCTTCTGGAGGGCCTGCAGCGTCTGGAGTACCGCGGCTACGACTCGGCCGGTCTCGTCGTGACGTCGCCGAAGACGGCCGGTCTGAAGATGGTCAAGGCCAAGGGCCGCGTGCGTGATCTGGAGGCGCGCGTCCCCAAGCGCTTCGCCGGCACCACGGGCATCGCCCACACCCGCTGGGCCACCCACGGCGCCCCCTCGGACGAGAACGCGCACCCGCACATGTCGGCCGACAACAAGGTCGCCGTCGTTCACAACGGCATCATCGACAACGCGTCCGACCTGCGCAAGAAGCTGGAGGCGGAGGGCGTCGAGTTCCTCTCCGAGACCGACACCGAGGTCCTCACCCACCTCATCGCCCGCTCCCAGGCCGAGAAGCTGGAGGACAAGGTCCGCGAGACCCTCCGGCTGATCGAGGGCACGTACGGCATCGCCGTGATGCACGCCGACCACGCGGACCGCATCGTGGTGGCCCGCAACGGCTCCCCGGTCGTCCTCGGCATCGGCGAGAAGGAGATGTTCGTCGCCTCGGACATCGCCGCGCTGGTCACGCACACCCGCCAGATCGTCACCCTCGACGACGGCGAGATGGCGACGCTGAAGGCCGACGACTTCCGTACGTACACCACCGAGGGCACCCGTACGACGGCCGAGCCGACCACCGTGGAGTGGGAGGCCGCCTCCTACGACATGGGCGGCCACGACACGTACATGCACAAGGAGATCCACGAGCAGGCCGAGGCCGTGGACCGGGTGCTGCGCGGCCGGATCGACGACCGGTTCTCGACCGTGCACCTGGGCGGGCTGAACCTGGACGCCCGCGAGGCGCGCAAGATCCGCCGCGTGAAGATCCTGGGCTGCGGCACCTCGTACCACGCGGGCATGATCGGCGCCCAGATGATAGAGGAACTGGCCCGTATCCCCGCGGACGCCGAGCCCGCCTCGGAGTTCCGCTACCGCAACGCGGTCGTCGACCCCGACACGCTGTACGTGGCGGTGTCCCAGTCCGGTGAGACGTACGACGTCCTGGCCGCCGTGCAGGAGCTGAAGCGCAAGGGCGCCCGGGTCCTGGGCATCGTGAACGTGGTCGGTTCGGCCATCGCCCGCGAGGCGGACGGCGGCATGTACGTGCACGCGGGACCCGAGGTCTGCGTGGTCTCCACCAAGTGCTTCACCAACACCACGGTCGCCTTCGCGCTGCTCGCCCTGCACCTGGGCCGCACCCGTGACCTGTCGGTCTCCGACGGCAAGCGGATCATCGAGGGCCTGCGCAGGCTGCCCGGCCAGATCACGGAGATCCTCGCCCAGGAGGACGAGATCAAGAAGCTGGCCGAGCAGTACGCCGAGGCCCGCTCGATGCTCTTCATCGGTCGCGTACGCGGCTATCCGGTGGCCCGTGAGGCGTCGCTGAAGCTGAAGGAGGTCTCGTACATCCACGCCGAGGCCTACCCCGCCTCGGAGTTGAAGCACGGTCCGCTCGCGCTGATCGAGCCCGCGCTGCCGACGGTCGCGATCGTCCCGAACGACGACCTGCTGGAGAAGAACCGCGCGGCCCTGGAGGAGATCAAGGCCCGCAGCGGCAAGATCCTCGCCGTGGCCCACGATGTCCAGGAGAAGGCCGACCAGACGATCGTCGTCCCCAAGAACGAGGACGAACTGGACCCCATCCTGATGGGCATCCCCCTCCAACTCCTCGCCTACCACACGGCCTTGGCCCTGGGCAGAGACATCGACAAGCCCAGGAACCTGGCCAAGTCGGTAACGGTGGAGTAGCCCACAAGGGACACCCCCATAGGGGCGCGGGGAACGCCGCAGTCTTCTCCGCCCTCCAGGGGCGCGAGGAACGCCGCAATCTTCCGCCCTCCAGGGGCGCGGGGAACGGCGCGATCTTTAAGGGGCGCAGCCCTTCAGGGGCGCGGGGAACTGCGCGACAAGCCCCCGCCGGCCCGCAGAACCAGCGCAACGCAACCGAACGGACCCCCACGTGTCGCCACCAGACACGCGGGGGTCCGTTCACGCGCCGGGGCCGCCCAAAACCCCGGCCGGCTGCCCACCACCGGTAACCGTCACGCTCCGGCCGGCAGCACGCCGCACAACGACGGGAAACCTGCTGCCTATATGCCCTTCACAAGCACACAAACACATCTACGCATGAGTAGTTTTGCCGTGCCACGTAAGGGAGTTGCCCCGCCCGGGACGCACACCACCTGCGCCGGAGCCGAGTTGCGGACCGAGTTACGGAATGACGACCACAGGCCGCTGCGCCCGCTTGGCGAGCCGCCCCGCGACCGACCCGAAGATGCGCCCGACGATCCCGTGGGTCGACCCCACCACGATCGCGTCGGCCTCGTACTCACGCCCCACCTCTTCGAGTTCGTGGCAGATGTCGCCACCGCGCTCGACGAGGATCCACGGAACCTCGGCCAGATACTCCGCACAGGCCAGTTCCAGCCCGAGCACCTCGGTGCGGTGGTCCGGCACGTCGACGAAGACCGGGGGCTCGCAGCCGGCCCACACCGTGGTGGGCAGCCGATTCGCGACGTGCACGATGATCAGGCCGGATCCGGAGCGGCAGGCCATGCCGATCGCGTACGCGAGGGCGCGCTCGCTGGATGTCGAGCCGTCGAAGCCCACGACGACACCGTGCTTGAAGGCTGGGTCGCAGGACTGGCGTGTCTCTTCCGCCGCCAAGGGCTCGGCCGCCGTGTGATCGGCGACGCGGCGCTTGCGGTCCGCGGGTTCGAATTCGTGACCGGCCATGGGTGTCTCGGCGTTCGGATCCTCTTGGGTGGGCCGACAGGAGCTGCGGAGCTGTGTCCGGGAATCATCTTCCCAACCCCATACCCCCAAGGGTACGGCGCGACGCCTCCTCTGCCCAGATCCCGCTCTCGCCGCGGGAGGGTTCCACGGAGCATGCCCGAGAGGATGCCCGTAACGCAATGGTTGCTGCCCCGTACAGCCGTTTTACACAACGCCCCCCAGCCGACCCCCCAGGAAGGGGCGCGGGGAACGGCGCAGTCTTTCGCCCTCCAGAGGCGCGGGGAACGGCGCAATCCGTAGGGGCCGCAGCCCCTCAGGGGCGCGGGGAACGGCGCGACAAGCCCCACCGGCCCCCACCCGACCCCCATCCCAAAGGGCTGAGCCCGAAGCTCCCGGGGCAACCCCGGAAAACCTCCCCGTGACCGCCCGCTCGAACAAGCGTTGAAACAGGTGACCCACCACCCAGGGAGGAGCCCACCGTGCCCGGACGCCCCACGACCGCACCCCACCCTCCCGCCGGCAGGCGCACCGCACAGGACACCGCCACGGACGTGGTCCGCTGGGCGGCCTTCAGCTGCGTCCTGGTTCCGGTCGTCCTCGTCGGGTACGGGACCTCACTGGCGGGCGCGGCCGGCACGGCCCTGGGCCTCGCCGCGGTGACGGGTGCCTGCCGGGTGCTGCTGCGCCGATCCGAGCGCGGCGCGGCGCAACTGCGCGCGGCGGAGCGGACACCGCATCATGTGCAGCACGGCAGGGCCTACGTCGGCGACCGCCACGGGGGCCGGCACGCCGGTGGAAATACGCCGGTTGACTGACCGGTTTGTGCGCACGCGCCCGCTGCTTTTCAGCCAACTTCCATGCCCTGCGTACCCCTTGGCCGAACCACCCCCCACCCCCCGTTCGACCTGCACCGAAAGGGTCTCGTAGGGTGCCCGCACCCTACGGGGACCGGCCACGGGGACGAGGCGCACTTCCCTGTGCGGCCCACGAGTGCAACGCTTCGTGATCGAATGCTTCACGCCAAGTTGCCATGTCGACAATCTGCCGAGTGCTGAACTGGCCACCTCGGCACCACACGACACAGTAGATTCGATCTTGACGTCTTACGGCGGGGGACTCGTGCAGGACCGAGGGGAAACGTGCAGGAGCGACACAACCGAGGAGCCGCGACCACCGAGGGGGGCTTAGCAGGATGAGCCACGACTCCACTGCCGCGCCGGAAGCCGCGGCCCGGAAACTTTCCGGGCGACGCCGCAAGGAGATCGTCGCGGTGCTGCTGTTCAGCGGCGGCCCCATCTTCGAGAGTTCCATACCGCTGTCGGTGTTCGGCATCGACCGCCAGGACGCCGGCGTGCCGCGGTATCGACTACTGGTGTGCGCCGGTGAGGATGGCCCACTGCGGACCACAGGAGGCCTGGAACTCACCGCGCCCAACGGGCTGGAGGCGATCTCCCGGGCAGGCACCGTTGTCGTGCCCGCCTGGCGGTCGATCACCTCACCGCCACCGGAGGAGGCACTCGACGCGCTGCGCCGGGCACATGAGGAGGGCGCCCGCATAGTCGGGCTGTGCACCGGCGCCTTCGTGCTCGCCGCGGCCGGACTGCTGGACGGCCGTCCGGCGACCACACACTGGATGTACGCACCGACGCTGGCCAAGCGCTACCCGTCGGTGCATGTCGATCCCCGCGAGCTGTTCGTGGACGACGGCGACGTGCTGACGTCGGCGGGCACCGCGGCGGGGATCGACCTCTGTCTGCACATAGTGCGGACGGACCACGGGAACGAGGCGGCCGGTGCGCTGGCCCGCCGCCTGGTGGTCCCGCCCCGGCGCAGTGGCGGCCAGGAGCGCTATCTCGACCGGTCTTTACCGGAGGAGATCGGCGCCGACCCGCTCGCGGAGGTCGTCGCCTGGGCACTGGAGCACCTTCACGAACAGTTCGACGTGGAGACGCTGGCGGCCCGCGCGTACATGAGCAGGCGTACGTTCGACCGCCGGTTCCGCTCGCTCACCGGGAGTGCTCCCCTGCAGTGGCTGATCACGCAGCGGGTGCTCCAGGCACAGCGGCTCCTGGAGACGTCCGACTACTCGGTGGACGAGGTCGCGGGCCGTTGCGGCTTCCGTTCGCCGGTTGCGCTGCGCGGGCACTTCCGCCGCCAGCTCGGCTCCTCCCCGGCGGCGTACCGCGCCGCGTACCGGGCGCGCCGCCCGCAGGGTGAGAAGCAGAGCGACCCGGACGGCTCGCCACCGCCGGCGCCACCGGTGCTCCAGCAGGAGGCGCCCGTGCCGTTCCAGACCCGTCGTACGGCGGCCGCCCACGCGGTCGGCGCGGCGTCGTCCCTCTCCTCGGACGCGGGACGCCCGGGCGCGGAACTGTACGCGGCCGGACGGCACAGCCTGCCGGGCCAGCGGAGCGCGCCCTAGCAAGCGGCAACGTCGCACACCGGCCCCGGACCCTTCACGGTCCGGGGCCGGCGCCGTCCGCGACCCCCGGCCCCGCCGGCCCGGCGCCCCACCGGTCACGACTGCCGAGGTCCCGGGCCTGCCCGGGTGGGTGAGCGGGCCGTAGGGTGAGCGCATGAACGATCGCATGGTGTGGATCGACTGCGAGATGACCGGTCTCTCGCTGTCGGAGGACGCGCTCATCGAGGTGGCCGCGCTGGTGACCGACTCGGAGCTCAACGTGCTCGGCGAGGGGGTGGACATCGTGATCCGTCCGCCGGACGCCGCGCTGGAGACGATGCCGGAGGTGGTGCGCACCATGCACACGTCCTCCGGCCTCCTCGACGAGCTGGCCGCGGGCACGACCCTGGCCGCCGCGGAGGAGGAGGTCCTCTCCTACATCCGTGAGCACGTCAAGGAACCGGGCAAGGCCCCGCTGTGCGGGAACTCGGTGGGCACGGACCGGGGCTTCCTGCTGAGGGACATGGCGACCCTGGAGGCGTACCTCCACTACCGCATCGTGGACGTCTCCTCCGTGAAGGAACTGGCCCGCCGCTGGTACCCCCGGGCGTACTTCAACAGTCCCGACAAGAACGGCAACCACCGGGCGCTGGCCGACATCCGCGAGTCGATCGCCGAGCTGCGCTACTACCGCGAGGCGATCTTCGTCCCGCAGCCCGGACCGGACTCGGACACGGCCCGTTCGATCGCCTCGAAGCACGTCCTGCCCGCGCGGTAGCCCCCGCCGTAAAGGCGGGAGCGAGCACCCCTTCGGACCCTGTACACTTTTTCTCGGCCGGTCGGTGCACCACTTCAGGTGAACCACACGCAGGATTGCCGGTCATGGTGGGTGTAGCTCAGCTGGTAGAGCACCTGGTTGTGGTCCAGGATGCCGCGGGTTCAAGTCCCGTCACTCACCCTGAATGATCAAGGCCCGACCTGGGAAACAGGTCGGGCCTTGATTGCGTTCGAGACTCTGGGAAACGACGACACGGGAACAGCGCCCGCGCCCGCTCTACGACGAGTGCCGCGCCACCAGCTCCGTGGGAAGCACCAGCTGCCGTCGCTCCAGGCCGCGGGAGACCGCCGGGCGGCGGTCCGCGATCTCGTCCAGCAGCAGGCCGAGCATCGCGCGGCCCATGTCCTCGATCGGCTGGCGCACACTCGTCAGGGGCGGGTCCATGTGGCGGGCGATCGCCGAGTCGTCGTAGCCGACGAGGGCCACGTCGTCGGGTATACGGCGCCCCACTTCGCGCAGGACCTGCCGGGCGCCGGCCGCCATCACGTCCGACCCGGCGAAGACCGCGTCCAGGGTCGGGCAGACGGCAAGCAGCTCCGTCATCGCACGACGGCCGCCCTCCTCGGTGAAGTCCCCCGGCACGATGAGGCGTTCGTCGACCTCGTGGCCCGCGTCGCGCAACGCCGCGCGGTAGCCGTCGACGCGGCGCTGGGCACCGAACACGTCGAGGCGTCCCGCGAGGTGGGCTATGGTGCGGCGGCCCTGGGCCAGGAGGTGCTCGACGGCGAACCGGCCGCCGCCGAAGTTGTCCGAGTCCACGGACGGCAGCGTCTCGTCCGCCGACCTGCGACCGCTGATCACGGCCGGGATCTCCAGCTGGGCCAGCAGGTCGGGCAGCGGGTCGTCCGCGTGGACCGAGACCAGCAGGACCCCGTCCACCCGGTGCGCCGCCAGGTACTGGGCCAGCCGGGCCCGCTCCCGGTCGCTGCCCGCGAAGATCAGCAGCAGCTGCATCTCGGTGTCGGAGAGCGCCGCGCCCACCCCCCGCAGCATGTCGGAGAAGTACGGCTCCGCGAAGAAGCGGGTCTCGGGCTCGGGGACGACCAGGGCGATCGCGTCGGTGCGGTTGGCCGCGAGGGCACGGGCGGCCGTGTTCGGCACGTATCCCAGTTCCGCGACCGCCGCCTCCACCGCCGCCCGGGTGGCGTCGCTGACCCGCGGGGAGCCGTTGATCACGCGGGAGACCGTGCCGCGGCCCACCCCGGCCCGCGCGGCGACCTCTTCGAGGGTCGGCCGCCCGCCGCTCCGGCTCCGCGCTCCGTGGACTGCCATGGTCCGCCTCCCGTCCGACACGGTTGACACCGCGCTTGGCCTGGAATCTAACAGCCGTGATCGGGGCCGGGCTCGCGGAGACGGTGCCTCCACTTTCCGGACGCCCTCCCCCGGCGTCGCCGGGGCCACTCCGAAGCCGATCCGGAGCCTTCCCGAAGCCGTCCCGCAACCGTCGGAGACCTATTCTCGCCGTCTCCGCCGAGGTTAGCTAACAGCCCGATAACTGAAGACACGTCACTGCGTCCTCTCCCTTGACACCCCCGCGCCGAGCGACGAACCTTCAACACATCACCTGTGGGAGCGCTCCCACAGTACCTGACACATACACATCCCGCACGTTCCCCGCCCGAGCCGCAGCATGAACAAACGGGCCCAACAACGCAGTTGGCCGGGGGGTCGGCACGTCAGGCAACAGGAGGACGCAATGCGCACGAGTACCCGCGGGTCCCGCAGGCTGATGGCCCTAGCGGCCGTGGCCGCGCTGACGACGGGGCTGCTCGCCGGCTGCGCCGAGGACTCGGACGACGGATCGTCGGACTCCGACGGTGGCAGCGGCGGTGGCAAGACCACGCTGACCATCGGCACTTTCGGGGTCTTCGGCTACAAGCAGGCCGGCCTCTACGACGAGTACGAGAAGCAGAACCCCGACATCACGATCAAGGAGAACGTCACCACTCGTACGGACGTGTACTGGCCGAAGACGCTCACCCGTCTGCAGGCCGGTGCCGGTACCGACGACATCCAGGCCATCGAGGTCGGCAACGTCGCCGAAGCCGTACAGACGCAGGGCGACAAGTTCGTCGACCTCGGCAAGGACGTCGACAAGTCCCAGTGGCTGGACTGGAAGACGGCGCAGGCCACCACCAAGGACGGCAAGACCATCGGGCTCGGCACCGACATCGGTCCGATGGCGGTCTGCTACCGCAAGGACCTCTTCAAGGCGGCGGGCCTGGAGACGGACCGCGTCAAGCTCGCCGAGCAGTGGAAGGGCGACTGGTCGAAGTACGTCGACGTCGGCAAGGACTACATGAAGAAGGCGCCCAAGGGCACCAAGTTCGTGGACTCCGCCTCCTCGGTCTACAACGCGGCGCTCGGTGGCGAGAGCGAGCGGTACTACGACAAGGACGGGAACGTCGTCTGGGACAAGTCCGCGGGGGTGAAGAAGGCCTGGGACGCCTCGATGGAGGTGGCGACCAGCAACATGTCGGCGAAGCTGAAGCAGTTCGACAAGCCGTGGGACCAGGGCTTCGCGAACGGCGGCTTCGCGACCGTGGCCTGCCCCGCGTGGATGCTGGGCTACATCCAGGAGAAGTCCGGTGACTCCGGCAAGGGCAAGTGGGACGTGGCGGCGGCGCCCACCGCGGCCAACTGGGGCGGCTCGTTCATCGGTGTGCCCACGGCGGGCAAGCACCAGAAGGAGGCCGTCGCGCTGGCGAAGTGGCTGACCGCCCCCGAGCAGCAGGCGAAGGTCTTCGGCAAGCAGGCGAGCTTCCCGTCCACCCCGTCGGCGTACGCGAGCCTGAAGCCGCAGGCCGCCACCACGACGTTCTTCTCGGACGCGCCGATCACCCAGATCTTCTCCGACTCGGCGAAGACCATCCCGACGCAGATCTTCGGCGTCAAGGACCAGCCGATCAACACCGCCATCTCGGACATCGGCATCCTGCAGGTCGAGCAGAAGGGCAAGACCCCGGACCAGGGCTGGGACGCGGCCTCCAAGGAGATCAAGGACGTGCTCGGCCAGTGACCAGCTCCAAGCAGGCTCTCGCGCGATCCGCGCAGAGCGCCGACGCCGCGCCCGGCTCCCAGCCGGGCGCGGCGCGCCGTGCTCACGGTCGCGGTACACCGCCCCCGGGCCCCGGCTCCTGGCGCAGCCGGCTGTACCGCTGGGACATGAAGGCGTCGCCGTACGCGTTCATCGCCCCCTTCTTCATCTTCTTCGGTGCCTTCGGGCTCATCCCGCTGCTGTACACGGCCTGGTACTCGCTGCACAACGTGCAGCTGTCCAACCTGGACCAGCAGACCTGGGTCGGCCTGGACAACTACCAGAACCTGATGTCCTCGGACTTCTTCTGGGGAGCGCTGCAGAACACCTTCACCATCGGTGTGATCTCGACCGTGCCGCAGCTGCTCATGGCGCTCGGCATCGCGCACCTGCTCAACTACAAGCTGCGGGGCTCGACCCTGTGGCGGGTCGTGATGCTCACCCCGTACGCCACCTCGGTGGCGGCGGCGACCCTGGTGTTCGTCCTGCTCTACTCGTGGGACGGCGGCATGATCAACTGGCTGCTGCACTTCGTCGGGGTGGACGCGATCAACTGGCGTGAGTCCACATGGGGTTCGCAGTTCGCCGTCTCCTCGATCGTGATCTGGCGGTGGACCGGCTACAACGCGCTGATCTACCTCGCCGCGATGCAGGCGATCCCCGCCGACCTGTACGAGTCGGCGGCCCTGGACGGCGCGGGCCGCTGGCAGCAGTTCCGCCATGTGACGATCCCGATGCTGCGGCCCACCATCCTGTTCACCGTGGTCGTCTCCACGATCGGCGCGACGCAGCTGTTCGGTGAACCGCTCCTGTTCGGCGGGGTCAGCGGCTCCAAGGGCGGCTCCGAGCACCAGTACCAGACGCTCGGCCTGTACATGTACGACCAGGGCTGGATCATCGGCAACCTCGGCAAGGCGTCCGCGATCGCCTGGACGATGTTCCTGATCCTGCTGCTCGTCGCCGCGATCAACCTGCTGGTCACCCGACGGCTGAGGAAGACCCAATGACCACCACAAGCGAATTGACGCCCCCTCAGGCGCAGTCGGGCCCGGCGGAGAAGAGCGGCCGGGACGGTTCGGTACGGCGCCGGCTGATGGGCGCGGGCAAACAGATGCACGCGGGTCCCCTCACCTATGTCGTCCTGGCGGTCTTCGCCCTCGTCTCGCTGGCGCCGCTGCTCTGGACCGTGGTCGCGGCCTCGCGCACCAACCAGCGGCTCGCCGAGACGCCGCCGCCGCTGTGGATCGGCGGGAACCTCTTCAAGAACCTGCAGAGCGCGTGGGAGGAGGGGGGCCTCGGCACGGCGATGGTCAACAGCACGATCGTCGCCGGAACCATCACCGTCGGTACGGTCCTGTTCTCCACGCTCGCCGGTTTCGCCTTCGCCAAACTGCGGTTCAGGTTCTCGAACGTCCTGCTGCTGCTGACCATCGGCACGATGATGATCCCGCCGCAGCTCGCGGTCGTACCGCTGTATCTGTGGATGAGCGAGCTGGGCTGGTCCAACCAGCTGCAGACGGTCATCCTGCCGACCCTGGTCAGCGCCTTCGGTACGTTCTTCATGCGGCAGTACCTGATCCAGGCGCTGCCCAGTGAGCTGATCGAGGCGGCGCGGGTCGACGGCGCGAGCAGTCTGCGCATCGTGTGGCACGTCGTCTTCCCGGCGGCGCGGCCGGCGATGGCCGTGCTCGGACTGCTGACGTTCGTGATGGCCTGGAACGACTTCCTGTGGCCGATCATCGCGCTCAACCAGCAGAACCCCACCGTGCAGGTCGCCCTCAACTCGCTCGGCACGGGCTATGTGCCCGACCAGGCGGTGATCATGGCGGGCGCGCTCCTCGGCACCCTGCCGCTGCTCATCGCCTTCCTGCTGTTCGGCAAGCAGATCGTGGGCGGGATCATGCAGGGCGCGATCAAGGGCTGACCCGCCACGCCCGCACCCGCACGCACGCCCGAAGGGGGCCGAGCCGCCGCCTCGCCCCCGTCCCGCATCCCGTACGCCCGGTACGCCCCGTACCTCGCAACCCCCCGGTACCTCATAAGCCTCAGCCTCGGTACCTCACATGCCTGGTCTCATCACCCTGGTCGCCTGCGACCTTCCTCCCATGGGAGCGCTTCCATGCCCGAGCCCGAAACGCCCGCGACCTTCCCGCCCGCCTTCCTCTGGGGCGCGGCGACCTCCGCTTACCAGATCGAGGGGGCGGTGCGGGAGGACGGCCGTACGCCCTCGATCTGGGACACCTTCAGCCATACGCCCGGCAAGACGGCGGGCGGCGAGAACGGCGACATCGCCAACGACCACTACCACCGCTACCGCGACGACGTGGCGATGATGGCAGACCTGGGCCTGACCGCGTACCGCTTCTCGGTGTCCTGGTCCCGGGTGCAGCCGACGGGCCGCGGGCCCGCCGTGCAGCGCGGTCTCGACTTCTACCGCCGCCTGGTCGACGAGCTGCTCTCCCACGGCATCAAGCCCGCGATCACCCTCTACCACTGGGACCTCCCCCAGGAGCTGGAGGACGCGGGCGGCTGGCCCGAGCGCGACACCGCGCTGCGCTTCGCCGAGTACGCGCAGATCGTCGGCGAGGCCCTCGGGGACCGCGTCGAGCAGTGGATCACGCTCAACGAGCCCTGGTGCAGTGCCTTCCTCGGGTACGCGTCCGGTGTGCACGCCCCCGGCCGCACCGACCCGGAGGCCTCCCTGCGGTCGGCGCACCACCTCAACCTGGCGCACGGTCTGGGCACCAAGGCCCTGCGCACCGCGATGCCCGCCCGCAACACCGTCGCGGTGAGCCTCAACTCCTCGGTGGTCAGGCCGCTGACCCGGGACCCGGCCGACCTGGCGGCGGTCCAGCGCATCGACGACCTGGCCAACGGCATCTTCCACGGCCCGATGCTGCACGGCGCGTACCCGCAGACCCTGCTCGCGGCGACGGCCTCGGTGACGGACTGGTCGTACGTACGGGACGGCGATCTCGCCCTGATCAAGCAGCCGTTGGACGCGCTCGGCCTGAACTACTACACGCCGACGCTGGTGGGTGCGGTCCAGCCGGACGCGTCCGGCCCGCGCGCGGACGGCCACGGGGCGAGTTCGTCCTCCCCCTGGCCGGGCGCGGACGACGTGGCCTTCCACCAGACTCCCGGTGAGCGCACCGAGATGGGCTGGACGATCGACCCGTCGGGCCTCCAGGATCTGATCATGCGCTACACGCGGGAGGTGCCGGGCCTGCCGCTGTACATCACGGAGAACGGCGCCGCCTACGACGACAAGCCGGACCCGGACGGCCGCGTCCACGACCCGGAGCGCATCGCGTATCTGCACGGGCACCTGCGCGCGGTCCGCCGCGCGATCGCCGAGGGCGCGGACGTACGCGGCTACTACCTCTGGTCGCTGATGGACAACTTCGAGTGGGCGTACGGCTACGGCAAGCGCTTCGGCGCGGTGTACGTGGACTACGCGACGCAGGCGCGCACACCGAAGTCGAGCGCCCTGTGGTACCGCGAGGCGGCCCGCAGCGGCGAGCTGCCGCCGGTGAGCCCGGTCGAGTGACCGAGTAGAGGCCCCTCCGGGGGGAAGCGGGCGGGGGCGGGGCGCGGCACGGCGCGGCACGGGGAGTGCCGTGCCCCGCGTACGCGTGTACGCGCGCCCCGGCCGGGTGGGGGGAAGGCCGGCCGGGGCGCGCGGCCCCCGCGCGGGCATGACCTCCTGCGGGGGCGTTCGGGGATACCGCTCAAGAGGTGCCCGCAGGCGATTACTTGTAGGCGGCGAAGGCCTTCGAGAACGCGTTCGCGTCCTGGAGGATCGAGCTGCAGGTGGCGTCGGCGGAGGGCTTGGTGCCGCCCGCGCACTGCTTGTCGCGGGTGGCGGACCACAGGGAGAGCCGGCCGAGCCCCTTCGCCTTGGCGAAGTTCACGAGCTGCGTGGCGTCCTCGACCTTGAAGATCTCCGACGCGACGTCGTTGACGCCGATCATCGGGGTGACGGCGACCGCCTGCCAGGCGGCGGAGTCGGAGAGGCCCAGCACTCCCTTGATCTGTGCCTGGGTCGCGGTGGCGGCCTGCTCGGCGTAGGTGCCCATGTCGTCGCTGTAGGCCGGTCCGTAGTCCATCGCCATGATGTTGACCGTGTCGATGGCGACGCCGTTCCCCTTGGCGTCGGCGAGCAGGCTCACGCCGTCCTGGGTGAGGCCCTCCGGCATGACGGGCAGGGTGAACGAGACGTCCAAGCCCGGGTGTTCGGCCTGCAGCTTCGCGATCGCCTTCGCCCTGCGGGTGTTGGCCGCCTTGTCCGGGAGCGCGCCGCCCTCCACGTCGAAGTCGACCTTCGTCAGGTCGTACGCGTCCACGGCCTTGCCGTACGCCGCCGCGAGGGCGTCCGCCGACGAGCAGTTCAGCGCCAGTTCGGAGCCGGCCGCGCCGCCGAAGGAGACCCGGACGTCGCCGCCCTCGGCCCGGAGCGCACCGATCTGCGCGGCGACCGCGTCGCCGCCGAGGTCCGTCACCCCGCCCCACTTGGGGGTGCAGCCACCGCCGTCGGTGACGAAGGCGAGGTTGTACTCCTTCACGCCGGTGGCCGCGGAGTGGGCCGGCAGGTCGAAGGCGGGGTAGAGCGAGGTGTCGACGTAGGGCGCGAAGCCGGCGGTGGTGGCCGTGCCGCTGCCGGTGGTCCCGGAGGGTGTGGGGGTCACGCTCGGGCTCTTGGTCGCGGTGGCCGTGGCGGTCGGCGTGGCCGTCGGGGTCGCGGTGGCCTTCGTCGGTTCGGGTGACGGGGATGGGGGCGAGGTCTGCGTCGGGCGGCCGGTGGGCTCCGGTGTCGCGCCGTCGTCCACCGAGCACTTGGCGCCGTCGACGAGACAGCCGGTCGGGTCGCCCGAGCCCCGCACCACGAAGCCGACGGTCACCGTCTCGCCTTTGGCCAGCCCGTCCTTGTCCCAGGAGGGGGGCTTCACGGTGACGTGCCGACCGGTCACCTTCGACTCGGCGTTCCACAGCGAACTGAGCTCGGCGCCCGACGGCAGGTCGAACTCCAGCGTCCAGTCCGTCTTCGCACCGGCGCTGTCGTTGGCCACGACGTACTGGGCGGTGTAGCCCGTCGACCAGTCGCTGGTCCTTGTGTACGCGGCACCGACGCCCGCCGCCTGAGCCGTACCGGAGAACATGAGCGCTCCGCCGCCGACCACGGCCGCGGCGACCACGCCACCCACCGCCTTGTTCCTGCCACTGGCCGTGCGCCGGTGCGTACTCATCGCGTGCCTGCCTTCCGAGGTGGGGTTGCGGCAGCACGCTAGCGAGCCGGAAACCGGCAAAACACCTGATCCGGACGTGGCTTGTGGTTCTTAGGGTGCGCTTAAGGAAGGGATCGGGAACGGTTAAAGGTCGCAACCGATCGGGCGGGCCGGCGCCGTCGCACCGAGCCCCGGTGACCACGCCGCTCGGGCTCGCGCCCGTCCAGCTGGATCCAGATCCTGACCTCGGTGCCTCCCAGGACGGAACGGCCGATCCGCACGTCCCCGCCCGTCGACTCCGCGAGCCGGCTCACGATGTCCAGGCCGAGTCCGGTCGAGCCGTCGGCGCCGGAGCCGCGACCGCGCGCCATCGCGGCCCGCGGGTCTGCTATCCCCGGGCCCGCGTCCGACACGAGGACGATCACCGCGTCCTCGCCGTTGTGCACGTCGACCGCGAAGGCCGTGCCCTCGGCCGTGTGCCGGAACACGTTCCCGAGCAGCGCGTCGAGCGCGGCGACCAGCTCGGCGCGGGCCACGGGTATCCGTACGGGCCGGTCGACACCGGCCACCCGGACCTTGCGGCCCTCGTCCTCGGCGAGCGCCGACCAGAAGTCCATGCGCTCCCGGACGACCTCGGCCGCGTCGCATCCGACGCCCACGCCGACCGCCGCGGTCTGCGGCTTGGCGTCCCGGGCCGTGCGGATGATCGTGTCGACCTCGCGCTCCAGCTGGGCGACGGCGGCCCGGGTCTGCTCGGCGGCGGGCCCGTCACCGAGCGAGGCCGCGTTCAGCCGCAGCACGGTGAGCGGCGTACGCAGCCGGTGCGAGAGGTCGGCCGCCAGCTCCCGCTCGTTCGCCAGGAGTTGGACGACCTGGTCGGCCATGGAGTTGAAGGCGACCGCCGCGAGCCGCAGCTCGGTCGGTCCCTCCTCGGGCACGCGCGCGCCCAGTTTCCCCTCCCCCAGCTCGTGCGCGCTCTCCACGAGGCGCTGCGCGGGCTGCACCATCCGGACGCCGAGCCGGTCGGCCACCGCGACCGAGCCGACGATGAGCGCGACCCCGACCCCGGCGAGGACGGCCCAGGCCGTGCCCAGGCCGTTGGTGACCTCCGCCTCGGGGACGTACACCTCGACGACCGCGATCTCGCCCGAGCTGAGCGCGACGGGCTGCAACAGCGTGGAGCCGCCCGGTACTTCGGTGGTGGAGGCCCGGCCCAGCTTCCGGGTCGTGGCGATGTCCTTGTCGGCGGCACGCTGCCGCCCGATGTCGACGGCCCTCTGCTTCCCGCCGGCGGGTATGTGCACGGCCATGCCCGCGTCCGACGCGGCCGAGGCGACGACCCGCTCCAACTCGGCCCGGTCGGTGGTGATCGAGAGCGCGGGGGCGATGGCCGCCGCCTCCCGCTCGGCGTTCGAGAAAGCGCGGTCCCTCGCCATTTCCCTGATCACCAGGCCCAGCGGGACCGCGAAGGCCACCACGACCATCGTGGTGACGGCCACGCAGACCTTGACCAGCGCCCACCTCATCGCGCCGGCTCCGTGCCCGCCGGTCCGCGCAGCCCGCCCTGGCCCGGCGGCTCCAGCTTCACGCCGACCCCGCGCAGGGTGTGCAGATAGCGCGGCCGGGCCGCCGTCTCGCCCAGCTTCCGCCGCAGCCAGGACAGATGGACGTCGATGGTCTGGTCGTCCCCGTAGGACTGCTGCCACACCTCGGCCAGCAGCTCCTTGCGCGCCACGACGACACCGGGCCGCCCCGCGAGGAAGGCCAGCAAGTCGAACTCGCGCCGGGTCAGGTCGAGTCGTACGCCGTCCAGTTCGGCCTGGCGGCGCAGCGGGTCGATGGCGAGGCCGCCGACCCTGAGCTGGGGCGAGGGCGGCGGCTCCGAGGGCGAGGACCGGGCCCGGCGCAGGACCGCCGCCATCCTCGCGGACAGGTGCTCCACCGAGAACGGCTTGGTCAGGTAGTCGTCCGCGCCGTCGTTCAACAGCCGGACGACCTCCGTCTCGTCGTCCCGCGCGGTCGCCACGATCACGGGCACGTCGGTGATGCCGCGCAGCATCTTCAGCGCCTCCGACCCGTCCAGGTCGGGCAGGCCGAGATCCAGGATCACGACGTCGAAACGGAAATGGGCGACCTCGCGCAGCGCCTCAAGGGCCGTACCGACACTGCGCACCGTGTGCGTGGCCTCGGTCAGATGCCGGATGAGGGCGGAGCGTACGAACTGGTCGTCCTCGACCACGAGCACACTTGCCATGGCCCGCACCGTACGCCAATCCGCGGAACCGGGTCCTGGCCCTGTGGACAACTGCCGGGACGGCGGGCACACGGGACACGGACGGGGCTCGTGGGGCAGGATGGCCCGCGATGCGCAGAGGACTCGTACACGTACTGGCTTGGTCGCTCGCCACGGGCGCGGCGGTCACGCTGTCGTGGTGGGGGGTGCACACGGTCATGACCGGGACGGCCTACGATCCGCCGCGGGCGCTGCCGATCGCGGCGGACGGGACGACGCAGGGGGCGAAACCGCTGTCGTCCTCGACGAGTCGCCCGGAGTCCCCGCCGGGGCCGGCGGCCTCGCCGTCGAAGAGCCGGTCGCCGCGTGCGAGCGGTACGGCTCCGGCCGCGTCCTCGGCTTCGCCGTCGCCGTCGCGTTCGAAACCGGTGACCGCCGCCTCGCCGAGCGCGGGGGCCTCCGGTGCGGTGAAGAGCTACGACACCGACGGGGGGCGGGCCGTCTTCGCCCTCGGGACGTCGTCGGCGTCGCTGGTGTCCGCGACGCCCGCGTCGGGGTGGTCGATGCAGGTGTGGAAGACGGAGACGTGGATTCGGGTGGAGTTCTCGTCCGGGGCCGATCGGGTGTCGGTGTTCTGTACGTGGCATGACTCGGCGCCGCGGGTCGAAGTCAACGACTACTGAGGGCTGCTGCGTGTGCTGACTCCGGCTGCGGATCCGGCGGGGACTGGTCGCGCCCATGCGGCGGAGCCGCACCATGACAAAGCCCCGCGCCCCTGAAAGGCGGGGCCGGCTGTTTCTGCCTACCGGAAAGCTGACGGCGGGGGTGCCGGGGACGCCACCGCCGACGCGTCCGTCACCGGGGTCGCTCCCCCGGTGAAGTCCCGCAGCGTCCTGCCGTGTTCGACCCTGACCGGGTGGGGGTCGGAGGCCGCGCGGCGGGTCAGTTCCGCGACGGGCAGTGGCTGGTCGGAGGCGACCAGGACCGCGTTGCCGAAACGTTTGCCGCGCAGGACCGTGGGGTCGGCGACGAGGGCGAGTTCGGGGAAGACGCCGGCCGCGGTGGCGACCTGGCCGCGCAGATGCGCCAGGGGCGGGCCGTCGGCGAGGTTGGCGGCGTACAGACCACCGGCCTTCACGACCCTGCGCACCTCGGTGAGGAACTCCCCGGACGTCAGATGCGCGGGCGTGCGCGCCCCGCTGAACACGTCCGCGATGACCAGGTCCGCCCAGCCGTCCGGCACCTTGGCGAGCCCTTCGCGTGCGTCGACGGACCGCACCCGGATCCGGGCGCTGGGGTCCAACGGCAGTTCGCGCCGGACCAGTTGGACGAGCGCCGCGTCCCGTTCGACGACCTGCTGGGTGGAGCGGGGGCGGGTCGCGGCCACGTACCGGGCGAGGGTGAGGGCGCCACCGCCGAGGTGCACGGCGTGCACGGGTCTGCCGGGCGGGGCGACGAGGTCGATGACGTGCCCGAGGCGGCGCTGGTACTCGAAGCCCAGATACGCCGGATCGTCGAGGTCGACATACGACTGCGGCGCCCCGTCGATGAGCAGGGTCCAGCCCCGCGTCCGCTCCCGATCGGGCAGCAGTTCGGCAAGCCCCCCGTCCACCTCTTCGACGACGGTTGGGGCAGCCCCACGCCCGCCCCCGGCCCGCTTGTCGTCCGCCCGCTTGTTCTTCGCCCTGGCCATCTCCTCATTATCGGTCGGCCGCGCAGAAGAAGCCGCCTCGGCACCATCCCACCCGAGGGGCGCGGGGAACTGCGCGACCAGCCCCCACCGACCCGCACACAACACGCACCCCAAGCCACCCGCCCCCTCCCGGCCACCGCAACGGCAGTTGCGGCCACCTCAACGGCAGTTGTCCGCGGCCTCGATCAACCGGGCCGCCTCCCCCAACGCCGCCCGCAACACCGCGGGGTCCGTGGCCGGCTCCGCCTCCCCCGGCGGCAGCAGCCAGTCCGACCCCTCGACGGGCGGCTCGGGCGCCGGCCGGACCCCCCGCCCGTCGGTCCGCGTACACGTACTGCCCGGGACGTCCCAGGCGGAAGCCGTACCGGGCGGCACGAGAAACCCCAGGGTGTCGCAGTTGTCGTCGTGCAGAACGGGCCCGACCCCCTCGGCGGGAGCGCCCCTTCGCAGGATGTCGACGGCCTCCAGCCCCTGCCGGGCGGGCACGGTGACGAGGTCGCAAGGGTCCCCGCGGCCTTCGCTCTGCCTGGTCTCCATCCTGGCCTCCACCACGGAACCCCTCCTCGATCGAGCACACCGCATGGTTCAACGCCGCACCGCGTCAACGGCTACGGCGAAACTCGGCCGCAAAGGATGGCAGTTCATGGCAGATCAGGGATGAGATATCCGTTTTGTAGCCAAACACCGCGTGACGGACTCATCACAGCGAGTACGTTCGTGCCCGCCGGAAACACGGGTACGGCTCGATCGCGCACATGATCAACTCGGCCCGATTCCGGCATGGTTCGACGGTTCGCGAGAGAGGGCCCGGCCATGGCGTCGTCACCGATGACCTCGTCGTCCCAGTCACCTCGGCCACCTCGGCCGCCACGGCCGCCACGGCCGAATCTCGTCTTCCGGCGCCTGCGCGGACAGCGCTCGCCGGGCGAGTTCGCCGCCGCGGTGCGGCGGGCGGCCCGGGAGATCGACGAACGGGTCAGCTGCGACGCGCGCTACATCGGGCGGGTCGAGGCGGGCGAGATCCGCTGTCCCAACTACGCGTACGAACGGGTGTTCCTGCACATGTTCCCCGGCCGGACACTGGCCGACCTGGGGTTCGTGCCCCGTTCGGCGGTGCGCGGGCGGGGGGCGCGCACCGCCGAGGTGGCGCCCGCTCCACACACCACGAGCCCGCTGTCCGCCCCGCACGAGACGGACGGGGCGTACGAGCCGTGTGTAACGACACACGACCCGTGTGCGTCGTACGACCCGTACAAGATCGACGACCCGCACGAGATCGACGACCAGAACCACGGCGATCAGAACGACGAGGAGAGCGACGTGCAACGTCGCGCATTCATGAGCGGCGGTACCGCCACGGTGGCGACCGCCTCACTGGGCCCCTGGGGGCTCGCGTTCGGCGGCACGGCCGAGGCCGCGCCGCGTTCCGTGCGCCGCGCCGGCGAAGCCGAGGCGGGGGCGCTGGAAGAGGCCGTCCGCAGGATCCGCGTGCTGGACGACCGGCACGGCGCCGACGGGCTGTACCGGAGGGCGGCGGCTCCGCTGCGGGCCGCGTACGCCCTGCTGGACGCCGGCGCCGCACGGCGGGCGACCACCGAGCGGCTGCACACGGGGGCCGGTGAACTGGCCATCTCGGTCGGCTGGCTGGCGCACGACTCGGGGCGGTTCGACGACGCCCGCTCGCACTACGCGGAGGCGCTCGCGACGGCCCGGGTGGCCAGGGACCCGGCCCTGGAGGCACACGCCTTCTGCAACACGTCCTTCCTCGCCCGGGACGCGGGACGGCCTCGCGAGGCCGTACGGGCGGCGCAGGCCGCACAGTACGCGGCGCGCCCCCTGGGCTCGGCCCGGCTCCTGTCGCTGCTCGCGCTGCGCGAGGCGGGCGGCTGGGCGGGGCTGGCCGACCGGACGGGCTGCGAGCAGGCACTGACACGGGCGCAGGCCCTGTACGGGCGGGGCCCCTGTGACGCCGATCCGGAGTGGATGAGCTTCTACGGAGACGCCGAACTGGCGGGCCTGGAGGCGCAGTGCTGGTCGACGCTCGGCGACTGGCAGCGCGCCGCCCACCAGGCACGCCGGGCGACCCGGCTCCAGGACCCGCACTTCACCCGCAACCTCGCGCTGTACACGGCCGAACTCGCCGACGACCTGGCCCGCGCCGGGTACCCCGACGAGGCCGCCGCGGCCGGGCTGCGCGTCCTGGACCTGCTGGACGAGGTCCAGTCGTCCCGGGTGCGGACCATGCTGGCGGGGACGGCCAGGGTCCTGCGGCCCCACCGCCGCGCGTCGGGGGTGTCGGGCTTCCTGGAACGGCACGGGGCGCTGCCGCGACCGGCCTAGGCCGTGTCCTGCTACGGGGTGAGGTGACCGCAGTCGTTCCAGGTCTCGATCGCGGGCTCTCCGTAGGCCCAGCCCAGGACCGAGAGGGACGTGGGGTTGAGGCGGACGCGGGCCGCGAAGTCGATGTCCAGGCCGAGCCAGCGGGCGCCGATCGACCGCAGGATGTGGCCGTGGGCGAAGACCAGCACGTCACGCTCCCCGGCGCGGACCCGCTCGACGACCTCGTCCGCGCGCGCGGAGACCTCGGCGAGAGTCTCGCCACCGGGTACGCCGTCCCGCCAGATCAGCCAGTCGGGGCGGTCGGCCCGGATCTCGTCCGGGGTGAGGCCCTCGTACGCGCCGTAGTCCCACTCCATGAGCGCGTCCCAGGGGGTCGCCCGGCCGGCGAAGCCGGCGATCTCGCACGTCTCACGCGCGCGTGCCAGCGGGCTGGTGAGGACCTCCACTCCGGGGAGCCCGTCCAGCGGTGCCCGGTGCAGGCGCTCACCGAGGAGTTTCGCGCCGCGTCTGCCCTCGTCCAGAAGCGGGATGTCGGTCCTCCCGGTGTGCTTGCCGGACAGCGACCATTGCGTCTGTCCGTGCCGGGCCAGCAGGATGCGCGGTGCCATGAAAAGGCCTTTCGGGGAAACTCGGGCGGTGAACCGCGGAGGAACGAGGGATGGATCACCGCAATCATCGCGCACGTGCGCGAGAAGCAACCCCGTGGGCGATCTCAGCGTCTTTGAGCACCGGGGGCGCGCCCACAGGGGAAGCGCACAGACCGTACATTGGTCCGCGGCACTGCGGGCGGGGGAGCAGGAGGGGGAGGAATCGGATGCTGCGGACCGATGCACCAGTCAGCGAGGCGGCACCACGAATCCGCCTCCGCTGGTGGACCGAGCTGCCTTTGATCCTGCTGGTGTACGGGGCGTACTCGGCGGGACGGCTCCTCGCGCGCGGGGATGTCACCCACGCCGTCGACCACGGCCTGGCGATCCTGCGGGTGGAGAAGTTCTTCTTCCTGAACGCCGAGCACCCGCTGAACCGCCTGTTCACCCGTGAGCCCTGGCTCGGCATCCCGGCGGACTTCTGGTACGCGTCGCTGCACTACATGGTGACGCCCGCCGTCCTGATCTGGCTGTTCCGGTCCCGCGCGGTGCGCTACCGGGCCGCCCGGACCTGGCTGATGACGTCCACGTTCATGGGCCTGATCGGTTTCACCCTGCTGCCGACCTGCCCGCCGCGGCTGCTGTCGGCGAGCCACGGGTTCGTCGACACGATGGCCCAGTACAGCGACTACGGCTGGTGGGGCGGCGAGGCGAGCGCGCCGCGCGGACTCGGCGGCATGACGAACCAGTACGCGGCGATGCCGAGCCTGCACTGCGGCTGGGCCCTGTGGTGCGGTGTGATGCTCTGGATGTACGGCGGCACGCGGCTCACCAAGATCGCGGGTGTCCTGTATCCGCTGATCACGACGATCGTGGTGATGGGCACCGCCAACCACTACTTCCTGGACGCGGTCGCGGGCTTCGCCGTCATGGGCGTCGGATTCCTGCTCACCCGGCCGGTGCTGCGGCTCGCGGACAAGGTCAGGACGCGGTTCGGGATCCGTCCCTTCACACCCGCCCCGGGTAGTCCGCCGGTCGCTCCCCCGGCCACCTCGCACGACACAGGTTCCTCAATTGTCAGTGCAGGGTGCCAGACTTCGCCGGGTGAGCGACTTCCCCGACAGCGCAAGGTCCCAGCCACCCCGGGTGCCGCCGAGCCGGGAGCCGAACCGGCAGTCAGTTCCGCCGACGCGGGGGACGAGACTCCGGCAGCGGCTCGCTGAGCTGCGCGGCCCGGCCGTCCCACCGCAGCCGCTGGACGCGCGCGCCCTCGCGGCGCTCGCGGCCAATCCGGGGTGCCGCCGGCGCGCGATCCTCGACGGCGCGGGCGTGAACAAGGCGGTGCTGGCGAGCGCGCTCGGCTCGCCGTCGGCCTTCGGGCAGTCGCAGTTCGCGTTCATGCGGGGCAACGCCTTCGAGGCGCGGGTCAAGGCCGACGGGGGCGCGGAGCTGCTGCGGCTCGTGCACGAGAAGCTGGACGCGGGAGCCGAACCGCCCGCGGGCGGCGCCGTTCCCGACCTCGGCGCCGTCGGCCCCGAGGGGCGCACGGCCCGTACGGCGCTGGCGCTGCGCGAGGCCACCACGGCGGGCGGCTGGACGCTGCTCGACCACCCGCTGCTCGCCCTGGAGGTGGCGGGCTCCCCCGCCTTCCTGGAGCCGGACGCGGTGGTCGTGCACCCCGACGGCGGCTGGACGGTCGTCGAGATCAAGTCCTTCCCGATGCTGGACGGTTCGGCGGACGCGGCCAAGGTGGGCGCGGCGGCCCGCCAGTCCGCGGTGTACGTCCTGGCGCTGGAGCAGGTCGCGGCCCACCTCGACCCCGTGCCCGAGGTCCGGCACACCGTGCTGCTGGTCTGCCCGAAGGACTTCTCCAACCTGCCGACCGCGTCGGCCGTGGACGTCCGCAAGCAGTACTCGGTGACCCGCCGCCAATTGGACCGCCTCACCCGTGTCGAGGACATCGCCGACGCGCTCCCCGAGGGCACCTGCTTCTCCCCCGACCTCCCCGCCGCCGAACTGACGGCCGCGGTGGAGTCGGTCCCGGCGACCTACGCCCCCGATTGCCTCGCCGCCTGCGAGCTGGCCTTCCACTGCCGCGCCGGCTCCCGCGCCCAGGGCGCGGTCACCGCCCTGGGCCGCTCCCTACGAGCGGAACTCGGCGCCCTGACCACGGTCACCGACGTCCTCTCAGCGGCCCACGGCCACACCGGCGACCCCACGGACCCGACGGTCGAGACCCTGCGCAGAGCGGCCAGGCTCCGCATGGAGGCACTGGGCACACCAAGCCCCGCAAGGGGCGCGGGGAACCGCGCGACCAGCCACGACGGCGCCGCACCCGACGACCAACCTCAGCCCCCACCCCCTTCCAGGGGCGCGGGGAACGGCGCACCCAGCCACGGCGCCGCCGCACCCGACGCACTGCGGGCCGTGCCGCAACCCGGGCGATCGGGGCCGGCATGACCCTGATCACCACCCTCGCAAGGCTGGAGGCCGTGAACACCGGCCGAGCCCAACCCCTCACCACCGTCCGCCACCGCCACCTCACCGACCACCCCCTGGTCCTCGTCCCGCTCACGACCGCGGGAGAGGCCGGCGCCCCGCTCGGCGCACTGGTCGGCACGGACCGCGACGCGCCACGCCTCCTCGTCGTGGCGCAGCCCCGCGACCGCGACCTCCGCTTCGCGTTCCTCGCCGAGCTCGCGGACATCGTCCTGCCGTACATCGACGCCTACGCGGACGACGTCGAGTCCGCCGAGCGCAACGAGACCGACCCGGAGACCGGCAAGCGGGTCAAGGTCGAGGTCGAACTGTGCGCGGACGCACCGCAGTTGATCGTCCCGGGCCAGGCCGGCATCGAACTCGTACGGCTGCTGGGGCGTTCCATGCGCTTCAGGCGCACCGCCGAGCAGGACCCGGAGACCCCCTATCCGGCGCCCCCGCGCGTGCCGCTGCTAGGGCGGTGGCTCACGCACTACGGGGAGCGGGCGCGGGTGCCTGGTTCGTCGCTCCTGGCGGCCCTCACGGATGTCCTGTCCCGGCACTGGGCCACCGGCCAGTCCTCCCTTGAGGACCAGCACCTCGGAGCGCTGCTCGCCTGGATCGACCCGCCGCGGGGTGAGTCCGGCGCCGAGGCGGCGCTGCGGGCCGAGCTGCTGCGGGACGCCCAGGGCCAGCTCGTCTGCCCGCCCGCCGGACCGGCCACCGACCCGGCCTTCGACAACAAGCTGCTCGCCCCCGCCATCGAACGCTACGACCGCGCGCGTACGGCGTTCGCCGCCGCCGAGGACGGTGTCGAGGCGGACGACCGGCTCGGTGAAGTCACCGCGGCCGAGCGGCACATCCGCGAACTGGTGGCCGGCCGCACCCGCCCCACCTGGGACGCGGTGTGGCACGGCCTCGACCTGCTGCGGGCGCTGCCCGAAGGCCCGCGTGCCGCCGACCGCTGGACCCGCGACCGCTGGTCGTTCACCGGTCACCGGGACCGGGTCCTCGCCGGCGAGCCGCCGCAGCCGCGCCGCGACGACGCGGTCACGGCGGCGAACAAACTCGCCACGCGCGAGCGCGAACAGGCCCGGCTGGAGGCCCAGGAGGCCCTCGACGACCCGCTGGTCATGGCCGGGCGCCGACTCGGGGGCGAGGCCTTCGCGGGTGAGGTCACCGATGTCGTGATGGCGTACAGCGAGGGGAAGCGGGCCGCCCCGCGCCCCCTGGTGACCGTACGGACGGACGACCGGCCGCAGCTCGGCGAGCGTGCGAAGGTCTACCGCTCGCTCGGCGGAAAGCCGCAGTCGGCCGAGTTCGTGGGGTACGAGCGGGACGAGGGCCACGACCCCACCGGGGAGGCCGGCGGCACCCTCGTCGTGCTGCGGATCCTGGACAAGATGGGCCGCGGCAAGGAGCCCGAGCCCGGATCCGTACCGGAGAAGGGCGATCCGCTCTGCTTCACGCTCTTCGAGCACGAGCAGCGGGGCGGCGCGAAGCTGCCCGAGCCGGAGGACACGCCGTGGACGCACGGCGGGCCGCCCGGAGAGACCGACGCCGCCCCGCCGCCCGACGCCGTGACCCCGGAGGACGTTCTGTGACCACCGTGTTCGACCCGGGGGCCGAGGCCGCCCGCGCCACCGGCGCGATCCTGCGCGACACCCTGCACGGGGCGCACCGCGGGGTCGTGGTCGACTCACCGCCCGGCGCGGGCAAGTCCACCCTCGTCGTACGGGCCGCGCTCGAACTGGCCGAGGCCGGGCGCCCGCTGATGGTCATCGCCCAGACGAACGCGCAGGTGGACGACCTGGTGCTGCGGCTCGCCGAGAAGAACCCGGAGCTGCCCGTCGGCCGGCTGCACAGCAGCGACTCCGACCCGTACGACAAGGCGCTCGACGACCTCCCGAACGTCCGCAAGTCGGCGAAGGCGGGGGACCTCGCCGGGCTGGACGTGGTCATCTCGACGGCCGCGAAGTGGGCGCACGTCAAGGGGGTCGAGCCGTGGCGGCACGCGATCGTCGACGAGGCGTACCAGATGCGTTCGGACGCGCTGCTCGCCGTGGCCGGGCTGTTCGAGCGGGCGCTGTTCGTGGGCGACCCGGGCCAGTTGGACCCGTTCGCGATCGTCGGTTCGGAGCAGTGGGCGGGCCTGTCGTACGACCCCTCGGCCTCGGCCGTGACGACCCTCCTCGCCCACAATCCGGAGCTGCCGCAGCACCGGCTGCCGGTCTCCTGGCGGCTCCCCGCCTCCGCGGCGCCGCTGGTCTCGGCCGCGTTCTACCCCTTCACACCGTTCCGCAGCGGTACGGGCCACGGTGACCGGCGGCTCGCTTTCGCGGTGCCGTCGGACGGTTCGGGCCCCGACCGCGTCATCGACGAGGCGGCGGAGTCGGGCTGGGGCCTGCTGGAGCTGCCTGCCCGGCACACCCCGCGTACGGACCCGGAGGCGATCCGGGCGCTGGCCCTGGTCGTACGCCGACTGCTGGACCGGGGCGGCGCCGCGACCTCGGAGCGGTCTCCCGACGCGGCCCCGCTGACGGCCGACCGCATCGCCGTCGGCACGGCCCATCGCGACCAGGCGGCGGCCGTCCGAGCGGCGCTGGCCGAGCTGGGCGTCCCGGAGGTGACGGTCGACACGGCGAACCGGCTGCAGGGCCGCGAGTTCGACGTGACCGTCGTCCTGCACCCCCTGTCGGGGCGCCCCGACGCGACGGCCTTCCATCTGGAGACGGGCCGCCTGTGCGTCCTGGCCTCGCGCCACCGGCATGCCTGCATCGTCGTCTGCCGCGCCGGTGTCACCGACCTCCTGGACGACCACCCGTCCACGGAGCCGGTGCAACTGGGCGTCACGGTCAAGTTCCCGGACGGCTGGGAGGCGATGATGTCCACCTGGGATCACTGGTCCGAACACAAGGTGCTCTGGCGCCCTTGACCGACACCCCGATGCTCGCCCCACCGACGCCGGCGGCCGCACCCTCATCCGCCGGACGGAGCCCGGCACGCCACCGGAGGCGGCCAATAGCCACAGCCCCGGACGGCTGGGAGGCAATGATGTCCACCTGGGACCACTGGTCCGAACACAAGGTGCTCTGGCGCCCTTGAACGCACCCCGCACCGGACTGCCGGGAGGCGAACCACGTGGTGTTCTCGCGTCTGTTCGAACACCGGGTGGTGTGGGAGTCGTAAGGGAGCGCGTAAGCGTGTTCGGGGGCCGGGGGCGTGTGTCAGGGCCGGTGGCCCTCTTGCGCGGTCAAGGGACAATGGACGGTGGCCCGCCCAGACGGACGGGCCGACCGCTGTACGAGGAGGAGAAGTCATGGCGGAGCCCACGCCGCGTCGGAACGAGCCGCGGCTTCGCCCCGCGCCGCTGCTCTTCGAGCCCGCGGAGGCGGCGACCGATCCGGAGCACTTCTTCGATCTGGAGTCGATCGACGATCCGCGGGCGTTGCTGGCCCGTTCCACGGAGCTGGCGCTCGCGTTCCGCGCGGCGACCGATCGGGCCGTCGAGTTCCAGGCGATGGCTGCCGCGCAGCTCGCGGACCCTCGTCGGTTCGACCGGCTGACCCCGGCGGAGGTGGCTGCGCGGGCCGAGTGGACCGAGGACTACGCGAAGAAGATGGTGGAGTTCGGGCGGGAGTTGTTGCGTGGGGCGGATGCGGAGGGGTATGCGGACCCGGTCTGATCGCCATCAGCGGCGGGGTGATCGTCGGGTGCAGGTCCGATGTGGCCGGTCGCGCCGTTCCCCGCGCCCCTGAAGGGCCACAAGATTGCGCAGTTCCCCGCGCCCCTTGAGAGGCAAAAGATCGCGCCGCTCCCCGCGCTCCTCAAGGGGCTGGCATATGCCAGGTGGGCAAGATACTCCACCGGCTCCTCTTCTGTCTTGGGATTTCGCAACCCTGCGGAATTGGGTGATCACACCGGGTAGACCTGGGTGGTATGAGCATCGATGGGAACCACGCCGGGCCCGAGGTCACCGGGGTCACCCCCGAGGGCGCGGCCTGGCTCGCCTCGGCAGGGACGTACCCGCGCAGTACCCGCGTCCTCTGGGACGACCGGCCCACCGCTCCGGTGGTCCTCGCCTGCGGATCCGCCTTCGACGTCGTCAACGCCCCCGCCCTGTTCGGCCGCCACATGCTGGACCGGCTGTGGGCCGAGGGGCCGGGCTCGGGTCCCGTGGCCGCCCACCGGGGCCGGATGCTCCTGTTCGCCGCCCCCGGCACGGCGCAGCGCCTGCCCTCGCTGCTGGAGTGGGAGGAGTGGGGATCGGGCGGCGCCTCGGAGCGGGGCCGGGCCATCCCGCCGCTGCTGTGCCACGGCACCGGTGACGCGGTGACCGTCCCCGCCCCGACCCCCCTCGCCCCGCCGATGCCGACCGCCGCCACCCGCCTCGGCTCCCGCTGGCTGGTCGCCCCCGACACCCGCGCACCCTGGCTGCCGGGGCCGGAGATCATGCTGTGGGCGGCCATACGAGCGGCCCGGTCGGTGGCCCGCCGACGGCTGTCGGAGCCCTCCCCCACGGTGCCGATATCGATTTTTCCTCCCGCCGATCAGGATGCTAAGGTCTACGACGTCAGCAGGCGCCGCTAGCTCAGTTGGTTAGAGCAGCTGACTCTTAATCAGCGGGTCCGGGGTTCGAGTCCCTGGCGGCGCACAGACGGTGGGAAGCCCCTCGCGGAAGCGGGGGGCTTCTCGCATGCCCGCACCGCTCAGTCGGCATCCCGTCAGTCGGCTTCCCGTCCGGTCGAGATCGTCACCGTCCACGCCCCCGACGCCGTCCGGTCCGCCACCTCGACCCGTACGTCCTCCCCGGGCACGGTGAAGCTCTCCCCGAGGCCGACCGGCGCGTCCGCGAGGGGGGCGTAGACCGAGTCCTCCCAGCAGGTTCCGGTACCGGGGTGCGCGTCGACCACCTCGATCGGCCCGCGGCCGGACTCCGCCCCGCCGCGCACGCGGTAGACGAGTACACCCTGTGTACAGGCCTCCTCGTCGTTGCCGGCCGGTCCCCGCACCTCGAAGGCGATGGCGCTGTCCCGTGCGGTCCGCACCACCGCCAGTTTCGTCCCGCCCGCCGTGCCCAACCCCGCCCACCCCGGCTCGGACATCGGCTCGTCCCCCGGCGCGCCCACCGCGGTGCCACCCGCCGCGGCGAACCCGGACCCCGCTGCCAGCGGCTCCAGCGTCAGTCGCGTACCCCGCCCGCCCGCGTCCCGTACACACGCGACCTGACGTGGTTCCAGCCACCCGAGCTTCCATTTGTGCCAGCCGAAGAGATCGGGAGCGAGTCCGAACTGGCTGCCCATGAGGTCCCAGTCGCCGACGTACGTGTCCCAGTCGCCCTTGCCGTCGACGGGCCGGTGGTAGAGGTCGGGCAGGTCGAAGACGTGGCCGGTCTCGTGGGCCAGGACCAGCCGGTCCGGCGGGTGCTTCTCGAACACCGTGACGACCCGGCGGATGTCCGTCCCGTCGGCCCGCAACGGCACGTCCATGTTCACCACCTTCGTCGCGTCCGAGTCGACTCCCGGAGCGTCGGGATCGGCGACGAAGTAGACGACGTCGTAGCGGGAGAAGTCGACCCGGCCGTCCGCCGCCGCGAGGGCGTCCCGCAGATACGCGGAGCGCGACGCCGCGTTCCAGTCGCGCTGTATGGCGTACGCGGTCGACGGCCGCGGCATCCGGATCCACTCCCGCAGCGGGTGCGGGCGCAGCTGGAACTTTCCGTACGAGGCCCGTGCGAAGAATCGGCTGGTGGCCGGGAAGTAGTCGGCCGTCAGTTCGGCGGGCCTGGTCAGCGGTGCGGCGTCCGGGAAGGAGAGGAACACCATCACCGCGTCCAGGCGGCGTGCGGGCCGCGGATAGGCGGCGTTCCAGGTGTCCACACCCTCGGAGTGGTGGGCCGCGGTCCGTTTCAGCGCGCACGGCATCGAGAGCGGCACGGCGGCCGTGGGGACCGCCAGAGAGGTGGCCGCGAGCGCCGCCATGGAGGTGAACACGGCCGCGGGCGCGCGCCATCCGTGACCGGTCCACACCCGCCCGTGCCAACGGGGCCGGACCCCGCCACGGGTGAGCCCCTTGAGGGGGAGCAGACGCGGCACGTCGACCTCCGGATGCGGAATTCGGGATACCGCAACCAGCCTGTGACGATTTGTTCTTCTATGCCCTGTTTATCTGATCCAAAGGAGTGAGGGGGCCGACATCCGACCGAGAGCATCGGGGAGCACCAGGGGGGCGCCAGGACGCGCCGACACCCCGAGCACTCACTGAACGTCACAAGTGATCGGCCGGTGAAGGAACCTGTCCAGGTGCGGGCAGAAACGATCTGTCAGAAAGGGGTGCCCTTCCGGGACACTGGACGGTAGCTGGAAGGCCTAACGGCCAGCCTCTATGATCGGCACACTTTCCTGCGCGGACACGGCTGGAGCGGCCGTCCACCACCGGCCGACCCCCGACGAGACCTGTACGACGAACGAGTGCACAGCGGGAGCGAACGGTGAGCGGAACGTCCGATGGGCCGGCGCCCACGGCAGACCTCGTTCGGTCGGCCGTCACACAGAGTCATGGCACGAGTTCTCTTCGTGCCGGGACCCTTTCTCATGAGCCTCATGAAGCTCATGAGGCTCATGAGGAGCGGGCTCGACGTGTCGAGCCCCTGGTAGAGCCCTTGATCGACACCCCGGTCGAGCTGTCGGCCGGACTTCCGGTCGGCCTCTCGTCCAAGTTCCCGGTCGGCCTGGCCGCGGGACTCCCGGCGAGGCTGTCGGCCGCCGCCCCGGCCGGACTTTCCACGCACACGGAGGACGGGTCCGGGGACGGTACGGGCGTCGAAGGCCGTACGTTTCGAGCCACCTTCGCCGCCGCGCCCCTCGCGATGGCCGTCGTGGACCGCGAGGGCCGGGTCGTCACGGCCAACGACACGCTGGCCGCGCTGCTCGGCACGGGCGCCGACGGGGACGGCCTCACCGGCCGGATCGCCGCCGACCTGGTGGACCTCGCCACCGACGCCCGTACCTGGCACGCGTACCGCGAGGTGCTCCGCGGCCGGCAGGCCCGGCTGCGCTGCACCCGACGCCTCAAACACCCCGACGGCCACTCGCTCTGGGCGCAGGTGACGGTCAGTCCGCTGCCCGAGGAGGAACGGGCTGTGCTGATCTCGGTCTCCGACATCAGCGGCCGCCGGGAGCTCCAGGCCCGGCTGCGGCATCTGCAGATGCACGACCCGGTGACCCGGCTGCCCAACCGCACCCTGTTCTTCGAGCGGCTCTCGGCCGCGCTGGAGGCCGAGGCGTACGAGGAGTCAGGCACCGGCCGGATCGGGCTGTGCTACCTGGACCTGGACGGATTCAAGGCGGTCAACGACACGCTCGGCCACCGCGTCGGCGACCGGCTGCTGGCGGCCGTCGCCGAACGGCTGACCCGCTGCGCGAACGAGGCCGGGTACGCGAGAACCGCCACCCCGCTGGTCGCCCGGCTCGGCGGCGACGAGTTCGCGCTGCTGGTCGAGGACTCGACGGGTACGGAGCAGCTCGCGGACCTGGCCGATTCCGTGCTCAAGTCCCTGCAGATGCCCTTCGACCTGTCCGGGCAGCGGCTGTCGGTCTCGGCCTCGATCGGTGTCGTGGAGCGGCACGCGGCCGGCACCACCGCGACCGGGCTGATGCAGGCCGCCGACACCACGCTGTACTGGGCGAAGGCCGACGGCAAGGCCCGCTGGACACTCTTCGACCCGGAGCGCAACGCCCACCGCATGACCCGCCAGGCGCTCTCCTCCACGCTGCGCCCCGCGGTCGAGCGCGGGGAGTTCACCCTGGAGTACCAGCCGCTGGTCTGCATGGAGGACGGCGTGGTGCGCGGCGTCGAGGCGCTGGTGCGATGGAACCATCCTCAGTTCGGCACACTGACGCCGAATCGGTTCATCGGACTGGCCGAGGAGGACGGATCGATCGTGCAGCTGGGCCGCTGGGTGCTGGCCACCGCCTGCCGGCAGGCCCGCCGCTGGCAGCTGGAGCACCCGGACGCGGAGCCGATCTTCGTCAGCGTGAACGTGGCGGTGCGGCAGGTCTGGGACTCCGACCTGGTGTCCGACGTGGCGGCGATCCTCGCGGAGACCGGGCTCGCCCCGCACCTGCTCCAGCTGGAGCTGACCGAGTCGGCGGTGATGGGCTCCGCGGGCCGGCCCCTCCAAGCACTTCAGGCGCTCAGCGACATGGGCGTGGGTATCGCCATCGACGACTTCGGCACGGGTTACTCGAACCTCGCCTACCTGAGCCGGCTGCCGGTCTCGGTGCTGAAGCTGGACGGGTCGTTCGTCCGGGGCTTCCAGTACGAGAGCGGGGACCACGAGGGCGCGGACGGCGCGGAAGCGCCGCCCAACCCCGCCGACGAGGTCGTCGTGGAGGCGATGATCCAGCTGGCGCACCGGCTCGGCCTCACCGTCACCGCCGAGTGCGTGGAGACGGCGGGCCAGGCGGCCCGCCTGCGGCGCATCGGCTGCGACACCGGCCAGGGATGGCTGTACTCCCGGCCGGTGGCGCCGGATCGTATCTCCGCGCTCCTGTCGGCGGCGGCCTGCCCGTAGAGGCGCGGGCCGGGGCCCAGGACACGTCCTGGGCGGGCGGACGGACTAGGACCTGTCCTGGGTGGGCAGCCCGTACGCGTCCGCGATCAGTTCGTACGAGCGCAGGCGTACGGCGCCGCTGTGGGCGTTGGCGGTGAGCATCAGCTCGTCGGCGCCGGTGCGCTTCTGCAGGTCGTCCAGGCCGGAGCGGACCTCGTCGGCGGTGCCGTGGACGACGTTCGCGTTCCAGGAGTCGACGAACTCCCGCTCCATCGGGCTGAAGTCGTACGCCTCCGCCTCCTCCGGGGTGGGGACCAGGCCGGGGCGGCCGGTGCGCAGGCGGACCATGTTCAGCGCGGCGGCCTCGACCTGCCGGCGGGCCTCCTTCTCGTCGTCCGTCGCGAGGGCGGAGACGCCGATGAGGGCGTAGGGCTCGTCGAGGACGGCCGACGGCCGGAAGGACTCACGGTAGAGGTCGAGCGCCGGGACGGTGTTCTGCGCCGAGAAGTGGTGCGCGAAGGCGAAGGGCAGACCGAGGGTGCCGGCGAGGCGGGCGCTGAAGCCGGACGAGCCGAGGAGCCACACGGGCGGCCGGTGCGGGGACTGGACACCGCCGGGCGAGGTCGCCTGGATCGGTCCCGGGACCGCGTGGATACGGGCGTACGGGTGGCCGTCAGGGAAGTCGTCGTCCAGGAAGCGGGTCAGTTCCGCGAGCTGCTGGGGGAAGTCGTCGGCGCCCTCGTTCAGCCGGTCCGAGCGGCGCAGGGCCGCGGCCGTGGCGCCGTCCGTGCCCGGGGCCCGGCCGAGGCCGAGGTCGATACGGCCCGGAGCCATCGCTTCGAGCGTGCCGAACTGCTCCGCGATGATCAGGGGGGCGTGGTTCGGCAGCATCACGCCGCCTGAGCCCAGGCGGATGCGGCTCGTGTGGGCGGCCAGGTGGGCGAGGATCACGGCCGGTGAGGAGGAGGCGACGCCCGGCATGGAGTGGTGCTCGGCCACCCAGTAGCGGTGGTAGCCGCGGGTCTCCGCGAGGCGGGACAGCTCGACGGCGGTCCGCAGGGACTCGGTCGCGGTGTGGCCTGCGCCGACTGTGACCAGGTCCAGGACGGAGAGGGGGGTGGGGGCGGTGCCCCGCGCCTCGCCTCGGATGTCGCCGGTCTCGCTGGTCTCGGTGGACGTGTGGTCCGCCACGGGGGGCCTCCTGTTGTTGCTCGCGATGTCCGCGTGTGCCTAACAGGAGGTTGGCTCCGCTTATTCCCTCGCCCCTACGTTCCCGTCACGTACTCGGGGGCTCCGCCCCCGAACCCCCGGTCCTCGAACGCCGGACGGGCTGAAGACGGGGCGGCGGGGGCGAGGAAGCTTCTTACGCCTGCACAGGGCGCTGCTTCGTGAAGAGTGCGCCCAGTTCCGGCGCGTTCACCCGCCGGTCGGCGAGCCGCAGGGCCTCCCACACCGTGACCTGGTTGGCGGTCAGGACCGGCTTCCCCAGCGCCGCCTCCAGCGCGGGCAGGCAGGACGCCGTGTGCAACGCGGTGTCCGGCAGCAGCACCGCCTCCGCCTCGGGACGGTCGGCCGCCCGGGCCAGCGCGAGCACCTCCGCCTCCCCCCAGGTCCCGACCTCCGCCGCGGTGATGATCCCGGAGCCGCGCACCGAGACGACGTCGAAGCCCCCGTCCGTCAGGAACGACGAGAACAGCGCGGCCACGTCGTCCGGATACGTCGCCCCGATCGCGACCCGCTTCACCCCCAGTTCCCCCACCGCGTGGGCGAACGCGAAGGACGTGGAGGAGGCAGGCAGCCCCGCCGCCAGAGCCAGGGTGCGGACCTGGTCGTGGGCGCCCTGCCAGCCGTACACGAAGCTGCCGCTGGTGCAGGCCCAGACCACCGCCTCGGCACCGGACAGCCGCAGCTCCTCGACCCCGGCGGCGAGGCGGGCGGCCGAGCCCATCTCCAGGAGGGCGTCCACGCGGTGGGCGTCCTCGCCGATGTCCGTGTGGACGACCTGGAGGCGGATGTCGCTGCCGAGGAGCTGCTCGATACGCGGGTAGTCGTCCTCGGCCGAGTGGCCCGGGTAGAGGAATCCGAGAGCAGTCATGCCCAACCTTCCTGTTCTTCCGGTAGCGCGGGCGGTACGGGCCGCGCTCGCGCCGACTCGTCGATCAGCGCCTGGTACGGCCCTACCGCCCGGGTACCCAGGTGGCGCAGTGCGGCCCACATCGTGACCTGGTTGGCCGAGATCACCGGGATGCGCAGCTCGGCCTCCAGCTGCGGGATGACGTCGTACGTCGGGAGGTTGGTGCAGCTGATGAAGAGCGCGTCGGCCGCCCCGCACACCGCGCTACGGGCCATGTCGACGACATCGCGGTACGGGACCTTCCAGATGTGCCTGGTCAGACCCATGTAGGCGCGCCCGGTGACGGTGATGCCCGCCTCGGCGACGTACTCCTCCAGTGACTGGGTGACGGAGACGGTGTACGGCGTGACGAGCGCGAGCCGGCGTACGCCCAGCTCCGCCAGGGCCTCCAGGAGGGCGCCGGACGTGGTCACGGACGGCAGCTCGCCGGCCCGGGTCATGGCCTCGCACATGGCGCGCTCCCCGGCGATCCCGCCGACGAAACTGCCGGACGTGCAGGCGTAGGCGACGATCTCGGGCTGGACGGCGTTCAGTGCGCGCACCGCGTCACCGAGCGTCTCGTGCTCGCTGACCAGGCGCGCCAGGTCGAGGCTGACCTCGACGGGCACGAACGGTGTACGGGTGAGGTGCAGCGAGACCTCGTCGGGCACCCATCGCCACAGTTCGCGGTCGAGGGCGAAGTCGAAGGGAGCGACGACGCCGACACCCCTCTGCGGATGAGGGCCCTTCCCACGTCCTTCGGGCAGTGGGGGAGGTCCACCAAGGAAGGAGACGTCCATGAGCAGCCCCAAACTCGGATCGAGCGAGTGGTGGAGGCCGGCCGCGGGCCGGGGGGACACATGCCGGCTGGGCCGGGACGTCGGGACAGGAAGCAGGCGGGACTCCCAAAAACACCCGGCGGAAGAGCCCGTGTTGACGAAGGTAGGTTCGGGTGCGAGCGTGGTCAATCCGCACATCTCAGACGGTTTGCCCGATGTCCCGCAGCAGTGCCCCGGATACAGAAAAGCGGACCCGCGTTGCGAAACGGTTTCCCCCCGATGACTGCTGTCCCGCCCTCGAACACGGCTGAGAAGCCGACGCTGCTGGTGCTGGGCTCCGAGCCGCCGCCACGGCTCGGCCGGCTGACCGGGCGGGTACGCGTCGCATACGCGGACGACAGGACACTGGCCGCGCTGCTGCCCACCGCTGACGCGCTGCTGATCTGGGACTTCGCCTCGCGCGCACTGCTCCGGGCCTGGCCGGGTGAGGGCCCGCGGCCGCGCTGGGTGCACACGGCGAGCGCGGGTGTGGATCACTTGATGTGCCCCGAACTGGCCGCCTCCGAGACGCTGGTGACGAACGCGCGCGGTGTCTTCGACCAGCCGATCGCCGAGTACGTGGCCGCGCTCGTCCTCGCCCTGGCGAAGGATCTGCCGCGCACTCTGGAACTCCAGGGGGCGCGCGAGTGGCGGCACCGCGAATCGCGACGCGTCGCAGGTACACGGGCGTGTGTGGTCGGTTCCGGGCCGATCGGGCGGGCCATCGAGCGGACTCTGGGGGCGCTCGGCATCACGACGGCGCTCGTGGGGCGCACCGCGCGCGACGGCGTGCACGGTCCCGAGGAGCTGGACCGGCTGATGGCACGGGCCGACTGGGTGGTGTCCGCGGCGCCGCTCACCGAGGAGACGTACGGGATGTTCGACGCGCGGCGGCTGGCTCTGCTGCAGCCGTCGGCGTGCTTCGTGAACGTCGGCCGCGGGCAGCTCGTCGTGGAGGACGCGCTTGTCCGCGCCCTGCGGGAGCGGTGGATCGCGGGGGCGGCGCTCGATGTCTTCGAGCGCGAACCGCTGGGCCCCGACAGCCCGTTGTGGGAGGTCCCCGGTCTGATCGTGTCACCGCACATGAGCGGCGACACGGTGGGCTGGCGGGACGAACTGGGTACGCAGTTCGTGGAGTTGTACGAGTTGTGGGAGGCGGGTGAACCCCTGCCGAACGTCGTCGACAAGCGGCGCGGATACGTACCCGGCCCCTGACACCCGTCGGGGGCGCGCGTCTTGGGCACACGTTGGAGGGGCGGATGACCGGATGACCGAGCTCACCGAACTGACGGCCGTACGACTCGTCGAGGGGTACCGCAAGGGTGAATTCAGCCCCGTGGACGCGGTGCGGGCCGCGCTGCGCAGGGCCGAGGAGATCCAGCCCGCGGTCAACGCGTTCGTACGTCTCGACGAGGAGGCGGCGCTCGCCGGGGCCCGGGAGTCCGCCGAACGATGGCGGCGCGGTGAGCCGGCCGGCCTCGTGGACGGCGTGCCGGTCTCGGTGAAGGACATCCTGCTGATGCGGGGCGGGCCGACCCTGCGGGGTTCGCGGACCGTGTCCGAGGCCGGTGCCTGGGACGAGGACGCTCCGTCCGTGGCGCGGCTGCGCGAGCACGGGGCGGTGTTCCTGGGCCGGACGACCACCCCCGAGTTCGGCTGGAAGGGCGTCACCGACTCGCCGGTGTCCGGGGTGACGCGCAACCCGTACGACCGCTCCCGCACCTCGGGCGGGTCGAGCGGCGGGAGCGCGGCGGCCGTGGCGCTGGGCGCGGGCCCGCTGTCCCTGGGCACGGACGGGGGCGGCAGCGTCCGTATCCCCGGCTCCTTCTGCGGGATCTTCGCGCTGAAGCCGACGTACGGGAGGGTGCCGCTGTATCCCGCGAGCGCGTTCGGGACGCTCGCGCACGTGGGGCCGATGACGCGCGACGCGGCGGACGCGGCGCTGATGATGGATGTCATCAGCGGCCCGGACACCCGCGACTGGTCGGGGCTGGGACCGGCGGCGGGCTCGTACGTGGACGGGCTCGGCGGTGGTGTGCGGGGCCTGCGGGTGGCCTACTCGCCCTCCCTCGGCGGGCAGGTCGCGGTGCGGCCCGGGGTCGCGGCGGCCGTGCGGCGCGGGGTGGAGGGGCTGGCGGCCCTCGGCGCGTACGTCGAGGAGGCCGACCCCGATTTCACGGATCCCGTCGAGGCGTTCCACGTGCTGTGGTTCAGCGGGGCGGCGCGGGTGACGCAGCGGCTCGGCGCGCGGCAGCGGGAGCTGCTCGATCCGGGGCTGCGGGAGATCGTCGGGCTGGGTGAGCGGTTCAGCGCGCTGGACTACCTCGCCGCGGTGGACGTCCGGATGGAGCTGGGGCGGCGGATGGGGCGCTTCCACGACACGTACGACGTGCTGGTGACGCCCACGATGCCGATCACCGCGTTCGAGGCGGGGGCGGAGGTGCCTCGTGGGTCGGGGTATCGCAGGTGGACGGGGTGGACGCCGTTCACGTATCCCTTCAACCTGACGCAGCAGCCGGCTGCCACCGTGCCTGTGGGGGTGGACGGGTCCGGGCTGCCGGTGGGGTTGCAGGTGGTCGGTGCCCGTCATCAGGACGGGCTGGTCCTGCGGACGGCGCACGCGTTGTACGCGGCCGGAATCGGGGGGATTGCGCCTCCGCGCGTGTAGGAGGGAGGCCGGGGAAGCTGCGGGCCCGGTGGGGGCCGGCCGCGCAGTTCCCCGCGCCCCTGAAAAGCCAGAAGACTGCGCCGTTCCCCGCGCCCCTCAACAGCCGCGCCCCTGTAGGGCGCGCCCGATGGCGCCGCAGGCGCCTTCAAGGGGCGCGGGGAACTGCGCAATCTTTTAGGGGCGCGGGGAACTGCGCGGCCGGCCCCCACCGGGCCGCAGGACTCACACCCGTCGGCCCCGGGCCCCGACCCTAGGAGCGGCGGAAGGCCAAGGACTCCCCCAGCGCCCCCGCCCGCCACAGGTCATTGCACGCCTCCGCCATCGCGTCGAGCCCCTCCACCACCTGGCCCCACACGATCCCCGGCACCCACCCCACATCACCGTTGAGCAGCAGGTTGTTCCGCTCGTAGAACAGGGCCAGGTCGATCACCGGCGTGCCCGCCCGGACGCCGGACGCGCCCCCGTACCCGTACGACTGGGAACCCAGCTGCGTGCCGGAGAACGAGAAGTAGCAGAGGTCGCCCGGGATGGGTGTGACGGTCGGGTTCTCCAGGGGCGGCTCGGCCGGCGCGAAGGCCGGGAGCAGGGCGTAGATCTCGTTGCGGGCGTATTTGGCGTGGTAGACGTCGCCGCCGAGCGGCAACGCGTTCCAGACGGCTTCACAGGTGATCGGTGCGCGGTCGTCGAGGAGCTTCGCCGTGCAGTGGACTCCGCGCTTGGACAGGGACACGTCGATGTAGCGATCAGCCATGGGTTCCATGGTCCACCCGGGGTCAATACCGCCGCCGCGGGGATCGGGGCGCAAATCAATCCGAATAATTTACATCTCTTGGGGTAGCCGCGCGCCCATGGCTCCACCAATTGGGAACGACTCGAAGGAAGCTTCGCCGGACGTCGGGAACCGCGGCCCGAGCCGCCGGTCACTGCTGGCGGGTGTCACGGCACTCGGCGCGTTCGGCGCGCTCGGTGCCGCCGGCTGCAGCCGCGTGGCCACGGCGTCGGGCGAGAACGGCGGTGACCTCCTGGACCGGCTGAAGGCCCAGGGCGTCGTACGCCTCGGTATCGCCGGCGAGATCCCCTTCGGTTACATCGACAAGGACGGCGAGCTCACGGGTGAGGCCCCGGAACTCGCGAGGGTCATCTTCAAACGGCTGGGGGTGGACCGCGTACAGCCCGTGCCGACCGAGTTCGGCTCGCTCATTCCCGGTCTGAAGTCCCAGCAGTTCGACGTGGTCGCCGCCGGGATGTACATCAACGCCGAGCGCTGCGCCCAGGTGATCTTCTCCGACCCCGACTACCAGATGCTCGACGCCTTCATCGTCCGCAAGGGCAATCCGAAGAACCTGCGCGACTACGAGGACGTCGTGAAGTCGGGAGCGAAGTTCGCGACCGGCACGGGCTACGCGGAGATCCAGTACGCGGTCGAGGCCGGGTACAAGGAGGGCGACATCCTGATCGTCCAGGACCAGGTCGCGGGTATGAACGCCGTCGAGGCGGGCCGTGTCGACGTCTTCGCCGGGACGGCGCTGACCACCCGCGAGGTCGTCAAGAAGTCCCGCAAGGTGGAGTCGACCGAGCCCTTCGCGCCGCTCGTGGACGGCAAGCCGCACACGGACGGCGGCGGCTTCGCGTTCCGCCCGACGGAGACGAGGCTGCGGGACGCCTTCAACGTGGAGCTGAAGAAGATGAAGGACAGCGGTGAGCTGCTGCGGATCCTGCGGCCCTTCGGCTTCACCAAGAACGAGATGACCGATATGACCGCGAAGGAGCTGTGCGGCGGATGACATCGGGACTCTGGGAACTCGTACTGAAGGGGATCTGGGTCACGGTCCAGCTGCTGGTGTTCAGCGCGCTGCTGGCCGCGGCCGTCTCCTTCGTGGTGGGCGTCGCACGCGTCCACCGGCTGTGGATCGTCCGCTTCCTCGCGGGCTTCTACACCGAGGTGTTCCGCGGCACCTCGGCGCTGATCATGATCTTCTGGGTGTTCTTCGTGCTGCCGCCCGCCTTCGGCTGGCAGCTGGTCCCGATGTGGGCGGGCACGCTCGCGCTGGGTCTGACCTACGGGGCGTACGGCTCCGAGATCGTCCGCGGCGCCCTGAACTCCGTCGACCCCGCACAGGTCGAGGGCGGTATCGCGCTCAGCTTCACACCCTGGCAGCGGCTGCGGCTGATCCAACTGCCGCAGGCGGTGCCGGAGATGATCCCGCCCTTCTCCAACCTGCTGATCGAGCTGCTCAAGGGCACCGCCCTGGTGTCCGTGATGGGCATGGGCGACCTGGCCTTCAGCGGGAACCTCGTGCGGCTCGCGCTGCAGGAGAGCGCGGAGATCTACACGTACATCCTGCTGATCTACTTCGTGATCGCCTTTCTGCTCACGCGGCTCATGCGTGGACTGGAGAAACGGTTGAAGGCCGGAGTCGGAGAGGTTCCTGAGAAGGGTGTGTCCCAGGCCGAGCTGCACCGCCCGGAGACCACCGGAGTCGGCGGAGGTGCCGTATGACATGGGACTGGAGTGCCGTCGGCGACTTCATGCCGCACTTCTGGGACGGCCTGCTGGTCACCCTGCAAGCCCTGGTGCTCGGCTCGCTGATCTCCTTCGCCCTCGGGCTCGTGTGGGCGCTGCTGATGCGCGCGCCGACCCGCTGGGTGCGCTGGCCGGTCGGGGTCGTCACCGAGTTCATCCGCAACACCCCGCTGCTGGTGCAGCTGTTCTTCCTCTTCTACGTGCTGCCCGAGTGGAACATCACGTTCTCCGCGATGACCACCGGTGTCGTCGCCATCGGGCTGCACTACTCGACGTACACGATGCAGGTCTACCGGGCCGGTATCGAGGGCGTGCCGGCCGGCCAATGGGAAGCGGCCACGGCACTGAACCTGCCCCTGACCCGGACGTGGACCGCGGTGATCCTGCCGCAGGCGATCCGCCGGGTGGTGCCCGCACTGGGCAACTACGTCATCTCGATGCTCAAGGACACGCCGATGCTGATGGCGATCACCGTCCTCGACATGCTCGGTGAGGCGCGTCTTTTCGCGCAGCAGAACTTCCAGTTCACCGAGCCGCTGACGGTCATCGGCGTGGCCTTCATCCTCATTTCCTATCCGGCTTCCCTCCTCATGCGAGCCCTGGAGCGACGTCTTGTCCGCTGACACCCCCCTCACCAAAGACTCCGACGTCGACTCCGCCGTCAACCCGGCGGTGGACGGCAGCGAGCTGATCCGGTTCGACAAGGTCACCAAGCGCTTCGGCGGCAACACGGTCCTCGACGAGCTCGACTTCTCCGTCGCGTCCGGCAAGCACGTCACGCTGATCGGCCCGTCCGGCTCCGGCAAGACGACGATCCTGCGGCTGCTGATGACCCTGCTCAAGCCCGACGAGGGCACGATCAAGGTCGGCGGCGACTACCTCACCCACGAGGAGAGGAACGGCAAGCTGGTCCCGGCCGGCGAGAAGCACATCCGCGAGGTCCGCAAGAACATCGGGATGGTCTTCCAGCAGTTCAACCTCTTCCCCAACATGAAGGTGCTGCGCAACATCACCGAGGCGCCGGTCACCGTGCTCGGCATGTCCAAGGACGCGGCCGAGGAGCGGGCCCGCGAGCTGCTCGACCTGGTGGGCCTCGCCGAGCACATCGACAAGTACCCGAGCCAGCTCTCCGGCGGGCAGCAGCAGCGCGTCGCGATCGCGCGGGCGCTGGCCATGCGGCCGCAGGTGCTGCTCCTCGACGAGGTGACGTCCGCGCTCGACCCCGAGCTGGTCGCGGGCGTCCTGGACGTGCTGCGGGACATCGCCCGCAGCACCGACATCACGATGCTGTGCGTGACCCACGAGATGAGCTTCGCGCGGGACATCTCCGACCAGGTGCTGATGTTCGACTCCGGTCGGGTCCTGGAGTCGGGACCGCCGGAGAAGATCTTCGGCGACCCGGAGCACGACAGGACCAGGGAGTTCCTCGGCGCGGTGCTGTGACGCCGTGACGCCGTGACACGGTTGTGCACCGCGCCCGAGCCGGGCGCCGACGCATGCCCTTGGCATACGCCAAGGGCATGCGCCACTGTTGAGGGGATCGGATCACGCCACCAATCCCGCCAACAGCCCCTCCCCGTCCCCGGCTCGACGGCTATCGTGTAGGGGGCCCGGCCCGTCCGGGCTGCGTTGCTGTGCGGGTCGATGCGCGTGACGTCGACCCGCGCGCCGGGCCGAAAAGCGCAAGGGGATCACCGTGGCGCTGAAGCGCGAGTCGACCGCGCCGTACCACTCGGCCCAGGACGCCCTGCGCGTCCTGGAGACCGTGGCACGGCACACCACCGGCATCACCGACGTCGAGCTCGCCCGGCACACCGGCCTCGGCACCGAGCGCCTCACCGCCCTCCTGCGCATGCTGCGCCGCGAGGGGTACGTGGAGCAGCTCGCGGACGGGGCGTACGTGACCGGGGAGGCCTTCGGCCGGCTGGGCTCCGTGCGCGACCGGGACGAGGCACTGCGCGTCCAGCTCCAGCAGAACCTCGACCGGCTGCGCGACTCGGTCGGCGCCGCCGTCTACATGAGCCGGTACGTGGACGGTGAGATCCACGTCACCCAGTGCGCGGAGGGCCCCGCCACCCCGGCGGTCAACGAATGGGTGGCCTTCCGCTCCGCGGCCCACGCCAGCGCCATCGGCAAGAGCCTGCTCGGCCAGCTCGACCTCAACGGCCGGCGCGACCACCTCTCCCGCCACCGGATGGCCCGGCTCACCTCGCGCACCATCACGAACGAACGGGTGCTCCTGTCCCGGCTCGACGCCCAGGCCCCCACCGTGCCCGTGCTCGACCTCCAGGAGTACGCGATCGGCACGGTCTGCGCGGCAGTCCCCATCACGGCCGGTTCGGCCGTGGGCTGCCTCGCCCTCTCCCTCCCGGTGCAGCACGCCCACCGGCTGCGCGAGGCCGCGGACACCCTCAACCGGGGCGCGGCGCCGGTACTCCTCACACTGGCCATCTGAGCAGCACCCCTCCGCCCCGCCGGTGGTCCGGAGCACCCCTGAGGACCGGGTAGTATTTTCCCTGTCGCCAGCCGCGAAGAGCGGTCGGCGAGGGTCACGCGCCGCTAGCTCAGTTGGTTAGAGCAGCTGACTCTTAATCAGCGGGTCCGGGGTTCGAGTCCCTGGCGGCGCACAAGAGGAACACAGCAGAAGCCCCCGCGAGAGCGGGGGCTTCTCGCGTTGTCCGCCTCACCTCAGCAGCAGTTCCTCGCGCCCCCGCGCCCGGTACCGCGCCACCAACCCCTCGACGTCGGCCCCGCCCAGCCGGCGGTACCGCGCCTCCCCCGCAGGCCGCCACCACACCGGGTCCACGCACCGGAAGCCCTCGCGGCGCAGCCCGGTCCGGTGGATCTTGTTGGTGGCGGTGACCGGCATACGGTCGACGACCCGTACGAAACGGGGGACCATCTTGGTACCCAGATCCGGCTGGGCGCGCAGGAAGGCCTCGAAGGCGAGCGGGTCGAAGGTGCCTGCCACGGTGGCCATGACCTGGTCGCCGGCCACCGGGTCGGGGACGGCGTACACGGCCACGGCGTCCGCGCCCTCGTAGCGGGCGAGGATGTTCTCGATCACGGCGGCGGCCAGGTTCTCGCTGTCGACGCGGAGCCTGTCGTCCGTTCGGCCGGCGAAGTAGAGGAATCCGTCGGTGTCCCGATAGAAGAGGTCGCCGGTCCAGTACCAGCCGCCCCTGCCCCGCGCCGCGTCCGCCGCCGGGTTGCGCCAGTAGCCCTCGAAGGGACTGGGACCGCGGTTCACCAGCTCGCCGATGGCCTCGTGCCCGTTGAGCAGCAGACCGTCGGGGCCGAAAGTGGCCGCGGGGCACTCGGCGCGGGTCCGCGGATCCAGCACCGCGAGGTCGTCGCCGGGTGCCGCCCGTCCGGTGGCGCCCTTCGGCGTCCCGGGTGACCACTGGATCGCCGCCCCGCCCTCCGACGATCCGTAACCCTCCACCAGGCGCACCCCGAACCGCTCCTCGAAGGCGGCGGCGTCCACCGCCCCCGCCTCCGTCCCGAAGCCCGTGCGCAGCGGGTTGTCGCGGTCGTCGGCACGGGCCGGGGTCTGCAGGATGTACTGGACGGCGCGTCCCACGTAGGTGAAGTACGTGGCCCCGTAGGCCCGTACGTCCGGCAGGAAGGCCGAGGCGGAGAAGCGGCGCCGCAGGGCCACTCCCGCGCCGGCCGCGAGGGCGGGTGCCCAGTCGGCGATCACGGCGTTGCCGTGGAACATCGGCATACAGATGTAGTGCACGTCGTCCACGCGCACGCCGAAATGACCGACCAGCGACCGCCCGGCCGCCGCGAGCCGCCCCTGCGAGCAGATCGCCGCCTTGGGCGCACCGGTCGAGCCGGAGGTGAAGTAGAGGAGGAAGTGGCTGCGCGGGGTCGCCGGTCCCGGCTCCGGGCGCGCGTCCGCGTAGGGCGCGAGCAGGTCCTCGTACGCCTCGGTGTCGGTCACCAGGACGCGTACGCCCGGGAGTTCGAGGCCGTCGAGGAGGGGGAGGTGGGTCCGCTCGGTGACCAGGACACGGCATTCGGTGTGGAGGATGTCACGGGCGAGTTCGGGGCCGCGGCGGGTGGGGTTGATCCCCGCGACGGCCGCGCCCGCGAGGGCCGCGGCGCCCAACCAGAGCGGGAACTCGGGGGTGTTGTCGAGCAGCACGCCCACATGCGGTTCCACTCGGGACGGCAGCAGTTCGGCGAACAACGCGGCCCGCGCCGCCGCGCCCGCGGCCATCTCGTGGTGAGTCAGGGTCCGTTCCTCGAACCACAGCCCCGGCCGGTGGTCACCCCACCGCTCCTGTACGAGTTCGGCGACGGTACGCCTGTCCGCCCCGGCGCCGGTGGCCCCCACGCTGCTGGCTCCCATGGGGGCGCACCATAATTGACGGCACGTCAGATGACGAGGGGTGAGGGCGGTACAGCTCCACGCACGCCGTCACGGCCATGCCGACGTGCGTGGAACCTACCCGTGGGGGGTGGCCCTGCGGTCGCTCAGAAGGTGACGTCCGAGCAGGCGTAGAACGCGTTACCGGTGTCGGCGACGGTCCACACCGCGAGGACGACGTGGTGTCCGCTCCGGCCGGACGGCAGGGTGCCGCTGTGCGAGAGCGTCGCCGGGGGCTGACCGCTGTAGGGGACGGTCAGGAACGGGGTGGTGTCCAGCGCGGACCGGGTCAGCGGAGCGTTCTGGTTCCAGCCGTTCTTGGTGAGGTAGTACTTGAAGTCGGTCGTGGAGTGCCGTGCCGTGAACTGCCAGCGGAAGGTGTAACTCTGCCCGCTGCTGACCTTGGTCGTGGGCCAGGCGCCGCCCGAGGGCGTCGTCGCCTTGTCCAGTTGGCCGAACTCGGTGTGGTTCCCTGAGCAGATCCGGCCGTCCGCGGGGCCGGAGGCCGGGAAGCCCTTGGGGCCCTCGACGCTCTGGGGCTCCCACTGGATGCCACCGCAGTTGGCCACGGCGCCGTTCTGGCAGAGCTTCTGCCGGCTGACGGGGAGATCGGTGTAGCCGTGGCCGGTGGCCCCGCCGCTGGAGAGGACGATCGCTCCGGTGGTGGCGAGTCCGACGGCGGCGGCGTACCACTTCAGCCGCTTTCGGGGTTGGGGGATTTCTCGCATGCTGCCGCTCCTGGAGAACGTGGGGGAAGTTCCGTGAGCCGTGCGCGCGCATCGCGATGCGTGAAGGTGAGGTTGAGGCGATGATTTAGGTCTAGACCAAGTACCAGATTATTGCCACGACTTGGCTGTGTCCATATCAAGTCCACGTCAAAAGCGGGATGGGTCCATACCAATCGTGGAGAGGACCCGCTGGCACCGGTCCCGCGACTTCTCCACCAGCCGTCCGTTCGGGTCGTCGTTGGTGGCGACCCACTCCCGCGCCTGCGCCTCGTCCCTCCCACCCGCCAACTGCCGCTCCACCAGCCTCTCCTGCCGCACGCCCCCGGGCGCCTGCACGTACCAGCACTCCCCCATGAGTACGTACGCGTCCCGCCACCCCGGCAGATCACAGGCGAGATAGTTCCCCTCCGTGACGACGAGCCGGGCGGCCGGAGGCACCAGATGCCGTGCGGCGACGGGCTCGTGGAGCGTGCGGTCGTAGTCCGGTACGTAGATGTCGCGGGCGGTCTCGTCGAGGACCCGGCGCAGCAGATCGACGTACCCCCACACGTCGAAGCTCGGCTCGGAGCCCTTGCGGGCGGTCAGGCCGAGGCGTTCCAGCTGGGCGTTGGAGAGGTGGAAGCCGTCGAGCGGCAGATAGGCGGCGCCCTCACCGAGGTGCGCGACCAGGGCGCGGGCGAGGGTGGACTTGCCGGCACCGGGCGGTCCCGCCAGGCCGAGCACGGCACGCGGGGTCTCCTCGGTCAGGCTCCAGGCGTCCGAGGCGAGGCCGGCGAGGGTGCGGGGGTCATCGATCTCCATGCCCCGTATAGAACGCCACCGTCAGGTCCTTCACCAGGGCCTTGCGCTCGTAGTCGTCCAGCTCGACGAGACCGCGCACGGTCAGCCGGGTCACCGTGTCCTCGACGGAGTCGACGACGGAGGTGAGGACCTTGTCGCGGTGCTGGGCGTCCAGGGCCGCGATCCGGCGGCGCTGCATCACGGCGGCGATCTCGGGCGCGTACTCCACCCCGAGCGGCTGCGCCGAGTACACCTGCAGGCCGACCGCCGCCGCCTCCGCCGCCACCAGCCGGGTCAGCGAGTCGCTGACGGCCTCCGTGTTGCGCAGGGTCGCGGAGTCCGCCGCGCCCGACGGGTTCGGCCCGTAGGACGCGTTCGGTGAGAGATCGGCCGGCAGCTGTGCGAGCACCCGGGCGAGCGCCGCCTCCACGCACTCGCGCAGATACAGCTGGTGGTCCTCGACGCCGAGCGCGGCGCGGGCGGTGTCGCGCACCCGCCAGACGACGAGCACGACGACCCGCAGCGCGACCCCGTTCGCGTCGACCGCGGGCATCGCCTCGCTCCGCCAGTGCCGCAGCCGCACGTCGATACGGCGGCGCAGCACCAGCGGGTTCACCCACATGAGCCCGGTGCGCCGGACCGTGCCCCGGTAGCGGCCGAAGAGCCCCAGCACCCAGGCGCGCCCGGTGCGGCCGCGCGCCAGCCCGCCGAACCCGAACAGAGCGAGCGCCCCGCACCCCGCGAGCGCCGCCCACTGCGGTCCGCCGAGCCCGGCACCGGTGTGCGTCGGCAGTCCCAGCGCGTCCACGGCGAGCGGCGGCAGGACACCCGCCCACCACGACGCCAGGACGCAACCGGTCGTACCGACGGCGCCGGCCAGCACTCCGGCCATGCCCGGCAGCACCCGTGCGGGCCGCTCGACGAGATCGGGGTCGACCTCCGGCGTGGGCCTCGGCCGCAGCGGGGCGGGGGCGCGCCGCGCGATCCGCGGCTGCTCGCCCGTACCGCGCCGGCGGCTCACCACGGCGGGCGCCAGCGCCACGGACACCGGTTCGCCCTCGTCGCGGAACAGCAGGTGGACCGGGATCTCGGTGGTCGCCTCGTTGTGGATGACCCGCGCCCCGCGGCCACCCGCCTCCCGGCCGCCGGTGTCCCGGCCGCCCGCCTCGGGCGGCCCCTCGGACTCCGGGGAGTGTGAAGTGGTCGTCGTACTCATACGTGCCTCCGTGCCTCCGCGCCTCCGCGCCAGGAAGAACCGCCGTACCGGTGGAAAACCCGCCCTAGGGTGCTTCGGCGAAGAGCCGTCGCCAGGTCTCCGGGCCGGGGTAGCCGTCGGCCGCGCCGCCGCGCCATCCCTGCGCGCGCTGGAACGCCTCGACGTTGCGCCGGTCGCCCTCGCCCCAGCGCGGTCCCGGGCCCCGCGTGTAGTACTTGCCGAATCCCTTCCTCACCAGTTGCCTCCCCAGCCGGGTGACGTGGTCGTTGTCGGCACCGGGCCGGAACATCGCCCGTCCGGGATAGCCGGGGACGCCGTGCGAGGCGACACCGCCGGGCGGGGGCTTCGTGGGAGTGCCGGGGCCGCCGCTCGCGGCCCTCACGTCCCGGCCCTTCCCGTTCACCAGGTACGACCAGGTCGCCGGCCCCGGCAGTCCGTCGGCGTCGGCCCCGGTCCAGCCCTGTGCCTGCTGGAACGCCCGGGTCGCCCGCCGGTCCGCGTCCGACCAGCGCGGCCCCGGCCCCGAGACGTAGTACCTCCCCGCGCCCCGCGCGACGAGCATCCGTCCCAGCCGGGTGACGTACGCGTTGTTCGCGCCGGGCCCGAAGGCGGTCGCGCCGGGATGGCCGGCCGTGGCCGGAGAGGTGACGGGCGTGCCGGTACCGGTGCCCGTGCCGCCCTTGCCCGGCTCCGGCTTGAGGCCCTTGTGGCGATAGCCGAGATAGCGGTCCGAATTGCTCCAGTAGGCGTACGGAGTGGCCTGCCTGCGGGCGTGCGGGCGCGTCAGCTCGTACGCGATGTAATGGCTCTGCGTGTAATCCGTCCAGCCGCCGAAAATCACGACGTGGGACCCTTTCTCGGGGTCGGCCGGATTGTGGAAGAGCAGCATGTCCCCCGGCTGGAGATCGCCCTGGGTGACTCTGACGCCGTACTTGTCGAGGCTGCCCGTCCATTCGTTCCCGCCGAGGTTCCAGGCCATCGAGACGAAGCCGGAACAGTCCTGGCGGTAGCCGTCGGACCAGTACGCGTCCATGTCGTAGGGCACCTGCGCGACAACCCACTCCCTGGCCCGGTTGATGATCTCGGCCCGGGTGGTCCGAGGCGCCTTCACCTTGGCCGGCACACCGCCGGGGCCGTGCAGCGGGGCCGTGCCGCCCTGCGGGGTGCCGGGGTCGTCGGCCGCGGGGGCACCGGGCCGCTGCGGGGCGTGCGCGGCGGCGACGGCGGGGGTGGCACCCGCGGCGCCGAGCACCGTGCCGGTGGCCGCGGCGAGGGCGAACGCCATGGGGGTCCGCCCTGCCCGGGCCAGGGCGTGGGCCGGGGCGAGGGCGGCCGGATGCCCGCCGAATCCGCCGGTCCTGGAATGTGGCAGCACGCGCCGCCAGTGCGTACATCCGGGACAGTCGCAGTCGCTCTCGGGATCGAATTCCTCGAATGCCGGAGCGGTCATGCTTTTCCCGTCGTCGTCCTGCTGGAGTTCTCCGCGCTTCTGCACGTTCGTCAGTTTCGCAACTTGTCGCTCGTGCCGCATGTTGACGGTCCGAATGATGTACCGGTTGTCGGCTGCGGCTCACCCCGGCCAAACGCCCCGCGAAGGTCCGGTAGAGTTCTCTTCGGCGAGAGCCGCACGCGCCGCTAGCTCAGTTGGTTAGAGCAGCTGACTCTTAATCAGCGGGTCCGGGGTTCGAGTCCCTGGCGGCGCACAGGCAGATGCTCAATGAAGAGGCTCAAGCAGAGGCTCTCAAGAAGAGCGAGAGAAGTAACGAAGAGGCTCCCCGCACAGGCGGGGAGCCTCTTCGCGTATGGCCGAACCCTTACGGCCCGCTACCCTCTCGCCATGGCGCGCGACCTCCAGGAGCAGATCAAGAAGCTCATCATCGACCGTCGGCTGCCCTCGGGCGCCGTACTGCCGACCGAGCCCGACCTCATGGAGCTGCTCGGCGCCAGCCGGAACTCCGTGCGCGAGGCCCTCAAGGCCCTGCAGGCGATGGGCATCGTCGAGATCCGGCACGGCTTCGGTACCTACGTCGGGCCGATGTCCATGGCGCCGATGATCGAGGGCCTGGCCTTCCGCACGGTCGCCGGGCACTACCGCGGCGAGGACAGCCTCCTGCAGCTCCTGCAGCTGCGCGAGGCCGTGGAGACCGGCCTGGTCTCCCGCGTCGCGGGCAACGTCCCGCAGGACGACCTGGCCGTCCTGGACGCACTGGTCGAGCGCATGGAGGCCGAGGCCACCGCCGGCGCGGGTCTCACCGAGACCGACCGCGCGTTCCACGCCACCCTCTACCGTGGTCTGGGCAACCTCTTGCTGAGTGAGCTCCTGGAGGCGTTCTGGGACGCCTTCCACCGCGTACGCACGGATCTCGTGGAACTCCCGCAGGACCCGAAGGTCACCTGCCGGCAGCACCGGGAGATCCTCGACGCGGTGCGCTCCGGCGACTCGGGGCGGGCCGAGGAAGCAATAAGAGAACACTTCGGCAACATTCGTATGCGATTGACAGCAACGGTACCGAACGAGATCAACAGGCTCCCCAATGAGCGTGTATGACCGGTAAACACCGTGTTTCGCGTCTTGCGATCATGACGAACGGCATAGAACCCTGGGCGGCAAGAGGCTGCGGTTACAGAGCGGTTGGGGGCATGAAAGCGGTTGCGTGCGAAGGCGGGGAATGGGGCCCTGTCAATGAACGGATGCCGAGGGGGGCATCATGCAACCGGAAGGCCGCTCCGCCATGTCTATAAGGTGTGTGGACGATGTGGTGACGGGGGCCTGCTGTTGATACGCCGGTGCGGGTTCAGGGGGACCGGCCGGCGAAGGGAACAACGAGCACGTGGAATTTCGCGTGTGGGGGGATGACTCATGACGTCGACGCCGACGGGCGCCCGGCAGAACTCCGACCCGTCCGAGACCACCCAGCTGAGGGTGCCGTCACAGACGCGGACCGGCACTTTCCGCAGAATCAAGAAGAACCTGCCGAGATACGACTACGAGCACTACAGCCGGCTCGCGGGTCCTCTCACGCAGCCGGATCCGACCAAGCCGTACAAGGTGCAGTACCGCACGCTGCTCTCGCAGGAGCCGCACCGGCTGCGCGCCGCGCTGATGCTGGGCGCGGCCCCGCTCCTGTCCCTCGTGCTGCTCGGCTGGCTGCTCCAGCCGGCGCACTGGACCGACCGGGACTATCCCGCCTACGACTTCCTGCCCGCGCTCGACATAGTGATGCTCGTCTCGATCGGTCTGATCGAGCTGTTCCGCTGCATGAACGTGCTGTCGAACGCGCACGCCACACTGGTCGCCCGCGACCCGATCCCGGTGGTGCCCGAGTCCGGCACGAAAGTGGCCTTCCTCACCTCCTTCGTGCCCGGCAAGGAGCCGCTGGAGATGGTGACGAAGACCCTGGAAGCCGCGGTGCGGATCCGCCACCGCGGCCTCATGCACGTCTGGCTGCTCGACGAGGGCGACGACCCCGAGGTGAAGGCGGTCTGCGAGCGCCTCGGTGTGCACCACTTCTCCCGCAAGGGCATCGCGAAGTGGAACCAGAAGAAGGGCCCGCACCGGGCCAAGACCAAGCACGGCAACTACAACGCCTGGCTGGACGCGCAGGGCGACAACTACGACTTCTTCGCCTCGGTCGACACCGACCACGTGCCGCTGCCGAACTACCTGGAGCGGATGCTGGGCTTCTTCCGCGACCCGGACGTCGGCTTCGTGATCGGCCCGCAGGTCTACGGCAACTACGACAACCCGATCACCAAGGCCGCCGAGTCGCAGCAGTTCCTGTTCCACGCGCTGATCCAGCGCGCGGGCAACGCGTACGGCTCGCCGATGTTCGTCGGCACCTCGAACGCCGTGCGCATCAGGACGCTGAAGCAGATCGGCGGCCTGTACGACTCGATCACCGAGGACATGGCGACCGGTTTCGAGATCCACCGCCACAAGAACCCGGTGACGGGCAGGAAGTGGCGCTCGGTCTACACCCCGGACGTCCTCGCGGTCGGCGAGGGGCCGAACGCCTGGACGGACTTCTTCACCCAGCAGATGCGCTGGTCGCGGGGTACGTACGAGACGATCCTCAAGCAGTACTGGAAGGGCGCCTACTCGCTGCCGCCGAGTAAGTTCTTCAACTACACGATGATGATCATCTTCTACCCGATGTCGGCGCTCAACTGGATCCTGGCCGCACTGAGCTGCGCCCTGTTCCTGGGCCTCGGCGCCTCGGGTGTGAACATCGACCCGGCGATCTGGCTGATGCTCTACGGCAACGCCTCGGCGCTGCAGATCGGCCTCTACGTCTGGAACCGCCGCCACAACGTCTCACCGCACGAGCCCGAGGGCTCCGGCGGCGTGGCGGGCATGATCATGTCCGCGCTGTCGGCGCCGCTGTACGCGAAGGCCCTCATCGACTCGATGCTGCGCCGCAAGAGCAAGTTCGTGGTGACCCCGAAGGGCGACTCCGCGAGCCCGGACACCTGGTTCGGGACGTTCCGGTACCACTGGTACTTCATAGCGATCTTCAGCGGTTCGATCACCGCGGGCTTCGTCTACGGTCACGCCCACCCGGCGATGATCATCTGGGCGACGTTCGCGCTGCTCATCACGGCCTCGCCGATGTTCGCCTGGCGCTGGATGATGCGACAGGACAAGAAGGGGAGAAAGCACCGCCACGGCTCCCCCCAGGAGCCCCCGGCGGCTCCGGCGGCCGTGTACGACAGCCGGATCCCCCTCCAGCCGCAGCAGTCCCCCGCGCCTCAGCACACACCCCCGCACGGGCAGCAGCACGCGCCCCAGCACAAGCCGAGCTGGGCGTCGGGCGGGGGCAACGACCAGACCGTGCAGATCTCCCTCGGGGGACAGCACCGTTCGCCCGGGAACTGAGGTACGCGGCTGCCGCGCCGCGTAATCCACCCCAGGGGCCGGACCAGGGACGAGGCCTGGTCCGAGCCGGCCAAGTCAGTCGAGTCAGACAGGAAATGAAGTGAAAGACGGTTCCAGCCGCCGCCGTGCCCGCCGCATCGCGATAGGTGCGGCGGTGGTGCTTGCGCTGGCCGGGATGAACGGACCCGCGCTCTACCGCTTCGGGTCGGAGCAGTACCACGAGTACAAGATCAACAGACCTGAGTACAAGGCAGAGAACGGCAAGTGGGACATTGTCGAGTTTCCCGAGAAGTACCGGCTGAACACCATTCACGCCGCGCTTCTGCACACCGGAAAGATCCTGCTGATCGCCGGTTCGGGAAACAACCAGGACAACTTCGACGCGAAGAAGTTCGACACCCGCATATGGGACCCGGTCAAGAAGACGATCAAAAAGGTTCCGACGCCGGCCGACCTGTTCTGCACGGGCCATACGCAGCTGCCCAACGGCAATCTGCTGATCGCCGGCGGCACCAAGCGCTACGAGAAGCTCAAGGGCGACACCACCAAGGCCGGCGGTCTGATGGTCGTCCACAACGAGAATCCGGACAAGCCGATCACCCTGCCCTCCGGAACCCGGTTCACGGGCAAGGAGGGCGGCAAGACGTTCGTTTCGAAGGACCCGATCGTCGTCGAGCGGGCCAAGAAGGTCTTCGACAAGGCGACCGGCGCGTTCCTGCGCAACGAACCGGGCCTGGGCCGGATCTACGTCGAGGCGCAGAAGAGCGGCGCCAAGTACGAGACGGGCACGCAGGACAACTACCGCGTGCAGGGCCTCTCCGGCGCCGACACCCGCAACACGTACGGCATCGCCGAGAAGCTCGCGCTCGACAAGAAGGACTTCCAGGGCATCAAGGATGCCTACGAGTTCGACCCGGTCGCCGAGAAGTACATCAAGGTCGACCCGATGAACGAGGCGCGCTGGTACCCGACGCTCACCACGCTCTCCGACGGCAAGATCCTCAGCCTCTCCGGCCTGGACGAGATCGGCCAGCTGGTGCCGGGCAAGAACGAGGTGTACGACCCGAAGACCAAGAAGTGGACGTACACCGACGGCGTCAGGCAGTTCCCGACCTACCCGGCGATCTCCCTGATGCAGAACGGCAAGCTGTTCTACTCGGGTGCGAACGCCGGCTACGGACCCGACGACGTCGGCCGTGACCCGGGCGTCTGGGACCTGGAGACGAACAAGTTCAAGAAGCTCAAGGGCATGTCCGACCCGAAGCGCCTGGAGACGGCGGGCACGGTGCTGCTGCCGCCCGCGCAGGACGAGAAGTACATGGTGATCGGCGGCGGCGGGGTCGGCGAGTCCAAGCTGTCCAGCAAGAAGACCCGCATCATCGACCTGCTGGCCGACAACCCGAAGTTCGTCGACGGTCCCGAGATGGAGAAGGGCACGCGCTACCCGCAGTACTCGATCCTCCCGGACGACGACGTGCTCGTGTCGGGCGGCTCCGAGGACTACCGCGGACGCGGCGACACCAACATCCTGCAGGCCCGGATGTACGACTCGAAGACCAACGAGTTCACGCGGGTCGCCGACCCGCTGGTGGGCCGCAACTACCACTCGGGCTCGATCCTCCTGCCCGACGGCCGGGTGATGTTCTTCGGCTCGGACTCGCTCTACGCCGACAAGGGCAACACCAAGCCGGGCAAGTTCGAGCAGCGGGTGGAGATCTACACGCCGCCGTACCTCTTCCAGGGTTCGCGGCCGACGCTCTCCGGCGGCCCGAAGACCATCGAGCGCGGCGAGTCGGCGACGTTCACGTCGAAGCACTCCTCGGCGGTCAAGTCGGCCCGGCTGATCCGGCCGAGCGCCTCGACGCACGTCACCGACGTAGACCAGCGGTCGATCGCTCTGGACTTCGAGAAGACGAAGGACGGCATCGAGGTCACCGTCCCGAAGAGCCGCAACCTGGTCGAGTCCGGCTGGTACATGCTGTTCGTGACGGACGACCAGGGCACCCCGAGCAAGGCCCAGTGGGTGAAGATCCCCTGACGGACGTGGCTGGTACGTGACTGGGGGCGCCCTCCTCATACGGAGGGCGCCCCCAGTCACGTACCAGTCACGTACCAGCCACGTACAAGCCACATGCGACTCACATGCGACTCACATGCGACTCACATGCGAGCGGTCACTGCTTGCTGGCCTTCGCGAGCTTCAGCGCGTACTCCGGCCACCACTGGCCCGCCTTCGGTCCGTCCTTGCACGTGCCGTCGGACTCGCCGGGCCGCTTGACCCACACATAGGCGTCGACGAGGTCGTCACCGGTGTCCGTGGTGGGTGTCTCGCCCAGGGCGCGTCCGGGCGGGTTGCACCAGTTCTCCTCCGGGTCGCCGCCCGTGTAAGGGCCGTTGCCGTTGCGGCTGGTGTCGATCACGAACGGTTTGCCGCCGACCTTCGACGACAGCTCCTTGCCGTACTTCGTGCTGTCGGGCGTCTTGTAGAAGTTGGACACGTTGACCGCGAATCCGTCGGCGTTCTCGACGCCCGCCAGTTTCAGGGGCTCGGCGATGTCGTCGGACTTGCCCCAGCCCGCGTTGCCCGCGTCCAGGTAGACCTTCGTGTTCTTCAGCGACTTGAACTTCTCCACCGCGCCCCGGAGCAGGTCGTAGCGCTCCTCGTGGAACTCTTGCGGGGTGCAGCCGTCCACCATGTGCAGCACGGCGTCCGGCTCCAGGATCACCGTGGTCGCCCGGTCGCCGATCCCCTTGGCGACCTGGTCGATGAAGGTCCGGTACGCGTTGCCGTCGGCGGCGCCGCCACCGGAGAACTGGCCGCAGTCGCGGTGCGGGATGTTGTAGACGACGAGCAGCGCGTCCCGGTCGGCCTTCGCGGCGGCCTCGGTGAAACCGCGCGCCTCCCGCTCGGCGTTCTCCGGAGTGAGCCACTGACCGGTGGGCTGCTCGGCGATCGTGCGGATCAGTTCGGCGTCCTCGTCCTTGCCGTCCTTCACATAGGTGGCGACCTGTTCGGCCGCGTTCCCGTCCGGGTTGACCCAGAACGGGTCCTTCTCCTTGGGCTGCTGGCTCACCTTGGCGCCCGACTTGTCCTTGTCGCCGCCGTCGCCCGAGGACGAACACGCCCCGAGCAGCAGCACAGCTCCTGCCACCGCCACGGACGCCCTTGCCCCGGCCCCCCTGCTCCCGTACATCGAAAAACTCCCCCTCGGGTGCACCGTCCGAAGTAGCAATCCTGACATACGTGTCGGGCCGCCCACGAGCGCAGTCACGCCTTGTCTGCCAGCTGTTACAGCGCCGGACGACCGGGCGGTCGCGGAGTCCCGTGCACCGGTCCGGACGCTGCGGCCACCTGCGCGGATAACACAGTGCCACCGCCATGAGACTTGGCGTCATTCAGACCCTAGGCCGGAACGCTCATCCGTTCTAAAGTCGTCTCAGACGGCCCGGGACCCCGGCTGTCCGGCCATCCGCTCGTCCTCGGACGGGGACCCTGAGCCTCCCGTGCCGGTCGCCGGGTTACTCCCGCAGCCCGTGCGAGCACGGTCGAGGACCAGCCCGGTCGACGGCTCCCGGGGGAGCGGGTCGTCGACCGGGCCGGTGTCGCCACCGCTTGCCACGCTTGCCACGCCTGCCACGCCTGCCACGCCTGCCACCGCTCAACGGCCGCTGTCGTGACCGGTGCCGCTGAGGTACGCGGAGACGACCACGTTCGCCGTGTAGGTGCGGCTGCCTCGGTCGAAGGAGCCGCCGCACGTGATGAGCCGCAGCTCGGCGCGCCCGGTCTGCCGTACCCCGTACACCTGCCGGGCGTCGAAGCGGTCGCGGGCGAAGACCTGTACGTCCTCGACGGTGAACTCGGCGACCGTGCCGTCGTCCCGGACCACCCGGACCGCCGCACCCGGCCGTACCTCGCTGAGGTGGTAGAAGACCGCGGGCCGGGTCTCGGTGTCCACGTGCCCGACGAGCAGCGCGGTCCCGGCCGCCCCCGGCCGCACCCCGTCCCCGTACCAGCCGACCGTACCCGGCTGCCCGTACGGCGGCGGATCGATCGCCCCGCCCGGGTCGAGGCCGCGGCTCACCACGGGGGCCCGTACGCCCAGGGCGGGCACGTCCACGCGCTGGGGCCGCGCGTTGCCCAGCGGCCGGACCGCGGGCGGCAGTTGGACGCCGAGCGGGCGTCCGACCGCCGCCACGTCACCGGTGGTCGGCGAGGATATGCCCTGCCGCACGTCGGTGACCTCACGGCCCCACAGCCACAGTCCGAGCAGCAGCAGCGCCCAGGCGACTCCCATCAGGAGCCGGCCACCGCCCGCCACGTGTTCCCGGTGGTCCGGGTGCGTGCGTGGTGACATGGCCGCTCAGTCCGTACGGCGGCGGCCCCGCCGGGCGCTGCTGACGGCCACGGCGACGGCGGCGACCCCGGCCAGGACGAGACCGACGACCGCGTGCCGGGTACCGGGCCCGTCCGACCTGGCCTCGGCGGCGGCGAGCCGGGAGGTACCGCCACCGCCCGCGTGCACGGGGGCGACGGGGGACGCGGGCGCGGCGGGCGAAGCGGCGGCCGAGCCGTCCGGCTGCTCCTGCCTCTGCCCCTGCCCCTGCTTCTCCTCCCGCTCCCGCTTCTCCCTCTCCTCCCGCTCCCGCTTCTCGCGCTGCTTCTTGTCGGCGACGGTGACGGTGCCCTTGAGCGTCTGCTCGAAGCCGTCACAGGTGACCTTGATGTCGTACGTGCCCGGGTCGAGCGTCGAGCGGACGCGGGTCTCGCCGGTGAGGTCCCCCTGGGCCCCGGTGAGCTGCGCGTCGGCGACGAACGCCGCGGACGCGGCGGTCCCGGTCATCCCGGTGCACCCCCGGACCCGCAGCCGGATGTCGCTGCCGGGAGCCGGGGACCCCGGAGACACCCGGACACCTCCGTCGGCCGCGAACACAGAGGGGGCGTACGCCATGGGGGCGAGTGCGGCGGTTGCCGCCGCACCGGCACAGAGAGCGAGTCGCAGTGAACCCATCGTGAACCTCCAGACATCTGGAGCGTGCTCCGCGGGCCGGGCGGGCGCATCCGGGGAGGGGGCCCACTGCGCCGTACGGGTGGCGGCCCGTGCGGGTGACGGCCCGTGCGGTCGGCTGCCCGTGCGGTCGGCTCAGACGCGCTCGACGAGGTCCGCGATGGAGTCGACGATCGTGGACGGGCGGTACGGGTACTTCTCGATCTCCGCCTTCGTGGTGAGGCCGGTGAGGACGAGGAAGGTCTCCATGCCCGCCTCCAGACCGGCCAGGACGTCGGTGTCCATGCGGTCGCCGATCATCGCGCTGGTCTCGGAGTGCGCGCCGATGGTGTTGAGCCCCGTGCGCATCATCAGCGGGTTCGGCTTGCCCGCGAAGTACGGCTGCTTGCCGGTCGCCTTGGTGATCAGCGCGGCGACCGCGCCGGTGGCGGGCAGCGCGCCCTCGGCGGACGGGCCGGTCTCGTCGGGGTTCGTGGCGATGAAACGGGCGCCGTCGTTGATCAGCCGCACCGCCTTGGTCATCGCCTCGAAGGAGTAGGTACGGGTCTCGCCGAGGACTACGTAGTCGGGGTCGTGGTCGGTCAGCACGTACCCGATGTCGTGCAGCGCGGTGGTCAGACCGGCCTCGCCGATAACGTACGCGGAGCCCTCGGGGCGCTGGTCCTCCAGGAACTGGGCGGTGGCGAGGGCGGACGTCCAGATGTTCTCGACGGGCACGTCCAGGCCCATCCGCCGCAGGCGGGCGTGCAGGTCCCGGGCCGTGTAGATGGAGTTGTTGGTGAGGACCAGGAAAGGCTTCCCGGAATCCCTGAGCTTCCTTATGAAGGCGTCGGCGCCGGGGATGGGCACGCCCTCGTGGATGAGCACCCCGTCCATGTCGGTGAGCCACGATTCGATGGGCTTGCGCTCTGCCATGTGCCGTCTCCTGCCGTACGCGTTCTGCGTGAGCCGTGCGGGTGCGCCGGCGTCGCCGGTCACCACCGTGTGCCGACGCCCCCAGCCTAGCCATCCGCTGGATCTTGGCGGAGGGGGAGGACGGGGAGGGAAGGGACGTGGGGTGGGACGTGGGGGGCGTGGGGGGCGTGGGGAGGGGTCGCGCGTGCTCAGCGTCTGCGGCGGGCCATGAGCAGTGCGATGGTCCCGGCGGCCAGGAGCAGCAGCGCGCCGCCGGCCGCGGCGAGGAGGGCGCGGGGCGAGGAAAGCCCCGTACCGGCCAGTTCGTCGGCGAACGGCAGCCCGTCCGGTACGCCGTCGGCGGCGCCCTGCCGGTCCGGGTCCCGGACACCCGTGTCACCGCGCGGTTCGCCCGTCTCCCTGCTCCCGGCCGCGCCCCCGACGATGCGGAACCGGTAGTCGTTCGACTGGCCCACCCAGGCGCCGTCGTCCTGGTGCCGCTGCACGACGGCCGCGTTGGCGACGATGTCGTTGGCCACCGCGTCCGAGGTGACCGCGAGCCGCACCTTGACGGAGAGGGTTTTGCCGGGCGCGACGGTGAACCCCGGGAAGTCGTCGTCCTCGGAGGAGTCGGGCGCGGAGGAGCCGGGCGCCGAGGAGCCGGGCGCCGAGGAGCCGAGGGAGGGGGAACCGGGCCCGGCGGAACCGAGCACGCCGATGTGCTCGTCCTCGTCGGTCCGCTCGAAGGTCACGGGGCGGGGCCGGTCCCCGTCGTAGAACTCCAGGCGCGGCTGCTCCGGCCGCAACGCCCGCTTCCTGTCCACCAGGACGACGACCGGGTGGACGTTCTCGCAGGTGGCGTCGGTGGTGTTGGTGAGGTCGATGTACCAGATCCGGAATCCGCCGCCGGCCTCGTAGGCGTTGGGCCCGCCGTGGATCCGGGTACGGACGGGGAACTCCCGCTTCCCGGACGCGGCACAGGTGGGCCCGGCCTCGGGCAGGGCCTGGGCGGAGACCTGCGCGGCGGGCACGGAGGTGAGGGCGGCTGCAGCGGTCACGGCGAGAGACAGGGGCTTGCTCAGTCGCATGGACACGGGAGCCTGCCACGGGGGTACGGGGCGCCGGCTCCGGCGCGCGGGGCGGGGGCCGTTCGGGGACAGGGGTTCGTCCGGACGGGGACGGGGACGCGCCTGGACGGGCCAGTACCCGACCGGCGAACCTGGGGCTCCCCACCGCGGGCCAGACCGGTTTCCGGCCAGATGCCCGGGGGCCTCCCCACCGCCGGTCAAGCCAGTCTCCGGCCAGATGCCCGAGGGCTCCCCCAGCGCCGGTCAGGCCTGTGTCCGGCCGAACAGCGGGGCCAGCAGCAGTTGGGCCGCTCCCTCCGCCACCGCCCGCGCGCCGCCGGGCGCGATCCGCACCGGTACGGGGCTGCTCGCGCCCTCGCGCCGGGCACGGGTGTCCAGGACGGCACCGACACCGCGTACGAAGCGGTCGGGTTCCGCGGTGACCGTACGTCCGCCCAGCAGGACGAGGTCGATGTCAAGCAGCCCAACGAGGTTCGCGGCGCCTTCGCCGAGGACACGGGCCGCCTCGTCGATGTCCCCCCGGGCCACCGCCGCGAGGCACAGCGCCTCGACACAGCCCCGGTTGCCGCACGGGCACGGCGGCCCGTCCAGCTGAACGACCTGATGCCCGAACTCCCCCGCCCCGGTACGGGCCCCGCGGTGCACGGCCCCGCCCAGTACGAGCCCGGCCCCCAGTCCCGTACCGAGATGCAGGTACGCGAACGCTCCGACCTCGCCCCCGACGGCCAGTCCGAGCGCCGCGGCGTTCGTGTCCTTGTCCAGCACCACGGGCACCCCGAGCCGCCGCGCCACGGCGTCCCGCAGCGGAAACCCGTCCCACTCGGGGAACCCGGTCACCCGGTGCAGCACGCCGTGCGTGTGGTCGAGCGGCCCCGGCATGGCGACACCGACACCGAGGACGGCGGCCCCGGGGGTTCCGTAGGGCTCGGGGGTTCCGTAGGGCTCGGGGGTTCCGTAGGGCTCGGGGGTCCCGGAGGGCTCGGAGAACGGAGGGGTCCTGGAGGGCTCGTCGGCACCGGCGCGGTGCAGCCCCTCCATCAGCACCTGGGCCTCGTTCACGACCACGTCCAGCACCGCCTCCGCCCCGGCTCCCAGGTCGAGCGCGGCCCCGCGCTCCCCCACGACCTCGCCCGTGAGGTCGACGAGGACGGCGCGCAGTTCGTCGCGGTCCACCTGGAGCCCCACCGCGTGGCCGGCCTCCGGCACCAGCCGCAGCGCGGTCCGGGGCTTGCCTCCGGTGGAGGCCCGCCGGCCCGCCTCGGCGATCAGGCCGTCCTCGCGCAACCGAGCGGTGATCTTGCTGACGGCCTGAGGGGTCAGCCCCGTGCGCTCGGCGAGTTCGGGACGGCTCACCCCGGCCCGCCCGGCCCTGCGCAGCAGGTCGAGCAGCAGCGCGGCGTTGTGGCTGCGCAGCGAGAGCAGGTTCACCCCGCTGACCACGCCGCCGCCCGGTCCTGCGGCCCTGATCCCAGCCACTCGGCACTCCTCCTCCACGCTGCTAGCCCTACCGCTCCCCGCGCTCCTGCGGTCCCGCGCTCCCGCGGTCCTACGCTCTGGCGCTCCGCGCGTCCACACCCCATTGTCCCCCGCGCTTGCACTTTGGCAACAGCGTTGTTTAAGTGGAGGGCATGACTGGCACAGGTTCTGACACCCCCCTCCGCCCGGGCTCCCGCCGGGAAGGCCCCTTCCGCGTGGGTCTCGTCGGCTACGGCCTCGCGGGCTCCGTCTTCCACGCCCCGCTGATCACCGCCACCGAGGGCCTCGTCCTCGACACGGTCGTCACGGCGAACCCGGACCGGCAGCGGCAGGCGCGGGACGAGTTCCCCGACGTGCGCTTCGCGGCGACCCCCGACGAGCTCTGGCAGCGTGCGGACGAGCTGGACCTGATCGTCATCGCGTCCCCGAACAAGACCCACGTCCCGATCGCCAGGGCCGCCCTCGAAGCGGGTCTGCCGGTGGTCGTCGACAAGCCGATCGCGGGCGCGGCGGCGGAGGCCCGCGAGCTGGCCGCCCTGGCCGACGAACGCGGTCTGCTGCTCTCCGTCTTCCAGAACCGCCGCTGGGACAACGACTTCCTGACGCTCCAGAAGCTGATCACCGAGGGCGGACTCGGTGACGTCTACCGCTTCGAGTCCCGCTTCGAGCGCTGGCGGCCCGAACTCAAGGGCGGCTGGCGCGAGTCCGGCGATCCCGCAGAGATCGGAGGTCTGCTGTACGACCTCGGCAGCCACGTGGTCGACCAGGCGTTGGTCCTCTTCGGCCCGGCGGCCACGGTGTACGCGGAGTCGGTCGTCCGCCGGGCCGGCGCCGAGGCCGACGACGACACGTTCATCGCGATCACGCACACGAACGGCGTCCGTTCCCACCTCTACGCCTCCGCGACGACGGCCCAGCTCGGCCCGCGCTTCCGCGTGCTGGGCTCGAAGGCCGGGTACGTGAAGTACGGCCTCGACCCCCAGGAGGCCACCCTGCGCGACGGCGGACGCCCGGTCGCGGGCGGCGAGAAGGAGTGGGGTGTCGAGCCGGAGGAGCTGTGGGGCCGTGTCGGCTCGGGCGAGTCCCCGCCGACCGGCGGCGGCACCCCGGTCCCGACCGTGCCGGGCGCGTACCCCGCGTACTACGCCGCTGTGGCCGAGGCCCTGCGCGGCACCGGGGAGAACCCGGTCACCGCGCTGGAGGCCGCCGCCGCGCTGGACGTCCTGGAGGCCGCGTACCGCTCGGCCCACGAGAACGTGACGGTGACCCTGTGAGTACTCCCACCGACCCGGCCCCCACCGCACCGACGGTCGCCGAACTGGAGGAGCAGGAGCGCCGGCTGACGCTGCCCCGCTTCACCCACGAGGACGCGTGGGTCCTCGGCTCGCTCCTCGTCGACCTGGCCCGCGAGCGCGACGCGCCCGTCGCCGTCGACATCCGCCGCGGCGGTCAGCAGCTCTTCCACGCCGCGCTCCCCGGTTCGACCCAGGACAACGACGCCTGGATCGACCGCAAGCGCCGGGTGGTCGAGCGCTACGCCGCCTCGTCCCTCCTGGTCGGCACCCGCTTCCGGGCCAAGAACACCACGTTCGAGGCCTCGTCCCGCCTGGACTCCGACACGTACGCGGCCCACGGCGGAGCCTTCCCGATCACGGTCGAGGGGGCGGGCGTGATCGGCACGGTGGTGGTCTCGGGCCTCCCCCAACTGGAGGACCACGCCTTGGTGGTGAGGGCTCTGACCCACTTCAAGGCTCTTTAGCACAAGGGCCTCTGGTTCACGGGCAACGGGTTCACGGGCAACGGGCTCACGGGCCATGGGCTCACGGGGCAATGGGCTCACGGGCCATGGGATCAGAAGCCGTTGTAGCACGGCGGCAAGGCCCGCCAGGAACATCCGCTGACCAGCACGTAGATGATCGCCGCAAACAGCGTCTCGTCAGGCGTGTCCTGCGCCCCACCGCCCTGCCGCCGTGCCGCCCTGCCGCCGTGCCGCCGTGCTTTCGACGGCGGGACAAGAGGCCTCGCGATCTCCCACAGCCCGTCCGCCGCGTGCTGCCTCGAAAACGGTCGCCATCAGCCGGGTTCCACCGCCCGACGGGACCGGCCAACGGTCGCGCTCAAGACGGTGTACGTGCCCGTGGCGCCCGTCCTCCTCGGCCGACAAGCACGCGGACACGGAGTTCTGACCTCGTTCACCGGCGGGGCTGCGCAGGGCCCGCACAGTCATACGGCAGGGGGTGTTCGCAGCGCGATCATGGCGACGTCGTCGTCGTTGTCCTCGGGGCGGACCTGGTCCAGCAGCAGGTCGCAGAAGGAATCGAGAGGGCGGTGGGCGAGAGAGGCCGCGTGTCGGCGCAACCGGTCAAGCCCGTGATCGATGGAGTAGTGCGGAGATTCGACCAGTCCGTCGGTGTAGAGCAGGAGCGTGGCCCGGGGTGGCAGAACGGTGACGGCGTCGGGGCGAGGTCTGGTGACTCCGGTGCCGAGGAGTATGCCGTGAGCGCCGTCGAGGTAGCGGGCCTGACCGTCGTGGGTGATGAGCAGGGGCGGCGGATGGCCGGCGTTCGTCCAGCGCAGGCGCCACAGTGTGTCGTCGCCGAGTGTGAGCTTGGCCAGGATCATGGTGGCCATGGGTGCCTCGGCTATGTGCATCACTGCCTCGTCGAGCCGTGTGACGACGGCGCTGGGTGCGGCCCCGGGGTGGGACCAGGCGAAGGCACGCAGCATGTTACGGACCTGCGCCATGCCGGCCGCGGCGTCGAGATCGTGTCCGACGACGTCGCCGATGGCCAGTGCGTGGGCATGGGCGGCCAGGGCGAAGGCGTCGTACCAGTCGCCGCCCACGGATGAGGCGTCCGGAGCGGGCACGTAGCGCGCGGTCATCTCCAGTCCGGGCAGGACGGGCAGTTGCGGCAACAGGTGGCGTTGCATGGTCTCGGCGACTTTCCGCTGGCGCTGGTACAGGCGCGCGTTGTCCAGCGCCAGGCCCGCCCGGCGGGTGAGGTCCTCCAGTAGCGGCAGGTCGGCAGGGGTGAAGGCGTCACGACGCTGGGCGCGGCCCAGGGTCAGGGCGCCGAGTACGTCGCGCAGCCCGCGGATGGGTGCGATGGCGGCGGAGTGCATGCCTGTTGCGGTGAACAGGCGCTGCTGCTCGACCGCGATGCCGGAGTCGGGCGGACCTTGGTAGGTGGCGGGGCCGGCGAGGGAGGAGGCGGCTCCGCGCAGGGCCCGTGACAGGGGCATCGGCGACTCCGCCGGCACCGGAGGCATCGGGCCTTGCAGGTCGTCCCGCTCGACGAGAATGCCGTCCTTGTGCTCCATCACGAGCACCCGTCGCACTTCGTCACGTTCGGTGAGCAGGTCGAACACGGCCCAGTCCGCGAGCCGGGGCACGGTCAGGGCGGCCAGTCGGTTCAACGCCTCGTCCACGTCCAGGGTGGACGTGAGCTGCGTGGTCGTCTCCGCCAGCAGGGCCAGTCGGTCCAGATCCGTCAGCGCCGCGGAGTGCTCGCCATCGCTGTGGTCGACGTCCGACTGCTTCGGCGGCTCGTACAGCAGTACCAGCGCACCTGTCCGGCTCGGATCGAGTGTGTAGGGCGTGACCAGCCAGGACAACCGGACCAGAGTGCCGTCCCCGCGGGCGAACCACTCGGCGTCGCCATGCCTGGTGTCGCCCGTGAGGAGTGCCTTCCTCACCCGGCAGCGTGTGCGCGGCACCGAATGCCCGTATCTGTCCCGGTGCAGCAGGTCATGGAAGTCCTGACCGACGAGTTCTGAGGCTTCCCTGCCCAGCAGGTTCCGCGCCGCGCTGTTGACCGCGACGATGAGGCCGTCGTCATCGACCGCGATGGCGGATGCCCGTAGGTTCTCCAAGGTTCCGTCGAGCGGGGCGCCAGAACGCGCCTGGTGCCCGGGGAGGGGAGCACTGTCCCTCCCGGGAGCGGCGGCGTCGTCCATGTCTCTCCTCTGGTCAAGCCCGAATCGCGTCGAGTACCCCAACCGGTTCCCGGCATGCATCGCGGATTCGTCTGCCCTGCGTCGACTGCTTGAGCACAGCCTGCTTGAGCACAGCCTGCCTGAGCACAGCCTGCCTGAGCACAGCCCGGTGCAGGAGGAAACCGTCCTTCAGGTTGGAAGGGGCTCCGTGTCCGCCGGACGGGCCGGCCGTTGACCAGGCAACGCGCACCTGCCATCCCCTGCGCGACGGTTACGCGGTCTCCGAGGGCCCGGCTCCCCATCTCTCGATCCCGGGCCCTCGCCTCATGGCCGGTGCTCCGGTGACCACCTGTCGGCGTACACACCCGCCGGAGCCCCAGTGGAACGACTACGCAGGGGCGAAAACCTGCCGCTGCCGCCCCAACCCCGTGATCTCCAACTCCACGACATCCCCCGCCCGCAGGAACGGCTTGGGCTCAGGCATCCCCAGCGCGACCCCCGCGGGCGTCCCGGTATTGATGACATCCCCGGGATAGAGAGTCATGAACTGACTCACGTACCGCACCACTTCCGCCACGGAGAAGATCTGGTCGCCCGTACTCCCGTCCTGCCGCAACTCCCCGTTCACCCACAGCTTCAGCCCGAGCGCCTGCGGGTCAGGCACCTCGTCCGCCGTCACCAGCCACGGCCCCAGCGGATTGAACGTCTCGCAGTTCTTCCCCTTGTCCCAGGTCCCACCGCGCTCGATCTGGAACTCCCGTTCGGACACGTCGTGCGCCACCGCGTACCCGGCGACATGCGCGAGCGCCTCCTCGCGCGAGCCGAGGTACCGCGCCGTACGCCCGATGACGACGGCCAGCTCGACCTCCCAGTCGGTCTTGACCGAGCCACGCGGCACAAGCACCGTGTCGTGCGGCCCGACCACCGTGTCCGCGGCCTTGAAGAAGATGACCGGCTCGGCAGGCGGCTCGGCCCCCGTCTCCCTGGCGTGGTCGTGGTAGTTGAGGCCGATGCAGACGACCTTGCCTATCCGGGCAACCGGCGGCCCGACCCGCAGCCCGTCCGCGTCGAGCGCGGGCAGTTCCCCGGCCTCGGCGGCGGTACGGATCCGGCCGAGCGCCGCGTCGTCGGCGAGCAGCGCCCCGTCGATGTCCGGCACGACGCCCGACAGGTCCCGCAGGACTCCGTCGGCATCGAGCAGCGCGGGACGCTCGGACCCCGCCGTACCGACTCGCAGCAGCTTCATGAGCAGTGTCTCCCTTGATCGCGGGCGGCCCACCGACGGGTGCAGCCATCGGAGGACTGGTCGATCCTCCAAGGTCGACGTCCACTCCGCAATACCTGGTTCATGTAGTGGACCGTAACCCTGGGAGCCAGCCCTTGATCAGCCCAGCACGGCGGCGGCCGGCACCGTACCCGGCATGTCCCGGTACAGTGCGGCCCGCTCGACCGCGCTCCACGTCGTGCTGGTGACCACGTACAGCGCGGCGGCCAGCGGCACGAACGCCACGGTGAGCAACGTGAAGAAGGACATCAACGGCATGACCTTGGTGATCGCGCCGAGCCCGGGCACCTGCTGCTGCCCGTCCTGGAACCCACCGGCCGTCCCGGCGGTACCGGCCGCCGTGCGCGCCGCACCGGCCGCCATCATCCGCTTCGTACGCCGATAGTTGAAGGTCGCGACGACGGTGACGATCACGAACAACCCCACGTACACCAGCCCCTGCGCCCCGAAGACCCCGCCGTCGCCCAGCGCGTCCGCCCACCGGTCCCCCAGCGGCGCCGCGAAGAGCTTGTGGGCGAGCAGGGAGTTCGCCTCGTCGCCGATCCGGGAGTTCGAGAACAGGTGGTAGAGGAGGAAGAAGGCCGGCAGCTGGAAGAGGCTCGGCAGGCACCCGGACAGCGGGGACACCTTCTCCGCGGCGTGCAGTTCCAGCACGGCCTTCTGCAGCTTTTCGGGGTTCTTCCCGTGCTTCTTGCGCAGCTCGGCGATCCGCGGCTGCAGCGCCGCCCGCGCCCGCTGCCCGCGCGCAGAGGCCCGCGACAGGGGATGCACGAGGAGCCGTACGAACGCGGTGAACAGGACGATCGCGGCGGCCGTCGCCGAGTCGTGGAAGAGCGGGCCGAGGAGATCGGCGAGCCCTTCGACGAGGCTCGCGAAAGCGGACATGAAGGTGGAGAACAGGGTGGAGAACAAGGAAGAGAAGCCGGACATGGGTGAGCCCTCCGTGGGTCTCGTGGGTCTCGTGATGCGTCGATGCCGAGGAGATGTGAGACGTGACGCGCGTCCAGGTGAGACGTGACGTGCGTCGGCATGACGACCCGCGAAGGGCACTGCGCAAGCAGGAGGAGGAGCGGGAGCAGGAGCGGGAGCAGGAGCGGGAAGAACGCTGCTGCGAAGTCCCTACGCGGCCGTCGGGAGGGCCCGGCCGGGGGCTCGGGGACGCGTGCGCCCCCGGGCGTCGGGATCGCGCTGCGGCAGGAACGCCGTGCGCCGCGCACGGTCGCGCATGGCCGTACGCACCCGGGTCCGGGGCACGGCGGGCGCGAGACGCGAGGAGATCAGGGAACAGGCGGCGAGCGCGGACCCGGCCGCGGCGGTGGCCGCGAACGCGACGGCGACGGCTCCGGAGAGGCTGCCGGTGTCGAGGAACGCCACCTGGAGAACGAGAACGAGCAGCAGAACGGCGGGCTTCACCTGCGCCCAGGTCCGTGTCATCGACTGCCCCTCCCCTCTGTCCCTCGGCTACTTCGAACGCTGCGGCCTCCTGCCGTTATACAGGATCGGCTGCCGGAGGCCGCCACACGGACTCCGTCCCCCCGAATCACCGGATCCGGGGCTACCGAGGCCGTACGGAGCGCAGCTTCCCCCAGACGACCAGTCGATACTTGGAGGTGTACTGGGGTGTGCAGGTGGTGAGCGTCAGATACCGCGCGGGCTCGGTGTACCCGTACGTGGGCCTGACCGTGCTGCGAGGAATCGCGCGGATCGTTCCGCCGTCCCCGGGCGAGGTCCGCGGCAGCGTCCGGTCGACGACGTACGTGTGGACGGCGGCCCGGGTCTCCACCTCGACCCGGTCCCCCCGCCGCAGCCGGTCGAGATGCCGGAAGGGCTCGCCATGGGTGTTCCGATGCCCGGCGAGGGCGAAGTTCCCGACGCGGCCGGGCTGGGCGGTGTCCGGGTAGTGCCCGACGTATCCCTTGTCGAGCACACCGGACTTGCCGACACCTTCCGCGACGGGCACACGGAGCCCGAGCCGGGGAATGGCGAGGACGGCGTAGGCCTGGTCCCATCGAGGGCGTGCCCCGGACCCGGACCCGGACGCGAACCCGGACCCGTCATCCGACGCAAGCCGACCCCCGACACCCACCTCCTCCCCGTCAGCTGAATCGCTCCCCTCCCCCTCCTCACCCTCCCCCTCCCCGCCGCTCTTGCCCACCCCTCTCTCCCCTTCCCACTCCCGTTCCAGGGCCTGGACCTTGCGCTCGGCGCCTTCCTTGGCCTGCCGGTTGGTCCACCACAGCTGATGGGCAACGAGCAGGAGAAGGACGAGACCGAGGGTCACAAGGACTTCGGCGCTGTTCCAGAGGAGCCGGGCGGTACGCGCACGCCGCCGCCGACCCCGCTGATGGATGACGGGAACCCGCACGCGCGCCTCCTCTCCCGGACCAGGGCCGGGACCGGGCTGCTGGTGCCGAGGGCCGCACGATAGGGGCTGAGGCGCCAAGTCACCATCCCCATGGACGCCGCGCTGAACACTCCGCGGCAATCCGACCCCTGGCCTGCACATACCTCACCTCTGTCGGCGGTCGGCAGTACGGTGTCACTCATGCGCCCCGACACGCCTGCCGAGTACGTCGACCACAACGCCGAAGCAGCACGCCTGGAGCGGACAGCCGGCCTGTATCCCGAGGATGCCGAACACCTGCTCGTGCAGGCAGCGGCCCACCTCGAACTGGCCGACGACCGCCCGCGAGCCACCTCTCTCTACGACCGCCTGCTCTCCAGCACCGCCCCGCTGGAGAACCCGTTCCTGGTACGGGCCCTGAAGGCGGCCAACCTCTGGGAGTACGGCCACGAGGCGGAGGCCAGGGCGATCATCGAGGGTGTCCGCGCGTCGGCACCCCGCGACCCGGCCCCCTGGGTGATCGTCGCCGAGTCCCTGGAGTCCCACGACGAGCTGGAGGCGGCGCAGGAGACGTTCACGGAGGCGGCGGTCCACCTCCTGACCGGCGTCGCCGAGCCCCCGTACGCGACCCTCCCGGTCCTCTTCGGCCGCCACCGCGTACGCCGGATGCTGGGCCTGCCCCACGACGAGTGGGACGGCCGCGCGGACACCCTCAACTCTTCTCCGGTCTCCCTGGACGAGCTGCACGACCCGAAGCGCGTGTGGTCGCTGGGCTCCGACAACCCGGCGGAACTGCAGGCGGAGATCTCCCGCCTGCGCGCCGAACTGGGCACGTTCCGCGAGGCGTTGTCACGCCCGTTCCCGGTGGCGGTCCTCCACTGGCCGGCCCCCGAACTGACCGAACTCCTGACGGCGTACCCGTCCCTGTCCATGGAGTACCCGTCCCACGAGGAACACCTGTCGACGATAGAGGCCTCGCTACGAGAACTGGCCGCGTCGGGCACCCCGAACCTGGGCATCGTGACGGGCACGGTCCCTTCTTACGAGGCCTTCGCAGCCTCGGAACTGGCTTCCCCGGGCGACGCGTCACTGCTCCCGCAATATGCGACGACCTTGGCGGCGAGGGGGAGGGCTGTGGCTTGGCCGCCGGAGCGGGGGGCTGCTTGTTGGTGCGGGTCGGGTCGGGGGTATGGGGACTGCCACGGCGGCGACGCGTGACCTAATTTTCCCCACTACGTAGCGTGTGAAATCGAAGGAGTATTGGGTGGCGGAGTCGGGGGATCTGGCCCAGCCGGACGCCGGTGTTTATGAGCAGCTCATCACCGAAACCCTGCACGGTCAGATAGAGCAGCTCGAAGCGTCAGGTTGGAAGGCGATCCACGAGGAAGTCAGTGCGGAATCGGCTCCGCACGTGCTCGCTCGCCACATCGCTGAAGCTGTCGGGCGCAGGCTGAGCCGACTACCGCACGACAAGCGGGTCGCCGCCGCCAACCAGATCCTGTCGTCGCTCGATGAAAGTGCGCCAGAGCCTGACGAGTCCGTCGGCGCCATCATGGACGGCCCCCGGCAGCTACTGTCTCTCGCAGAGCAGGAGGCGCCGGGCGTTTACGCGCTCCGCCCGCTCACGCCTCTGTCTGAGACGGCGCTCATCACTAACGCTTCCGATGACCCGAGTCTGGGTGCGGAGCTGCGAGCCGAATTGGCTACCGCGGACAGTGTTGACCTGCTTTGTGCCTTCGTAAAGTGGTACGGCATTCGCGTACTGGAAGACTCACTCCGGGCCGCCAAGGAGCGGAACGTACGGATTCGCGTCATCACGACGACTTACATCGGCGCCACCGACCGGCATGCGCTTGACCGCCTCGTCCGCGACTTCGGTGCCGAGGTAAAGATCAACTACGAGATCCGGTCTACGCGACTGCACGCGAAGGCATGGTTGTTCCGACGCAACAGTGGTTTCGACACCGCGTATGTCGGCAGCTCGAACCTGTCTAAAGCTGCGTTGCTCGACGGCTTGGAGTGGAACGTACGTCTGTCGTCGGTGGCGACCCCCGCGGTCCTGGACAAGTTCGAGGCGACCTTTGACGCGTACTGGAACGACATCGCCTTCGAGTCTTACGACCCTGACGGTGATGGTGAGCGCCTCGATCGAGCCCTCGCGCAGGCTGGCGGCACCGGGTCTGCAACCGACTTGAAGATCAATCTCTCTGGCCTTGAGGTACGGGCATTTCCCCACCAACGGGACATGCTGGAACGCCTCACCGTTGAGCGCGAAATTCGCGGTCGAAACCGCAACCTTCTTGTCGCAGCCACCGGTACGGGTAAGACCGTGATGGCTGCCCTGGACTACCGATCTCTCCGCAAAAAGCTCGGCGGCGGGAAACCGAGGTTGCTTTTTGTGGCCCACCGCAAGGAGATACTCCGGCAGTCGTTGCGTACGTACCGCGAAGTACTCGATGACGCATCCTTTGGGGAGTTGCTTCATGGAGGCGAGGACCCCCGAGACTGGAACCACGTCTTCGCCAGCGTTCAGTCGCTGCGGGTTCAGCGACTGGAACAACTCGCCCCGGACCACTTCGACATCATCGTCATTGACGAGTTCCACCACGCCACAGCGGCCACGTACCGCCGGGTTCTCGACCACTTCAAGCCGAAGGAACTACTCGGCCTCACTGCTACGCCTGAGCGCATGGACGGACGAAACGTCCAAGATGAGTTCTTCGATGGACACATCGCAGCGGAGATGCGGCTGTGGGAAGCACTTGAGAACGACCTACTGTGCCCATTTCACTACTTCGGCATCCCGGATGGCACAGACCTGACCAACCTCGGTTGGCATAAGGGCACATACGCGGACCGCGGGCTCGACAACCTCTATACAGGAAACCACGCGCGCGCTCGCATCGTGGTCAAGCAGATCCGCGACAAAGTCTCCCGCCCAGGAGCCATGCGCGCCTTGGGTTTCTGCGTCTCCAAGGTCCATGCCCACTTCATGGCCGACTTCTTTCGCAAGGCCGGCTTCGAGGCCGCGGCACTCGACAGCGAATCACCCGCTGCGGTGCGAGCCCAAGCTCTGGACGATCTGCGCGACGGCAAGCTGCAAGTGATCTTCTCCGTCGATTTGTTCAACGAGGGGCTCGACATCCCCGACGTCGACACCCTCCTGCTCCTACGTCCGACGAACAGCGCCACAGTCTTCCTCCAACAACTGGGACGCGGCCTGCGCCGCACGGAGACGAAGCCGGTACTCACCGTTCTGGACTTCATCGGGCAGCATCGAGCGGAGTTCCGCTTTGAGGAGCAGTTCCGGGCCCTGACGAACCTCACTCGGAACCGACTCGTGGACCATATCGAGCGAGATTTCCCTCAGCTTCCATCCGGATGCCAGATCATCCTGGAGGGCAAGTCGAAAGACCTCGTCCTCGACAATATTCGCACCCAACTGAGCGCCACCATCAAGACGTTGGCGACCGAAGCCAAGGCCTATAGCACACCGCGGATAGCAGACTATCTCCGCGAGAGCCGCCGGGAGATCAGGGAGATCTACAAGAGCGACAACTCATGGACAGCCATCCTCCGCAAGGCTGACCTTATTGAAGATCTCGCGTCCCCAGAGGAAGCGGCACTCCTTAAGCGCGTTCACTCTTTTCTGCATGTTGACGACCCCGAGCGTGCCCACGCTTACCTTCGCCTACTCTCGGACGATGCGCCTGCGTACGAAGATCTGGCTCCCACCGACCAGACGTACGCCCACATGCTCTTCTTCAACCTGTGGGACAACGCCGGAGGCTTCACCAGTTTCCAACAGGGGCTCGACTCACTGCGCTCCCAGCACGTGTTCCGCGATGAGCTTCGACAAGTGCTGTCTTACGTCATCGAACGATCAGACCATTTTCCGATCCCGCTATCGGGCCCGCATCGCCACGTCCCTTTGAAAGTTCACAGCGCGTACAACCGATCGGAAATTCTGGCTGCTCTCGGCGTGGCCCGTTTCGGTGGCCAGATGCCAAGGTCCTTCGCACAGGGCGTCCAGTGGGTCGACCAGATACAGACCGACGCCCTGTTGATCACGCTGGAGAAGAACGAAAAGGACTTCTCCCCCACCATTCGCTACAAGGACTACGCACTCAGCCCCAACCTTTTCCACTGGGAATCGCAGAACGCAATCGCGGGTCATTCGCGTACTGGTCTGCGCTACCAGCAGCATGAACAGCAGGGAAGTCACGTCTTGCTGTTCATGCGCCGCTACAAGAGCAACGACATGGGCAAGTCCCAGCCCTGGATGCTCCTGGGACCGGCAACGTACGTGGAGCACACCGGCAGCAAGCCAATGGCGATCACTTGGCGCCTAAAGCATGATCTTCCAGCCGATGTGTGGACGTACTCGGCTATCGCAGCGGGCTAGCAGCGGGCCAAATCCCAGACTCAAAGTCAGTGCCGTCCGCTAGCGTCGGAGTATGGACACATCTCCCATTGAACCTGGGCAGCTCACGACGCGAGCCAAGATGAAGAAGCTCTTCGGCGGAGGAGATCAGGAAGGGATAATCCTATCCAAAGCGACGCCAAATATATTAATCTACACAGACCACGCAAGCGGCAAAGAGTACGGCTACGAGGATGGCTGGCTCGAAGAAGAAGACGACCTGGGCCCTATCTTCGAGTACACAGGCAAAGGTCGCATTGGGCATCAAACCTTTGAAGGATTAGCCGGCTCCCGCAACAAGGCCATTCTCCGCCATGTTGACGATGGTAACGCTCTGCGCCTCTTCATGGCAGCAGGTAAAGACCCGAGCTCCAGCTCCTCCGCAAAGCTGCAACGTTATCTCGGCGAATTTGAACTTGACGCTAAGCAACCCTACACGATTCGTGAAGCCGATGATCCCGAAGGAAATCGACGACTGATCATTGTCTTTCGGCTGCGGCCGAAGGGGAAAGTGCAACACATTCCCGAGGACGCGATTACTCCAGCGGAGACAACGCAAGTCCAACAGGTGTCAGCAGCGGTGACCGCAAGTTCGATGGTCGAGCCGCCAGGCAAGCGAGCGTCGGTGAGCAGGCGTTCAGCCCAGCCAAGCACCATAGCGGAACATCGCAAGATGCAGCTTCTGGGCGACTATCACAGGCGTCTCAATGAGCAGCAACACAAAGTATTCGCCTACCAGATAAAGATCGCAGGAACGCGGTCTACTCTAAAAACTGATCTATACGACGCCACCGATCACGTGCTGTACTGCGTGAAGGGTGAGAGCAGTCGTGAGGAAATACGCATGGCTATCGGGCAACTCAAGGACTACGTCCGGCACATCGATCCTGCCAACCCGAAGCTGGCTGTACTACTCCCCGAGAACCCGCACGAAGACCTTCAAGACCTTCTGAACAGAGAGGGCATCAGCCTGGTCTACCAGGATGGCGAGAAATATGTGACACACACCTCAGGGAGCTAGCATGCCGTCATTAGAGCACGACTTCCTGTCGGAATCCGCACTGCAAATAATGGAAAACGCCGCAAAGTCGGGCCTTTTTAGCTACCAGGAAGGAGGCCGCAAGCTCTTCGATTTCTCATGTGACCTCAAAAAGGACTGGTCCAAGATAGTCTCAGGGCAGACTTTATGGAAGCATGACAGAGATGGCATAGATAAAGACATACGGACGCTGCTCACCCAGCGAGACGTAGCAGCCGCGGTATATATAGCTCGTCATTCAACCCAGAACAAGAGACGACTAGCCGAAGTGACTGGCTCGTACCGTGACACTCCGATGCGAGAGCGATTGTCTCGGCTTAGAGTCTTCTGGGTTCCAGCGGACTTCGACGCGAAGAACGCAAACGCCCGAGATTCGGCCTACGAGACCCTGCGGGACGAGATGACCAAGGACTTGTTGATGCAAGTAGCCCTTGGCGGACTAACTGCACAAGATGTATCTCGCTTCGCAGCTTCGGGACGCCCCGGCTACCCTCTCACAATCCTGTCCTACGCAAAAACCCAAGATTATCGAAGCCTCTCGAATACCGCAAAAGCCTTGGGATTCAGCACACAAATCCTCAAGGAAGAGGTCCAACGACTTTTCGTCATAGGTTTTCTTGAGAGCGACAGCCTCCAGGGTGGTATATATCGGGTGAGTGACAGCGGGAACGCCATGCTCGACATTTGCTCCCGCCTGCGCGACTACCTTCATGGAAATCTCGGAGAGGGCAACGAGAACAAAGAGCTCGAACACATATGTCGGCTACTCGGAATCGACTACTCATCAATACCCTCTGAGGTAGCAAATACCATCACGCAGGCAGAGCTGCAGAATCCGACCGCACTTCTCATGCAGCACGTAGCCCAGGCTGATATGGACGAGTCGGTTGAGTGGCCGGAACCGTACTTCGCGCTGCCGAGCGGCTAACAACTACTCCGCTCAGCAGCACCCTCTCCGGCTTCTACTCAAGTCAGGTTGATAGGCCGACACCTTCGGCAGCCTTCGCCTCGTAGCGAGTCTGTGCACGATCGAGTGCGCCATCGACATCGCAACCGTGCGCGCCGAGCCAGCGAAGCAGGTCGGTGATCATGCCGATCGCTGCTTCCTCTGCGATGGCCGTGCTCAAGATGCGGGAGCTCGGCGCGGGCGGGGGCTCTCCGGGGTTGTCGCCAGATAGGCACATAGGCACCTGCGCCCGAGTAACGCGATCGGCCATCCCTGCGCAAAATCCGTGCGTGGAGCTCAGTCCGGTCTGCAACTCGCACCAAGTCACTTTCTGGTCGAGGCAGAGTTGGACGCCCCATCGGTCGGCCACGGCGTCGATGATGGCTACGCCTCGTCCGGCTTCGGCCTCGGAGCTGGCGTCGAGAAGGGTGGGCAGGGCACGCGTGTCGGGGTCATGAACTTCGATGCGTAGGTATGCGCCGTTCATCGAGACGGCGAGCTTCGCGGGTGTGCCCGGGCCGACGTGTGTGATCACGTTGGACACGAGCTCGCTGACACACAGCTGAGCAGCGTCTGTGACCTCGCCCAGATCCCACAGTTCGAGGTGCGACCTGAGGGTGTGCCGAAGCCCTGAGACCTCTTCAGGTTCGGCCACGAACAGCAGGTCCCACGGCTTCCGCAGCAAACCGGCGGTGCAGTCCATCGTTGAACTCCCATGACGAAGTGTCGCGTTGCGTTGTGCAATCGACTACATACTGAGAGTTGCATTGGAACTCTCAAAATGGAACTCTCATCCTGAGCTTGTGGGAGCGCGACCGCGGTTCGCACGCCCCCGGCGCGTGCCACCTTGCCGTCGCAGTTGAGCAACCTCGACCATCTGACAGACCGCCATGAGAGGCCGTGAACATGCCAGTCGGACCTACCACCCGCAGGCGCCAGTTGGGCGCCGACCTACGTCGCCTCCGTGAGCGCAGAGGCTTGACGCTTGAGGAAGCGGGCGCGCGCGTCGGCATCTCGAAGGCGACACTGAGTCGCTACGAGACCAAAGAGGGATCGGTTAAATGGCCTGCCGTGGATGCCCTTTGCCGCGAGTACGCCGCTTCGGACGCGGAGCGTCTCGCTCTGGTCGATCTGGCGAAGGGCGCCAAGATTCAGGGCTGGTGGCGGTCCCTCGCCGACCCCATCCCTGAGTCAATGAACCTCATGCTCACGCTTGAGGACGAGGTGGTGCGCGAGGACCACTACGCCTGCATGTACATCCCAGGGCTCTTGCAGACCCGCGGTTACGCCGAAGCCGTTCACCGCGCCTCGGAAATGCGGTGCGCTGAGCGGGAAGTGCAACACATGGTGGACATCCGCATGAAGCGACAGGAGCTTCTACAGCGGGAGGACCCACCGCACGTTTGGTGCATCATCGACGAGGCCGCTATCCGGCGAAGCGTTGGTGGACGGACAGTGATGCACGAACAGTTGCGACACCTACTCATCACAACCGAGCTCCCCCACGTCACCATCCAAGTGTTGCCGTTCTCAACAGGCGCTCACGCAGCGGCGGTTGGGAGCTTTGTAGTCCTGGGAGGCCAGACTCCCGAGCTTGACGTGGTGTACGTGGACATCCTCGGCGGTGGACTCTTCATGGAGAAGCCGGAGGAACTGGAGCGCTATAGGTTGGCGTTCCAATACCTTCGCGCACAGGCCCTCGACCTGGAGGCTTCCATGGCGCTGATCCAACGTATAAGCGAGGAGTCCTGATGGACATACAGCCCAAGTCCCGCTGGTTCAAGTCCTCATACAGCGGTGGAAGTGGTACTGAGTGCGTCGAGTGTCTCCGCGATGACGACCACTTGAAGGTGCGCGACTCCAAGAGCGCAGACGGGCCGGTTGTGGCTGTCCGCGCTGATGCTTGGCGGGCATTCATACGGGCGCTGTAGGGCTGCCTCAGAGGGCTGGATGGCCTGCGCTGGACTCCCATAGCTATCCCAATTGATCTGCGCTGTATGAGATCTGTGTTCGGGACGAGAGATATCCTGGCGCACGAAATTCCAGAGGCCAGGCGGATACGCCATGGGTCCATGGCCTACCGGCTTCGGCGTCGGGCGCCTCGGACCGTGAACGGTTGACGGCCGAACCGAAAGGTACCAGGGGACGACGTGGCGCTTGCTGAGCAACTGGTTACGGTGGGGGCCGTTCTGGCCGGTGCCGCGGGGTCCTACTTCACTACTCGGCTGACCGAGCGTGATCGGTTTGCGCGGGACCTCCGCGTTCGGTGGGATGCGCACCGCCTCGACTCGTATGTCGCCTACGTGGCCGCCGTGAAGCACGTCAATCGATGCACCCAGCAGATATTCGGTCTGCAGTGGGACGGTGGCGATCCGGCGGCTCGCGAGCCTCTACTAGCCGAGATGAGGGCCGCCGAGGGCGATCGATCGCACGCCTTCGAGCAGGTGATCCTGCTCGGTGACGCCGGGACCGTACAGGCTGCTCACGATCTCAATGAGCGGTTGTGGCAGCTGGAGCGGCCGGCTCGGGGCGTGGAAGAGATCACCGAGGACGTGTGGCGCGAGCGTGCCAATGCGTGGTTGGTAGCGCTCAACAACTTCCACGCCCATGCTCGGCAGAATCTGGGGATCTCTGGAGAAGCCGCTCGGCGTGATGTGGTGCCGCCTACTCGTGCCAGTGCGGATTAACAACCGGGTGGGGATGGTGGGCCCCGCTTCCACAGTGCCCTTGGGGCCGCACGCTTCTTCGCAGTGTCGTGCCTCCGCGGGCCGTGTAAAGGGCGGCCTGCGGCCGTCGCCTGCGGCGATTGCGCTGCGCTTCACCCTTGACTCGGCCCGCTCCAGCACGGGTGAGAAGCGAGCGTGCGGCCCGGAAAAGTGAGGGCCCGCTGGGTGGGCACGCGGGCGGGTCGGTTGGGCTGTGGGGCGGGGTTTGCGGGCGCGGTCGCGTCTCGCCGGGACGCCGGGTTGGCTCAGCGGGTTTGGGTGGGTAATCGGCGCCGCTTGGGCGCTTGGGGCAGAGCGGGCTTGTGGGTGCAGGAACTTGCCTGGTCCCGCCGTGGCCCTCGCCCCGCGCCCCGGTTCACGTCACACGGCCGTGTGACCCAGGTCTCTTTTCTGTCGTGCAGCAGAATCGTGGGCTGCGCCGTCGAGGGGGTGACAGGAAGGGAGGAGCGGGTGGAACTGGCTGAAGAACGGCATCGGCTCGGCGGGCGTGGTGAGGTCGGCGCGGCGGAGATGGACTTCCGTGGGTTCGTCGATGCCCGGTCGGCCTCCTTGTTCCGCGGCGCCCTCGTGCTGACCGGGAACCGTGAGGCCGCGGAGGATCTGGTTCAGGAGACTCTGGAGCGGGTCTGCCGCAAGTGGCGGGTGATCGTGGCCAAGGACGCGCCGGACGCGTACGTACGGCGGATCATGGTGAACCTGGCCAACGACCGGTGGCGGCGGTTCCGTCGGACGGCTGCGCAGCAGGTCGGCGACGAGCTGGCGGCTCCGGGCGACGAGTACGGGCGTATCGACAGCGCAGATCCTGAAGACCCGGACCCAGACCCAGACCCAGACCGAGCTGGGCACGGTCAGCGAGGTGGACTGCGGCGAGTACGGAAAGCCGGGCGCCGTCATCCAGGTCGACCCGCACAGCCCGGAGACCGTGGCCAAGGGCGACACCGTCAATGTGACGCTCTGCGCCGGCTGAGGGTCCGGAGCGCCCTCTCATCCATCTCTGATCCATCCCTGACCCGCCCCTCATCGGCCCCTGATCTGCCCCTGTTCCGCCGCCTTCGCCTTGCGTTTCCTCCCGGTACCGGTGCCCGGAGGGGTGGTGCCCGGTCCGCTCGGGGATGATCTGTCCCATGGGGCACATGGGGCATGAGAAAGGGCGCGGGGCGGACATGGACGACGCCCAGGCGTGGGACGAGCGGCTGGCCTGGGCGTACGGACTGATTTCGAAGAATCCGGCCGAGCGGGCCGTCGCACTCGATCACCTGGCCTCCGCCCGCAAGGCGACGGCGGAGGCTGTGGCGCGCTTCAACACGACGTTGATGTCGCTGCAGGAAGAGGGGGTGGAGGAACCGTACGAGGTTCCGGCTCTGCGGTCGGCCTGGGAGGAGCGCCTGCGGACCGGGGCCCGTTCGCTGCCCGACGGTGTGTGGAACAGCCTGGATCACGAGGACATCGTCGAGTGGCCGGGGCTGCCCTACGCCCTGCTCTTCCTGGAGTGGGAGGCCAGGTATCCGGATGAGTGGACCCTCGCCGCCAAGGAGTGGGGGACGAAGGAGAAGCTCATCCGGGAACTGGCCGTGGACTCCGTCGGGCGCGATCCGGTGGCCCGGACCAAGCTGATCGACCTGGTGGAGATCGTCGTGCGGCGGGCCTATCGCTGCAAGGACCGCGAGTACGTGCGCGTCGCCCGGGTCGTCGACGGGCCTCCGCTGCGCGTGCGGCTGGAGGCGGCCCGGCGCTCGGAGAATCCCTGGGCCCAGTTGCACGCCGGGTACGTGCTGTGGCTTCTCGACCGGCCCGAGGTACCCAACAGCCGTCTTGTCTGGCGGACCTGGCTGGCGGACACGCGGCAGTGAGTGTTGGCGCAGAGAGCTGCGGCAACCTTTCCCTCCACTGCTGCCACCCCTCTTCTGACACCCCCAACTCCCGTAAAGGGAAGGTCAGATGAGTCGCAACAGCAACAGCAACAGCCAGGTGAGCAGCCGCCAGGTGAGCAGCCGCAGACGGTTTCTGGCCGGTTCCGTCGGTGCGGTCGGCGCCGGGGCTCTCGGTGTGCTGGGCCTGCCCGGTACCGCCAGTGCCGCCGCGGCGGCGACCGGCACCCTCTACATCGCCAGTGACTCCACCGCGCAGACCTACAGTTCCGGCTACTACCCCCAGGCCGGCTGGGGCCAGAAGCTGTCCACGTACCTCACCTCGAACATCACCGTCGCCAACCGTGCCATCGGCGGGCGCAGTTCGCGTTCCTTCATCGAACAGGGGCGGTTGGCGACGATCCATCAGGTGATCAAGGCCGGCGACTACCTCTTCGTGCAGTTCGGGCACAACGACGCCACCGTGGGCAACGCCGAGCGGTACACCTCCCCCGCCGACTACAAGGAGTACCTGCGCAACGACTACATCCGGGGTACCCGGGCGCGGGGCGCCACACCGGTCGTCGTGACGCCCGTCTCGCGGCGCTCCTACAACGCGACCACGGGAAAGTTCAACGTCTCCTTCCCCGCGTACGTGGATGCCGCGAAGGCGGTCGCGCAGGAGGAGGGCGCTCCGCTGATCGACCTCTCGGCGGCCAGCCGCGCCTACCTCGACGGGATCGGCGTCGAGGCGTCCAAGGGGATCTTCCTGTGGCTGAACGCGGGGCAGTACCCGAACTTCCCGAACGGAGTGCAGGACAACACCCACTTCCAGGAGCGCGGCGCCGTCGAGATGGCCCGCCTGGTCGCCCGCGCGGTGGCGGGGCTGGGGCTGCCGCTGTCGGGCGAGGTGGTGCCGGGCACCTGACAGGGCGGATCGGCGGATCGGCGGATCGGCGAGTTAGTCTCGGCTGACCGCCGGAACGTGGTCGTCGGACGTGGTCGTCGGACGTGGCCGTCGGACGCGACAGCAGCAGGAGGCAGTGATGGCGAAGGTACCGGCCGCGGTGGTGGCCGCCGGTGGGCTCGTCGGCGGGTACGGGGTCGCCCGCTGGACCAGGAAGCGGCAGCTCGGCGGGGTCGTGCTCGCCGCCGCCGGGGCAGCCGCCGCCCAGCAGTGGCGGCAGCAGGCCGGCGGGAGAGCCGCCGGGGCACTGACCGCCGCCTACGTCGCCGCCTTCGCCGGATCCCATCCGCTCGCCAAGAAGGTCGGGGCGTGGCCCGCGGTGTTCGGGGCGGCCGGGGCCGTCGCCCTGGCGTCGTGGGCCGTGGCCGACCGGCGAGACTGAAGACCGGAGAAACTGAAGACCGGCAGGGCTGAAGACCGGCAGGGCTGAAGACCGACAGGCCCGCGACCGGCGGGGCCGCGATTCGGCAAGGCCGAAAACCGGCGGGGCCGAAGCTCGGCCCCGCCGGTCGGGTCGGGTCAGGTCAGGTCGACACCCACACTTGGGTCACTCGCGGATCACTCGCGAATTACTTGCGGATCACTCGCGGATCACTCGTCGACGGTCGTGCCGAACGCCGCGTCGTCGCCCGGGGCGCCGAGCGAGGTCGCGCCGTAGAGCCACGAGCCGGTCGCGACGAGTCCCTTCGTGCTCGCGGACAGGTGCCAGACCACTCCGTCGTGGTTGTCCTCGTCCGGTGCGGCGGCCAGCAGTTCGGAGCGGCCGTCGTGGTCCGTGTCGGCGAGTCGCACCTGCGCGCCCCACAGGTCGCCGGCCTCCGCGGTGCCGGGGACATCGGTGCTGTTCTGGTCGAAGGACAGCGCGCCCGTGGCCGTCAGGCCCTCCGCCGAACCCCGCAGCTGCCACACCGCACCGGCGTCCGCGACGGTTCCGATGTCCTCGCTGGGAGCGCCCACCGCGACGTCCGCGTAACCGTCCCCGTCGACGTCTCCGACGGACAGCTCGGTGCCCCAGGCGTCACCGGGCTCGCCGGATCCGGGCACGCCCGGGGTGTTCTGCGTCCACCACTGGGCCGCGCCGCCGGGACCCTCCTGCTCCTCCTGCGCATCGAGGCCGTCGTCGCCGCCGTAGTAGACGCCGATCAGACCCCCGGTCATGCCCTCCGCCTCGTGGTCGGGGCTGCTGTTCTGGCCGGTGACGAGGTCGTCGTACCCGTCGTGGTTGATGTCGCCCGACGCGGTGGAGATGCCGCCGCGCAGGTCACGCTGGTGGGTCACACCGCTCTCGCCGCCCGTGTAGACCGACGACCAGCCCTGCTCGTAGTCGTCGTCGGGGCTGTATCCCGAGATCACCAGATCCGCGTAGCCGTCCGCGTCGTAGTTCCCGGTGGTCAGATAGGCCGGTGCGATGGCACGCCCGACGGGGTGCGCGGTCGTGTCGAGCGTGCCCGTGTGCCGCAGGGCTCCCGCGCTGTACGTGAACAGCTGCACGCCGCGTCGGTCGGCCACGGCGACGACGTCGCCCGGGGTCGCCCCGGTCAGCCGTGCCGCGGTGGCCGTGGAGCCGAAGCGGTCACCGGCGACCGGGTTCGCGGACGCGACGGTGACGCTGCGGGCGGCACCCAGCCCCTTCTTGGAGCCGTACAGGACGGTCACCTGCCCGGCGTTCTCCAGCGAACCGACCTCCTCGCCGGGCGCCCCGATCACCGCGTCGTCGTATCCGTCGGCGTCGATGTCACCCGTGGCGACGGCCGAGCCGAAGGCGTCGTACGTCTGCGAGGTGCCCGGGACATCGGCGGTGGACTGGCTGAAGACCGCGGTACGAGCCCCGGGAACGCTGTCGTTCTTGCCGATGCCGTTGGCGGCCCCGTACTGGACGGTGACGAATCCGGCGCCCGCCTTGCCGTCCACCTTGCCGCTGGGTGCTCCGATCAGGACGTCGTCGTAACCGTCGCCGTCGAAGTCGGAGTTGCGGTCGTGCGCGGCGGTCCCTCCGGGGGTGCCCGCGAAGGCGGCGGGTGCGGCGGCGATACCGAGGCCGGCCAGCAGCAGGAAGGAAGTCGCGGCAACGGCTGCCGAGGCGGCCTTGCCACGGGAACGTCTGGTGGTGACGGCTGTGGTGCTTGTGGCGATAGCGGTAGCGGCGCTGCGCTGCTTGCTGGTCATAATCTGTTCCCCCGTTGATGAAGTGTCATGTGAGGTCGAGCCTGGCTTGTGCGAGAACGCGCCGCATGGGCGGATTACGCCGGTTAAGCCAAGTTGCTTTCACTCACGCCCCCTTCGACACGAGTCGTGCCGGAAGAGTTGTGGCACTGGAGGGGGTCGTGACGCGGCGGTTACGTCTGTTGCGGTACGCGGACTTCGCGGTCGGCGTCGAAGTCCGCGCCCTCCGGCGCTCCCCTGAACGCCCTCCGGTAGGCCTGCGGGCTCGTCCCCACCACCCTCTTGAACCGGTCCCGGAAGGCGGTCGGCGAGCCGAACCCCGCCTGTACGGCGATCCGTTCGACGGGGTGGGACGTGTTCTCCAGGAGGTGCTGGGCCCTGCGCACCCGCGCCCGGTGCAGCCACTGCAGGGGTGTCGTACCGGTCTGCTCGCGAAAACGCCGGTTGAGCGTACGGGCGCTGGTGCCGGCGCGGGCGGCGATGTCCTCCAGCGTCAGGTCGCGGCCGGCGTTCTCCTCCAGCCAGTCCAGCAGGGGTTCCATCGTCGTACCCGCCGGGGCCGGGGGCTGGGTGTGGACGATGAACTGGGCCTGTCCGCCCTCCCGTTCGAGCGGCATGACGGACATCCGGGCGGTGTGGGCCGCGACGGCCGAGCCGTAGTCCTTGCGGATCATGTGCAGGCACATGTCCATCGCCGCGGCGGCGCCCGCCGAGGTGAGGAACTGGCCGTTGTCGACGTAGAGGACGTTCGGGTCGACCGTCACCGCTGGGTGCATGACCGCCAGGTCCGCGGCGGCGATCCAGTGCGTGGTCGCCCGCTGTCCGTCCAGCAGTCCGGTGGCGGCGAAGATGAACGCGCCGACGCAGATCGAGGCGATACGCGTTCCGTTCGCGGCCGCCGCGCGCAGGGCCTCGGCCACCCCGGGCGGCAGCGGGACGGTCGGGTCCGTGGTGCCGGGCACGATGATCGTGTCCGCCTCGGCCAGCGCCTCAAGTCCGTACGGCGCCCGCACGGTGAACGCCCCCGCGCTCACCTCCTCGGTCGGCGAGCAGACCTTGATCCGGTAGGGCGCGCGGCCGTCGGGCAGCCGGGCCCAGTTGAAGGTGTCGATCGGGGCGGCGAGATCGAACGGGATGACCTGGTCGAGCGCCAGTACGGCCACGGTGTGCATGGCAAAAGCATAGGCAGGCCACGGGTTCCGGCCAAGCGGGTCCCCATCTGGTTCTGAGCCTCTTTCATAGAGCACCCGGCGCTCTGTCGCGGCTGGCGAGAATCCGTTGAAGGCTGGCGATAGCGCCACTTCCGGAAGATCCGGTACGCCGCCTACCGTCCCCCTCGTGACCAAGTTCCTTCTCGTTCTCCACGTCCTCGTCGCGATCGTCGCCGTCGGTCCCGTCACCGTCGCGGCCAGCATGTTCCCGCCCAGCGCCCGGCGGGCCCTCGCCGATCCGGACAACCCGCGGGCCACGGAGACCGTGCGTCTGCTGCACCGGATCTGCCGGGTGTACGCGGCCCTGGGCATCGCCGTTCCCGTACTCGGCATGGCCACGGCTCTCAGCATGGGTGTGCTCAACGACACCTGGCTGATCGTCTCGATGGTCCTGACCGGGATCGCGGCGGCCGTCCTGCTGGCGCTGGTGCTGCCGCGCCAGGAGGAGATCATCGAAGCGGTGGAGGCGGGGACGGCGAAGGCACCGGAGGCCCCTGCGGCGGCGGGCACACCCGAGTCCGCCACAGTCGCCGTGAATCCCCGGGTGACCGTTCAACTCGCCATGTTCACCGGCATCTTCAACCTGCTCTGGGCCACCGTCACGATCCTGATGATCGTGCGGCCCGGTTCCACGACGGGCGCCTGAAACTCACACCCGCTGCTGACGCAGGGGCTGGGGCTGAGACTGGGACAGGGGCTGTTGCCGGGCCCGGGGCTGGGACTGGGGCTGGGGCTGGGGCTGGGGCTGATGAGCGAACACCAATCCGTCCAGCGAATCCTCCGCGTCCTCTCTGAACCGCCGGCCCACGGACGTCGCGACGAGGACGCCCGCGGCGATGACGAGTGTGGAGGACGCCCAGATCAGCTGCCAGGGCCACCCGGGCACCCCGGGCGCCCCGGACGGCTCGCGGTGCGTGTGGAACGAGAGATACATCAGCGCGGCCGGGGGCGCCGCCACCAGCAGCAGGGGCCAGGCGAGGGCGTCACGGTGGCCGAAGTAGACGGCCAGCAGGAGCAGCAGCACGGCCAGGGCCGTGACTCCGAGGACGGTCACCGGCGTCGCCTCCGTGGTCGAACCGGGTGACGCGGGGTGGTCGTGCAGGTCCCGGGGGAGGCAGAGGAGGTACGCCGCCGAGGAGAGGGCGGCACCCAGCAGGCGGGTCGGCCAGCGTTCCGTCCAGGGGCGCTTCGACAGCGGGCCCAGCAGCTTCTCGGTCATGGGAACAAAGGTCCCTCTGCCGTACGCAAGGCCGACAGAGTACGCGTACTCAGTTCCCGCCGGTTCCTCCGAGCGCCGTTCCTTTGCGTGCCGTTCCTTTGAGGCGTACTACCGCCCCTGGAGCGGCCGCCCCCGGCGGCTAGGAGGTTTCCGCCGTTGACAGAGGGCTGGCGATGTCCTCCAGGGAACGCCCCTCCGCCCGTACCGCGAGCGCCGCCGCGACGAGTCCCGCCGCGCACATCAGGGCGGCGCCGATCTGGAAGGCGAGGACCGTGTCGCCGACGACACCCGTGCTGGTCAGCTTCGAGAAGATCAGCGGGCCGCTGATGCCGCCGGCCGCCGTGCCGACGGCGTAGAAGAAGGCGATGGCCATCGCGCGGGTCTCCATCGGGAAGATCTCGGAGACCGTCAGATACGCGCTGCTCGCGCCCGCCGAGGCGAAGAACAGGACCACGCACCAGCAGGCGGTCAGGGTGGTCGCGTTCAGCGAGCCCCGGTCGAAGAGCCAGGCCGTGCCGAAGAGCAGGATGCCGGAGAGCAGATAGGTGGACGAGATCATGATCCGGCGGCCCACGGTGTCGAAGAACTTGCCGAGGAACAGCGGGCCGAGGAAGTTGCCGACCGCGATGACGGCGAAGTAGTAACCGGTGCTGCCGGTCGGTACGTCGAAGAACTTGGTGAGGATCGCGCCGAAGCCGAAGGTGATCGCGTTGTAGAGGAACGCCTGCCCGATGAAGAGGGAGAGGCCGAGGACGGCGCGCTTGCGGTACGTCGTGAAGACCGTGCGGGCGATCATGCCGAAGCCGATGCTCTTGCGCTGGTGGATGGTGATCTCCCCGGCGGGTGGGGGGAGTTCGCGGCCGGTCTCCTCCTCGATCTGTTGTTCCGCCTCGGTGACCAGGCGTTCCGCCTCCTCCCCCTTGCCGTGGATGAACAGCCACCTCGGGCTCTCGGGGACGTTGCGGCGTACGAGCAGGATCACCAGGCCGAGGACGACACCGAGGACGAAGGTGAGGCGCCAGCCGACGTTCATCGCGAACAGGTCCGTGTTCAGCGCGACGACCGACAGGAGCGAACCGGCGATCGCGCCCAGCCAGAAGCTGCCGTTGATGATCAGGTCGACGCGCCCGCGGTACTTCGAGGGGATCAGTTCGTCGATCGCCGAGTTGATGGCCGCGTACTCGCCGCCGATGCCGAAGCCGGTGAGGAAGCGGAAGAGGAAGAACCACCAGGTGGAGAAGGAGAGGGCCGTCATGGCGGTGGCCGCGAGATAGACGGCCAGCGTGACCATGAACAGCTTGCGGCGGCCGAAGATGTCGGTCAGCCGACCGAAGAACAGGGCGCCCGAGCAGGCTCCGGCCACGTACAGGGCGGCGGCGATACCGGTGACCTGCGCGGCCGAGATGGGCAGTCCGCTGCCGGACTCGGAGAGCCGGCCGGCGATGTTGCCGACGACGGTGACTTCGAGACCGTCCAGGATCCAGACCGTGCCGAGCCCGACGACGATGGTCCAGTGCCAGCGCGACCAGGGCAGCCGGTCCAGTCGGGCGGGCACGGCGGTGGTGACGGCTCCGGTCCCTGCGGACCCGGCATCGGTGACGGCCATGGCACCCTCCTGCGGCTCGGTGAACACACCCCCGAGTTCCCCGATAACCCTGGCTCTCACCTGCCGCTTTCGCTGCGCCAAAGAGACACGGGGAACGGCACAGTCGCTTTTAGGGGGCGCAGCCCTCAAGGGGCGCGGGGAACGGCGCGACCAGCCACGACGCACCCGCGGACACCCGCGAACCCCGGCCAGGGGCTACGCCCCCAACGCCTTGGACACCGCATAGATGAGAAGGCCCGCCAGCGAACCGACAACCGTGCCGTTGATCCGGATGAACTGCAGATCACGCCCGATATGCGCCTCGATCTTCCGAGACGTATGCTCCGCGTCCCACCCCGCGACGGTCTCGGTGATGAGCGAGGTGATCTCGTCCCGGTAGGTCGTCACGACGTACACCGCGGCCCCCTCGACCCACCCGTCGACCTTGCCCTGCAGCCGCGCGTCGGTGGCCATCCGCGTCCCGAGGGACAGCAGCGACGCCCGCACGCGCAGCCGCAGCTCGCTGCGCTCGTCCTCCGCGGCGGACACGATCATCTGCCGTACGGAGGACCAGGCGGACGCGATCAGGTCCTGGACCTCGCCGCGGCCGAGGACCTCGCGCTTGAGGTTCTCCACCCGCGCCCGGGTGTCGGTGTCGGACTGCAGGTCGGAGGCGAAGTCGGTGAGGAAACGGTCGAGGGCGCCACGGGCCGGGTGGGCGGGCATGTCGCGCATCTCGGTGACGAAGCGCAGCAGCTCCTTGTAGACGCGCTCGCCGACCCGCTTGTCGACGAACCGCGGGGTCCAGCCGGGGGCGCCGCCCTGTACGGCGTCCATCACCTGCTCGTTGTGGAGGACGAGCCAGTCGTGGGCGCGTACGCAGATCAGGTCGACGACCCGCCGGTGGCCGCCGTCCGCGACGACCTTCTCCAGCGTCTTCCCTATGCCGGGGGCGATCTCCTGGGCGTCGGCCCGCCGGTTGATGGCCTCGCCGACGACGGCCTGCACGTCGGAGTCGCGGAGCACCGCGAGGGCTCCCCTGAGCGCGGTGGCCAGTTCGTCGGTCACCCGGTCGGCGTGCTCGGGCAGGGCCAGCCAGGTGCCGAGACGACTGCCGATGCCGACCGCGCGCAGCCGCTGCCGTACGACGTCCTGCGACAGGAAGTTCTCGCCGACGAACTCGCCCAGCGACACACCGAGCTGGTCCTTCTTCGTCGGGATGATCGCGGTGTGCGGGATGGGCAGGCCCATCGGCCGCCGGAACAGGGCGGTGACGGCGAACCAGTCGGCCAGCGCGCCGACCATGCCGGCCTCGGCGGCGGCGGCCACGTAACCCGTCCAGGCGCCCGCGCCGGAGTTCCCGGCCCATTTGGCGAGTACGTAGACGACGGCGACGAACAGCAGCAGTCCGGTCGCCATGAGCTTCATGCGGCGGACACCGCGGAACTTCTCCTCGTCGGCGGGGCTGAACGAGTTCATGGCCCGGTTCGGCGCGGGGCGGTCGGTCCCCGTGGCTCCCGTGGCCGCCCCCTCGGCCCTGACGGCGCTCGTGGGGTTCGCCACACCGCCGAGGCGGGAAGACTGCCCTTCCGGGCCCGTTTCCCCTGCTTCGTCCTCTTTCGTTCGTTCCATCCGCTCCATCCGTTCCCGGTCCCCCAATAACGCATTGTTCCAACCTGACCGACTCCTGGAACGGAACAGGAGTTCCCCGCGTCTGTCCGGGCGGGGGATTTCACCGGGGCCCAGGGGTCTTGTGGGGTTCTTCCCGCGCCATGCCTCATCATGGGGTCATCACACCGGAGCTCCGGGCTCCCATTTTTCCGAGGAGATACGCACCGCATGACCAAGCGTCACGGTTATGCCTTGCTGGCCGCGATCGTCGCAGTGATCGTCGCCATTTCGACCGCCATATACGTCGGAGTCGCCGCCGACGACGGCGGAGAGACCACGGCCGTGGTCGGCGGCCGGACCCCGCACAACTCGGCGGCCCCCGCGTCCGTCGGCACCTGGGTGGGCGCCTGGTCGGCGTCCCCCGCCGGCTCGGAGCCGGGCACCGAGACGAACGGCATGGCGGGCCGTTCGGTACGCAACGTGGTGCACGTCGGCGTCGGCGGCACCGCGGCCCGGATCACCCTGTCCAACCTGTACGGGCAGCAGCCGCTCAGCATCACGCACGCCTCGGTCGCCGTCGCGGCCACCGCGAACGACGCCGCCGCGGCCACCGACACGATGCGGCGCCTCACCTTCGGCGGCCGTCCCTCGGTGGTGGTGCCCGCCGGACAGCAGGTCGTCAGCGACGCCGTACGACTGCTGGTCCCGCACGACAGCGACGTGCTGGTGACGACGTACTCGCCGACCCCGTCGGGGCCCGTCACCTACCACCCGCAGGCGCGGCAGATCTCGTACACCGCGGAGGGCGACCGCACGGAGGACGTCAGCGGTGTCGCTTACACCGGGCAGACGCCCTACTGGCGGTATCTGACCGCGCTGGACGTATTGAGCAACGAGTCGCAGGGCACGGTCGTCGTCATCGGCGACTCGCTCACCGACGGCGTGACCTCGACCGTGGGCGAGAACCGGCGCTGGACGGACGTCCTCGGCGAGCGGCTGCACGCGGCCGGCTCGGACGGGCCCCGGTACAGCGTGGTCAACCAGGGCATCAGCGGCAACCGCGTCCTGGCCAGCGGGCTCGGCCGGCCCGCCGAGAACCCGAGCGGGCTGATCCGCTTCGACCGTGACGTGCTCGGCCGCACCAACGTCAAGGCGGTCGTGATCGCCCTCGGCGTCAACGACATCCTGCGGACGCCCCACCAGACGGACGCGAACCGGATCACCGCCGGGCTGCGCGAGCTGAAGCGGCTGGCCCACGCCCGTGGGCTGCGGGTCGTCGGCGCCACACTGATGCCCTTCAAGGGTCACCGCGGCTACCTGCCCCACCTGGAGGACACCCGCCAGGCCGTCAACGCGCGGATCCGGGCCGGCAAGGTCTTCGACGACTACGCCGACTTCGACAAGGCGCTCCGCGATCCGTACGACCCGCGGCGCCTGCGGTCCGACTACGACTCGGGGGACCATCTCCACCCGAGCGACAAGGGCTACCAGCGCATGGCGGAGATCTTCGACGTCAACACCCTGAAGGGCTCGGCCCCGGCCCAGCTGTAGCCCTGCCGGGCGGGGGCTTCTCCTTCGGCCGCGGCCCGGTGAGGGCTGGTCGCGCAGTTCCCCGCGCCCCTGAACCCTAGGGGCGCGGGGAACGGCGCAGTCTTTTGTCTTTTTTCTCTCGCGGGTCTCTCGCGGGTCTCTCGCGGGAACGCAACCCCCAGGGGGCACCCCTCAGTCGAGCCCCTCCAGCTCCTTCCGCAGGCGGAGCCGCTCCCCCTTCGAGATCTTCCGCTCCACCCCGACCCCGCCCCAGAAGGCGAACCCCGTCACGACGACGCGCGGAGCACCCGGCTCCCGCGGCACACCCTCCTGACCGTGGTCGAACCCACCCATGATCCCGACCCCGCGGACGACGACCTCGACCCCCGGCGGCACCACCACGTTCAACCCGCCCATCACGGCGAAGCAGTTGACCACGACCTCGCCGTCCGCGAAGTTCGCCTCGCGCAGGTCCACGACACCACCGCCCCAGAACGCGAAGCAGTTGAACCGCTTCGGCACGGTCCAGTGCCCCCTGCGCTCGAACCCCGACATGACCGCGACGCCCCACCGGGACGAACCCTCACCGCCGACGATCCGGCCGGCCCAACCCCCCGCGCCGGCGGCGCCCGCGGGCCGCTTGACCATCGACACGGCTGGGGCGGGGGCCAGGGCACCCGCCGCGGGCAGATCCCGCGTGATCGGCTCCAACTCCCCGTACGTACGCGCCTTGTACGTGTCCTCCAGCCGCTCCTCGAACTCCGCCATGTCCAGGCGGCCCTCGGCGAGGGCGTCCCTCAGCACTTCGGCGACCTGTTCGCGGTCGGCATCGGAGGCGCGCAACTCGGGGAGTCCGCCGGGAAGTTCGCCTGAGCGTTCGGCCGGGTGTTCGTCCGTCATGGGCAGAAGCCTACGAGGTCGCCTTCTCCGCGTACATGCGGCTGATGACCGCCTCGATGTCGGGTTCCCGTACCGACAGGTCGACCAGCGGATACTCCGCCGCGATCCGCGCCACAAGCGGCGCCGCCGACCGCGCCGCCGGAAAGGCGAGCCACTGCCTGGGTCCCTCGACCTTCACCACTCGCGCCGACTCCACCTCGATGGGCGGAAGTTCGCGCTCCAGGTCCACGATCAGCGTCCGCTCGCTCTCCCCGATCTCGTGCAGCCCGGTCAGCGGACCGTCGTACATCAGGCGCCCGTGGTCGATGACCATCACCCGCCGGCACAGCTGCTCGATGTCGGAGAGGTCGTGGGTCGTCAGGAGCACGGTCGTGCCGCGCTCCGCGTTGAGGTCCCGCAGGAACTCCCGCACCCTCGCCTTGCTGATCACATCGAGCCCGATCGTCGGCTCGTCCAGATACAGCACCTCGGGGTCGTGCAGCAGCGCCGCCGCGATGTCCCCGCGCATCCGCTGCCCGAGCGAGAGCTGCCGTACGGGCACGTCCAGCAGCTCGCCCAGTTCGAGGAGTTCGACACACCGGTCGAGGTTCTCCGCGTACCGCGCGTCCGGGATCCGGTACATGCGGTGCATCAGCCGGTACGAGTCGATGAGCGGGAGATCCCACCACAGGGTGGTCCGCTGTCCGAACACCACGCCGATGCGCCGCGCGAGCCGGGTGCGTTCACGGGAGGGGTCGATGCCCGCGACGCGCAGGCGCCCGCCGCTGGGCGTGAGGATGCCGGTGAGCATCTTGATGGTGGTGGACTTCCCCGCGCCGTTCGGCCCGATGTAGCCGACCATCTCGCCGCGCGACACGGTGAAGGAGATCGAGTCGACCGCCCGCACCTCCCGCCGCTCACTGCGCAGGAAGCCGGTCTTCTTGCGTACGTCGAAGACCTTCTCCACGCCGTCGAGGCGGATGAAGCCGGTGTCCACGTCGGTGTGGTGCGTGTGCGCGTGCGTGTGATCCATGTGCGGCTAGCTCCCCGTGCTGCGGTAGGAACGAAGGCCCGCCCGCCACGCGAGACCCGAGAGCCCGCAGCAGACGACGGCCACGAGTGGCGACAGGAACGCGACCCACTCCGGCAGGTCGAGCGGATACGGCAGCCCGAGCACGTACAGCGCGGGCAGCCAGTTGACGAAGGCCAGCGGCAGTACGAAGGTCACCCCGCGCACCAGGTCCTTCGCGAAGACGGTCGGCGGATACTGCAGCATGGTGGTGCCGCCGTACGTGAACGAGTTCTGCACCTGGGACGCGTCCTGCGCCACGAACTGGAAGGCCCCGCCCGCCACGAACACCGACGCGAAGATGGCGGCCCCGCTGACCACCATCACCGGCATCAGCAGCACCTTCACCGGAGTCCAGTCGATGTCGACCACGACGAGCGCGTATCCGAGGACCAGCAGCCCCTGGGTGATCCGGCCGAGGCGCCGCAGCGCGAACCGGTCCGCGGCGACCTGCGCGAGCACCGGCGCGGGGCGTACGAGCAGGGTGTCGAGCGTGCCGTCCCGCACCCGCTGCCCGAGCCGGTCCATCGAACCGAGTGTCAGATCGGCGACGCCGAACGCAGCGCTGGACAGCCCGTACAGGAACGCCACCTCACCGAGCGAGTAGCCGCCGAGCTCGTCGACCCGCGAGAACATCAGCAGGATCGCGACGAAGTCGAGCACGGTCCCCGCGAAGTTGCCGAAGAGGGTCATCGCGAAGGACGCGCGGTACGCCATCGTCGAGCGGATCCACATCCAGGCGATCAGCCGGTAGGCCCTCAGCCCGTCCACCAGCCGCGATCCGCCCACCGGAGCGAAACCGGAGCTGGTGTCGGAGCCGGTATCGAAGCCGCTGCCGGGGCCGCTGTCAGGGCCGGGGCCGGGTTTCTCCCGCAGGTCAGCCACCCTGGACCACCACCCTGCGCGTCGCCGCCGACTGGACCAGACGGCCCACCGCCAGCAGCCCGACGGCCCAGGCGGCCTGGAAGGCGTACGTACGCAGCAGTGCGAAGCCCGTGCGCTCCCCCAGCAGCACGTCCGCCGGGGCCTGCATCAGCGCCGACCAGGGCAGTACGCGGGCCAGCTCGCCGAGCGCGCCCGGGAAGACGTTCAGCGGCAGGGTCATCCCGGAGAAGAACAGTCCCGCGAGGACGGCCAGTTGCTGCACGCCCGCCCCGTCCATGAACCAGAACGCCGCCAGCGCCACGAGATAGCGGATCGCGAAACTCACCAGGACCCCCAGCACCACGGCGACGAGGAACGCCAGCCAGGTCCCGGCGTCCGCCGGCAGCGCGAGGTGGAAGACGAGCCCGCCGAACACCATCGGCACCACACCGCGCCCCAGCAACTGGAACGCGGCCCGCCCCGCGTCCGCCGCCAGCCACCACGCCTGGAGGTCCACGGGCCGGTAGAGGTCGATGGCGATGTCACCCGTACGGATCCTCTCGATCATCTCGTCCTCGAAGCCGCCGCCCATCACCGCGACCACCGACAGCAGCCCCTGCCCCACCCACACGTACGTCACCGCCTGCGCCTGGTCGTACCCGCCGAGCCCCGGCCGCTCGTCCCACAGCGCGATGTACGTGTACGCCAGGATCAGCCCGAAGACGGTGTTGGTGAACACGCCCGCGGCGGTGGCCACCCGATAGGTCGCGTACCGCCGGAACCCGCCCGCCGCGACGGCCGCGTACAACCTCCAAGCCCGCACCAGGAACCCTCTCCAGCCGTTCGGAGCCAAAGCGCTGGAGCCTAGTCCCCGGGCGGTACCGCGTGCCAGGCATTTTCTCCTGCGACGCGTGCCACGCGCTGGGAACGATTCGCCGGGTGGGACAGTCTTCAAGGGAGGGCGCAGCAGGCGTACGAGGGCGTACCAGACGTACGACGTGAAACGGGAGCACGGCAGAAGATGAACGACCAGCCGCAGCCGCAGCAGCCGAGCGAGGGCTGGGCACCGAGAGACCCCGACTCCGCCCCGGCGGGCGCGTCGGGCACACCCGGCAAGGCATCGGGTACGGCACCGGACGCACCGGAGGTGCCGGGCAGGGCGCCGGACGGTCCGGACGGTCCGGACGCGCGGGACGACGCGACCGTCGCGTTGACGGCCGCGTCCGTCGACGCGGAAGCCGCACCCGGTGAGAAACCCGAGAAACCCGAGAAGCCCGAGAAGGCCAAGCGGCCCAGGCGCACCGGCTGGAAGCGGCTGATCCCGACCTGGCGGATGGTGCTCGGCACGTTCGTCGGCGTGATCCTGCTGCTCGTCGGCGCGTTCGCGCTCGGCTACTACCTGGTGAAGATCCCGTCGGCGAACGCGACCGCGATCAAGCAGAGCAACGTCTACCTGTACGCGGACGGCAGCCAGCTCGCCCGCGACGGCGAGGTGAACCGCGAGAACGTGGACCTGTCCCTGATCTCCAAGGACGCCCAGCACGCGGTGCTCGCCGCCGAGGACCGCGACTTCTACACCGAGTCGGCGGTCGACCCCAAGGCGATGATCCGCGCCGGCTGGAACACCGCCACCGGCAAGGGCAAGCAGTCCGGCTCGACGATCACCCAGCAGTACGTGAAGAACTACTACCTGGCTCAGGAGCAGACGGTCACGCGGAAGGTGAAGGAGTTCTTCATCTCGATCAAGCTGGACCGTGAGAAGAGCAAGGACGACATCCTTGAGGGCTACCTCAACACCAGCTACTTCGGCCGCAACGCGTACGGGTTCCAGGCCGCCGCCCAGGCCTACTACGGCGTCGACGCCAAGGACCTGACGGCAGGCCAGGGCGCCTACCTGGCGGCGCTCCTGAACGCGCCGAGCGAGTACGACGTGGTCGCGCACCCCGAGAACAAGCCGGCCGCGCTGGCCCGCTGGAACTACGTTCTCGACGGCATGGTCAAGAAGAAGTGGATCAGCGAGTCGGCGCGGGCCGGCGTCGAGTTCCCGGCGCCCAAGGAGACGGTGGTCGCGGCCGGGATGTCGGGCCAGCGCGGCTACATCGTGAAGGCCGTCAACGACTACCTCGCCGACAACAAGATCCTCGACGAGGACGCGCTGAACGCGGGCGGCTACCGCATCACGACCACCCTGCAGAAGCCCAAGCAGGACGCCTTCGTGAAGGCCGTCGACGACCAGGTGATGGACGAACTCGACAAGAAGAACCGCAAGGTCGACAACTACGTGCGCGCGGGCGGCGCCTCCATCGACCCGAAGACCGGCAAGGTCCTGGCGATGTACGGCGGCATCGACTACACGAAGCAGTACTACAACAACGCCACGCGCCGGGACTACCAGGTCGGCTCCATCTTCAAGCCGTTCGTGTTCACCTCGGCCGTGCAGAACGACTCGGTCACCCAGGACGGCCGCACGATCACCCCGAACACCGTCTACGACGGCACGAACAAGCGCCCGGTGCAGGGCTGGGACGGCGGCACGTACGCCCCGGAGAACGAGGACCAGGTCTCGTACGGCCAGATCCCGGTCCGCACCGCCACCGACAAGTCCGTGAACTCCGTGTACGCGCAGCTGGCCGTGGACGTCGGCTCCGCGAAGGTCGAGCAGACCGCGATCGACCTCGGGATCCCGGCCGACACCCCCGACCTGAACGCGTCCCCGTCCATCGCGCTCGGCACCGCCACCGCGAGTGTCCTCGACATGGCGGAGGCGTACGCGACACTCGCCAACCACGGCAAGCACGGCACGTACACGATGATCGAGAAGGTCACCAAGGGCGGCTCGCAGGACGTGAAGCTGCCGGACGAGAAGACCGAGCAGGCCGTCAGCCGGGAGTCCGCCGACACGACGACCTCGATCCTGCAGAGCGTCGTCGAGGGCGGCACCGGTACGGCCGCGCAGGCCGCCGGGCGTCCGGTGGCGGGCAAGACGGGCACCGCGGAGGACGACAAGGCGGCCTGGTTCGCGGGCTACACCCCGAACCTCGCCACGGTGGTGGCCGTCATGGGCCAGGACCCCGACACCGGCGCACACAAGCCGCTGTACGGGGCTCTCGGACAGGCACGTATCAACGGCGGCGGGTACCCGGCGCAGATCTGGGCCCAGTACACGAAGGCCGCGCTGAAGGGCGTCAAGGTCCAGGACTTCGACCTGAACCTCCAGGACGGCGCCGAGGAGCAGGAACTCCCGTCGGCCGACCCCGACGAGGACGCGACCGCCACGGGCGGCACCACCACCGACGGCGGCACGACCACCGGAGGCGAGGAGACCCCGGACACCCAGGGCCAGGACAACGGCGGCACCACCACCGACGGGGGCACCACCGACACCGGCGGCACGACGACCGACGGCGGCGCCACGACCACGGACGGCGGCACCACCGACACCGGCGGCACGACGACCGACGGTGGCACGACCACGGACGGCGGCACGGACGGCACCACCGGGGACGGCGGCACCACGACGGACGGCGGGACGACCACGGACGGCGGCACGGACGGAAGCACGGGGACGACGTTCGGAGCCTTCCCGTAGCCCCGACGCCCCGGCGCCCCGGCGTCGGGGCGCCCCATGGGGGGGTGCCTCTATGTCCTTCGTCAAGGCACCCCTGTCGGGTTTGGGGTGATTCAGGCTTGCTGGGGTCATGCGGCGAGTTCAACGTCCGCAG